>CAIVAU010000022.1 GCA_903903925.1 uncultured cyanobacterium
TAGACGTGGTGGTAAACTATCAATGGCTACATCATGCCAAGCTCCGAGCATTGCTAGTTCTGCTGCTCCTGGGTCATGACTAAAAGGTGCGCCAACTTCTGCAGATACCATGATTGCTGTATAATCTCCACCTTCTGTCAGTTGTTGCGCCAGTGCTAACATTGCGGTGGTTTTACCTGTTTGTCGAGGTGCATGAATCACAAAATAATTTTGTTGGGCAATGAACCTCTGCAAATTTGGCAACCGAATGGTAGGCGGTAACATGTAGTGGATGTCAGCCTTACAAGGACCAGCGGTATTGAACCAACGAGGCATAGGAATTTTGTCAGCTTTATTGGGCAGATATATGAGCGCACAGTTTCCCATTATAAACAGTATAACCAAAAAAACAGCCGTTGTCAACCTGCAATTTGAGGCAACGAAGCCATCGGTGTCACTGTTAATACTGTGGGTAATACTTCCCGATAAATCGGATTTGCGATTGGCGCTTTATAATAGAAAAAATTCCGTAATATCCAAAGGATGCCCCTATGAGCCTCGAAGAACTCATTCAGGCAGCTAATCAATTGGACTCTTCAGATCTGGATCGGCTCCTCCAGCAGGTCGTCATCCTTCGTGCCCACCGCAAAGCGAACGTCCAGACATTAGAAGAAGCTCAACTGCTCCATAAAATTAACCAAGGTGTTGACCTAGAACTCCGCGCTCAGTACCAAACGCTTCGTGGGAAACTCGAAGCGGAAACTCTCACGGACGCTGAGTACAACACCCTGCTCCAACTCAGCAATCAGATCGAACAACTCGGTGCCCAACGTCTCGAAGCCCTAGCTAACCTGGCTCAAATTCGCCAAGTTTCTTTATCAGAACTCGTAGAAAAACTGGGCATTCAGCCTGTTACCTATGTCCAGTGAGTATGTTCCTATGTCACTGAGACAACTGGTTTTTGATCGAGCCCGTGGTTTGTGTGAATATTGCCGCGGCCAAGCGAAATACGCCATCGATCCACTAGTCATTGACCACATCCAACCTGTTAGTCGGGGTGGTCAAACTCAAGCAGACAATCTTGCTCTATCCTGCCAAACTTGCAACAACTACAAGTACAACAAAACTGAAGCACCCGATCCAGCCACAGGAAAGCTTGCTCCTCTTTTTCATCCCCGGCTTCTTGACTGGAACCAGCATTTCACTTGGAACGAAGATACAACTCAAATGCTCGGTATTACAGCGATTGGACGGGCAACGGTTGCCCGACTCCAAACTAACCGTGAGGGTGTGATTAATATGCGTCGAGTCCTTGCGATTATGAATGAACACCCACCTGACTAGTCGGTCGGTGCGAGTACATTCCCCTTGACCATCCATACCAGAAAGCCGAGAATCTGGTCTGCTGGTGGGAGGGGGTAGTCGGTTAGGTCAATTGTGACTGTTTGTTTTTCAAGTTTCATGAACCGCCATTGAGTACCACTGCTGACAACACCGTAAATGGTGGAAATTGTATTGTCGCAGGCTTCGTTAAAGCGTTGAGCCGCGACCATCTCCGCCAGACATTGTCCTAGTCCTTCGTTGAGGTCGGCTTTTTTCGCCTCAGTGACCACAACAACAGGGGCTTCGATAATCAGTTGTTCGGGTGAATGGCTGATCAAGAAGTCAACATAACCAGTTAAGTCACAGGTTGGATCAACATTGAACTCTCGTCCAGAGAATAAACTGATCTGACGATTAAAGATACGCCTGACTTCCTGAAGTACTGGATAGACAATGGCTTCAGAACGAGCCTTTTCCGAACCGACAGCAATAGTCCAAGGTAGGTCTTCGAGTTCACTTGCTAATCTGGAACTGGGGGATATGGATTCAATCTCCGGGAAGAACGGAGATCCTTCGGCGATGGTGAGATCAAACGCCTTCTTTGCCTTGCTGAGAGTGAACTGACTGTATGGCATGGTGATTTATCATTAGTATATGGGGAACTTCTAAACGATTAATATAGTCTTAAATGAACTCGAAAGCAGGATTGCAATGACTAATGAAGAACTAAAACAACTTGTAGAGAGTAATGCCAGAACAGCCCAAGCTATGTTGGATGCAATGGCGGAAGATCGACAGGAACGGCAGGATCTACGAGAAGGAATGATCAGACTACAAAATGTTGTGGAACGATTGACAAATATACAAGAGGGAGTAGCAAATTTACTAGCTTCTGTGGATAGCGATCGCCCCACAATTCTTAGAAAACTCACGTCAATAGAAAATAAAGTTGATCGACTATTAGAACGAGAGGAAGAGGATGAGCGCGGGTAACCTTGCTCAAAGGCGTTTGGGCATTCATATTAAGCATAAATTCTAAACTACTAATATTGTTGTATATTCAATTCTGCTCATCCGACATCGCCCTCATGAATACAACTCATACCTTACCGAACTATATTAATGGTCAATGGTGTGCATCGAACGCTACAGAATACTTAGAAGTTATCAACCCAGCTACAGCAGAAATACTGGCTCAAGTTCCTCTGTCAACAGCAACTGAAGTCGATCAAGCAGCACAAGCAGCAGCAGAAGCTTTTGTGACTTGGCGACGCACTCCACCAACGGAACGAGTGCAATATTTATTTAAACTCAAGAACCTGATGGATGAGCATTTTGAAGATTTAGCTCGCACAATTACCCTAGAATGTGGTAAGACTTTGGCTGAATCTAAAGGTGAGATGCGTCGTGCCATTGAAAATGTGGAAGTTGCCTGCGGTATTCCCATCATGATGCAGGGAACGAACTTGGAAGACGTTGCTAAAGGTATTGATGAGATGATGATTCGGCAACCTCTGGGGGTCGCAGCGGTCATCGGTCCTTTCAACTTTCCAGGGATGATTCCGTTTTGGTTTTTGCCTTATGCCCTTGCTTGTGGAAACACATATATCGTCAAACCATCAGAAAAAGTGCCACTGACAATGCAAAAAGTTTTCCAGTTGTTTGAGAAAACTGGGTTACCCAAAGGTGTTGTCAACCTCGTCAATGGTGCAAAGGAAGCTGTAGATGCAATTTTAGATCATCCTAAGATTCGAGCAATTAGCTTTGTTGGTTCGACACCTGTCGCTAAATATATATATAGTCGTGCTGCAACTCATGGCAAACGGGTTCAATGCCAAGGTGGTGCAAAAAACCCACTGATCGTTTTACCAGATGCGGATATAGACATGACCACACGCATTGCTGCTGATAGTGCCTTTGGTTGTGCTGGACAACGCTGTCTAGCAGCTTCGATCGCAGTGACTGTGGGGAAAGCACGTCAAACTTTTACAGAAGCGATCGCTGAGACTGCCAAACAACGTGTTGTCGGTAATGGTTTAGATCAAGGTGTGGAAATGGGCCCTGTGATCAACGCCCAGAGTCAAGCGCGGATTGAGGGATTCATTCAAAAGGGAGCAGATGAAGGTGCAACCCTGTTGGTAGATGGGCGATCCCCAAATATTCCTGGGTATGAAAAGGGCAATTTTATCCGACCAACTATTCTACAAAACGTCGATCCCACAGCAGAAATTGCCCGCACTGAAATTTTTGGCCCGGTTTTGAGTTTGATCCACTTAGACACGATAGATCAGGCGATCGCCCTAGTTAACAGCGGACAATATGGTAATATGGCTTGCTTGTTCACCACCAGCGGTGCAGCTGCTCGCAAATTCCGCTATGAAGCAGAAGCTGGAAATATTGGTATTAATATAGGAGTTGCGGCACCTATGGCGTTTTTTCCTTTTAGTGGCTGGAAAGAAAGCTTTTTTGGTGACCTGCACGGTCAAAGCCATCATGCAGTAGAGTTTTTTACCCAAACAAAAGTAGTGGTTGAACGCTGGCCCAGCGAGTGGTCGCGTCAATTTTAAAGAGATTGTAAATACAATGCCTTGGAGAAATTTTCTACACCCATTTAGTGTAAGGTAAAGAACAAAATCAGAATTCAGGAGTCAGGAGTCAGGAGTCAGAATTTATCTTTCTTTTGGTATCTGTACAACCCCAACACCAAACCAAAGAAGAGAAACAGCAGTCAGGAATCAGAATTTATCTTTCTTTTGGTATCTGTATCAAGAGCGAAAGGTGGATTCTGTAATCTCCTGATTCTTTAACAATTCTGACTCCTGACTCCTGAATTCTGTATTCTTACCTCACATTTTCCTGAGAACAGTCAGCTCATGTTGTCAATAGTAAAAGCCGTGATTAGAGGAGATGTAAAACGATGAAGGACTTTTATCTGTTAGCAGCAGGAGCAGGCTTGTTAACAGGATTGGCAATACCAGCATCGGCTCTATCACAACTGTCAAGTATTCAGCCAGAAAATTATGGTGTGCTGTGGGATTCTCCTCAGGATTCGCAGCCTACAGTAGGCGAAAAAATAGTTCCATCTGTAAACATTTCTTCACCGGAATTTAGCGACCATAGTTTGCAAGTGCCAGTCAAATCATCTCTCAACTCAAACTCTCTACCAGTTAACCAGCAACTCATATCTGGAAGTCAACTTTACTACCAAAGATTAGCAGCACTGAAAGCAGGTCAAATCTCTACGACGCACTTGGCTAATGATAATTTGCAGTCATTGTGGGCGTTAGCAAGAAAGCGGCAAATAACATATGAGGAGTGGAAAAGTTTACTGGCTATGGAAGCCAAAGCAATGAGTCAAGGTCAAGGTGTAAATCATTTGGGGATCTTGGTCGGTGATTCTTTAAGTATGTGGTTTCCTAAAGAAAAACTGCCTACTAGTAAATTGTGGCTGAATCAGGGAATATCAGGAGATACTTCTGAAGGCATCTTAAAAAGATTGTCTGCTTTTTCGGAAACCAGACCGGATGTCATTTATGTCATGGCTGGAATTAACGATTTGCGAAAAGGAGCAACCGATGAAACTGTTTTGCACAATCACCGTCTGATTGTTCGTCGATTGAGGCATACTCACCCAAAAACTCAAATCATTATTCAATCAATTCTACCTACTCGCTTGCCCACAATTCCTAATAGTCGAATTCGTCACATTAATTATCAACTAGCACTTATTACTAAACAAGAAGGAGCTAATTATTTAAATCTCTATAGTTGGTTCACAGATTTTCAAGGCAACTTGCGGGAAGATTTAACCACAGATGGCTTGCATCTCAGCCAACCAGGCTATGAGGTTTGGCGTTTAGCACTACAGCAAACAGAATTAGTCAACAGTCAATAGTCATTGTTAAAAAGTAAAAAGAAAATCAAATTAGCGGGGATTTAAAAAGGACACCTTGTTTCTTGCACCACATGTCAAGGGAACAAATCTGTATCTTTTTTTTAATAAAGTCAGTAGCCTCTCACCAATTTTATGACTCTTACTTTTGCCTTTTTACTTTTTACTTTTGCCTTGTTTGGTCAATTAAGTGACGTGCAAACTCTATAGCTTCTGCTGCTGTCGAGATTTTACCTTCAATTTGCGCCACGGCAATTTCTGTCAGCAATTTGCCTATTTGTGGCGAAGCGGGAATGTTCAATGCTATAATTAATTCCTTCCCACTGACTAATGCCATGGGATGAGCGACCAGATCATCAGGGTTAAGGTAGCGGCTGATTAAGGGTGCAATAGCCTCTACCATAATACCATGTGCTACTACTAAAACGACGATCGCTGGAAATACAAACCCAGCTTCTTGAAATAAAAGATACTGTTCTCTCCAAGACATTGGGAGAGCTTTTAGCTGTGGGAATAGCCTTAGAGCTGTAACTACAGCTTTAATTTCGGCCCTACTATAAGTCAGTTCTTGCAACTCTACTTCTGCTGCTTCGGGTTCTGGGTTAACAAGACAGGCGAGTTTGGCAACACCTAACAAACTGGTTTTGAGGGTACTGCGCACGTATTTTCGCAGATCCACTTCTAGCTGCTGCCAAGTTTCTGCTAGCACGGAAGCAGCTGTATCAACTGCTGCTAGTTGAATGAAACTTTCTTTAGTGGCGGATTTAAAGAAAGGGGTTAGTAAACCATCTTCCCAAGCACTTCTAAGCCAAACAGTCCCTTGAGATTCAAGCAGCATATAACCCAATTCTGCCCTGACTCGTTCCTCTGCTACTTTATTGATGTGTGGGGCTAAAGTACGAATTGCTGTTTGAGTCGCTGGTTCAATGGTAAAACCAAGTTGACAGGCTTGGCGATATCCCCTGAGTAATCGTAACGGGTCATCTTCCAAATTGGCGGGTGAGACCATTCTCAAAATCCGTCGTTCAATGTCAACGTAGCCTTGCAAAGGGTCAATGATTTCTTGGGTGTGGGGATTGTAGGCGATCGCATTCACTGTAAAATCCCGCCTGTGCAAGTCAATTTCTAAACTATCTCCTTCTTGTTGGGCAAAGTCAGCTGTGGCGTGGGGAAACACCACACGGGCGATTTGTCGTTCTGAATCGAGTAAAACAAAGCCAGCTTTGTAATAAGCTGCAATTTTTCGGGCTACCTTTACTGCGTGAGATGGGAGAACAAAATCTAGATCCAGATATTCACGAGTTCTTCCCAACATAGCATCCCGCACAGCACCACCAACCATATAAGCTGTTTGTGGCAAGAATTCTAGGCTAAAGGGCCAAGATTTGGGAGAGAGGGTAGAAGGGACGAAACGCTGCATTGTAATAAAAATAAACCCAACGACTAGTGAATAATGATTTGGCTTAAGTTACATTAACAATAAAGGTCACCAAAGTTGGTTCTATTATGTGTATTTGCGTGAACTGTCACTACGTAGACCGCTGTATCACCTACCACGCAGTAGAAGGACAGCACCAACAACCCCACTTAACTGAAACGCCTGATTTTGACCCGAATGAACCCTCCATCAACGTCAATATCCGTACCAAAGAAGATGTGATTGAAATGGAATGGGATGTGGTGGGATGTCTGAGCTTTAAGCGGGAAACCGGTAAGTGGTCTATCTTGCGTCCAGGTGAATTGGTGCCGACTTGATAGTCGTTGCTTGTAGTTGCCCTTTGACGAAGAAAGCGCAACTACGAACTTTAATCTGTGGTACTTGTCGCTGAAAGTCGAAATTGCCTACAGCTTTAATTAAAAGCTACTAGGGTTATCATCAAGTGCTAACAAGAAATTAATCAGGTCTGTTTGCTGGCTTGGATTAAACCCAGCTTGACTATCCACGTAAAAGTCATGTCCTGTGCCATCAAGGTTACTGCGCACTAAAGGAGGGTAAGCTTGGTTTGCTTTCACAACTAAAGCACGAAGTCCACGGTCAACTAAGGCACGCAAGCTGCTAGCAGCATCGGCAGGTAAGCCTTGGCTGAGAGTGCCAGTCAGACCTAACCCACTAGGGTCAACAACATTAAAGCTACCATTTGAGTCAACCTTCAAACTTCCTGCCCGCACTGCTACACCACCATCATGTAAATATGGTGCGCTAGAATACAAGCCACGTAAGGAAGTCGTTTTGTAACCACCATTCGGCAATATACCCTTAGGTAGGGTGGTGGGACTATCGGATATGCTATCAGTTGGTATATCTAGTACTTCAGCGTTATTAGGTATGGGAACGGCAGTGTTGAAGGTATAAAGTTGGGGTGGTACTAACAAATCCTTCAGTTTTAGGCGAGACCTGGCACGGGCTGAATTCGTACCAATTTCATCTATTGGATGTATTTTGTTGTCAGTGAAGAAGGGCGCAATGTGACAAGTTGTACATTTGGCTTCCTCAAACACTCTTGCCCCACGCTTAACAGAACCTGTATTCAACGCTTGCAAGTTTTCAGGAGTGCGATTGGGAGGTGGTACTAAGCTATTTTGGAAAGCAGACATGGCATTGTCAGCAAAGAGGAAAGTCCCACTAGCAATATCCTCCGGATTTCCAGTATTCGGGCTGAAAATCAAACCGTTGTATGTCACCAAGCTGGGTCGTAAGTTTGGATAAGTTCCAGTACCAGGGGCGGCGACTTGGCTTTCTAACTCAGCTTGTGTCACATCTGGCGCAACCTTCCGCAGCCACTCTGAGGGTTTGACTGGATCTCCTGCCGGTAAACGTAGGCTGGGATCGGCAGAATTCTGAAGCAATGTGCCGATATAAACTTCTGGGTCAACGTTAAGAGTTGCTGCACTTAGTTGAGAGGCTGCAAAAAAATTGATTTCTGAAGAATGAACACCGTTACCAACAGCACTCAGTCCAGCAAACGGTCCCACAGCAAACTGTCCATCCAAGAAATAAGGATGATCCTTAAATGTGAAGACACTAGGAATTTGGGTGGTGTTGTTGATGCCATCTGAAGAACTTTCAAAGTTACCAAAAGGTACATCTAACACAGCGTCGTCGAAAGCTTGTTCCAACTTATCAGGATCGGGTAATTCTACAAGGTTACCTTGACTGTCCAAAATAGTCTTACCATTGCCTTTGTATTGTGGGTCTAGGGGGTTGAAATTCAACCTTGCAAACCCAGCAGATGTATTTGGTGCCAAAGCAACCAGCAGAGGAGTCGCAATTTCACCATTAGGTACTCCCGCGAGACGTTCACCCTGATTTGAAAGGGATACATGACAAAGAGCACAGGTGATGTCGATAGTAGGTGTTAATCCTATAGGGAAAGAATTTCCCTTCTCCACTTTTAAGCCTGTATTAATGACAGAGCCTTTAGGAAAAGTCCGACTACCTAAAGTTATATCGTTCAACAGGGTAATTTGTAAGTTTGTCGTCGGCTGACCCTGCAAATTGGTAATGGCTGTGGTAAGTTCAGGCAAGATGCGAGTAATACCCTGTGCAAAACCAAATACTCTTTGCAGACCAAATGTGTCCCCAATCTTGCGGTTGAAAAATATATTTTCACCTTGAGCAATCAAATCCTGAGTGATTTGAACTGCTCCTACTCGTTGATATGATGTTGGGTCACGCGGGTCGAGTTTGTGCTTTTCAACTAACTCTGCTGCTTGATGAGGACTAAGGAGTTTGCCAAAATAGTCGTAATAGCCTAACGGTTGGCTTGGAGAAGGCTGCAGAAGATCAACCCTAGCAAGAGCCGATTGGCTTGTCATTAACCAATTTGATAGCAGAACACCAAAAAAACTAACGACAAAAACGCAGACTAATAAGAAGATTTTGGCTTTGAAGGCATTTAACACCTTGAACACATTAGTGTTGTGGGTGTTTTTTTGCATTTTCATGTTTTTAGGGCGCACTCAAGTGTGTGTAGTTACATATAACACGCAAACACTTACAGTAAGACCAAAATTGTAAAAATTTGACATAAATATTGAAACTCAGGATAAAAATACACATTTTCTGAAAAAATATGCGTTACACGGCATTAAGGCGTCCTACTATTCCTGATGGTTCATATTAACCCAAATCTTAGACAAAACATTCAAATCCACCTCCTTTACTTCCCCTTCCTCAGTATTCTTCAAAAGCATAGTGAATGCACCAGCACCCAACCCGTCTTGAGGAAACATTCGATAACAAGGTACTGTCGTTAAATGCGATTGATATTCCCTTAAGCAACTAATCTCAACTGCTTTAAACTGAGGGAAACGTTCCAATAGCCACTCACAAACCTGCTCATTCTCCTCAGGCGAATAAGTACAAGTCATATAAGCAAGATAGCCTTGAGGTGCAACAATTTTAGCAGAATTCGCTATAATTCTTTTTTGTCTATTTGCACTCTTGTTAATAGCAGTAGGATGAAAACATCCTGGTGCTTTGTCCCCTTTAGCAAGTAAAGATTGTCCAGTACAGGGAGCATCTACTAAAACGAGATCACTAGATAAAGGCATCATTTCTGCCAAAATACTGGAATCTCTGCCAACCACAACAGAAGGTTTAATATAGCAACGCTTCAAATTAGAAATTAGCATTCCCAGGCGTTTGCCAATCACTTCATTACTTATTAACAAGTCAGGATGCAAAACTTTCCAGGCAAAGATACTCTTTCCTCCTGGTGCAGCACACATATCAAAAACTACCTTTGCGGAACTAGGAATTGTTAATAAAGTACAAGCTGCAAAAACAGAAGAAAAATCTAAACAATAAAAATATCCTTTTTCGTGTAAAGGATGTTGACCGGGTTTTTCTCCCCAGGATAACCGATCAATAAATTGAGGTTGCCAAAGCGATGGTTTTTCTACTCTAAAAGGGGAAACTTCTGGCTTTTCCTGACACCAAAGAATGCAGGGATGGAATGGTTGAGGATGAGTTAAAACCTCAACGAATCTCTCTTGCTGCTCTGAATCTTCAAACAAACGCCGCGAAAGTTTAAGTAACAAATTTGAAGCTGTTTTCATATAGTAGAGGCGGGGTAACTCCGCCCGGACAAATAAGGCTTTGTGTCTAGCTTTGAGACAAAAGCATTGTACTTTAATTACTTGCAATCTGCTGTAAACGAAGCTTCCTTAGTGGACTAGTAGTTTATGTCATTAATTTTGCTAGGTAGTGCGAGCCGGAAAGCTCGCTTCGTGAGCGAGACGCTCACACTACCAACCCGTCAAAATTAATGACACAGAGCACTAGTAGTTTATGTCATTAATTTTGATGGGTAGTGCGAGCCGGAAAGCTCGCTTCGTGAGCGAGACGCTCACACTACCAACCCATCAAAATGAATTTGACAGACCACTAGTAGCAGAAAAGAGAAAATTCATGTAAAAACTACTGTATGATGTATAATAGTTTTGAAGAATTATGGCATTTGTGTATAAAAAAGGACTAACAACTTAGTAGATATACTATTCCGGACACATTTTCAAGCATAATTACCTTTCCCCACGTAATCTTTTCTGCATGAGTATCATCGAACCTAATTCACTTTTGTCAGTACCTACTGGTCAATTGCAGATTTCGGAATTGTCTCTTACCACTGAGGGTGCAGGTGGTGAACCCATTCACTTTTCTCTGGTGATTCCCACCTATAAAGAGGCTGCCAATATCAAAAAAATCGTTGAGATACTGAGTGGTTTATTGGATGAAGCCAACAGCGGAAACTATGAGTTGATTGTCGTAGACGATAACAGTCCAGACGGCACTTGGGAGATTGCACAGTCGCTGATGCCAGAATACCCTCAGTTGCGGGTGATGCGACGCCAACAGGAACGGGGACTTTCTTCTGCAGTCATTCGCGGATGGCAAGTCGCGAGAGGGAGTGTTCTAGGAGTCATTGATGGGGATTTGCAACATCCACCCCATGTGCTGTTGCAACTGTTGCATGCAATTGACGAGGGAGCAGATTTGGCAGTTGCAAGTCGCCATTTAGAAGACGGTGGGGTAAGTAGTTGGAGTTTTATCAGGCGTTTCTTGTCTCGTGGTGCTCAACTCTTGGGATTGATTATTTTACCAAGAGTACTCGGCAGGGTTTCAGATCCCATGAGTGGGTATTTTCTACTGCGCCGAAGTGCGATCGTTGGTGCAACGCTTAATCCTGTAGGATACAAAATTTTGCTTGAGGTGATCGGTCGCGGTAACATGGGCAAAATTGCTGAGGTTGGTTACGTGTTCTCTGAGCGCCAAGAGGGTGAAAGTAAGGTGACATGGAAGCAGTATGTAGATTATGTACGCCACTTGATCCGGTTGCGCGTTTCAACAGGGCGGCTTAAAGGACTTAGTCAAAGCATGACTGGTTTCCCTATTGGTCGTTTCATCCGCTTTGGCGTGGTGGGGCTGAGTGGGGTATTTGTGGATATGGTGATTCTTTACCTGCTCCATGATCCTACGACTTTGGGTTTACCCTTGACTCGCAGCAAAATCATTTCAGGTGAAATTGCGATTCTTAATAATTTCTTTTGGAACGATAGTTGGACTTTTGCTGATGTCTCCATGCAACAACAGAAATGGCGTCAGCGCTTAAAGCGATTTTTGAAATTCAATATAATTTGCCTTGTCGGTCTAGTGTTGAATGTGTTGATATTGAATCTGGTGTACAATTTCATCATTCCCAACGCTTACATTGCCAACTTAATTGCGATCGCTGCTGCTACCGTTTGGAATTTTTGGGTTAACCTAAAACTTAGCTGGCGGGTAACGCAGGTGAAATAATTGTTGTACCACTGCTTCACCCAAAAATAAAACCACTGCATGTTCAGCATATTACCTCTGGTGGTTGGATTATTGTTTGTACTCAACTATAGCAATCTTACTTCTATTGTGATTATGAAGTTTCAAAAACCCGGTTTCTTAAAGAAACCGGGTTTTTCGCCTCTCAATTTGTCTCTGTGTTAAGTATTTATATTATGTTCCCATGAAGACTTAGACTACGTTTGTAGTTGCTCTGTCTTCGCTAAAGCGCAACTACAAACGAATTATTTTATAACTCGTTAAACGAACATGATATTAAAGTGCTCTGCGAGAAAAAGAGTACCAAAGCCAAATAGCGACCAGTGAACCAATGACAGCTAAAGCTAAACCAGCAAGACTAAAGGTGGGCGCTGCTATAGCTAATTGTCCAGTAGTTAAAAGAACACCTAAAGTTCCACCAATAAAAGCGCCAACAATTCCTAATACAATTGTCGCCAGAATTCCACCACCTTGATAACCGGGATAAATAGCTTTGGCGATCGCGCCAGCTAGAAGACCTAGAACCAACCAAGCAAGAAGATTCATTGTTTCAACTACCTTTATTTCTAATTTATGCCACTTTTTTTATTGATGTTATTAATTTATAAGTTGCCCTAAAATCTGTATATCTTTCAGAAGAAATAACTTGAGAAATCCAGAAGGAATACAATCAAGCCGCAGAGTGTTCCACATTTAACTTACGGACTTAATTCTGTTGACAGTTAACCGTCAACTCTTCCCTGTATCACCTGCAAACTCCCACCTGCATACAAAATGTGCTTATTCACCTCAAAGCCAGTTTCTACCAACAAACCAACCAAATCAGTTTTTAGTAGTTCCCAAGCCGTCTCCGTCTCAAACAACAGCAAAAACAGCGATAGCCCAGGCCAAAATATTGGATTACTAGGAGTATGAAAATCTACTAACGTAAACACCCCTCCCAACTTCAATACCCGATGGACCTCTTGAATAATCTTTCGTAGTTGCTGTGGCTTCATTTCATGAAGTGCAACGCTAGTGTGTACAATATCAAACTGGTTATCTGCAAAAGGCATCTCTTCTGCAAAGGCTTCCACATAGGATGCACTTGGGACATGCTCTCGCGCCCGTTTCAGCGATAAGGGTGAAGCATCCAGACCTGTAACATTTTGTGAAGATTTCACCAGAAATTGTGTTGCTTGACCACTACCACAACATAGGTCTAGAATTTTAGTATCTGAATGAATTGTTAAACCCTGTAAAGCTAGTTGCCGGAAATGCGCTTCTCCGCCTACGCTCAAAGCCGCTAGGCGCGATATACTATCGTAAAACCACTGGTAACGGTAACTTAAATCTCGTAAAATTGTCGCCACTGCTTCTTTCCTTACCTTTAACTTATATATTTAATAAAGAGATATTGTTAACATTAGTAAAAAATCTGAAAAGGTTGGGGGACTTATACTGTTATGGGTCGTGTAGGCGTCTTATTACTCAATCTCGGTGGTCCAGATAAACTAGATGATGTCGGGCCGTTTCTGTTTAACCTGTTTTCTGATCCTGAAATTATTCGCCTACCCTTTCCCTGGTTGCAAAAACCCCTAGCTTGGTTTATTTCCTCCCGGCGAGTAAAGAAATCTCAAGAGAACTATAAGCAAATCGGAGGGGGTTCCCCACTGCGACGCATCACTGAAGCTCAAGGAGAAGCCCTGAGAGAACAACTGCGTGCCTTAGGACAAGAAGCTAGTATCTATGTGGGAATGCGTTACTGGCATCCCTACACCGAGGAAGCGATCGCCAAAATTATCGAAGACGAGATTGAACGTCTGGTAATCTTACCTCTTTATCCACAATTTTCCATCAGTACCAGTGGCTCCAGCTTCCGGCTGTTAGAAAAACTTTGGAAAGAAAACTCAAAGCTTCAGTGCATCGATTATACCGTCATTCCGTCGTGGCACAAACAACATGGCTACTTGCAAGCCATGACAGAACTTATAGCCCAAGAACTGAATCAGTTACCTAATCCGGACGAGGCTCATCTGTTCTTCAGCGCTCACGGCGTTCCTAAAAGCTACGTTGAAGAAGCAGGCGACCCCTATGAGCAAGAAATTGAGGAATGCACTTACCTGATCATGCAGACCCTGAATCGACCAAACTACTACACCTTAGCTTACCAAAGTCGCGTAGGTCCAGTAGAGTGGCTCCAACCCTACACTGAAGATGCTATCAAAGAACTAGGCTCTAAAGGTGTAAAAGATTTAGTCGTCGTACCGATCAGTTTTGTCTCAGAACATATTGAGACACTACAAGAAATTGATATTGAGTATCGGGAATTAGCAGAAGAATCAGGAATTCACAACTTTCGACGCGTAGCCGCTCCCAATACCCATCCAGTCTTTATTAAAGCACTAGCAGACCTAGTGCTTGATGCGCTGAAATCTCCCAGCCTCAAGCTCTCACAGGTCACGAAAATGAAGAAAAAGGTTAAAATGTACCCACCAGAGAGTTGGGAGTGGGGTATGACCACCTCAGCCGAAGTTTGGAATGGTCGGATCGCCATGCTAGGCTTTATTGCATTGATCATCGAGCTAGTCACCGGTCACGGTCTGCTGCACATGGTAGGCCTTTTATAACGTCCCCTTATTCTGCCTCCTGACTCCTGACTCCTGACTCCTGACTCCTGACTCCTGACTCCTGACTCCTGACTCCTGTGAAATGATTGACGCACCTGATAACTTTTCAGTTCTTAACGTGTTCAAATTGTCTACTTAAGCCTGAGAAAGAATCTCAGGTGGAATTGGTATAAGCTGAGGGCTTGCTAGGCAAGTCCCCTGTCTGTACCACACGCCCTCAACCTCGAAAGTCTCGAATCGGGTTGTTAAGATTGCCCAAGTTCGTTCGTTTAGTCCACCAGAATAAGTCCAAGTGAATCGCCCCTCATTGCGTAGTCGTTGTTCCAGTTCTGCTAAATCTTCGGGTAGCCAAAATTTGGTCATCACCCTTTGAGTGGCAGTTTCCGGGGGAGTTTGTAACATGTCAGCCATTGGCTGGTTAACAATGATCTGCTTACGGTCATCTTGTCTGACTATACTGACTGGAGACTCATTTTCAGCTGCTGCAACTATTCGGCGCAACAACTCCACCGGTAAGCGCAACTGACTGCAAAAGATTGCACCTTCTACAGTTAAGATGCGTTCGCTCGTTTCGACAGGTGTAGGCAGTTCGTGAGATGCCATCCACTCGTAAAACACAATAGGTTGCTTGCAACCTTTCCATCCTATCCGCACCTTACCTTTAATTTTTGCTGCGGTTTCAGTCAGAGCATAACCGTAGTTTTGCGCAAGGTGGGTAGCGTGTCGCTTTGTAGGAGCAATAATCGAAACTCCTTCGTAAGACAATTTATAATTCCAGCCCTGCTGATTCAGAATGCTCACTACACTCACACTCATCTTCTTTTACACCTCCAGAATCGTTGTAGAAAGAATGCTTAAACGTTTCATGCCAAATCAATTTTTGTTCCTCTTCAGGCGTAGCTAAAATGGACATAATGACGGCGAAGTCTCCTGGTGTAGGTAGGACTTCCCCTTTAGCAAGCGCTTGCAAGTTTTTTACCCCAGAGCGCTTCATTTTTGTCATGTTAGCCCGAACCAAATCAGCAATTGTTTTTAGAGGAACTTGCTCAGGTTTTGCACCGTTGGCATCTGTTCTTTTGGTGATCCACTCACGAAGCATCTCTTCTATTGCGTCACTTTGGGACACCCCTTCGCGAGCGCAAATGCTTTTGAATTCCCGTGCCAGATCTACCGGAACATAGCCGCTAATTTGCTTGTAATCATCAGAGCGTCTTCTGTCTGTCATTTTTTAAAGTATGGATATCATTCTTGTCTTTATTTTCTCTCATCACCTCTAGATTGTCAGACATTATTGCCAGACAAATTTACACGAAAAAATGACACAAAAAACGACAAAGTATAGTATGATTCTAGTATGACTACATGCAAGTAAGCCTGAATTAAAAAATGGCAGACGACCCTGGTTGAGATGTTCCTGGTTAAAACGTAGATGACCCTAATAACTAACCTCTAAGTTAGAGGTTAGAAAGGTGGGGGGTGATTTTGCCCCCCACTCTCTCAGTATATATGCTAGTGGGTCATTAATAGAAGAGAAATTGTCAAACAATTAAGAGGGAGCAGGGAAGAGGGAAGAGGGAAGAGGGAAGAGGGAAGAGGGGAATCCTCATCATTAAAATTAGGGGATTTGTGCTCTTGACGAATTTTTTTAGAGCGCCCTGCCCCCCTGCTCCCTGCTCCCTGCTCCCTGCTCCCTCTTCAATCAAATCCCCAGTCTTTGATAAACCTGTTCCAAGTGCCTAAGATGGTGTTGTGGGTCAAAACACGCTTCAATTTCTGCTGGTGATAGCTTTTGGGTGACACGAGGATCTAGGCTGATCAAGTCGTGGAAATTGCCGTCGGGCTGATTCCAAGCAGTATGGGCGCACGATTGTACAATTGCATAAGCTTCCTCACGGCTCATTCCTTTTTCTACCAAAGCTAGTAGCACGCTCTGGCTGAACACAACGCCACCGTAGCAATTCATATTTCGCTCCATGTTTTCAGGATAGACCAGCAGGTTTTTCACCAAGTCAGTCATTTCAGATAACATAAAGTGCGTCAAAATGCAAGTATCTGGAAGAATCACCCGTTCTACTGAACTGTGGGAAATATCTCGTTCGTGCCACAATGCGATATCTTCCAAAGCTGCAACGGCATGAGAACGGATAATTCGCGCCATTCCCGTTAAACGTTCTGAACGGATAGGGTTTCGCTTGTGCGGCATTGCCGAGGAGCCTTTTTGCCCTTTAGAGAAGAATTCTTCAACTTCCAAAACGTCTGTTCTTTGTAGATTACGGATTTCCACAGCAAAACGTTCGATTGATGCTGTCAGTAGAGCTAATTGTTGGACATAGTCAGCATGGCGATCGCGTGAAATCACTTGTGTTGATGCCGTATCGGGCTTGAGACCAAGTTTTTGGCAAGCGATCGCTTCTACACGGGGTTCCACGTTGGCATAAGTTCCCACTGCACCGGAAATCTTCCCAACTGCAATTGTTTCGCGGAGATTTGTCAGGCGTTCTTGGTGTCGCAACACTTCTGCTAACCAGCCAGCTAACTTAAAACCAAAGGTAATCGGTTCGGCGTGAATTCCATGGGAACGTCCAACCATCACCGTATGACGGTATTCTGTTGCCTTTTGGCGAATGGCATAAATCAAATCTGACAAGCGTTGCAATAACACATCAAGACTGGCGACGAGTTGCAGTGCTAAAGCCGTATCCAGTACATCAGAACTGGTTAAACCCAGGTGAATATAGCGTCCTGCATCACCTACATATTCATTCACATTTGTCAAGAAAGCAACCACATCGTGGCGAACTTCTGCTTCAATTTCCTGGACCCGCTTCGGGTCAAAATTTGCTTTTGCCTTAATTTCCTCAACGGCCTCAGTTGGAATGTAACCCAACTCAGCCTGAGCTTCACAGGCAGCAATTTCCACTTGCAACCAAGTTTTTAGCTTATAGGTCTCAGTCCACAGATCACCCATTTCGGGCAAGGTATAACGCTCAATCACAGTCCGCCACAACACAGAGTACAACCGTCATATTGTACTGAGAAAAGCAAGAAGTGATTCTTTAATTCCCTGCTCCCTTCTTTTGTAAATGGTTGTCTCACACTCTAGACAAAGACGATAAGTTGATAGTAAGATATGCTCTTTCAATCAAAAAATGCCCCAGTTTGTACTGGGGCTTAGTTGCTTAAACGTTTCCTAAGTCACTATAGTGACGAAGTGTACCATTAGAGAAGTGGAAATTTACCCAATAAGTTCTGTACGAAAAATAACCCTAATATAGCGGTTGTTTTTGTCTGAGTTCCAGAAGTTACTTTGCTGCAAGTTGTAGCAAGGTGAATATTAAACTTCCTACAATATAAGGCTGAATAAGGCTTACAGGAAAAATTTGTTTTCCTGCCAGCTCAGCTTTACGCCTACATCCAATGCTGAAAAATCAGATCTCCAATCTCAATTGGATGTCTGCTAATTGACATTAGTAGATTTTTACTATCTGAAAAATGGAGTTTTCTGCACACCTTTTTAAGATTGCCGATCGCCTCTTTTGCGTTTTAAACGTTTGGGTTGTGTAAAGCGTCGCATTAAGCGACTGATCCAGTTAGAGGATAACGGTTGTTTCCTTGTTTGAGCCTTTTGGTTGAGTTTATTCTCCTGTTGTAAATTCTTTTTCTTATTTAGAGGGATAGCGTTCTCATCCGGAACGATGCGAGAACCGTATTTTTTAGCATAAACTTGGGTAAATTCCGCACCAAAAAACAGAATTTGGGCAGTATAGTAAACCCAAACCAAGAGAACTACTATTGAACCAGCTGCTCCGTAAGTTGAGCCAAAACTGCTATTACCTAGATATTCTCCTAACAGAAACCTGCCGATAGAGAACAATAGAGCAGTCAGTGCAGCCCCAGTCAAAACATCACTCCAAGTGATTTTCACATCTGGCAGGACTTTAAAAATCAGTCCAAAAAGTATAGTTGTGACACCAAAACCAAGAATAAAGTTGACAACATGCCAGAGAAAATCGACACCTGGTACTATGTTTTTAAAGTAATTAACTAGCGCTGCTAAAACAGCGCTAATCACAAGAGAAACGAGGAGCAAAAAGCCAATACCTAGCACCATAGCAAACGACAAAAAGCGTTGGCGAATGATATTTTTCACAGCCCGTCCTGGTTTCGGCTGTACGTCCCAAATTGTATTGATGGCATTTTGCAGTTCGGTAAATACGCCAGTAGCACCAAATAGCAGGATAACTATGCTAATAATAGAGGCGATAGTACCTTGTCGTGGTTTACTGGCATTTTGAATCGCTGTTTGGATGACTTGCGCTGCAGCAGAACCCACTAAACCGCGAAGTTCGTTCTCAATTGCACCCCTTGCCGCATCCTCGCCAAAGACCGCTCCGGCGATCGCAATGACAATAATCAGTAATGGGGCGATGGAAAAAATCGTATAATAAGCCAAAGCTGCCGCTAATCGCGACGCTTTATCTTGACTCCATTGGCTAAATGTTTCTTGAAATAGCCACAAAATCGCCTTAAAATTCATCTTATATTATCTCACGATACGTTGAAAAACCGTACGCCAAAAGACCAAGTCAGAAAAACGAGCGGGCAGTTAAAACCGCTTTCTTAAAAATTGAGTGTTACAGAATCTACTTGCTCCCTAGTCTAATTTATACCAAATACCCCAAATCTGCCGCATCTTTCCCAAGGCATTGATAGAGCATCCTTGAGGTAGATTTAGAGATGGGCACCCCAGCGCTGCCACTTCCGAAAATTAGATCCATCGCTGAGTGCTAACCCGATTTGATGCTGTACTCATGAAATAGCAACCTGTTGTTTTTCAGTTAAACACATGGCAATGCCTTTTTCATAATAAGCAGCTTCGTTAATAAAGACTGGATAAACTGTTGATTTGCCTTCATAGGCGATCGCTTTACCATCAAAGGTGAGAAATATCGGATCACCTGGATTAAGAGGTTCATAGTCCCGATACTGTAGATCTTGGTGAATCATTGCCTGAATTTCTCCATGTTCATTTCTCGGGTAGTCAATGACCCCCACATATTGATAGAGAGTTAACGTGTCGTGAGTCTGTGGAATGATACCTTGATTGCATCCTTCTAAATAATCTAAAATTGTATAAACCAGTTCCTCAGTTTTCTGAAACAATTCAGCATTCAGAACACCTTGAGGGACGGGCCCCACCTCAATCACAAAACCAAACTCGCAGAGGGAACGGAGTAAAGTACTTTCTTGATGGGGTTCTGTCCAACAAACCTTCACTAGGGGATTAATTGAGTTCAGATAGGCAGCTAACCGAAGATTAGAAGGACATTGGTTACCTAGCATAATGCTTAGTCCCATGTTTGCAGTTGTAGTATGCAAATCCACAATCACATCTATCTGGGATTTACCTTGCAGTCCCAGCAGTTGGTAAATAGCTTTTGCCCGAGTCTCTTCATAACTTGAGAGCATCGGATCTTGCAGGTTTTGACTTTTAAAGCAACGATTCAAGTCCTTGTCAATGTAACGCCTACCTTCCTTAAAAGCTTTGGGATTAGCTAATAATGTTAGAGTTTCAAAACTAGGTCGCTGAATCACGTGAGGAAACTGGTCAAACTTTTTGATCAGGTATGCTCCGATGAATTCATTCCCGTGGGTTCCGCCAACGATCGCAACCCGATTGATCTGGTTCATGAAGATAACTCCTTTATAGCGAGCAGTCATTGGCGCTCAACACCTCTAGCTTACCCGTCACCTGCTACTCGTTACCACAATAGACAAGAGCCATCTATACTATGTATCCAATACTTTTTGAACTGCAGAAGCATTTAAGCGGTAAAACACGTGGGGTAGACCAACGTGGACAATATTGCGTTCATATTTGAATCCTAGTTTCTCCATGACTCGCTGCGATGCAAGGTTGGTTGTTAGAGTAAAGCAAACCACATCTGGTAACTCAAGTTGCTCAAAACCCACCTTCAAGATTGCTTCACCCATCTCAGTCGCCAATCCTTTACCCCAAAATTCGGACATCAGGGCATACGCTAACTCCACTTCATGGTTACCGCCCAGATAAGTTTTCCTTAAACCGCCGCGACCGACCAATTGACCGTCTACATTGTCTCGAAACACCCACAACCCAAATCCATAACGATCCCAATGTTCCAGGTTTTTCTGGAGAACTTGCCGTGTCTCATTGTCAGAAAGAACGCCACCGTGGGCTGTCAGAGTAGCCATAACTTTGGGATCTTGATGCATCCGGCAAAAATCCCCAAAATGCTTAGCTTGCAGGCGTTCGGCAAATAGGCGTTGAGTATTAAATGTTTCTATTGATTGCATACTAGCTATTATGCCAATTTTTTGACACTTTTTCCTCATTCGAGCCAATTTCCCGGATTAAATTCTGGATATGAGATTGGTATTCACTTTTAAAAGCCTGTTACCTATACATATCATACCACAACACGAACGGATTGTAGTCAATTCCTGGCAGCAGACCACGTCTGGTAACCGATTGATATAGGGGATCTGCTATACTCAGAAGCTAATCAACCTGACATGCGGGAGCGAAGGTACAGTCTTTAGCCCCTATTTCCGACTCAGATCAACCTCAAATACCCCTTTAAAATAATTATGATATAACTGACAACGCGGTTCTACTTCATTACCTATAAGCTTCACCAAACCCATACTTTGCAACTGATAAGCTGATATTGGTTCCACCCGCACAGGCTTAGGAGAATGAATCACCGCTTGAAAAGCTGTCATTAATGTCGGTTCATATTGCAAGCTCAACCAATATTCCCGCAAATGATGACGATAAATACCCGCATCTGTGGAAGCCTCTGCCAACAATTTTTCTAGGGTCATATCTGGGTAAATTTTCAGGTGAGAGAATGCCTGCTGCAACAAATAAGGATGACCGCCTACCAGTTGCATTAAGGAATCTACTAAAGATGAATCTTCCGCTAATCCATATTGTTGGGCAAATACCTGAACTTCTTCTTGAGTTAATTCTGGTAACTCTATGGGTAATCCCACATTAAAGGGTGATTGATTAATATTCAGGCGAATATAAACATCTGTAGCATGAGCGATCGCTAATCGCAACTTTTTCCAATTTAACCGAGTTCTCGCTTTCTCATACCAAGAACGCAACAACCCAAAAAAATCTTCATAGACTTCAGGATAAGGGAAAAGCGCATCCACATCATCCAAGTATAAAACGAGAGGACTCTCTTCCGCTGCCAAGAGGTATTCTTCTAAATAAGTTGTGCAACTTACCTTAGCGCCCATACCCTCTTCATCCCAATATTGATCTAACTGATTGGGTAACTTAAGTTCTCGGCTAAGATTGAGGCAGAACCAACGCAAAAATTTATTTAGGTTAGTCAGATGAGTTTGCCGATCTGCCATCTCTAAACTTAAACTGACTCTACGATAGCCCTCCTTCCCTATCTTAGCTAATACCCGTTCCATGAGTGAAGTTTTACCCATTAATTTAGATGCTTTTACCCGAATTAGAGAACCAGGTTGCAACAGGATTTCATAGCAGAGAAATTCAATAGCAAAACGCTCCACATACAATTCGGAAGTCGCAAGATATTGTTTGTCTGGGCTGAAATAGGTTGGAGATGGTGATTTTTTTAGCTTACCATTGCACTTTAGATTATTAATCGTGATTAATTGTGGGCTTGCCAAGCAATATTCATCTATGAATTGCTTATTCATAAATCGTTTTAGAGCTTCCTGGAAATTACTTTTCTTAACTTTTTCTCCTAAAGCTTCTGTTAGTATTTTCCAAAGTTTGGGTGCGACATCTTGACTAATATAGCTTGTTGCATACTTATTTTTAGCCGCAATTTTATCATATCCTTCTCGTTCACAAGCTCCTTTAATTACAATTATTTCAATATCAGTTAAATTTCTATAGAACTTTGTCAAGACTGCTCGATTAGCGATTTCTATTGCCTTATCTAAATTAAAATTCATAATTTAAGATTAAGAGTGAAAAAACTAGTAATCGTAACGCGAACAGGCGTAGGACGGGCAGTTTGCTCAAGTCGGGAAACCCGCCCACC
The DNA here is from genome assembly GCA_903903925.1 of uncultured cyanobacterium. Classification (GTDB taxonomy): domain Bacteria; phylum Cyanobacteriota; class Cyanobacteriia; order Cyanobacteriales; family Nostocaceae; genus Stigonema. The sequence goes on from CAIVAU010000022.1 coordinate 22,702, forward strand.
CAACTGCCCTCATGAATGCGACGCGCCAAGAGGCGCAGTCAAATAAAATATGCTACGATTGGTCAACCTCCGTTAAAGCTCGACTAATAGCCAGCTTGGGATCAAAATGAATACCATAACCCAGGATAATATCTTCTACCTCTTTATCCGTTCTGCAACTAATCGCCGCAAAGGTCAGAATATTTAGGCTACTAGTAATATCTAATACTCATAGCTTCCTGTCAATACCTTGAGAATATTTCTTCAAACTTTCAAAATAAGGCTCATGGAAACATGGAAACTGTCTAAATCTACCTAGAATTTTGGCAGAACATTATACCACTACAAGGCCACGCAATCCCGTTCAACTAATTCCATAAATCCTTGGAAAATTACTTCTTCGAGTGTGAAGAGAGGGGCGATCGCCTGATCTTGTAGGTAGGACTAGCCCTTTCAAAGTGGGTAAAATTTTTGTCCAAGAATTTTTCGACTCTCTGTGTTCTCTGTGCCTCTGTGGTTCAATAAATTTGATGTGGATATAGATTTTGGCATGAATAAAGGTTCACTATCTTCAATTTTAAATCCTTGCAATTCGATAGCTCGACCGATATTAAAGGGGGTAGAATAGTGTTTATTTTGAATCAAATCTCAAGGTGAAGCGACTCCCAACAAAGCAAACGATAATCGCCTATAGGCTGGCTTGAGTTTGGCAAACATTGGTATTTTTATATATGTTTTAGATGCTTAATGGGCTTTTGCGCCGTTTTAAATGGTATGTTTATTTATACATCCACCGTACCAGTGTTATATTATACTTCTAAATCGTAAATTAATTTACATGGAAAAGCGTATAACCGTATACTAGATGTGCCTCGAAATATTAGGAAAAATAGTTGAAAGACCTAATGTTATATCTAGAACAATCTACCCATAAGACAGATGACCACGAAAATAGCTCTTTCCTTGGCGAAAAAGCCGAAATAGAAGTGAAATTAGAGAAGCCCTCTGAACCGATATGTCTTGCTCAAAATCAGCGTGCAGACTTCTGGAAGTTATGGCTACACTATCAAAATTATCTTTATCAGCGCTGCCTCACTTGGATGGGGGGGAACCAGACAGATGCTGAAGACGCACTCAGTCGAGCATCTATCAAAGCTTGGGAAAAATGGCAAGATTACGGTGAGAATATTGTCAATACCAAAGCATGGATGACTCGGCTTACCTATAACCTCTGCATGGATATGCATCGAGAGCGGATCAAAATGGTGAAAATAATTGCTGAAGTAGAGGATATGGTTGATTCCAACGTCCCATCTCCAGAGTTAAGCCTGCTTGAATCCGAGAGGGATGGGTACATACGCAGTGCCATTGGCACCCTTCCAGCCAAATTGCGTACTCCATTTATCCTGCGCCACTATCAGGACATGTCATATCAAGAGATTGCTCAACAACTGGCTCTTACTACTGATAATATACGCAAACGAGTGCAGCTAGGGCGAAGTATTCTGCAACAGCAATTGAATAAGTATTTTTCTGGAGAGAATAACTTTTTCCTTCCTCCTTTAAATGCCTCTTCCAAGCACCTGCAAGAGGGAAAAGCCACTGATCAGGAGGATTTTTCTGCGACCTTCATCAGAGGGCTTGAGGAAAGCTCTACTTTAGAAACCCTAACGAAGTTGGAATGTATACCAGGTAAAATCAATTATAGGGTCACTGCGACATGTCTCGAAACACTTTCACATGCGTGGTCAAGTTCACCCACTCTTCTGGAGTGGATCTGAATGCTCACTTAATCTTAAATGATAAACCTACCCGATACACCCAGAAGCTGAAAACGCTGACTAATTACGTGAAACATTATCCTTCAGGATGGAAGAAGCGTTTAGAACTAGCTGAACTGTTGTACAGTCTGGGAAATTGGCAACAGGCGGTAGAAGAATATCGGCAAGTTCTTCAGCGCCAGCCTCAATTGATGGAGGTGCAGTTGCATCTGGGGAAAATTCTGTCCCTGATGGGAAGAAACCCAGAGGCGATCGCAGTTTATCAAAGCGCTTTAAGATTATCCTGCAATGTTGCCACTCAGCACCATTTGAATGGATTAATCGCAATCTGTCAGGATCTGCCACAGCAAGCCCTGAGGTTGTTCGAGTCTGCGGTCTCCATAGAACCTGATAACCCATCTCACTGGCATCCCCTAGCGCAGCTTCACTTAGAAACACAATCCTTTGATGCTGCCCTACGTGCCTTTGATACCATTTTATCTCTCAACCCAAATGACGTTCTTGCCTTGAATCATAGTTATGAACCTTTGTTAGCTACAGGTCAATTTCAGGAAGCACAGCGCCGACTGGAGTTAGCTTTAAAGCTCAGCACCAATTGCCATACTCTGCAAAAGCTAGCGGCTCATCGCTGTCATCAAGGATTAGTGTCAGGTGAAGCTGGGAAACAGACAAAACGACTTATTCGAGATGCTTTAGACTTAGCTCCTGATTCTGCTAACGTTCATCAGGTTTTGTCCCTACATCACAGTTGTCGAGGTGAATGGGAAAAAGGGGTGGTTGTGTTGCAAAAGTTCACAGAGCAGCATCCCAACAATCCCAGTGGTTGGTATCACTATGCTCAGTGTCTCTTCCAGACAGGCAATTCAGAAACTGCTGCTGAGGCGATTCTGAAAGCTCATAGACTGTACCAGAGCGATCGCAAAATCTATCAAGCGCTGTGCGAGATTTTGCCGAGTGCTCAGAGATTGGAGGAATTAGAGTTAACCTCTCCCACCTCTTTACTCAAGCAGATGCTGGAGCGTTTTCCTCAATACTGGAGTGTCTGGGTCAGTGTCGGGCGAGTCTTAGTAGAAAACTTTCAAGATATAGAGCAAGGTTGCATGATTGCTGCTACTGGATCACAACTTGAGCCTCAGTTAGCCCATGCTTGGTTTCGTTATGGTCGGGTACTTGCTCTTGCTGGGAGACATCAAAAGGCGATCGCCGCACTAGAGAAGGGATGGCAGAGGTTGATTGATTCGCGTCAAGCCTTCGGCTTATCGCACCAGGGAGGCGATTTACAATCGGTGTCAGCATCTGTGTGGCTAGGGGAGAGTTATCAAGCCCTAGGTGAAGAAGCTAGTAGTCGGCGCTGGCTGCAAGAGGCGTTACACTATACCAAAGTTCTGATGGAGTTTAACCCCACAACTGCCTGTTACTGGCAAGGAAGAGTGTTGTTGGGCTTGGGAGATGTCACAGATGCAGTACAAGTTTATTGTGATGCTCTTGCTCGACACTTACCTTATCCTGCTCGTCAAGAGGTTCAGGATGCTTTGCAGATGTATCATGCTGTTCGTTAGTTTTTACGTAAAGTTATGAATGGTGAAACCCCAGCTATGACTGGGTTTTCACCATTTTAGTCAGCATTTTAGCGATGTCAGAAGCGACCTGAAAGCGATCAGTTCTGTAAATAAGACGATCTGAAGAGGCAATTTGTGAATTTTTTCGAGTTATACTAAAAAAAGCTGCCCGTCTTGACACTCCGTCTCAGATGTGTAGGGGATCTGCTATACTCAAAGGCTGGAAGATACGGTAAACATACTGGTTTTCCGGATTTTATCACAGCGGAGGTATAGGGGTGACTCAAGTATACAAGCAGAAAACTTCACTGAAAGCAAACCAGTTCACAGAGTCTGTCATTCGAGAAATGACTAGATTAGCACTGAAATATAATGCCGTGAATTTAGCTCAAGGGTTTCCCGATTTTCCCTGCCCACCAGAATTAAAACGGGCAGCCTGTGAGGCAATTGAGGCAGATGTCAATCAGTATGCTATTACTTGGGGCGATCGCTCCTTCCGTCACGCCCTCGCCGAAAAAGTCCGGTGGTATCTTGGTTTAAATATTGACCCAGAACAGCAGATTACTGTCACCTGTGGTTCCACCGAAGCAATGGCGGCGGTGATGCTTGCTACTGTTGATCCTGGTGAGGAAGTGATTGTATTTGAACCGTATTATGAAAACTACGGTCCCGATGCGATCTTAGCGAGTGCAACCCCTCGTTATGTATCGCTACATCCGCCTCACTGGACGTTTGATGAAGCCGAATTGCAGCAAGCATTCAACGAACGCACAAAAGCTATTATTATCAACACGCCCCATAACCCTACTGGAAAAGTGTTCACCCGTGAGGAACTCACCCTAATTGCTGAACTTTGCCAAAAGTGGGATGTGCTAGCATATACTGATGAAATCTACGAACATATTCTCTATGACGGTGTTGAACACGTAGCAATAGCTACCCTGCCAGGAATGGAGGAACGTACCATTACCATCAACGGTCTTTCTAAAACCTACAGTGTGACTGGATGGCGAGTTGGCTACATCCTAGCAAATCCAGAATTGACTGGGGCAATTCGCAAAGTCCACGACTTTCTCACTGTGGGGGCTCCCGCACCTTTGCAAAGGGCTGGAGTCGCGGCGATGCAACTTCCCAAAAGCTATTACAACGAACTGGCAAAGCTTTATCAGGAAAAGCGAGACAGTATGCTCCAAACCTTAGATCAAGTCGGGATTCCCTATTTTGTTCCTCAAGGAGCATACTATATATTTGCTAACATAGCTCATTTTGGATACAAAAACGATGTGGAATTTACCGAAAATCTCATTAAAGAGATTGGAGTTGCAGTCGTTCCTGGTTCCAGCTTTTTCTCTCAACCAGAGGCGGGTAAAGATTTGATCCGGTTCTGTTTTAGTAAGAAGCCAGAAACTTTGGCGACGGCGGGCGATCGCCTGCTGAAATTACAACCAATACTACAATCTGCAACCTAGTTTGGCAGCTGACATATCCTCATCTGTGTAAAGTGCAGCAAAAATTGTCACGATGTACTCAAGGCAGCTTTGACGGATGGATGTACTAATTCATCAGCGACTTGATTGCGCTCAATATCGCAACCTGCCCTCGCTGTTATCAACTTGGTGAGTTGTGAACACCTTTAAAAATGGACTATTCCGTTGCTGTTGCTGTACTTAAAAAATCAGATCCCATCATGGCATCTGTTATTGAGCAAGTCGGGTCCTGCAAACTTGACCAGGTGCAGCAGACTGGAGACTTACTATTTTCCCTGTCTAGGGCGATTCTCTACCAGCAGCTTTCCGGCAAAGCCGCTGCTGCAATTCATCACAGGTTTCTTCAGCTTTATGCTGACAAACCCTTTCCAACCCCACAAGATATCCTCAACACGTCAGATGAAAGTTTGCGAGAGGTAGGAATCTCCCGTCCCAAAATTGTCTATTTGAAAGACTTAGCCCAGAAGATACTAGATGGGTTGCCGACTTTGACTGATCTAGAGGCGATGGAGGACGAAGCCATTATTAAGACCCTGACACAAGTCAAAGGAATTGGATGTTGGACAGTGCAAATGTTACTGATCTTCCGTTTACATCGATGGGATGTGCTACCTGTTGATGACCTGGGTATTCGATCTGGGATTCGCCGAGTTTACTCTCTGCCCGAATTGCCTGACAAAAAGACTGTGCAACATTTAGGGCAAAACTGGAAACCCTATTGCACGATCGCCTCTTGGTATTTGTGGCGGTGTCAGGAGTAGGGGCGGCGTTCCCCCTCCCTTTAAAAAAAATTTATATATTCTTCAACCGAGAAAACAATAATAGAATACAATAAGAGTCTTTGTACTGTGTTCAACTGTCAAAAGTTAGAAATTTGGTAGCACATTTTACAGAATCAGATTAGCGAAAATCTGTATCCAAATAAAGACTGATTGCATTTATAAATACGTGTGATATTTCTATGACTTCTCAGATCAGCTTTTTGATGTGTCCCCCTGACCACTACGATGTAGATTATGTGATTAATCCCTGGATGGAGGGGAATATTCATAAGTCATCACGAGATCGCGCCGTCGAGCAATGGGAACAGCTGCACCACATTCTCAAAAAACATGCGATTGTAGACTTGGTGAAACCGCAGAAAGGTTGGCCTGATATGGTGTTTACTGCTAACGCGGGCTTAGTCTTGGGGAAGACCGTTGTCCTTAGTCGCTTTTTACACAAAGAGCGTCAGGGAGAGGAGCCTTACTTCAAGCAGTGGTTTGAAGAAAATGGGTATACAGTTCATGAATTACCCAAAGACTTACCCTTTGAAGGTGCAGGAGATGCACTGCTGGATCGGGAAGGACGCTGGTTGTGGGCTGGATACGGCTTCCGCTCAGAATTAGATGCTCACCCCTACCTGGCAAAATGGTTGGATATAGAGGTGTTGTCGTTGCGTCTGATAGATGAGCGCTTCTATCACCTTGATACTTGCTTCTGTCCCCTAAAAAACGGCTATTTGCTGTACTATCCATCCGCGTTTGATTCCTACTCCAACCGCTTAATTGAAATGCGGGTAACACAACAAAAGCGGATAGCGATCGCAGAAGCGGACGCAGTGAACTTCGCCTGTAATGCGGTGAATATAGATCACATCGTCGTCATGAATAAGACGAGTGAAGATCTAAAAGCACATCTTGCAGATGCTGGATTCCAAGTTATTGAAACGCCGCTGAACGAATTTCTCAAAGCGGGTGGTGCGGCTAAATGCCTAACGCTGAGGGTGACAGAACCAGTACGAGAAGAAGTCCACGCGAATGTGTCGGTAGAAAGTCGTATTCTGCGAATAGAAGGACACTTGCTTGACTCGGGTTTGATTAACCGTGCGCTAGATTTGATTATTGATAACGGCGGTAGCTTCCAGGTCTTGAATTTCCTTTTAGGAGAGCAGAGGCAAAGTACTTCAGCGGCTGAGGTGAAGGTGTCAGCTCCTTCCCATGAGGTGATGGAAAGTATTATAACTTATCTCATTGATTTGGGTGCAGTGGATCTACCCGAAGATGAGCGAGATGCTAAGCTGGAAGCTGTGACTGAGGATGGAGTCGCTCCCGATGATTTCTACGTTACCACAATTTATCCTACTGAGGTGCGGCTGAATGGTGAGTGGGTGAAGGTGCAAAATCAGCGGATGGACGGAGCACTCGCGATTACTCAAACTCCCAATGGCGTACTAGCACAGTGTAAAATATTACGCAATTTAGAAGTGGGAGACCACGTGGTTGTGGATGTGCAAGGTATACGCACCATTCGCAAAACAGAATCACGCGAACAACGCAACAGCCAGGAATTTAGCTTTATGTCAGCGGGTGTTTCCAGTGAGCGGCGCGTGGAATTAGTCGTTGAACAGGTGGCTTGGGAGTTACGTAAAATCCGTGATACTGGAGGTAAAGTAGTTGTCACAGCGGGACCAGTGGTGATTCACACAGGCGGCGGTGATCACCTAGCACAACTGATGAGAGAAGGATACGTGCAGGCATTGTTGGCTGGGAATGCGATCGCAGTTCACGATATTGAGCAAGCAATCATGGGTACTTCCCTAGGTATGGACATGCAACGGGGGATCGCAGTACGTGGTGGACACCGTCATCACCTGAAGGTGATTAACACCATCTGCCGCTACGGTAGCATTGCTAAAGCTGTCGAGGCTGGGGTGATTCAGAGTGGCGTGATGTACGAGTGCGTCCGCAATCATATTCCTTTCTGCCTTGCTGGTTCCATTCGCGATGATGGTCCTTTGCCTGATACTCAGATGGATCTGATCAAAGCACAAACTGAATACGCCGAGTTACTTCAGGGTGCAGATATGGTTTTGATGCTATCTAGTATGCTGCACTCTATTGGTGTAGGCAATATGACTCCTGCTGGGGTGAAGATAGTGTGTGTGGATATCAATCCGGCTGTGGTGACCAAGTTAAGCGATCGCGGTTCGATCGAATCAGTTGGTGTGGTCACAGATGTGGGCTTGTTCCTCAGTCTTCTGGTGCAGCAGTTGGATAATTTGACAAGTCCGTATATTTTTAAGGCGGGTTAAGTTAAAGGGGAAAGCCTTGAAATTACATCTTTCCCCCTTAACCTGTTATTCTTGATCCAAACGCAGCACTGCCATAAAAGCTTCCTGCGGTACATCTACCGTACCTACAGATTTCATCCGTTTTTTACCTTTCGCCTGCTTCTGCAAAAGTTTCTTCTTGCGGCTGATATCACCACCGTAGCACTTGGCAAGCACGTCTTTCCTCAGGGCAGGGATGTGTTCACTGGCAATAACTTTACTCCCAATAGAGGCTTGTATTGGCACTTTAAATTGATGGCGGGGAATCAGTTCTTTCAGTTTTTCCGCCATTGCCCGTCCGACGTTGTAAGCTTTATCTCGGTGGACAATCATTGCCAAGGAATCCACTGGGTCACCATTGATCATAATATCCAGCTTGACGAGAGGATTTTCTTGGTAGCCAATCAGGTGATATTCCATACTGGCGTAACCCCTTGTCCGAGACTTCATCTGGTCAAAGAAGTCGGTGACCACTTCTGCCAAGGGTAACTCGTAAGTCAGTGTCGTGCGTCCCTTGGCAAGATATTTCATGTCCTTAAAGACACCACGCCGATTTTGCGCCAACTCCATCAAGGTGCCGACGTAAGTTTCCGGTGTAATCATATCTACCTTGACATAGGGTTCTTCAATTTTCTCCCGTTCGTTAGGAGACGGTAAGTGACTAGGGTTGTCGATGTAAAGGACCTCACCCTTGTTGGTTGTTACCCGGTAAACCACGGAGGGCGCTGTAATAATTAAGTCCAAATTGTACTCTCGCTCTAGACGTTCCTGCACAATTTCCATGTGCAGCAAGCCTAAGAAACCACAACGGAAGCCAAACCCCATCGCACTGGAAGTTTCTGGTTCATAGTGCAAGGCTGCGTCGTTGAGTTCCAGTTTTTGTAGGGCTTCCCGCAAGTCTTCAAATTGGTCAGCATCGATGGGAAACATCCCGCAGAACACCATTGGGTTAGCTTCGGTATAACCTGGCAAAGGTTCAGCCGCTTTAGCTTTCGAGAGGGTAATCGTATCTCCCACCCGTGCATCCGCTACAGCTTTAATTGCTGCTGCTAGATAACCTACTTCTCCTGCATGCAGTTCCTCAACTTGCTTTTGAGTAGGAGAGAGTACCCCAAGTTCGTCAATTTCGTATTCCTTGCCAGAGATCATCAGGTAAATGCGATCGCCCTTCTTTAAAGTGCCATCCATTACCCTAAAATACACAATCACCCCCCGGTAGCTGTCGTAGTAGCTATCAAAAATTAATGCCCGTAAAGGTTCTTTGATCGTGTTTCGTGGTGGTGGGACACGTTCCACAATTGTTTCCAAAATTTCATCAATGCCAATTCCTTCTTTAGCAGAGGCAAGGATTGCACCGCTACAATCTAAACCGATAATTTCTTCGATTTCGCTGATGACTCGTTCTGGTTCTGCTCCCGGCAAATCAATTTTATTCAAAACCGGGATAATTTCTAGGTTATGTTCTAAGGCTAAATAGACGTTTGCTAGGGTTTGCGCCTCTACACCCTGAGAAGCATCTACTACCAATAATGCACCTTCGCAAGCGGCAAGACTGCGGGACACCTCATAGGAAAAGTCTACATGTCCAGGTGTATCAATGAGATTCAGCACGTACTGCTGACCATCTTTTGCCTTGTAGTTCATTCGGGCGGCTTGCAGCTTAATTGTAATCCCCCGCTCCCGTTCCAGATCCATGTTGTCAAGGAACTGTTCCTTCATTTGCCGATCTTCCACCGTACCAGTAACTTGCAGCAAGCGATCAGCAAGGGTGGATTTGCCATGGTCTATATGAGCAATAATACAAAAATTGCGAATGCGAGCCGCAGGAACGTCAGTCATATACTTTTTAGAGCTTTAGCAGCAACCAAGGTTAAAAGAGCAGTATCCTTAACGTATTTTAATGCTTTCTTCGATAATTGGATAAGGGACTGGTAACTGGGGACTTCTTCCCAATCCCCAATCGCCAGTCCCCAATCCCCAATCCCCCGACTCCCCTAATTATGTGTAAATCTATAAAGGTCTATCGTTAGCTTCTAGTATTCACCACATAGGAGCGTACAATAAACATCAAGAAGTGCAAAGCAAAGTACAGACGACGAGTGTAGATGGCGGAAATAACTATCCAGTTGAAAAAGCTTATACAATAAGCTTTCCTTCCTCCAGTACAGATGTCTTCTGGTACTAGTACAACGCGGCGGGACTGAGTTTCCCCCATACCAGGTTATTACTATGAAAGATCAAGCTACCGATGCCGAACAAAGACTAGCTGATAAGGTGGAAATTGCTATTCATCTGGACTCTGAGCTAGTAGAACAAATTAGACATTTAACCAATGACCCTAGTAAAGTCATTGAAGTGGCGATCCGCCAATGGTTAAGGGGTGAGTCGCCAAGAGATGATGAACTAACGCGCACACCAATACGCAAACCTTTACCACCTCGGGGTGAATGGAACGATTAAGCTAAAAATTAAGTTATAAATGGAGGATTAAAAAATGTAAATTTTTTCGGGCTTTATTCCCGTAAAACGAAAAACCGCCCATGAACTCTGCTCAATCTGTAAAAATTTATGCCAAACTTTTGGCAGCGATTTGTAAAAATTTTGTGGGTTACCATCTGTTTATCCAACTCAAGTCATGAGTATCACTGCTGATTCCCAACAGCCAAATATTGTGTCAAAAAATAATCGAACTACTGCCAGAAAAACTTATGGCTTATGGGCAAATTTAGGAGCCGAGTTGGTGTACACGCAAGATGGAACAGGGCGTTACTTAACTTTTTATTGGCAAAAAAGCGATAGCCTGGGGTTGAACCCTGAGCAAATAGTTGAGAGTCTGAATGGAGAATACATTTTTGTCCCAGTGGACAAAAATACTTATTTAGAACGATTGCAGCGGGTTTTGACAAGTTTGCTCCCTGAAAGATGTCAGTGCTGGTTTAGCTGCGCTGAGAAGTTGTATGAGTTGGAGTTGGTGATTAGTCCAATAATGCCGACATTGGGAAGCGTCGCGACAACCGTGTTGGTGATGGGAAGGCTGCTGCAATCTACAGTTAGCAGAACAAAAGTGAACGTGGCAACAAAAACGCCTACACAGCTAAATTTAGCTTTACGTTCACAGCAACACCGAAAGCAGGTAAATAAAATTACCAGAAACATTCGGCGCACGTTGGATTTAGACATTATTTGGCAACAAACAGTAGATAATTTGGGCAAAGCGCTGTTAATAGAGCGCTGTATTATCTGTCCTTACGAACCCTCTAGCTCAAAAGTGCAGGTGATAGCAGAGTATCACGAACCAGCAGTCAGCTCAGTCCTTGGCTTAGAAATAGAAATAGATTCTGAGCCTACTTTTGCTCAGGCGTTAACTACTCTAGAACCAATTTTAGTGGAAAATGCTCAACATCCTCAGTTTGAGCAGCAGAAAATGTTGGTGGTTGCAACTTGCCACCAAGACCAACCCAATGGATTAATTGCCGTGACTCTGGGTTCTGAATGCTACGGAGTCACAGCAGATGAACTAGAACTAGCAAAAGATGTCGCCGATCAGCTGGGAACAGCGATCGCCCACGCCACTTTATACAAAGAACTGGAAGCAGCAGGTCAACAAGCCGAAGAAGCCACCCGCCACATTAGAGAGTTTCTGGCTAACGTGACCCATGAACTACGAACGCCACTGAACGGCATTATCGGATTTTTAAAGCTGATTTTGGAGGGTATGGCAGACGATCCAGAGGAACAAAACCAATTTCTCCAAGAAGCTCACAAATCATCGATTTACCTGCTCGATATTATCAACGATATCTTAGACATTGCCAGAATCGAAGCAGGCAAAATGGAACTGGAGTTGCGATCTGTCAAACTAGATGAGCTATTCAGTGATGTAGAAAATTTTATGCGTCCTCAGGCGGACGGCAGAAAGCTGAGCTTCTGTTTACAAATGCCTGACACCTGTGATGAAATTATTGTACACGGCGATTATCAGCGCCTCAAACAAGTCATGCTAAATCTAGTGGGTAACGCGATCAAGTTTACCCATGAAGGCGGCGTAACTGTCACTGCTGATGTCGTTCGCAAAAAGGTCATATTTCAAGACCAACCATTTCCTGGCATGGTGAGAGTACGTGTGGCAGATACAGGTATTGGTGTTTCCTTAGATAAACAAGATAAACTGTTTCAATTATTTTCTCAGGTTGATAGCTCCCGAACTCGCCAGTACGGCGGTACTGGCTTGGGATTGGCAATCTCCCAGAAGCTGGTAGAAGCAATGGGTGGTGAAGTGAATTTCTATAGTTTAGGCGAAGGGCTTGGCTCAACAGTCACATTCACAGTACCGCTGTATCAACAACCCGTTATGGTTTCAGCGTTGGAAAGCAACTCACAAGATTAGAAGACTTATTGATTACTGCTCCCTGCTCCCTCTTTCACAATTCAGGCGGTACAGCGTTGAACCATTTCTGGTAAATTCTTTTATAAGTCCCATCAGAAAATAAAGTGGCTATGCCTTTGTTAATGACATCCAGGTAGGGAGAGTCTTTAGGTGTAGCAATGCCGTAGTATTCCTCTGTAAGCAGATTGCTAACAACTTTGATTCCTTTAAGATTGCCGATTTTAATCGCGTACAGAGTCGCGAAAGCATCGCAAAAGACAGCATCGACATTACCATTAAGTAAGTCTTGGAAGAACTCAGGCCCAGTATTAAACGTGCTAATTTTGGCATTCAAGATGGTTTTTGCTATATTTGCCCCAGGTGTGCCAATTTGCACAGCAATTTTTTTACCTTGGAGACTGTTGAAGTCTTTTATGTCTTGAGTATCTTCTCTGACAGCGATCGCCAGTCCGGCTTTCAGATAAGGTCGTGAAAAGGAAATTGTCTTGAGACGTTCGGTGGTAATTGTGATCCCACTAATTGCTGCATCAACTCTCTTAGCTTGTAAACTAGAGATCATACCATCAAAAGGAAGGCTTTCAAACTGAACTGTAAACCCAGCAACAGAGGCGATCGCATTTATTAAGTCAATATCAAAGCCTTCCAACTTACCGTTAGCCGTTTGGATTTCAAAGGGGATAAAAGTGGGATCTGTTGCCACCTTCAGAGATTTAGTCCCGGAGGTTGGGGTTGTAGGATAAGAATTGTTACAGGCAATAATCAGTAGCAAGCAGCTTAAGCCCAGAACTATTTGGTGCCATTTCAAGTTAATCAATTTCTCCGTTGAATCATTTTCATTCTGTTAATTTTTTGACCATTTCTGCGTAATGCCAAACTTGTTTAGGAGACCAAAAAAGCAATCTACCTAGATTAAACGCAGCGGTAATGAAGCTTAAAGCTTCCACATCATTATCTATATATTCTACTGCCGTTTCAAAAACTCTTAAGAAATTATTTGTTGTTTTTTTGTCAGAAACATAAGCTCTCCAACCTTCATTAATAGCCTCTGCAACTACTGAAGCACAGTTCCTTTTTATCAAATGGTAAGAAGGTTGATTAGTTTGAAATTCTCTCCAAAATGTTTTAATAGGCTCTTGTGGAAGGTTAAATAACTCCACTTTACCGTCTGCCTCTCTCTTAGACCCAGCTTTACCTAAAACAAAACAATCTTCATCATAATCATCACATGTAGTGTAAATAAAATACTCAGCCACCCATTTCTTAAGATTTTTATTTTTCCTCTGACTTTTATCGTCAAAAGTCTCGCTAGGGGAAAGATTCATCATGTCCTCGTTTGGCCAAAAGCTGATATAAGTTTCTGAGCCTACCTGCATGGAAACATGCCCTAAGAAATCCTTAGGAAGCCAGATATATACAGTGATTGTATCTCTCATCTCTATTTGGGTGCTAGGGGCTTCAAGGTGCAACTGGGACTCCATGCGTTAGCGTTTGGAGTTCTCAATTGCCTCCTTGGGTAGACTGTGTCATAATCTTATAATATACAGTATCTCGATACAATTATCGTATTTTATTCTAATCAGGAGTAGTCAGAATGGCAACTGTGCAACTGAAGACAGGAGAGTCCTCCATGATCGAAAACAGTCAATCTCAAGGGGAAAATTCTTTCCGCGTGTGGAGGAACCCTGTACAGATATTTGCAGCAAGGCTAAATAGGTCATGGTGGCAGACAAAGGCATATGGAACAATTCTGGGCATCATGCTGCTGGTTTTAGTGAGTTTGCTCTTCATCTATCTGTACTTGCTTTACCGCAAATTTCTTCCAGTTCCAGCTAAAAGAGCATTGAACTACTCCTCTTATGAGTACATAGAAGGGGATTGCGAGGAAGTGTGATATTATGTTCTCATGAACACTTACACTACGTTTGTAGTTGCACTTTAGCGAAGACAGGGCAACTACAAACAGGCTAAATGTGCGAGTCCCTTAAATGAAGCCTGAGTAGACGTAGCCAGCGCAACCAAGTTTTAGCTGGTTGCTCAAAGAACGTGAAAATATCACCGTAGGCTAAATTAGTTTTTTGATGGTGTAGCCAGTGTCTTTCGGGAGTTGTAATAAATAAAATCTGGCACAAAAAAGCGACTAGCTTTGGAGTTTCCCATCCCAAGATCAGTATGTGTCGCCACCATACATGAAATTGACCCAACAGCAGTCCACAAATCACACCGATTGGGGAGAAAGACCACAAAACTATTCCCACCAGCAGATATGGTAAAGCACCCAGGATACCATCTAAAAGGACTTGGGGATTGAACGTCAGGATAGCATAGTGGCGGAAGTCCTTCTTCCATGAGTGGTGAGTTCGTAAGTGGAGGCTACCAAAGACATGCTCTGGTACGTGGTAACAGAAGGTAGAAAGGAAGTCACCAAAAAACAGTAATAACCAAGTAACAGCGATAGCCTCAAGCATTTTTATTCCTCAACTTACGCAATAAAACTACATATGGATGAACAGGTGCTAATGCTTCACGCTATAGCCAGCAATTGTTAAGGGCTGTGAATCTGGCTACAGCAGCTTTCACTTAAATGAACCACACCGTTTGTCAGGGCGTTCACCTTTAGGGGTATCCGGAGGGTACGGTCGGAGTTCCTCTACGACTGTGGTCGATTTACGTGAAAGTTGCTGTATTACATTATTCATTGCATACACCCATAGTCCGATAAGGATATCGTATTTTAGTATAAGATACAAGTAAGCCTCTCAAAAAAATAAGATATTATCAACAAAAACTTGGTTAAGATTTGTATAATTTGAGGTTAAGCATCTTTCCACAATTGAGCTTAAGCCGATAAATCAAAGCTAGCCAGGGTCTTTTATGGAGATGCACAATAACCAGAGTTTGATTAGTTTGTCAACCCCTTGAGGATTCGTTTGAGAGGAGCTTTTTTAACCTGTCTGACGGCTTTTCTTGTATTTAGCCACTGGCGCTTTCTTTGAGAAGCTTCCGGATACTCTTCCAGCAATGTTTCGACTGACAACAAAAACATCTTGACCCGGTAAGTTTTGCCTCGTTTGCGATACTTGTAAGTACCAAGTTCCAATGTATCCACCTGACCAACAACCCCGGCTTCTTCCCACGCTTCTTTTGCAGCCGAATCGGGCGGACTCATTCCATGAGAAATATCCCCTTTTGGAATTACCCAGCCTTTACGGTTGCGGGTCGTAATCAGTAAGACTTCGATTTTTCCGTTTCTTACTCGATACGGAATTACCCCGGACTGTTTAAACACTTTAGAGGTTTTTCGACTCATAAAATGAAGATTCCTTGTAATTTAGTGTTTTGTAAGGTGAAGCTACTTTAAAAGGTCAGTAAAATTATTTATAATGACGATCACATTAAGTAAAAGCTTGGTTAACTTTATGACGAAGATTATATGCTGCTTAGACATCAACTAGCGTCTGCATTAGGTAAAGTTTCATCTTCTGTTACGAGTACTCCCAAAACCTATGCAGTATTGGTACAGGTGTAACCTTAGCGGCTAATTAGATTTGCAAACCACCCAAACCCCATTCCTGATAAAGAAGTCAAAGCCAAAATGAGAAAAGTGTGAAACTGGCTAATTGACTTGGGTAATTCATCTTCCACCACAGCCCAAGTTAGAGCTAAAACTCCAACGACTCCTAAAAGCGAAGTCACAGACCAACCAAGAACCACGAACCAAACTAAAATTTCAACCCAAATCTCAACCCAAGGCATAGTCAAGACCAAAACCCCTAGTAAAACACCGCTAGCCAAAGTACTAGCCCAAGCACAAACCACAGTCCGAGTTAAAATCCTGGTCAAATTCCAAGCCCCAGACCAAGATCCAGCCCAAGCCCAAGCTCCAGACCAAACCAAAGCGTAAGCCCAAACTCCAACTCCAGCCAAAACCATAACTCCACCAAGAGTCAAAACGACAACTCCAATACCAGCAATAGTCTTCGTTGCTGGTATTGACCAAGATCTAGTCTCAACAAAAGCCCAAGCCACAGGCAAAGCCCCAGTCCAAATTAAAGCAGTAAAGCCAGTCATCGCCAAAGTCCAAGCCCCTGTTCCAGCAATAACCCAAGTCTTATCCCAGAGATCTGTATAGGCAAGAACAAAGCCTACCAAGGCGTACCATAAAAAACCAAGTGCTAGCCAAAGACAGAGAATAGTCCTGCAAATCATCTTTTTTTCAACAAAAGCTAATCTCTTATTAACCCAAACTTAATATATTGTGGAAAAGACCCCTGATGTTCAAGCGCGAATTCTGGAGCTACAAGCCCTATGTCTCAGAAAAACGAAACAGCTGTTCTCGTTTTGGCTGTGCTGGTCACACTAGGATTAGCGGGAGGTGCCGTTTGGTGGTTGCTACGCTCTGGCTTTGACTTGGGTAGTTTGGCGAGTAATCAATCGCAACCATTGGATTCGTCTAATGTCAAAAGTTTTTCCCAGGTGCAGAATGTTCCCTCTGGGGTGTTTAACTATGGTGGTAGCACAACTTGGGTATCCATCCGCAAAGAAGTAGACCCAGTCATTCAAACCGTTTGGCACAGCTTTCGCTTGCGCTACATCGACCCCGACCGTAGTGCGCCAAGCTCTCAAACAGGTATCCGGATGTTGTTAGATAATCAACTGTCGTTTTCTCAGACCTCTGTCCCAATTACAGATGAAGCGTATCAGGAGGCGAGACAACGGGGTTTTTCACTCAGAGAAATACCAGTGGCGATAGATGGGATTGCGATCGCCGTGAACCCAAGTTTAAATATCAAAGGTCTGACTGTAGCTCAATTCCAAGACATTTACGCAGGTAAGATCACTAATTGGAGCCAAGTTGGCGGTCCCGACCTAAAAATCAAGCCCTACGGTAAAAAAGATCGGGACAAGAGTGCTGCTGTTGAATTGATACCGACAACAACCGAGGCTCTGCACCAAGTGGCTGTCAATCCTGGAGGTATTTACTACACCTCAGCACCATTGGTAGTAGCGCAGTGTCACGTTAAGCCACTGCCGATAGGTCGTAACTCCAAGGAACTGGTTTCTCCCTACAAACCACCTTTTGTCCCACTCTCCGAGTGTCCGCAAAAGCGCAACCTAGTCAATACGGAAGCCTTCCTCAGCGGTCAATATCCCATGAGTCGGCGATTATCGGTAGTTGTTAAACAGAATGGTCAAATTGACCAACTTGCAGGCGTTGCCTATGCCCAGTTACTTCTAAGTGATCAGGGGCAGGAATTAATTACAAAGGCAGGATTTGTCAGTATTCGCTGACCGTAACATATCTGCGGCATGTAACCCATGCTACATATAATTAACTTTCGATTAAGGTATTATTAATGAAAGATTATTGATATGAAGGTGAACACATGGAAAATCTTAGTCAGGGAGAGAGGGACGGTTTTTTCTTGCCTCGCACGCGCTACCATGGTGAATTTAAGCCAGAGAACTTGGTGTTTAATGCCAACCTGCAGGAGTTTGCTCAAAAAGTCAGCTACATTACTGCGCTAGAAACATCTGGGAAACTCTCTCCTTACGAAGCCTACAAGAAGATTCAGGCACTTTGGAAACAGTTGAAAGAAAGTAAAAAAGAACTAGGAATTAGTGGTGTTCCACCAGAAAAAATTTAGAGTAGCAGGGGTAGCCGCTACAAGTGGGTATCCTTCTTTCCGAAATGAGTCACCGACTAAGTTGGGTGAAAGGAGTAATTACTAGAAGCACAAAAACTCAAACATTTCCGGAATAAGGATAACATCTAGGACTTACGCATTGACAAGAGAGCTAGTTTATGTATTCAAGCAGTACAAGCAGCACTCAAGTTATCCACAACATATTCGCGAATAACTTTTGTGAATAGATTCCTTTGTACTTCATACCAATTGTCAATGATGTATATGAAGCGCATTTTTTCTAACCGAACAAATGCTTGAAGAGAGCAAAATATATGTGTCTTAATTGCGTGGCTATCTCTAACCATAAACCGACAAATACCACATAACTGTTTTATTGCTCTATGAAAACTCGAAAGGCTACAATGTGTATCATGAATAGTGATGAACTCACTTCTAGTTATCTGCTGTAAGACTTCTTTGGGATTCTCGGAGTCAGGCTGATAAAATATATAGTGTCTAGAGTCTTCTTTCTTGAAGACTTTCCTAAACAACTGTATAAATCCAAATTCTCTTAAATGAGTTACCAATCCTTCATCTGGAATCTCTAAAGTGCTTACTTGGCAGTACTTTCCTGGTTCGTTTGATATTCTATTTTTTTCAATCCCGAATAAAAAACCTAATTTCTGGTTTCTCAAAAATTTCAGATTTTCTACCCCTGAGTACCAACAACTATCCCCTGTGACTATTCGTGGCTTTAACCCCCAATCAATCACTTCTCTCAGCATTTCTTGGAAATAATCGTTTTTTGTTTTCCCCTCCCTTTTGTCATATATTCTGTAGTTGATTGGAACTGAATTTCCAACCCCGGTTGTGAAGTCATCAAAGACATCGGTTCAGGACTCAATTTCAAAAGAAAAGGTTTGCTTACCTTACTGGAACGAATTTTGTCAGGTGACATCGGAATGGTTGTCGTTACCAACAAAGACCGACTTTGTAGATTTGGGTTCGACCTTATCACATGGATTGCACAAAGGATCGGGTGTAAAATTTTGGTTCTCAACAACCACGTACTTAGCCCAGAACGAGAAATGCTGGAAGATGTTCTTGCCATCATCCATGTATTCTCATGTAAACTCTATGGACTTAGAAAGTACAAGCAAAAAATTAAAGAAGACCCTGACTTACAGAGTTTATCCAAAGGGAGAAACAAAAAAAGTATGGATGTTGAGGGTACACGCTTACCGCAAAGTATATAACATTCAAAGCGTGTCGGAGAATGATGTTGTATTCAGGCTGTCAGAGGATGTCTTCGATGTCGAATGTTGTCTGGATTAAAAGTATCAGGTAAACTAGTGTGTTAAGTTGCTGCCCATTGCTATGCCCCAGGACTTCTCCGCTCAAAATCTCCAAGGACGCTCTTTTACTGGTCTTGACCTGACAGGGGCAAACTTTAGCTATGCAGATATCCGAGGGACAAACTTCGCCAATGCCATTTTGAGAGGTGCTAATTTCAGCCATGCCAAAACAGGATTGCCACGCCGATGGGCAATTGGTTTAGTCAATGGTTCATGGCTGCTGTCGGTAATATCAGGGCAGTTTTCAGGGGTGGCGGGTGATTTAGTGACACTTACATTTGACAGAACCAACCATGATAACTTTAGCGCTGGTGTGGCATCTTCCATCACGCTTTTCATCTTCTTTACGATCATTCTCCGCTACGGTCTAGGAATTGTGACTTTTACTTTCGCTATCGCCACAGCGATCGCCGTTGATGTCGCACTCTCTTTCGGTGTCGCGACCATTGTCACTGTTGCTGGTGCTTTTGCTATCACTGTTGCCGGTGCTAGTGTTTCTTGTGTTGCGATCGCAACAGTAGTGGCAAGCACAATCACAACTACAGCCGTAACTGGACTTGAGGTTGTGGTCGCCGGCATGGCTGCCGTTGCTGTTGCTATTGTCCTCACTGGCGCTAGTGCGATCGCAAAAGCCGTTGCTGGTACGGTGGCGATCGCTGTTACAATAATTGGTGCTTACATTGGTCGGCGGACTGTGGCTTTTGACAAAAAATACACCTTGATTCACAAGTTGGTTATTTATTTGGCAGCAAAAGGCACAAACTTTTATAGTGCCGACTTGACCGACGCTGACTTCACAAAAGCTACACTTAAAAGTGCTGACTTTAGAAACGCTACTCTTACTCGTACCTGTTGGCACCAAGCCAAAAGGCACTTTGGGGTGATAATAGCCCCGTTGTCATGAGCCAACATTTACATCTTATGTACATGAGTAAAAAAGCTCTTGCTTGATCGAGTCATGAAATTCTAGGATTCCTCTGGTCTGGTGACATTATGGATTTTATTGTTCAAAATACAACAAGGAACTCCCGGAGGTACAAGTGGGACTGGCAGAACGTAGAGCTATTAAGGAATTTGAAACCAATCACTTTCCACTTTTAAAACAGGAGATTGACCAAGCTGCAAACACTGAAGTAGCTGTCGAGGTCAAGTGGGAAACCCTAGCAGTGGAAAATCAAGCACACTTATATGATGAGTCCTTTACAAAAGTTTACTTCCAGCCTTTAATTTTGGCACTTAAATCTATCTGTCGGGATTCCATGGGACAAGAAGCCATACTGACAAGTTTAAAGCAGATTATCATCCAAAATCTCAATGGAATCTATTATGGAGATCGGTGGGCAGATTTTAAAGAGGGTGTACTGATACTAGATCATGAGCCAACCACTAATATTGACGATGTTGCAGACCGGACACAGGGACTGATCAAAGTTTTAGAGAAGGGGCTTTAGAGAATGTTTGAAATCGATCATGTTGATTAAGATTTTTTTGATCTAATATTGTATTTATTCTTTGTTGGGTGGCGACTAACTCGACATCATTGTTAATGGAACGGGGTGCAAATTTTGTATTTAATTTGTATATTGAAGTCCGATGTCTACTACAAACTCCTTTTCTTTTAATTTTAAATAACTCTGTCTTTTTGAAATAAAGTCATCTATTCTGTTTTGTTTATATAAATCAACCATCTCTTGTGTGATGAAATGCTTATATAGAATCTCAATCGGAGAAGTTTGAATGAAATTATTAATTTGTTTTTTGTTTTTATTTTCCTCAAATTCAGATGATAACCTGAGAATAATATTAGCTGGATTTCTATCGTTTTTTGAAATTGCATTAATACTTTTGATATCTATAAAGTGAATGTTAGCCTTGATCAAAGCTGTAAGTATGTCAGCCAAGACAGATTTTATCTTATTATCTTCACTCTGAAAAACGGTGGGATTGAACGAAATTATCATTTATTTTTTTGGTTTTCAAGTCAACTATTTATTAAGTGCATTTTGCATTTCCAATATTTCTTTCAATCCCTCATCAAAAACACCATGTGGCCAATCACTCAGAACCCCCTCTTCATCAATTGTAATTTCCATTAATTCTTTTCCTTTGAATTCAGCATCTTCTAACCAGTAAATTATTACATCATCCTTTGTCAACCCAAAATCATTTTTAACAATTAGCTTACGAAGACGCAAGAGCATATTTTCAGAATGAGTTTCGATGATAAAAGTTTCATTATTGTTCTTCGCTGATTTTGCAAACAACTCCGCCAAATTTCCATGTGCAGCAGGATGCAAATGCAGTTCAGGCTGTTCTAAAACAATTATAGAATCAGGTCTATTTGTAATATTTGCTCGAACTACCAAAGGGAAGACTTGATTCATTCCTTGACCAACATCTACAATATTTATATCGCTATCATTCTTAGAAAGTAAAATTTGAATAAGAGGTTTTTTATCTCTATCATCTACTATTAGTTCCCAGCCGTCAAAATGTTCTTTGTACCACCTCCCTACATTTTTATATAAATCATCGTCTTTCTTCAATTTACTTATTCCAAGCATTGCGTAGGCATTTTCACCTGCGACACCTGTGTCTCGAAATTGCGTCTGTCCTGTCAAATAAAAATATCTTTCAGGCAAAACCCTAAATGGTCCAATATAATCAACATCAATTTGCGGTATTTTAAAATTTATAGACAAATCTTCACTGCTATTTTTCTCGATAAATTTATTAGGAATAAATCCTTTAAATTCACATTCATACATTTTTTTACTAATAGCGTCAAAGTATACATCATCATTAAGCTCAAGGTCAAATTCCTGTGTATTATCTTTATATTTCCATTGGAGAATATCTAATCCATATCCGTCCACTTTTTTTAGTAAACCAATTTCTACTTGTACGTTATCTTCAAATACAATTTTAAAAATCAAAGGAATTCCACCTGGGTTATTCTCAAAAAACAAATTATCAAACTCTCCACCCAACTCGACTCCATTATTCTTTAATAACAACGGTACATCAATATTACCCATAAGCGAAGTTTCAAATAAAGTAAATAGTTTGGCAATGGAACTTTTACCCGAACTATTTTTGTCAATCAAAAGAGTAATTGGCTTTATTTGCATTGTCTGTTTTTCAGAAAATGCTTTATAATTTTTAAATGAAACGGATTTTATTTTCATAATTTTTAATTATTCAATTTGTCACCTCAAGTATCAAGTATATTTGTTTATTATTGAACTAAGCGGTTTAGTTGTGGACTACTTGGGTATAACTGAGCAACTCAGACCAACCTTGAGAGATTATACTGCTGACAGTAAAGGTCAAACTAGTATTCCTCAAGCACTGGCGATCGCTCTCATATTAGCAAAATACGAAAACGTCACAGCACTGCTAGACGGTTCCGACTATTCGCTGTTCTTTACACGTTTTACAAAGAACAGGGCGTCTCCATCATCCCCGCTGCAACGGATCATATTCTCGGACTGGAAGGTAATTTATCAAAGCAGTTTATTTCAACCAATCGGTTGTCTATCGACAAGGACAAAAGCGGGCGATGGGACTCGAACCCACGACGTTCAGCATGGGAAGCTGACATTCTACCACTGAATTACACCCGCAGATAGGAGTGAGCCAAAACAAGGCACATCAGAAAGTCAACAAATCACAGAAAAAGAGGATATATTCATTGGGACTATTCTAGCATAGTTGGGTGGGTTGTAGACTAATGACTAATAACTATTTCGCACCACTTATAGGACAACAGCAAGCAATAGATTTACTGACGCAAGCTGTCGTAAAAAACCGAGTAGCTCCAGCATATCTGTTTGTCGGACCAGATGGTGTAGGACGGAGTTTAGCTGCACATTGCTTTGTGGAGTTGATGTTTGCCACACACCCCCGTAGGGGCGGGGTCTCCCCACCCTCAACCAGTAACACCCGTCAAACCAACCACCCCGATTTATTATGGGTACAGCCAACCTACCTGCACCAAGGTCAACGACTAACCGCAACAGAAGCAGCCGAGAAAGGACTCAAGCGTAAAGCACGACCTGCAATTCGCCTAGAACAGATTCGAGAAATTACCGAATTTCTCAGCCGTCTGCCATTAGCAGCACCGAGAAATGTGGTAGTACTGGAACAAGCAGAAACAATGGCAGAAGCAGCAGCCAACGCCTTACTCAAGACTTTGGAAGAACCAGGACAAGCAACACTGATTTTAATTGCACCATCGCCTGAATCTTTGTTACCAACCTTAGTGTCACGCTGTCAACGGATTCCTTTTTATCGCTTAGATGCAACAAAAATGGCTCAAGTACTGACGCAAACCGGACATGAAGAAATTTTGCACCATTCAGCGGTGTTGAACATAGCGGCTGGTAGTCCAGGAGAAGCGATCGCATCTCACAAGCAAATGCAAGCCATCCCCCCGGAACTACTACAAGCCGTGACCAAAGTCCCTTCATCCTACCGCGAGGCATTGGAATTAGCCAAACAAATCGATCAGGCTATAGATACAGAAGCCCAGTTATGGTTAGTCGATTATCTTCAGCAATTCTACTGGCAAAAACTGTATCAACCAAATATGATTAACCAGCTAGAACAAGCCCGTAAATCCCTGCTTTGCTACGCCCAGCCACGCCTTGTCTGGGAATGCACATTTTTGTCATTAGTCAGGAGTCAGGAGTCAGGAGTCAGGAGTCAGCATTGTTAAAGAATCAGAAGATAACAGGATCTATCCAAGAGGAGTGAAAATAGATAGCAAACCCTGATAAATTCTGATTCCTTACTACTGACTAAATGACTACTGATTTCTTACTCCTGACTCCTGACTCCTGACTCCTGACTCCTGAGAAGAGAACATCCTTGAATCTGAGGAGTGAGAGCACAAATAGCATCTGTTGTGGTTTCAAAACAATTTGACAACCCAATTGTTTTTAACAATCCTGAACGTTCTAGGAGTTGTTCGACTTGGGGTTGTAAACCTGTGAGTATTAAGCGGCAATTGTGGCGTTCTAAGTCGTGGTAGATATCCTCTAGGGCAACTAACCCAGTCGTATCCATATTTGGTACATACCGCAACCGCAGAATTAAATACTTCACTTCTGGTTGTTCCCGCAAGAAGGTAACAAACCTTTCCGCAGCACCAAAAAATACCGGGCCATCTACCCGATAAACAGCAATTTCTTTACCTAAGTCGAGGGGAGTACCAGGGGGAAACACTTCTGTTTCAGGTATTTTAGCAAGAGTCAAATCGCTCATCCGTTTGATGAACAAAGCCCCGGCTGCAATCAAGCCCACTTCGACAGCGAGAACCAAATCAAACAAGATTGTCACCAGCCAGGTGAGAATCATCACAGCAAAGTCCGAGTAGGTAGCACGCATCAACAAGCCAATTGCTTCCCACTCAATCATCCGCACACTCACCACCATCAAAATGCCAGCAAGTGCTGCTAGGGGAATCTGTGCTGCTAGGGGTGCTAAAGTTAAGACAATCATGGCTAAGGCAACGCCGTGAATGACCCCAGACAGTCGGGTTTTTCCGCCAGAACGGACATTGACAGCAGTACGAGCGATCGCACCTGTTGCTGGTATGCCACCAAAAAATGGAACAATGATATTTGCCAACCCTTGACCAATCAATTCGCGATCGCTATTGTGTTTATCGCTGACGGTCATACCATCAGCCACCACCGCCGACAGCAACGATTCAATACTGCCCAGTGCGGCTAAAGCTAAAGCCGGATTAATGAGTTCTTGAATCAGGCTAAAATCATTCCAATGGGGAATACCTTGGGGTATTGGTAAAGATTGAGGAATAGCTCCAATTTTTGGGACATCCAGATGAAAATAAGAGGCGATCGCCGTTGCCAACACCAGCCCCATTAAAGAACCCGGTATTGTACTATTGATCTTCGGCCACAAAACATTAGTTGCGATCGCCAGTATTGCCAGCACAACTGCTGCCCAGTTGACAACTTCTACATGAGTGACAGTTTGCCAAAGTCCTGGCAGAAAATGCTCGCTATGGGGTATTTGTAAGCCAAAGAAATTATTTAACTGACCACAAAAAATAATGACGGCAATACCATTAGTAAAACCTGCCGTCACCGGATAGGGAATAAACTTCACGATTTGTCCGAGTTTGGCAACCCCCAAGGCAATCTGGATCATCCCAGCCATCACCCCTGCAAGCCAAACTTTCTCGATGCCGTACTTGGCGACAATTCCCACCAAAACGACAGCCATTGCACCCGTAGGCCCTGTAATTTGTACCGGAGAACCCCCAAATATTGCTGCTACAACTCCCGCCACAATAGCGGTGTAAAGTCCCGCCTTTGGTTCCACTCCACTTGCTACCGCAAAGGCTAAAGCCAAAGGTAATGCGACTACTGCTGCTGTTAGTCCTCCTGTCAAATCGCCGCGCAGTTCACTAAACAAGCCGCTGAGACGGAAAAACTGTGGTTTTTCAAGGGGATTAGATATTGCCATACGTCATTTTCAACTCTCATAGACAATTTGTTAATGCAAGGATAGGTGTTATTCCGTATACATTTCTAATCTTCAAAATCTTGCAGACATTTTAGCACCAGTATTATTGTTAGGCAATTGACATCATTATACAAAGCCAAATAGGAGTGTGTCCAAAATTACCTGGGGATTTCAATCCTTTGACTCAGACGCTCGTTCCACATAATTCCCAAGCTGAATTCTGGCGGCTGATATCTCTGCAATCGCATTAAGAGGGAGCAGGGAGCAGGGAGCAGGGAGCAGGGGGAATCCCCATAATTAAAAGATGCTGTTGGCGAATTGATAGGGGGTTTAACCCATCAGCCCTAATCCATCGGCAAGTTTTTTAATTGAGCGTGCGTTTCAACGCACTTGAGCTATTAGCCCGCAATTTATTGCAGGGCGGGAAAGCAACGCTAAACTAAGGTTTTAAGGGTAGGGGGTTAAACCCATCATGAATTGACCAACAACATCATAAATTTAGGGGCTTGTACCCTTCATCTTCTCCTGTCGGAGACGCGCAAGGGACGGGGCTAATTCTGTGAAAAATATCACCTGACTTTGAATTTCCCCACGGTGTGCTTTGGAAGAAACATCACCATTCCTGTAAGGGCGGGGAGAAGAGAGCCCCTACACACAGACATTGACCTATGCCCAACGCCCCATGCCCCACATTTCTGCCTATAATTTGAGTGTACACTCTAAAATAAATTTTTGATTAATCTGGGAATAAGGTTGAATTTGCAGAACACGGTGAAAAGCTTTAATAGCTTCAACATAATTTCCCATAGCAGCATAACACAAGCCCATACCATGAAGTGCCCCAAAATGTACGGGATTCAGTTGGACAGCCATCTGACAATCTAAGAGCGATTTTTGATGCTGACCAAGATTGTAGTAAAGAAAAGCACGGCGATTCCAGGCTTCAACAAAATCTGGCTGCTTGTTGACGAGTTCTGTTAGTAGAGCTTCAGCCTCAGTAATTTTCCCTGCATCCAATAACTTTTGACTGTGTTCAATTGTTTCTAGCCCATGAATGCCTTTTTGCTGAAACCAGATGCGCCAGATTTTTCTAGTTGCCTGTTCACGGACTGTTTCGTCGGGATTTTTCAAGTCTTCAAGTAAGGAATTGACAAATAAAGAATCCATAAATTTCTGGTAGGTTTTTGGTTGGTTATTGTATATTTAGATCAAACTTCACCGAAAATTCTCGAACCAATAATTTTAAAAATTTTAACCGTAAAATGTAAATTAAACAATTTATGTGTGGTTTATTGTAGCTTGCAATACGATTAATGCCATACTTCACATTTAGAGTCATTGGCGGTTTGGTCATTAGTATCCCACAATGAACGTAAATAGCAACCCATTGCTGGTTGTTGACAGATCGCTGATGATTAAAAATTAACAAAAAAGTAACGACTATGCCAAAGCAAAACAGCGTTTTCAGGCATATTGTTCTCACTTCCCATCCTAGTCGCTTTGGCCCCAAACCAATCCCGATTCACTGGGGAGATGGTGATCCCATGCAACGAGGTCCAGTTATTGCCACGTTGACGAAACAAGCACACCGTAACGTTATTGGTACTCACTCTGGCAGTTATGCGATTTACCGGGCATTAGCAATAGCTAGTGGCACACTTCAATCAGATCATAGAGCAGATCTCACTGATACCTCTCCTGTAGAGCATATTGGACCACACAAGATCTGGGCTGACCCAGATAGAATCGTCTCCCTTGATCCTTTTGGGGCGATAGTTGGTGAGGTGTTTAAATCCTATTACGAACAGGGATATGACATTCGTCCAACAATTGCCATCACCAAGGCTCATATCAATATGCCAGAACTGCAAGAGACGGTAGCAAAAGGACGTTTGCGGATTGATGGCAAGATTATGAAACCTGGTGGCGATTTGGTTGTTACTAAAGCCGCAATTGAGCCAGTATGGTATTTGCCGGGAATTGCGAAGCGATTCAAAATCCCAGAAGGGGAGTTGCGCCGCGCTTTATTTGAACAAACTGGGGGAATGTTCCCAGAACTAGTCACAAGACCAGATTTTGACGTCTTTTTGCCGCCAATAGGAAGTATTACGGTATATATCATCGGAGACGTACTCAGCCTCGCTGATCCCAAGAAACCCTTAGCTGTCCGGGTACATGATGAATGCAACGGTTCTGATGTATTTGGTTCGGATATTTGCACCTGTCGCCCTTATCTAGTGCATGGAATTGAGATGTGCGTGCAAACAGCGCAGGAAGGTGGTGCTGGTGTGATTGTTTACTACCGCAAGGAAGGACGTGCTTTGGGAGAGGTGACGAAATTCTTGGTTTATAATGCCCGGAAACGCCAAGAAGGAGGCGATCGCGCTGATGCTTACTTTGAACGCACTGAATGTGTAGCGGGTGTGCAAGATATGCGGTTCCAAGAATTGATGCCCGATGTGTTGCACTGGTTGGGTATTTCTCGCATCGACCGTTTGGTATCGATGAGTAATATGAAGTATGATGCCATTACTCAATCGGGAATTGAGATTGTGGAACGGATCCCGATTCCAAAAGAGTTGATCCCCCCAGATGCGTGGGTGGAAATTGAAGCTAAAAAATCCGCAGGATATTATACCACAGGAGAAGTGTTGGATGCAGATAGTTTGGCTGATGTGAAGGGACGTTCTTTGGAATAGGGAGTAGGGGCGCGACGACCGCCGCGCCCCTACTTGATTTAAATCAATAAAGAAACGAGAAGTATGGAGATAGTAGCTTATTTGCGATCGCCTACTGCGATTCGAGAACGTTGTGGGCAACTGTTTACAGTGGCAGTTGAAGGCAAGTCACGTTATTTTAGTTGCGATCTAACACAGTTGGGAAGAGTGGCAGATTATGTGATTTTGGTGATGCGGGAACAGTACCCGGATCTGCAAATTCCGTTTCACAGTCGCTGGCGACATTTTGAAGCTGGAGGGGTATCACGTAATTCCCAGTTGGATCAGAAGTTAACAGGACTGACGTCGGTAGAGAAAGCTGTTGCCAAGTTTGATTTGGCAATGATTAGTGTTTTGCTGGATGCAGGTGCAGGAAATACTTGGTGTTATTATGAGCAGGAGACAGGGCTAAGTTTTGGGCGATCGGAAGGATTGGCTGTTGCGAGTTTCCAGATGTTTTGCCAAGGAGTTTTTTCTAGTCAGCCCAGACAGCCATTGCAAGTTGATGCACAAAGGTTGCAAGCATTAACAGAAACAGAGTTGTCAGATGGATTTGGTGCGAATGTAGACAATCCTCTCGTGGGTATTGCTGGGCGGTTAAGATTGTTGCAGAAATTAGGTCAAGTTTTACTCTCTTTACCTCATATGTTTGGTGAAGAAAATCCCCGTCCAGGTAATTTGGTACATTACCTATTGAGTAAATCTTGCAACAATCGGCTAGCTGCTGCAACAGTTTTGAGTGCTGTCTTGGAAGGACTGGCGCAGATCTGGACTGGACGATTAGAAGTGGCTGGGGTTAACCTGGGAGATGTCTGGTTTCACCCTGATGTTGCTGACGATCATTTGGTGCCATTTCATAAACTTTCCCAATGGCTGACTTATTCTCTACTAGAACCACTACAGGAACTAGGTTTGGAAGTCACTAACTTAGATGCTCTCACAGGATTAGCAGAATACCGCAATGGGGGGTTATGTCTGGATCTTGGGTTAATAAGCGTCAAAAGCCCAGATATTTTACTCCAGCCTCAAGCAGTTACATCTGAAGTTATCGTCGAATGGCGTGCATTGACCGTGATACTCTTGGATCATATCGCTGCGACAGTGCGCGAAAAATTGGGTATGAGTGCCGAGGAATTACCACTGGTCAAAATCCTCCAAGGGGGAACCTGGACAGCCGGACGAAAAATCGCTGCTGAACTTAGAACAGGTGGTATTCCCCCCATCCAAATAGAAAGCGATGGTACGGTATTCTAGCTGAATGATGAATTATGAATTATGAATTATGAATTTTCTAAGATTTCATGATTCATCATTTTTTATAACTTTTAAAACACATGCAAAATCAAGTAATACTCATTGACCACCCATTGATTCAGCATAAGTTAACGCTGATGCGTAGAGTTGAAACTAGTACGGCAACATTTCGCATGCTGATCAAAGAAATTAGCTTGTTATTGGCGTATGAAGTGACACGAGATTTGCCGCTGAAATATGAATCGATTAAAACACCTATAGCGCCGATGAACGCCCCAATCCTCGCCCCAGATAAAAAGCTGGTGATCGTTTCCATTCAAAGGGCAGGACAGGGTCTTTTGGAAGGGATGCTGGAACTTATGCCATCGGCACGAGTTGGGCATATTGGATTGTACCGTGACCCAAAAACTCTCATTCCCGTCGAATATTATTTCAAGGTTCCCTCTGATATAGATCAGCGAGATGTACTCATTGTTGATCCAATGCTAGCAACTGGCAATACAGCTATAGCAGCGGTTGAACGGCTAAAATCAACTAACCCGCTGTCGATCAAGTTTATTTGCTTACTTGCTGCACCAGAAGGCATTCAACATTTTACTGAAATCCATCCAGATGTGCCTATTTATACTACATCTATTGATGATTATTTGGATGAACATGGCTATATTGTGCCAGGATTGGGAGATGCAGGAGATAGATTGTTTGGGACGCGTTGACCAAGCCCCTCACTAACTAGGTTATTGACGCCCTCGATTTTGTTGGAAGTAGGGAACACCTAAAGCTGCTGGGGGTTTACATTTGCCAGCTAAGCCAATGAGGGCGAGAATTGCGATCGCATATGGTAGCATCATCAAAAACTGGTAGGGTATATTCACACCTAATGCTTGAATTCGCAGTTGCAAAGCTTCTGTTGCACCAAATAGTAAGCAAGCTAAAGCACTACCTAGAGGATGCCATCTTCCAAAAATTATAGCGGCGATCGCAATAAAACCTTTCCCTGCAGTCATTCCTTCGGCAAAGTATTTCACTTGAACTAAGCTTAAATCAGCACCGCCACAACCAACTAGACAACCACCAATCACCACAGCAATGTAACGCACCCGTTGTACTGATACTCCAGCCGTCTCAGCAGCCTTGGGATATTCTCCTACTGCTCTTAAAGTCAGACCAAGGCTCGTATGAAATAAAATATATGTGCTCAGAAAAACTAAAGTCAACAGTAAATATACTAGAATATCTTGCTGGAATAGCAGAGATCCGATGAGGGGAATATTGGCAAGACCAGGAATCATAATTGGTTCAATGCCGACCAAACGCTGGGTGCTACTACCGTGAAACACCAACCTTGCCAAAAATGATGTTAACCCAGCAGCTACAAGATTAATCGCTAACCCAGATACCAGCTGGTCAACCCGCAAAGATACGGACAAAAAAGCATGGAGTAGCCCTACTAGCCCGCCAGCAATCAAGGCTGCGAAAACACCAAACCAGACATTTTCTGTGTAAAATGTTGCAGCAGCACTAGCAAAAGCACCAGTAATCAACATTCCTTCCAACGCAATATTCAGCACCCCCGAACGTTCTGAATAAAGTCCTCCCAGTGCCGCATATGCCAGGGGTACTGCCAGACGGAGGCTAGATGCGAGATAATCAAACATGATTGTTAGTTGTTAATTCATAATTCATAATTCTCCACTGCGAGACTAATGGCAATAAATAGCACGGTCAAACCCTGAATTGCATAAACTACGGTGACTGGTACTCCTGCATTGCGTTGCATGACGTTGGCACCACTTCTTAAAGCAGCAAAGAATAGGGAAGTCAATACTACACCTAAAACACTACCGCGACTGAGAAATGCGATCGCAATTGCATCAAATCCGTAACCAGATGAAACGACTTCAAACAGCCGATATTTCAACCCCATCACTTCAGTTGCACCCGCTAACCCAGCCAACCCACCCGCTAATCCCATGACTAACATGATGGTACGTTCTAC
Organism: uncultured cyanobacterium; assembly: GCA_903903925.1. GTDB lineage: Bacteria > Cyanobacteriota > Cyanobacteriia > Cyanobacteriales > Nostocaceae > Stigonema. Next base: position 54,436 of record CAIVAU010000022.1, read on the forward strand.
AGAAATCCCGCCGTAACGGGAAGCTGTCGGGTTAAATCCTACAGCAGCAATTTGGTAGCCTAGAGGCGATCGCACAAGCAACAACCACAAAATCCCCGCTGCAATTAATCCCAGCAAAATTCCTGCATGGGCGAGACTCCCTGGTAGGATAATTGGTAGCTGAGCAGATTTGGCAATGAGTGGGGAATAAGGACTGGGTGCATTTGGGTCCTTTAATGGGTTTTGAACCAGATAACTGACTAAGTTCATCGCAATGTAGTTCAGCAGTAAAGTCGTGATGACCTCATTGACTCCCCGTACTGCTTTGAGGTATCCAGGAATCAGACCCCAGACAGTACCAAAAGCAAATCCTGCTAAAAGCGCTAGTGGTGTATGTATTAAGGCTGGTAGTCCTTGGAAGTATAAACCTACGAGTGCACTTCCTAAGGCACCTAAGTAGATTTGCCCTTCCCCGCCAATATTAAATTGACGAGCACGCAGAGCAACTAATACCCCTAAACTGGTTAATAATAAGGGCGTCATCTTGGTCAGGGTGTTGCCAAATCCAAAGTAGGTGGTGAGGGACTCTTGGAACAAAGCGGTGTAGGCGGCGATGGGATTTGCGCCAGCTAATATAATTAAAAGAGCGCCAACGAGTAAAGCTGATACTATGGCAATCAGCGGTGATACGAGTGGTAACATTGTTAGAGAGTTCCACCTCCCATCAAAAACCCAATTTCCTCTACTGTCACCCTCTTTGTATCCAGAATATCTACAAATTTACCTCTATACATCACTGCAATACGATCACTCATGGTCAAAAGTTCCTCCAACTCAGTGGAAATATACAAAATAGCTGCACCGCGATCGCGTTCTGCGAATAAGCGTTGCTGTACTGCTTCTGTCGCCCCTACATCTAAGCCCCGTGTCGGTTGCATCGCGACAATTAACTTTGGTTCCCTTGCTAATTCCCTTGCTAGCACTACTTTTTGTTGATTTCCTCCTGATAGTTGACTGACTTTTACGTTTTCGGTTGTCGCCTGGATATTAAATAATTGCATTGCAGATTTAGCATTATTTGCGATCGCTTCCCTTTGCAATAAAAAGCGACGACAAAAGGGCAATCTCTTGAAAGCTTTTAAAATCAGGTTTTGGGCGATGCTAAACTGCAAAACCAAACCCATTTTTTGCCGATCTTCTGGGATATAGGCGATGGTGATCCCTTTGGAAGGTTCTGAATGATTAAACTCGATTTTTCCCTGCTTGACAGTTCGCAAACGGGTAATAGCATCTGCTAATTCTCGCTGTCCATTTCCATCTACGCCAGCAATTCCTAAAATTTCACCAGCACGTAGTTCAAATGAGACGTTGCGAACAGTAGTCAAACCTCGGTCGTCTGCAACTTGCAACTCCTGGACTGATAATACGACTAATCCTGGTGATGCTGGAGATTTATCCAAGCGTAAAGAGACTTCCCGTCCCACCATCAATTCGGCTAACTGCTGTGGAGTGGTTGTTGTGGTAGTTGTATTTACGACTACCTTTCCCCGCCGCAATACCGTGACGGTGTTGCACAGATTCATGACTTCTTCCAATTTATGACTGATAAAAATTATTGTATGTCCATCTGCTGCAAGTTGACGTAGGATACCAATTAAGGATTCGACTTCTCTTGGTGTCAGGACTGCGGTAGGTTCATCGAGAATCAATAATTTTGCTTTGCGGTAGAGAACTTTGAGAATTTCTACTCTTTGCTGTAAGCCTACTGGCAAGTTTCCTACTTTGGCTGTTGGGTCAATTTCTAATCTATAAGCTTGAGATAAGGCTGTGATTTCCTGATGTTTTTGATGTAGGTTTAAATGCCAGTGATTCGACATTCCTAGGATAATATTTTCTGTTACAGTCAATTGGGGTACTAGCATGAAGTGCTGATGAATCATGCCAATTCCCAATTTAATAGCTGTACTGGGAGAGTCGAGTTTTACTGGTTTTTCTTGTAGGTAGATTTGACCGGAATCAGGTTGACAAAGACCACTAATGATGCTCATTAATGTGGTTTTTCCAGCACCATTTTCGCCTAATATGGCATGAATTGTTCCTGGTTTAATATTGAGGTTGATGTTGTCGTTGGCGATGAATGAGCCAAAGCGTTTTGTAATTCCTTCTAAGTGTAGATATGACATTATGAATTATGAATTATGAATCGGAAGAAGAAATTAGTAGTGCGAGCATCTTGCTCGCTTATAATACACGTGAGCTTTCCGGCTCACACTACTACAAAACTGGGATGCTCCCCCAAAACTTGGATGTAGTTAGCAAAATACATAGCCACTGCCCACCCTACACCACTGCTATAGCAGAATTCACCTACAAATTCTGACTCCTGACTCCTGACTCCTGACTAATTAAGTTGTTGCTTGTTTTAAACAACGTGTATTTTTTCCACTTTCTTTGCAATTTTCAAAGATGATTTTTTTAGTGGCGATTTCTTGTTTTGTATTTAATGCTTTTTGCTTTATTGGTATGGGAACCATTATCCCAAATTTTCCTAAGGTTAAAATATCTGGTTTTTCTAAGCCAATTGTGTAGATTTGTCCTTTGAGTTGATTTTGTTTTGCTAGTTCTGCTAAGTAGGCGATCGCTAAATCAATCCGCTTTACAGCGCTTGTTAAAACTGCTTTGGGTGCAATTTCTAATTGGTCTTTTGTGTTACCAAAGGCGTAAACTCCTTTGTCACTTGCTGTTTGTAAGACGGCGGCTGAGGCATTATCTAACCATTGATAGATGACATCAGCGCCAGTGGAAATTAGGGCAAAGGTTGCTTCTTTTGCCTTGGCAACGTCATTCCAGTCACCTGTGAATGTAGAAGTAATTTTTATCTGCGGTTTGATTGATTTTGCCCCTAATTCAAAGCCGCGTAATTCTTGTTGTGTAGCTTCAAATTCTTGCCCTGCAATATAAGCTAATTGATTAGATTTCGTCATTGAAGCGCCGACTATACCACACAGATAGCTGGCTTGTAGGTGATCTATCCGCAAGGCGGCTATATTGGAACCACTCACAGCACCGTTGACACCAACAAAGAATGTCTTGGGAAACTGCGGCGCGACTTGTTGAATTGCCGCATCAAATTGTCCTCCGTGGGCGAATATTAAGTTATAGCCCTGACGTGCAAAATCTGAGAGGACTTCGGTTTGGTCGGCTTGTGGGACTTGTTCTACTTGGGCGGTTTGGACACCCAGCTTCTGTTTGGCAAGCTGTACGCCTTCGTAACCAGATTGATTCCAAGCTTGATCTGTGATCACTCCAGGGAGGGCGATCGCTACCTTGAACCCTCCACCACTCCCTGGTGTGGATGTCGATGTTTGGCGGCTACTGCAAGCTTTCAGCAGTAAACTGGTCCCAAAAGTAGCTGAACCATACAAGAGAAATTGACGCCTACTAAAATTTGCTGTCATTTTTCCATGGAAACTCTGACACCAACTATAGTTTGAATTAAGGAACTTCCAGAAAATAAACCTATACCAACAGCCACTAAAATGGCAGGTACGGAATCGGATTCAGGAACTGGCACAATTCGACCCGAACCGCTGATTGTGTCGGTAAAAATACCAAAATCACTGATTCGACGACCTGTTGTGACTAAAAAGTACTCTTGCCCAACAGTCAGTTGTTGGCTGAATGCAACAGTGTCTGCATTAGTAGTAGTATTTGCGATCAAAACATTGGTTAATGGTTCATTGGGATTAAAACTGTCCTGGTATAAAGCCAAAAAAAGATCCCATGGTGTGTTCTGTGGTGGCGTAGCTTCAGATACACCGCTTATGGTGTATGAACCAGATTGAGTAACCGTAAAATCGAACACACTGTAGGGGACACTCATTCCCAATGTGCCATCTTGTTCACCAGAGACGAGAGTGGGGGGATTACCTGGTGCTACACGCCGCCAAATCGGTTGATTTGTTGTATCACCCTGATAAGTCAAGACGGAAGCTTCAGAAGATTTCGCCGTAGTAAAAGCAGCTAATGCTAGCCCCAGGATAATCACTAATGATTTTTGGACAGTCTTTGTTTTTAACATCAATTCGATTAACTTTTTCTCATAGTTGTCGGAGCAACCTACAAGTGACCAGGACTAATTAACCCATAAGCCACCAGGAGCTTAGAACATTATGCCAAAACGAAAAGGAGAAAATTACATAAATAAAACTTATGCAAGTTATAACTTTTATTTAACTTTTGCCTATTGTAAAAAAAAGTAAAGGAGTGTAAATTATTGTTACAGACAAACAAAGTCTGATTCATAAATCAATACCTCGCAATCATAAAACCATGACCGCAACCTTACAACGCACTCGCAGTGCAAATGTGTGGGAGCAATTCTGCAACTGGATCA
>CAIVAU010000023.1 GCA_903903925.1 uncultured cyanobacterium
TCTTCCTTTAATTCTGGCAAGCTATCTATCCATTCGTCAAATAAACTTGCTACCGACCTTTCTGTTTTTCTGGCTAATAAGGTTAGCTTATTGTACCTGCGCTCTGTTACCCGAAAATCGAATCTTTTAGTTTTCATAATCCCGTACAAATTCCGTACCTCTATGCTATCGTAGATATACAAAGAAAAACAAGGAGGTGATTCAACTGGCAAATTCGAGAGTGAAGGCTGAAAAGAAAGAGAAAAAGCCCAAAGTGCTGATGGGCATACAGCAAAATCTGATTTACTGTGACTATGACACCAAGTCAATAATCACATTCCTGTGTGAGCAGTCAAACAGCCTTTACAACTGTGGTATCTATTGGGCTAGACAGCTATTCTTCAAGACTGGGAGAATAATCTCCAAGTTTGACCCAATTAATGAAGTTGGCAAAAATATTCATGCTCAAGCCATGCCATCTGTTCCAGCACAACAAACCTTGCTGAGTGTGTCAGAAGCATTCAGTTCTTACAAAAAGTTAAGGGATTTGTTCATCAAGGGACAGTTGCTAGATCAAAAGCCAAAACCACCAGGATATCGCGAGTCTGGGGGATTGTTCAAGGTTGCATATCCTAACATTGGAGCAGGTAAACCAACCTTAACCGATGATGGTCAAATTAGATTTCCGCTTGGTCTTACGATTAATCGCTGGTTCAAGGTCAAGGAATTTTTTCTTCCATTGCCTGCAAACCTAGATTTCTCTAAGGTGAAAGAGTTTACAATTCTCCCTAAAAATGGTGAATTTTACCTTGAGTGCAGCTATGAAACTCCGAAAATAGATATTGAATTGGATGTCAATCAAGCCCTTTCTATTGACTTGGGAACATCATCAAATCTGATGGCATGTGTTGACACTCTTGGTAACTCATTTTTGGTTGATTCTAAACACGCGAAGTCGATGAATCAGCTATACAACAAACGGGTTGCTAACCATAAAGAAGGTAAACCCCAAAAATACTGGGACGGTTTTTTAGATACCATTACTCGCAAGCGCAATCACCAGATGCGTGACATGGTTAATAAGGCTGCACGAGTCGCTATTAACCATTGTTTAACGCATGGGATTGGTACAATTGTTGTCGGCTGGAATGTTGGCATCAAGGACGGTGCAAGTATGGGCAAGCAGAACAACCAGCAATTTGTTCAGATGCCCTTGGCACGGTTAAAAGAACGAATTAAACAGTTGTGCGAAATTTACGGTATCCGCTACGTCGAAACGGAAGAGGCTAACACTTCAGCCGCCTCGTATCTAGATGGAGACTCCCTACCCGAACATGGTAAAAAGCCTCAAGGGTGGAAAGCATCTGGTAAGAGAACTAAGCGTGGTTTGTATCGTGCGAAAGACGGTAGTTTGGTAAATGCTGATCTTCAGGCAAGTGCCAATATTTTACGCAAGGTAGCCGGAAACTTGGGCATAGACTTAAGCAGACTGGGTAGGCTGTGCTTGACCACAGCAGGCAGGATTAGGTTGTGGAAACTTCCCAACCCTAACCCTTCACCGAAAGAATCCCCTCGGCTTTAGCCAGGGGAGAGTCAA
>CAIVAU010000024.1 GCA_903903925.1 uncultured cyanobacterium
ACTAATGACTAATGACTAATGACTAATGACTAATGACTAATGACTAATGACTAATGACTAATGACTAATGACTAATGACTAATGACTAATGACTAATGACTAATGACTAATGACTAATAACAGTGATTTAACTTTGCGTTTTGCTGAACCAGATGATAGCAGCGTCATTTTTGAGTTAATTCAAGCGCTGGCAGAATACGAAAATTTATCTGATGCTGTAACTGGTAATGCTTTAGCACTGACGGAGCATCTATTTGGTTCCTCAAAGTGTGCTGAGGTGCTAATAGCGGAGTATACCAAAAAATCTGTAGGGTTTGCCTTATTTTTTCATAATTATTCAACCTTTTTGACAAAGCCAGGAATTTATCTGGAAGATATTTTTGTCTTACCAGAGTATCGGCGGCTGGGTATTGGTAAAGCTCTCCTCACAAAATTAGCCCAAATAGCCGTAGAGAGAGATTGCGGACGATTGGAGTGGAGTGTCTTGGATTGGAACGAACCAGCACAAGCATTTTATCGCCGCATGGGAGCGTCTATTTTAGAAGAGTGGCGGATTTGCCGCGTCACGGGAGAGGCACTTGCGAAATTGGGGAGTGGAAATTGTTAGTAGTGATACGATCGCGAAGTTTGACAGCCTGTCCTTTGACGACGAAAGCCGAGAAGATCGAGAATTGCAAAAGAAAAGAGATTTTCGCGAATTAGCCTTTTTTGTAGAGGGAACACGAATGAAAAAGATTGTTTCAGTTTTGTTGGTGGGCATAGCAATTTTCACCTTTGCCTTCGGTCGTCCGGCTTTAGCAGGAGATGCAGCTAAGGGGGCCAGAATTTTTGCTGCGAATTGCGCTTCTTGTCACGCGGGTGGTAGGAACTTGGTTCAAGCCAACAAAAGCCTGAAAAAAGCTGACTTGGACAAATACGGTATGAACTCGCTAGACGCAATTGTTAACCAAGTTACCAAAGGTAAAAGAGCTATGCCTGCTTTTAAAGGTCGTTTAACAGCAGATAAAATTGAAAACGTTGCAACATACGTGCTGCAACAAGCCAACGAAAAAGACTGGAAGTAGAACGAATTTGGCTGTTGTTCTCTAAATAGTAGGTAAGGTATTTGCCAATAATATTGTGGTATTTGCCTTACCTACTAGTTTTGTTGCACCAGTAAGGTATAACTCTGTGAATTGCTTTTACCGATTCATTCTCAACTTTAGTGTTGTCATTACACTTACCTGTTTTTTTACTCCCCCAGCATACTCGTCTGCTACCACCAGCACTCAAACAACAGGAACTAGCTTTTTCAAGTTGGGGGTAGAAAAGATACTGCACGGTAATTACCAGGAAGCCATTCAATATTTGACTCAGGAGATCCAGAGTCATGGCAATGTTGCAGCTGCTTACAGTAATCGCTGTCTTGCTGAGCTTCAATTGCAAGATTATCAGAAAGCGATCGCAGATTGCAATCAGGCAATACATTTTGCGCCTAAAAACGTTGAAGCTTATCTTAACCGGGGGCTTGCCCATTACAGACAAGGGAATTATCTGGATGCCATTGCCGATAATAATCAAGTCATTGCACTCCAACCCTATGATTTCCGTGCCTACTACAATCGAGGGGTAGTAAATACTACGCTAGAAAACTACCAGCAAGCAATTACAGACTACAATTTAGCCTTGAGCCAAATTCCTCAATTCCCTAGTCATCAAATAGCAGAGATTTATAATGATCGAGGATTAGCTCGCTTCAAGTTACAGGATTTACAAGCAGCAATGCTCGACTTTTCTCTCGCAATCCGTCTCAATCCCAAAGATGATCGGGCTTACTTCAACCGGGGTTGTGCTTGTGGCAAACACGGAGATAACTTGAATGCCGTGCGGGACTTTTCTGAAGTCATACGGCTTAACCCAAACAACGGAAAGGCTTATTTTAACCGAGGTGTAGCCAACCATTTACTTGGTTATCAACAAGCTGCAATAGCAGATTTACAAAAAGCAGTTGAACACTTTAGATACCAAAAACAGAGGCTTGCCTGCGAAAAAACGTTAAATTTAATAAAGATGATACAGCAAAAAATCTCATCCGAATTGGAAATTGCTCTTGGGTTTTAAAAAGAATTCAGGAGTTAGGAGTTAGGAGTCAGGAGTCAGGAGTCAGGAGTCAGGAGTCAGGAGTTAGAATCAATTTTGTGCGACTAGCGGATAGCGATAGCGATAGCGAGGAACGAGCGTCGGAACGAGCGTCGGAGTAAAGGGATTTAAAACCCCATCCAATCGATTCTGATGCATGTACTCATAATTCATAATTCATAATTCATTATTCAGATGAGAGCTAGAATTGACGATAGTGTGCTTTTCCTTCACCACGAAGATGTACCAGAGTTTAAAAAAGGTGGGTCGGTGGTTAAGAATAGTTATTTCTGGGCATTGCGTTCAATTGCTGGTTACGCTGGGCGTTATCGTGATTGGGAATACGAGTCGGAGGTTTGGCTAGCGCTGACGCGGATGCTATTATCTTTTAGTGAGTCTGGCTATTTAGGTTTACGAGAAACCGTGCTGGAGTTTCCCCTATCTCAAGGGGAAATTCCGGATGTGCTGCGACCTATTTCAACCTGGGAATGAAGCGGCGGCAATCCTCTAAAAAAGGAGTCGATGGTTCTTGGAGTATTATCATTTCTCATTACTTGGACAATAGTCAGCACAATTTTCGGCTTCTTTAGTAAGAACAATAGAGGGTTGTATAGCACATTTGAGATAACGATTGTTTGAAAAAAATTGACAATTCTTACAGCGAACTTTCTGTAAAGAATTGGTAGTAAGAATCATTTGATCTATTGCAGCGTTTCTTAACTTAGATAGCATCAGAAACAAACCTGTCCAACCAATGACAAAGCCAATGGGAAACAAAGAAATTACTAAATCGGATGTAGGTATACCAGATGGCTTGACTTCATGCAATTTGACTACAGAAGGGGTTTCCTGGTTAAAATTTGTTTTAGCTAAGACACTTTTGAACTCAAAATTCATATTATTCACCAGATTAATGTATGATAATTATAATGATTCCAAAATATTTTTCTCTCTGCACACCTTTCTAAACTTTGAATCACATAACAGTACACTTAGATAGAACTTTAGTGCCTGTTGAAATTTTTATTTCACTACTTGCAAGCTTATACATAATATATCTAGCAAAATCTGAATTTTTGCATCTCTGTCGATAGGGTTGCCTAGGGTTAATTACTATCAGCCAAAAGAAATAAATTGTTGAATAAGCACAGCAGGTAGATCTATTTCGTGTTATATTCCATAACCTTAGAAATTGTCAAATAATCATAAGAGAAAGCCGAAAACCCTTGAGGAATAGCACATTAAAATGAGCCGAAAATTTTTCATGTCTGGGTTGTTGCTGCTGTTGCTGCCGTTGACGGCTTGTTCACCTAAAATATCCGGAACTGCAAGCCAGAGTAGCACAAAAGAGCTAAAACCCCTTGTCACAGGAGCAATTCCTGACCAAGACCCAGAGAAGTTGCAGCGCCAGTACAGCAAGTTAGCCGTTTATTTGCAGAAAGAACTTAATATCCCAGTTCAGTATAAGCCAGTTACTGATTATACAGCGGCAGTGACAGCATTTAAAGTTGGAGATTTAGACTTAGTCTGGTTTGGGGGCTTAACTGGCGTTCAGGCAAGATTGCAAGTACCGGGTGCGGAAGCGATCGCCCAACGGGATGCAGATGAAAAATTTCACAGCGTCTTCATTGCCAACAGCAAAAGTGGTCTCAAACCCTTAAAAGACATCGCTGACCTCAAACAACTCAAAGGACATACCCTAACCTTTGGCAGCGATTCTTCCACATCCGGACGTTTAATGCCACAATATTTCCTGCAACAGGCTGGCTTAAAATTAACAGATTTTAAAGGTGAAGTCGGCTTTTCCGGAGATCATGACAAAACTATCAAACTTGTAGAAGCAGGAACCTATGACGTCGGTGCCGTAAACGAAAAAGTCTGGTTAAAGCGTGTCGATGCCAAAGAAGTAGACTTAAACAAAGTAGAAGTTATCTGGCGCACTCCTGCCTTCTATGATTACCATTGGGTCCTTAATCCTCAAGTCAAACAGCGCTACGGCGAAGATTTTGCCAAAAAAGTGCAGAATGCCTTCTTAAAATTAGACCCCAAAGTACCAGAACAAAAAGAAATTCTTGATCTCTTACAAGCAGAAAAGTTTATTCCAACCAAGAATGAAAATTACGCTCAGATTGAAAAAATTGGTCGGGAAATTGGGAAGATAAAATAAGGAGTCAGGAGTCAGGAGTCAGGAGTCAGGAGTCAGGAGTCAGGAGTCAGGAGTCAGGAGTCAGCTTGGGTATTCTGTACGGCTGGCAGATGAGTAGATGAGTAAAGGGGTTTAAGTCCCCAAGGTCAGTGATTCTGACGGATGTCTCCTGACTGCTGAATTCTTTTTTTCTAACTCCTTCTATGTCGCCAATCTTTGAACTTAAAAACGTCACAAAACAATTTGGTAACTTCCAATCTCTCACGGACATCAACTTGCAAATCTACCCTGGAGAACGTGTCGCCCTTGTAGGTTCAAGCGGTGCAGGGAAAAGTACCCTAATTAGCTTACTCAACGGGACATTACAACCGACACAAGGAGAAGTGTGGGTACTCAGTCGCAACATGAGACGTCTGCGCCCCAAGCAATTACGGCAAGTGCAGCGGCAAATTGGTACAATTTACCAGCAATTTCATCTCGTGAACGACCTGCAAGTCATTCACAATGTCAATGCTGGGCATTTAGGACGTTGGTCATTCTTCAAAGCTGCTGTTTCACTGCTTTATCCGTTAGAAGTAGAAACAGCAGCCAAAGCCTTGGTACAGGTGGGAATTCTAGAAAAGCTGTATGAACGTACTGATCGCCTATCTGGTGGACAGCAACAACGGGTAGCGATCGCCCGTGTGTTAGTGCAAGACCCCGCCGCTATCCTTGCTGATGAACCCATCTCTAACCTCGACCCTGAACGCAGTCGCGAAATTATGAATTTATTATGTCAGTTGAGTCTGGAAACTGGAAAAACTCTGATTACCAGTATTCATGCTTTTGAATATGCTCGTCGTCACTTCCAACGGATCATAGGTTTACAACAAGGACGCATTTTGTTTGATGCACCTACGGAGGAAGTATCATCGGCGATGGTAAATGAATTATATAACATCAACCCTCACACCAAATGATCAGGATTTCCCTGTTCCCTCTTAACAATGACCAATGACCAAAATCCAAAATTGCCTAACCGACCTTCAGTGCTGAACTGGCGGACTGTGTGGGGGCTGTTGTTGGTTGCGTCTGTTGTTTGGTCGTTACAGGTAGGTCATGTATTTCAAGGTAATTTAGTTAACACAGGTGGTTGGAACCTTGTTTTCCGCTTTCTTGTTGCTGCACTTTCACCAGATTTAAGTCTAGAATTTTTGCTGCTAACTCTAGATGCGACCTTGAAAACTCTTGCCTATGCTGTGTGTGGTACTTTGTTCTCAATCATTATCGGGCTGCTAGGCGGTGTTCTGTCATCCCTTGTGTGGTGGAAGTCAGTTTCATTTGCAGGTTTTCAAGCCCCTTGGTTGATTGTCAGGTCAATTTTAGCTATTCCTAGAGCTATTCATGAACTCATCTGGGGATTGTTTTTCGTGAATATTTTCGGACTCGATCCACTAGTCGCAGTGCTGGCAATTGCTATTCCTTTTGGTGCAATTACTGCCAAAGTATTTTCCGAAATTCTGGATGAAACTCCCCGTCAGCCTTTACTAGCAATACTTAATAGTGGTGTTTCTCCCCTGAATGCTTTTGCTTATAGCCTGATTCCTCAAGCTTTGCCAAATTTGCTTTCCTACGGCTTTTACCGCTTTGAGTGTTCCATTCGTTCTGCTGCTACGTTAGGCATTATTGGTGCTGGAGGATTAGGTGATCAAATTTTCCTTAGTCTCAAATCACTGCGCTACGAGCAAATGTGGACTTTGATGTTTGCTTTGCTGTTGTTGAGTGGTGGTACTGATTTCTTCAGTGCTTTGTTGCGCCAGCGCTTGGGTTTTCCAAGTCGTTTAGATTTAAATGTTGTTAATATTGAACAGCACAACTTGCTTGAACGGGAAAAACACTCCCCCCGAATTTCTCACAAGAGTGTGGGAGGTGTGGGAGGTAAGGAAAATATGACTCCCCCCTCTCCCCACACTCCCCACACTCCCCCCTCTCAGTTTTTACACCGCGACTTAGTAGTTAAACTTTCGTTGCTAGGCGCTGTTATCCTATTGACATTTTCTTTCTGGTATGTTGGAGCCGATTTTACAAAACTCTGGTCACCACGAACCGCCCAACTTTTGGTCAGAGTTTTTCAAGACGCCTTTCCGCCAGATGGTAGTCAGATCAGTCAAATGTTTACCCTCTCAGTGCAAACTTTGGCTATGTCAATTTTGGCAAGTACAAGTGCTGGTTTGGGGGGGATTTTGCTTTCTTTAAGCGCTGCAAGGAGAAGTGAGGGATTAGAGGAAACGTCCCAATCCAAAATCAAAACTGCTCTCACCCGTTTCCTTCTACTTTTCGCCCGTGCGATCCCAGAACCAATTTGGGCGTTAATCTTTCTTTTTGTGTTGTTTCCAGGGATTTTGCCGGGAGCAGCAGCCTTAGGATTACATAACTTAGGTATTCTTGGTCGATTGATGGCAGAGGTTATAGAAAATTTGGATCAGCGCCCTTTGCTTTCTCTCAAAGCATTAGGTGCAAGTCCTTCCCAAGTCTTTCTCTACGGCGTTTTACCTCTCACCCTTAAGAGGTTCCTCGCTTACATTCTTTACCGCTGGGAAATCTGCATCCGTGCTACGGTGATTGTGGGGTTAGTAGGTGCTGGTGGGTTGGGTCGTCTCCTCACTGAGCAGCTGAGCAGTTTTGACTACAAAGGTCTACTGACCACTTTAATAGTTTTTATTGGTCTTACCTTTATAGTGGATATGATTAGCGCTTTGGTACGACGGGCTTTAAGTTGATCATTGTGTCAATTCTCACGTTTAGTAAAGAACTATACTAGACATCAGTGATCTTGGCGGTACTCGATCCAAAGAAGGAACATATAAGGTGGCTCACACTTTTTTACTCGAACCAGGGCGTTGGACTTTACAAGGAAGCTGGTTGGAAAATCATGGTATGCCAATCAGTATCAAGGGTATGACTTTGGTGGTTTGGAGTCGAGATAACTGGTTTACCATGGCGACAAAACTGATATTTCCAAACAGCGATCGCGCTGAAATTGCTTTGCAATACAAAGGGCGTCTTGATCGTAGAGAGCGACAGTATTCTTTTTTACTCCAGCATAATCTCTTGGGACAGGGAGAAGGTGAAGGTTGGATTGGACCAGAAACCATTGTGCAGCATTACTGGATACTGGGCGATCACCAACGTCGTAGTAGTTTTGAAACTCTACATCAAGTATCTCAAAATACGTACTACCTCACTAGTGGCATCATGGCAGGTCATTTTTTAACCAGCACAATTGAAGCCAGCTTAGAACGCCAGCCAGGGTAAGGGGAGTGGGGGGAGTGTGGGGAGTGGGTGCGCGTTCCCCGTTTCCATGGAAGGGACGTATTTATTAGATAAAAG
>CAIVAU010000025.1 GCA_903903925.1 uncultured cyanobacterium
CCAACACATGCCACGCCCATGGCAACAATCCAAGACATGTCACACAGTCACTTCCACACTGCTCCAACAAACGCCAAACCTCACTCCTCCTACGAAGACTCCCACTCCGGGAAATTCCGACTTACCTTTTCCCAATACGCAACAACAAACGCCAAACCTCACTCCTCCTACGAAAACTCCTACTCCGGGAAATTCCAACTTACCTTTTCCCAATACGCAACAACAAACGCCAAACCTCACTCCGGGAAATCCTAATCCCAATACACAACAACAAACACCAAACCTCACTCCGGGAAATCCTAATCCCAATACGCAACAACAAACACCAAATAACACCTCCCCAGAGGAATCCCCCCAAGCAAATGAAACTCGCGTGCTGGTTTCTGAGGTACTGGTTAGATCTGAAGCAGGACAACTAGCACCAGATCTGGAGAACCAGATTTATAAAGTCATTCGCACCCAGCCTGGAAGGACAACAACTCGTTCCCAGCTTCAAGAAGATATCAACTCCATTTTTTCTACTGGCTTCTTCTCCAATGTCCAAGCCGTGCCAGAAGATACTCCTTTAGGTGTCAGGGTGAGCTTTGTTGTCCGACCTAACCCCGTTTTGAATAAAGTACAATTACAGGCAAATCCCGGACTAAATATTCCCTCGGTACTACCTCTGACAGCAGTAGACGAAATCTTTCGCAGCCAGTATGGCAGAATTCTTAATCTGCGGGACTTGCAGGATGGTATCAAGCAGTTAACCAAGCGTTATCAAGACAGAGGTTATGTTTTGGCAAACGTGGTCGGATCACCACAAGTTTCTCCAGACGGAGTCGTCACCCTGCAAGTGGTAGAAGGGGTAGTGGAAAATCTTCGAGTTCGTTTCCGTAATAAACAAGGCCAGGAAACGAACTCAAAGGGACAACCGATTCGAGGTCGGACACAACCCTATATCATTACCCGAGAAATACAACTGAAGCCAGGACAAGTATTCAACCGCAACACGGTGCAAAAAGATTTACAACGGGTATACGGTCTCGGTTTGTTTGAAGACGTGAATGTTTCCCTTGACCCTGGTACAAACCCCAGTGAAGTTGATGTCGTGGTCAATGTAGTTGAGCGCAACACAGGTTCTATTGGTGCAGGTGCCGGTATTAGCTCAGCTAGTGGTATATTTGGTACTTTGAGCTATCAGCAGAACAACTTAAACGGCAGAAACCAAAAATTAGCGACAGAGGTACAGCTGGGACAACTAGATTTCTTGTATGACCTCCGCTTTACAGACCCTTGGATCGCCGGAGACCCCTATCGGACGTCCTACACCGCTGATATTTTCCGTCGTCAGTCGGTTTCGTTGATTTTTGATGGTAAAAACGATAACATTTCGGTCTACGACCCCAAAAATCCAACGGCAACAAACGGCGATCGCCCCCGCATTGTGCGTCTAGGTGGTGGCATCAACTTTACCCGTCCCTTGTCCAAAAATCCCTTCGAGGCTTCTGAATGGACAGCTTCAGCAGGGTTTCAGTATCAACGAGTTACCGTTCAAGATTCCAATGGCAATACCAGAAACCTGGGAGAGTTATCAAACTCAACCGATTGTAGTGTTAACGTAACGAATAGTTGTATTCCCTTAACTCAATCTGGGGGAAGTAGTGACGATTTGTTGCTCCTACAACTGGGGCTGGCACGCGATCGCCGGAATAGCCCACTCGCACCAACAAAAGGGTCTTTCCTACGCTTTGGGCTGGACCAGTCGTTGCCAATAGGATTAGGCAATATTCTGCTTACTAGGGCAAGGGGTAGCTACAGTCGATATGTCCCCATAAAAATTCTGAAATTTAGCAAAAAACCAGAAACCATCGCTTTTAATATTCAAGGAGGAACCGTACTTGGTGACTTGCCTCCCTATGAAGCCTTTACTCTAGGTGGTAGCAACTCTGTACGAGGCTACGATGAAGGGCGATTAAGTAGTGGACGCAGTTTCTTACAAACATCTATTGAGTATCGATTTCCAGTTTTCTCAGTAGTCAGCGGCGCACTATTTTTTGACTTCGGTTCTGATTTAGGAACTAGTACTAGACCATCTGTGTTGCTGAACAAACCCGGTACTGGCTACGGCTACGGTCTTGGGGTGCGGGTGCAGTCACCACTAGGACAAATTCGCGTTGATTACGGTATTAATGATAGCGGTGGTAGCCAAATCAATTTTGGTATTGGAGAAAGGTTTTAAATGGGCATGGGGCAATGACTATTAAACAGTACTCAATAGCAGCACAAATTACCCAAACAGGAGTAGGACTGCATAGCGGTGTTATCACTTGTGTACGAATACTACCGGCAGAGGCGGGAAGTGGGCGCTACTTTGTTAGGGTGGATTTGCCAGACACTCCAATCATTCCAGCGCAATTGGCGGCGGTTCGTCAGACTGTTCTCTCAACTCAGTTAGGTAAAGGTGAGGCTTACATCCGGACGGTAGAACATCTGTTGGCAGCCCTAGCTGGAATGGGTGTGGATAATGCCAGAATTGAAATTGATGGTCCGGAAGTGCCACTTTTAGATGGTTCGGCAAAGGTATGGACGGAAAGTATAGCCCAAGTTGGCTTATCAGTACAAGTTGTGACTGAAGACAAAACTCCCCCACCAATAGACAAACCAATTTGGGTGCGTCAGGGTGATGCTTTTGCCTGTGCTGTACCAGCCGCAGAAACTCGCTTTACCTACGGCATTGATTTCGACCTGTCTGCTATTGGTAACCAATGGCACAGTTGGTCACTCCTCTGTGAACCAGAAAAAGCCCATGATAGCTTTGCTACGGAAATTGCCCCAGCCCGCACTTTTGCTTTATTGTATCAAATTGAACAGTTACAGCAATCAGGATTAATTAAAGGTGGAAGCTTGGATAATGCTCTCGTTTGTGGGACTCAAGGCTGGCTAAATCCGCCATTGCGATTTGCAAATGAACCAGTACGTCATAAGATCTTAGATTTAGTAGGAGATTTGAGTTTACTAGGAACTTTCCCTTGCGCTCACTTCTTGGCTTATAAAGCCAGTCACGATTTACACATTCAACTGGCCCAAAAAATTTTGGATTTGAGCCTAGCACCGCTGCGCGGAAGTCAAAAGTAATATATATCAACGCTTTTGCCTGTTTGAAATGGTTGCTTTATTTCCGCCGCGTTGTACTAGTTAATGGTTAGTGGCTAAGGTCAAACTGGTAACAATTGACAATTAGCAATTAACAATTCAAGGAAAGTTTAAAAAGCACCTACGCACAAAACCAAAGTTGAAAATTCATCACATATAGTGTCAATGTCAACTGTCACCAAAGTTAATACCGTCAATACTCCTGCACCAGCATCTGCTCAACATCAGTTAGATGATGTTGATGATGCCACAACGCATGAATCTGATAACAAAGTCGTTTTCACAGTAGAAGAAATTCAGAAACTACTCCCTCACCGCTACCCCTTTGCGCTTGTAGACAGGATTATTGAATATGTTCCCGGAAAAAGCGCTGTAGGCATTAAAAATGTTACGTTTAATGAACCCCATTTTCAAGGGCATTTCCCAGGACGTCCGATTATGCCAGGAGTACTCATTGTAGAAGCAATGGCACAAGTCGGCGGAGTCGTCATGACTCAATTGCCAGAATTCGAGGGTGGACTATTTCTATTTGCGGGTATCGATAAGGTCCGCTTTCGCCGTGAAGTTGTACCAGGAGATCAACTGGTGATGACCCTGGAACTGTTATGGGTGAAACAACGTCGTTTCGGCAAGATGCAAGGTCGTGCCGAAGTTGACGGTCAGCTCGCTACTGAAGGCGAGTTAATGTTTTCCCTGGCCAAATAAAAAATGCTGAGTGGTAAGGGCACAACTCTAACGTGCCTTTACTGAGTCCTAAAAAAGGATATCAGTAACCGCAATAATCCACAACAGCATAGTGTAAAATCTGGACTTAAGCGCCGCCCTCACACTTAAGAAAGCTAAACCGATGCTTTCGGCTATTAAATATACTTAAACTCTCAGCACTAGACTGTTCTGGAGATGCACCCTTGAAGACACTTATTCATCCAACTGCTGTAATTCATCCGAATACGGAACTCCACCATACAGTGCAAGTTGGTGCCTATGCTGTGATTGGAGGGCAGGTGAAAGTAGGTCCTGAAACTGTAATTGGCGCTCATGTCGTCCTAGACGGACTGACAGAAATTGGGGCGCGAAATCAGATTTTTCCGGGAGCCGCTATCGGCTTAGAACCGCAGGATCGAAAGTACACTGGCGAACCAAGTGGGGTTAAAATTGGTGACAATAACCGCATTCGCGAGTATGTCACCATTAACCGCGCCACCGGTGCAGGTGAAGCAACGGTGATTGGTAATGGAAATCTGTTGATGGCTTATGTCCATATCGGTCATAATTGTGTGATCGAAAACTCTGTAGTGATCGCCAATTCGACCGCGATCGCAGGTCACGTCTATATTGAGTCACAAGCCGGTATTAGTGGGGTTTTGGGAATACATCAATTTGTTCATATTGGTGGTTTAGCATATATAGGAGGCATGACTCGCATTGAGCGTGATGTGCCTCCATATATGATGGTCGAGGGAAATCCATCACGGATACGAAGCCTAAACCTTGTAGGACTCAAACGATCTGGTCTTAATGCCGTCGAATTGCAAGTCCTAAAAAAAGCCTTCCGCATTCTTTACCGTTCTAACTTAACTTTTAAAGAAGCCTTGGAAGAACTGGAACTACTCGGCGATAACGAACAGCTACAGCGGCTGCGTCGCTTTCTACTACTTTCTCAAATGCCAGGAAGACGCGGCTTGGTTCCAGGCAAAGGGAAAGCTTTGAATGAGGAGTTAGGAGTTAGGAGTTAGGAGTCAGGAGTCAGGAGTCAGGAGTCAGGAGTCAGGAGTCAGGAGTCAGGAGTCAGGAGTCAGGAGTCAGGAGTCAGGAGTCAGGAGTCAGGAATTTTATCTTACTCCCCCCACTCCCCACTGCTGACTAATAACTAATAACTAATGACTAATAACTAATGACTAATAACTAATGACTAATGACTAATGACTAATGACTAATGACTAATGACTAATGACTAATGACTAATGACTAAAAAATGCGAATATTTATCAGCACTGGCGAAGTGTCTGGCGATTTACAAGGGTCGCTGTTAATTGCTGCCCTCAAGTGTGAGGCCGTTAAATCTGGGTTAGAATTAGAGATTGTGGCGCTGGGTGGTAAAAAAATGGCTGACTCTGGCGCAACCCTTCTCGGCAATACCACAAGTATTGGTTCTTTTGGTCTTCTAGAATCATTGCCTTACGTCCTGCCAACTCTCCAAGTGCAGCGACGTGCGATCGCTTATCTCAAGCAACATCCACCTGATTTGGTGGTATTAATCGACTACATGGGCCCAAATCTGGCGATCGGCAACTCTGTTCGCCGTCATCTACCGCAAGTGCCAGTGGTATATTACATTGCTCCACAAATTTGGGTGTGTCCAATCACGCCCAGTGATACCGCTCGTATTATTGCTGTTAGTAACAAGCTATTAGCCATCTTCCCAGGAGAAGCCCGCTACTTTCAAGAGAAAGGCGCAAATGTTACTTGGGTCGGGCATCCTTTAGTGGATAGAATACAGAACTTTCCAAATCGGGAGATAGCACGTACTACGTTAGGAATTGGGGATAATACTATCAGTGTAGCGCTTCTCCCTGCATCTCGTAGTCAAGAAATTAAATATCTCCTGCCAGTCATGTTCCAGGCTGCACAGGCGATTCAAGCTAAATTGCCTCACGTACACTACTGGATTCCCCTGTCTCTGGAAATTTACCGAAAACCAATTGAACAAGCTATACGACAGTATGATTTAAGAGCTACTGTAGTATCGGATAAACAACAGGAAGTACTAGCTGCTGCCGATTTAGCAATTACCAAGTGTGGCACTGTCAACTTAGAATTGGCACTGTTGAACGTGCCGCAGGTTGTTCTATATCGCCTTCACCCATTTACTTACTGGGTTGGTCGAAAGATTCTGAAAATTTCTTTTCCTTTTGCCTCACCAACCAACTTAATGGTGATGAGGTCGATAGTCCCGGAGTTTATCCAAGAACAAGCAACATCAGAGAATCTGACTCAAGCCATGCTGGAATTATTACTCAATCAGGATCGCCAACAGCAAATGAAGGCAGATTATCAGGAGATGCGGCAGTGTATAGGGGAAGTGGGAGTATGCGATCGGGCTGCTAAAGAAATTTTACAAATGTTGTAAGCTATGTATGGAGTCAGTGTTTGATTTAATGCCAGTAGCTTACGAGCGAGGATTTACGTCGCCAAGGACTTCCTACGTCTAAATACTTAGGCAAATACTTGGAAAAATTTTTCAAATGAATATAGATGAGTTTTCCCAGTGCATAGAAGCCTTAAATTTACGAGTTGTCAGGGTGCTACAACAAGCTTCTTCGTTACCAACTACGCAGCCAGATGCAATGTTAGCAATTTTTGCGGAACTGCAAAATGCTTTAGAAGAACTGAAGGTAGCAGAGGAGGAAGTGTACCAAAAAAAAGAGGATTTGGAAAATACGTTAGTATCATTAATAGCTGAACGCCAACGCTACCAAGATTTATTCAATTTTGCACCAGAGGCATATTTTTTGACTGATCTGAATGGGGTAATTCAGGAAGCTAACAATGCCGCATCTATGTTGCTCAACATATCACGGGAGTTTTTGATTGGTAAACCGCTGATTATTTTCGTGGTTCAATCAGAACGTCGCGTTTTTTATCAATATCTGGGAAGGTTGCGGCAAAAGAACCAGATCGTTGAGTGGGAAATGCAATGGCAATCGCGTCTGAATGTGGTATTTGATGCGGCCATCACAGCATTAACAATCCGTAACCACGAAAACAAACCTATTGCCTTGCGTATATCTGTCCGCAATATCACCTTCAAAAAGCAGGCGGAAGCAAAACTGCAAGCCCAGGCATTTTACGATCCACTGACAGGGTTACCAAATCGCACGTTATTTATGGATTGCTTGCAAAAAGCACTCGAAAAGAGAACTGGACAAAACGATGATCTATTAGCAGTCCTTTATCTAGATTTAGACCGATTCAAAATGGTCAATGATAGCCTAGGACATACTTTTGGAGACCAGTTGTTGACGACAATTGCTCAAAGACTAGTGACTTGTCTACGCCCTACTAATATCGCTGCAAGGTTAGGAGGAGACGAGTTTATCATTCTTTTGGAAAAAATTCACGAAATCGGTGACGCTATCAAGGTTGCTGAACGCCTTCAAACACAAGTGAGATTGCCAATAGTTATAGGTAACCAACAAATATTCACTACTGTAAGTATTGGCATAGCCTTCCATCTGAACGATAATTGCCAAGCTGAAAGTCTCTTGCGTAATGCCGACATTGCCATGTATCGTGCCAAAAGTCTTGGCAAAGCACGCTATGAGATTTTTAATTCTCAGATGCATATTCAAGCAGTAGCACGCTTGCAGTTAGAGAATGATTTACATCAAGCAATGAAACGTCAAGAGTTTGAAGTTTACTATCAACCGATAGTAGCACTCAAAAGCCTGAACATTATTGGCTTCGAGGCTCTATTACGCTGGCAACATCCACACCGGGGATTGTTAGAACCATCAGAATTTTTGGCAGTAGCGACAGAAATTGGGCTGATTATAGACCTTGATCTGTGGGTGCTGCGTCAAGCATGTGAGCAAATGCATCAGTGGCATCTGGCAAAACTTGCTCATCCATCTTTGACGATCACGGTTAATTTTTGCAGTCAACATTTTGTTCAGCCTTATACATTTATACAAATCTCCCAAGTATTGCAAGAAACCCATTTACCTGCTCAAAATTTAAATATAGAGATTACTGAGGATACATTCGTAGAAAATGGAGAGTTGGTCGCAAAGTTACTTTGGAAACTCCAAACTTTGGGGATTAAATTACTGATTGATGACTTTGGCACTGGCTATTCATCTTTAAGCCGGCTACGTAACCTTCCGATTAATGTTTTAAAGATTGATCGCACGTTCATTTCTCAGACACCTACTAATATCGAAAACGTAGATATTCTTAGAGTAATCATCATGCTAGCAGATAGTCTAGACATGGATGCGATCGCGGAAGGGATAGAAACATATGAACAACTAGCCCAACTTAGAGAGTTGAACTGTGAATATGGACAAGGATACTTTTTTTCTCAGCCATTGGACACTAAAGCGACAGAGAATCTCATTCTGTGTCAGGGTTCAGGGGGTGTAGACGATGTATGTAAAAGATCCAGCTTGGGGAGAGGCTGTCACCAGATATATAACCAGACTTAATACTTTTGTGGTACAAAGAATTGTTCATTGCGGGGTGGTCTGACATAGTTCTCGCCATGCTTCCTGGGGGTTAGTTCTAGAGGTTCAGGGGTCATATCCACGTAGGGAATTTTGCTCAGGATGTGGTGAACACAATTCAGGCGAGCACGCTTTTTGTCGTCTGCTTCAACGGTGAACCAAGGTGCTTCGGGGATATTCGTGTGGGCAAACATGACATCCTTGGCTTGAGAGTATTCCACCCAGCGATCGCGTGATTCTAAATCCATCGGACTCAGTTTCCACCGCCGCGCTGGATCAGTTGTTCGGGATTGAAAGCGCCGTTCTTGCTCATCATCGCTGACAGAAAACCAATACTTCAGCAGGATAATGCCCGATCGCACCAACATCCGTTCAAATTCTGGACAATCTTGCATGAAATCTTTATACTGTTGTTCCGTGCAAAAGCCCATCACATGTTCTACTCCAGCACGGTTATACCAACTACGGTCAAACAAAACAATTTCACCACCGGCTGGTAGATGGGCAACATACCGTTGGAAGTACCATTGTGTCTTTTCGCGATCGCTGGGCGTACCTAAAGCGACGATACGGCAGCCACGCGGATTCAACGGTTCCGCAATCCGTTTAATCGTACCCCCCTTACCTGCGGCATCCCGTCCTTCAAAAATAATCACAATCCGTGCCCCTGTAAACTTTACCCAGTACTGCATTTTCACCAATTCTAATTGCAGCTTGGCCATTTTCTTTTCGTAGCTGCGACGGCATAGTTTAGAACTTCCTTCACCCTCAGTGGTGCGTTTTTTGACTTTTTTCGCTTCCTTTTTCTTGGCTTTTGGGGTTGCGATGGGTGACTCTATGGCTTCTTGAGTCCCATTTCCATTATCTTGCTCAGTGTTCATAAACAACCATTGTCAGTTTTTTTACTTAGTCTATAAGGACTCCATCTATCTTCCATTTTTTGTCCTTGGATAGTATCAATAGTTCCCAACAATCGCTCAATGTCCTCAAACATTTTGTATATAGTAAAAAGACTGTGATCATGACTGTAAAGATTTGTATCTCTATTAAGCGTTACAAAAACTGTAAGATGCTTTCCTTCTTTTATGTTTAGCCTGACATCAAAATCTTCGTGAGATAATTCGTGAGAAATATCTTTTAAGTTAGTCGTTTCAGCTATCGTTTTTTTGAGAACAAGATCCCAGATTTGCTTCCATTCTTCATCTGGTGTTTGCTTCAGTTCAGCCCATTTATTTACAACAATATCATCAGCACTGTACTTCATAAAATTTACTTCAGTCTAAGGTATAAGAACGTCTATAAACTTTGCGTATTGATTTAAAGTACCAAAAGATTCTGGTTTAAAAATTGTTTCCGTAAATTCTTCCCCACCAGCAATTGATCTTAACAGTATTTTATGACAAAGCCGCATCAAAGACCTGCTGTGCAGTGAGGTTGAGTTGGGAGAAGGTGGGGGAGACGATGAGATTATTCCCTGTGAACTTAGTTACTTGGTACTCATCCCCCACAAGCTGACATACCGAGAGAGTAGGCTGCTTGGGGTCTCCAATGAACCGCTTTCCCCCTAACGCTGCATAATCTGCAATCCAGAATTCCGGGATACCCATTTCCTCATAATCGGCAAACTGGAGGTGATAGTCATCCCGCCAATTAGTACTAACGACTTCAACGACTAAGGGTACGGATGCTGCTTGAGTCACTGTTGACTGTTTTTGGAAAAGAGGTTCGTTGTCGAGATTATCAAGATTTAGTAACAATACATCGGGCGAGTAAGTGGATTTAGCAGAAGGTGTTTTAACGAATGCGGTTTTAGGAATGGTGTAGGGTAGGTTGAGCCGATCAAACTCCACAGTCAGTTTCCGTGCTAAAAATCCCACAACTTTTTCATGGTCTCCGGTTGGGGGTGCCATCTCAATAATCACTCCATTATGTAGCTCGTACCGCACCCCGTGGTTAGGATACCACTCGATAAATTCTTCAAAGGTTACTAGTAATGGTAGGGTTTGGGTCATAGGATTTTGCAATTACCGTGGTAATATCTATTTTAATGAACCTTTAACCATCTAGTTTTCTTCAGTCTGTTTAAACATCAACAACTGATTTGCTAGAACTTAATTTCGGTAACGCATCTACGGTGGATGGAGAACGAGCAAGGACTTCAGAAAATAGCGCTTCATACTGTGCGATCGCCTGCTCAAAAGAATAGGATTCTAAAGCAGACTGTCTGCCCTTTTTACCTAGTTTAGTTGCCTTCGCTGGATGGGTATATAAATCTAAGACGGCTGTAGCCAAAGCTGCGGCTGATTCTGGCCCAACAACTATGCCACCGCCACTTTTTCTGACAGCTTTTGCAGCCGTACCAGATGCGGGAACTGAAGCGACTATCGGGCGACCACTTGCTAGTAACAGTGGTATTTTTGAAGGCATATTGAAGGAAATCACATTGTGCTTTTGCACAATCAAGCCCACATCTGCCGCCGCCAGCATTTCGGGTAGTTGTTCTCGCGGCTGTAACGGCAAAAGTAAAACGTTATCTGCCTGAAAACGAAGACAACATTCCTCCAAGGTTTTGAGGGCTGTTGATTCACCTACAATGACAAAGACAATCTCTGGAAGATGACGCAATAAAGCAGCGGCTTCTACTACTGTCTCTAAACCCTGGGTGAGCCCAATGTTACCTGAGTACATCACCACGAATTTCCCGTCAAGTTGATACGACGATTTCCAGGCGTTATTCTCCTTTGGTAAGGGGCGGATAAAATTTACATTTACCCAGTTAGGAATGCAAACAATTTTTTTAGCAGGTACGCCCTTACTTACCAAATTCTCCACAAATCCATCAGCAATCACGCTGATAGTATGGGAGCGACTGTAGGCAAATTTCTCTAAGGCTTCAAAAATACTGATCAGCAATTTATTTTTGATTAGCCCGACGCGTACTGCGGCTTCTGGTAGGATGTCTTGGAGATTCAGTACGACTGGGCAGTTGTATAACCAACCTAGTAGGGTTGCTGGTAGCGATACGAGTAAAGGCGGAACTGTGAGGAGAATGACATCAGGTTGCCAGCCATTGAAGGCCTGGGGCAAGCTTGTCGTTACAAAGCTCAATTCTAATAATAGCCGATCTACTAAGTTGGGTTTAGACTTGATTCGCAAATAGCTACGCTGGATGGTAACACCATTTTTTTGTTCGGTGACGAACCACTTCCCACGATACTCTTCATAAATCTGACGCTGCGGATAGTTCGGCATTCCCGTAATAACCCGCACTTCATGACTTCGCTTCACGAGTCCTTCGGCTAGTTCAGTAATCAAAGGAGCAATTCCAATCGGCTCTGGATAATAATTGTAGGAATAAATCAGAATTTGCATTATCTGTCTAGCTAATTTGGTGGGGTTGGTCTTTCAGTGGGGGCGTTACATGTTTATTTTTTGTAAGGGTCCTCTATAGATGCCATTGATCGCGTCTAAATTTTGTCTTTCTCGTATTGCTACTGACAATCGAGTGCCTTAAGGGTACTCGTCAATCATGTCTTTTGATCGTAATTTTTGCCCAGTCACCATTCTAACGTAACGAATGTCACTTAAGTGACGTTAAATATTTGTGCGCGTGCCGTTGAAATTGGTAACAGGCGTAAGACCAGTAATCCGTATGGAGTGTAAGGAGTGTGGGGAGAGATGTCTTCCTTACTTCCCACACAATGAGCGAGAACTTTGGGTTCAGTCATGTTTTGTGGTGTAGGTTGACGCACAGCGCTAATCAACAGTTCCAATACCCACGTAGCAAATAAAACATTTGATGGTAGTATTACCATGAAGTGATAATTGTTTAACAACCCCAACCCTAAAAATCAGGCAATGACCATGCTAATTAGTAGTAGTGCGATCGCTACCGGAAACCTAAGCTTGATCTTTAACGTCAGGCTAGGAAAGTCTATAACTTCCGCCCAAGGTTCATCTACAAGCTAGAAAACCAAGAACACCAGAGTCCTCCAAAAGGTGACAAGATCCGGGTAATATAAAAAAGCTATCTTTCTGTCTAAAGCAGTTACTGAAAGCTTCTTATACCCAAAGGAGATATCCCTATGCTGACTTTAAAAATCCTTGTTTATATCGTTGTAGCTTCCTTTGTAAGCATCTTTATCTTCGGATTGTTATCAAGCGATCCGAAGCGTAACCCAGGTCGTCGAGATTTAGAGTAAAAGCGTGGCAAATTATCCGCAACTGCCGAGAAAATGTGGTGATGCTCTAGGGTTGATTTGCGATCGACGCATACCGCACAGCTTCTCGTAGAGGAGGGTAAGCATTTATGCACGCATTCGGAAGGCAAAATGTATAAAGAAGAATTCAGGAGTCAGGAGTCAGGAGTCAGGAGTCAGGAGTCAATCGGTCGGGGATTTAAACCTACCACTGATTGTAGACTCGTAAATCTTCTCCTTCTCCTTTCGGAGACGTTGCGCGAAGGGAAATGCACTCGCGTTCGATTTAACTCCGTGCTTAAACTCCTTGATTCATCTGCCAGTGGTACAGAATTTATGCGCTCATTCTGAATTCTGGATTCTGTTTGATAAATAGTCCTTCTGGAGGGACACTTTCTCAGGGCTCTGGTTATCAGAACACGGAAGTAAGTGTCCTCCTCTTTATTAGCTATTTGTTAGCTTGATTGTGCTGAAATATGCTTCATCCAGTTCTGCAGTCCGCACCGCCTCTCATCATCAAACCTCTACAAAGAGTAAATCCTATATCTACTACTGGTGACAACAATTTACAATCAGTTGTCAGGCTAAGTTCGGAAAATTCTGAGGATAATTCAACTGAGAATGAGTTAGCAGTCGCCAAGACATTATCAACACCAAGCACGCCGGAAACGTTTCCGGCTGAGTTTTCGCCGCTTACGACTCCTAACAGTGCAGTGTTCTTAGGTCAGGATCTCACAGTTGGCTATCCGCTGCAGCAGGTTGAATCTGATTCACAAGAGAGTAACAACCCGCTTGTGACGCCCGAAATGTCACCAGAAAGAGAACAAGTTTACTCAACACTCACGAAAAGCAAGAACTTATCTCAGAGTAAAACACGACTTTTAGTTGAGAAATTAGCCCAAGCACGAAATCAGAGTGATGGGAGTACAGAAAAATCACTGATACAACCAACGCCCTCTACCATAGAATTCGAGTCTCGTGACCAAACTTCGCAGCTAACAACGCCCATCCCTGCTACCCAACAACAGCCTGCACCTACATCACAAGGCAATACCATAAGAGGGCAGCAAAGTCAACCATCTCGACAAGCAACGCCAGCTAACACGCCTCCACAAATAAGAAGAGTGATTGAAGTCATTGCAGATAGGCAAGAGTACGACTCCGAGCGGCGGACTGTGACAGCAGAAGGGCATGTCATTGTGCGAATGGATGGATCAATATTGGATGCTGATCGCCTGCAAGTGAATTTAGACAATTTGATCGCAGTCGGCGAAGGAAATGTTGCCTTGACACGGGGAGATCAAATCCTGCGCGGACAACGTTTTACCTATAACTTTATTCAAGATCAAGGGCAATTGAAAAATGGTAGAGGCGAGATTTTTATCCCCTCAGCCCAAAGAGATTTATCTTTCTTACCTACTGATGTCACGACAGGTGGAGTCCCCCAGAGTCCGTTGAGCGATCGCATTCGAGCGAGTCAACCACTGCAAGTCAGGAATCGTGGTGGGCTTAACATTGGTATCGGTACTTCGAGGAGTGCTAGCAATCTCACGCCGCTACAAAAACAGGGGGGTCAAGTCAAGCGGCTACGCTTTGAAGCCGCAAGCATTGATTTCTACCCTAAAGGCTGGCAAGCGAGAAATGTGACCATCACCAATGACCCCTTTTCACCGCCAGAACTGGAGCTCAGGGCGGACAAAGTGACGCTAACGCGGGAGTCACCTTTGCGCGATCGGATCAAGACACAGAAACAACGGTTGGTGTTTGACCAATCAACCTCTGTACCTATTCCCAAGGATGAGCAAACAATTGACCGTAGTGAACGTAACGTCACTCCCACAATAGCCTCTGTTGCCTACGATGGAACTGATCGGGGAGGTTTTTATGTTGAGCGTGGCTTTAACGTTATCAACACACCAGGGACTAGCTTCAGTCTCAAGCCTCAGTTGTTAGTACAAAAGGCAATACAAGGCTCTGGTAACATTGCAGATTATTTTGGTTTAAAAACAAAGCTAAGCGTTGTTTTGGGCCCACACACTACGATCCAAGGTTCTGGGCAATTAACCAGTCTGGATTTTAACAAGATAGAAGACAATTTGCGGGCAAGTTTGCGGTTGCGCCAAACTGTGGGTGACGAACGCAACCCCCATACTATCACATTGGAGGATAGTTACCGCGATCGCCTTTACAACGGTTCACTTGGCTTTCAAACTGTCCAGAGTAGTGTTGGCGGTGTCATTACCTCACCGAAAATTATTTTAGGAAAGAGTGGTATTAACCTCAGCTATCAAGGTGGCGCTCAATACATTGACGCTAATACTGATCGCCAAGACTTGCTGAAACCAAATCGGACAAACAATCTCATCTCTCTAGGTCGCATCCAAGGTAGTATTGCCTTAAACAAGGGTTTTTCTCTATGGCGGGGTACACCACTGCCAGCAACTCCAACAGAAGGATTACGATACACACCAACCCAACTCATTCCTTATGTTAATTTTGGCGTTGGAGTAACTGGCACAAGCAGTTATTACACTAGTGGTGATAACCAATCTACTTTGACTGGTTCTATTAGTATATCAGGGCAGTTTGGTCATTTCTCTCGACCTTATTTGGACTACACTGCCTTTACTCTCAGTTATTCCCAAGGCTTATTTAGCGGCTCATCGCCTTTTTTGTTTGACCGCGCTGTTGATAGCAAAGTCCTGACCGCTGGAATCACACAGCAAATCTACGGTCCATTTCGCCTTGGTTTTCAAACATCACTTAACTTGGACACGGGAAAAAGCACTAGCACAGACTACGTTATAGAATATAGCCGCCGTACCTATGGCATTACCTTGCGCTACAACCCAGATCTACAATTAGGTGGTATCAGTTTCCGGATCAGCGACTTCAACTGGACTGGTGGAACCGATCCATTTTCTGATAATTCTGAAGTTAAGCCAGTTGTGAATGGTGTCAGGCGAGATTATTAATATTTAGGGTAAACTGAGAATATGTAGACACAGTACCATTCTGACTCCTGTATTCTTACAAATGTTCTTGATACTAGGTGAGATTATGATGTTAGTAACAGGTCATAAACAAATGATAGAAATACGTGATGCACATGAACAGGTATTACGTTTCAACATGATTGATACAGGAACTAAACTTTAAATATCTAATTCATCTAGACTATAGTATTTGGGTTACTATGATTGAATAACCTGGGCAAGAATCAGTGACGAGCCAATGGCTGTCTCTTTCCTGCTATAAATGTTAAAATTGACAGAAAAACTGTTAAGTAATTTGCTGGCTTTCAACCCATAAACTTAACAAATTAGACCCTCTTATATATAGGTTAGTAAAATGATTGAAAACATCACTGACTGCTCAAATAAACTGCTTGCTGTCATTGTATCCAACCGTTTTAATAAACCTGGTATCCACTTTTTTACTCCCAATGACCTTTCTCAACAGTTGGCGTATATGCGTCATCCAGTCGGGAAAATTATTGAACCCCATATTCACAATCCTGTGGTACGAGAGGTCGTGTACACACAAGAGGTTTTGCTGATTAAAGCCGGTAAATTGCGAGTAGACTTTTACAACAATCAACAGATTTATTTGGAAAGTCGGGTTTTAGAAGCTGGTGATGTTATTCTCTTAGTTGCTGGTGGTCACGGTTTTGAAGTACTTGAAGAAGTTGAAATGATAGAGGTTAAGCAAGGTCCCTACCTTGGCGAACAAGATAAAAGCCGATTTACTGGGATCACTTCCAATCAGGCAAGAATATTGGAGTTAAATCAGGTTTGATGTTACCTATTCCTGTGAATGAACCCCTGCTGGATGGAAACGAGAAAAAATATTTAAATCAAAGCATCGACACCGGCTGGATTTCTTCTGAAGGTCCATTTGTTGTTCAATTTGAACAGCAATTTGCTGCCCGTGTGGAACGCAAGTATGGCATCGCTGTTAGTAATGGTTCTGTCGCCCTTGATGCAGCAGTTGTCGCATTAGGAATTGGTCAAGGAGATGAAGTGATTCTCCCTACGTTCACGATCATCTCCTGTGCTGCGGCGATCACTCGTGCTGGTGCTGTTCCAGTTGTAGTGGATTGCGATCCCCACACCTGGAATATGGATATTAGCCAAATCGAGGCAAAGATCACATCCAGAACTAAAGCGATCATGGTTGTCCATATCTACGGGTTACCAGTAGATATGATACCCATCTTAGCGTTAGCAGACAAATATGGTCTACAGGTGATCGAAGATGCAGCAGAAATGCACGGTCAAACCTACAACGGTCTTCCCTGTGGAAGTTTTGGTAACATTAGCACCTTCAGCTTCTACCCCAACAAGCACATCACTACAGGTGAAGGAGGAATGCTGCTGACAAACGATGAACAGTTAGCACAAAGGTGTCGTAGCTTGCGAAATCTCTGCTTTCAACCGCAAAAACGGTTTGTACATGAAGAACTGGGTTGGAATATGCGGATGAGTAATCTACAAGCAGCTATTGGAGTTGCTCAATTAGAGCGATTGGATGAGTTTGTCGCACGTAAGCGCCGGATGGGTCAACGTTATACGGAATTGCTTGCAGCTATCCCTGGTATACAGTTACCATTACCGCGAACTGAATATGCAGACAACATCTACTGGGTCTATGGTTTAGTGCTGAAAGACGAAGTACCCTTTGATGCCGAAACAGCGATGCAACGTCTGCGAGAACTTCATATTGGCACTCGTCCTTTTTTCTGGTGTATGCATGAGCAACCTGTATTCAGTAAGATGGGATTGTTTGAGGGAGAATCTTGCCCAGTAGCGGAAAGAATTGCTCGTCGGGGTTTTTATATTCCAAGCGGGTTAGCACTTACAGAGGAACAAATTGAACGGGTAGCCCTAGGGGTTAAGGAGATTATGCGATGAGGAGTCAGGAGTCAGGAGTCAGGAGTCAGGAGTCAGGAGTCAGGAGTCAGGAGTCAGGAGTTAGGAGTTAGGAGTTAGGAGTCAGGAGTTAGGAGTCAGGAGTCAGGAGTTAGGAGTC
>CAIVAU010000026.1 GCA_903903925.1 uncultured cyanobacterium
ATTGGCTGATACTGAGGATTAAGTTACAGGCAATGTATGTAACTCATGTTTCTGCCCCATTCCTAATCTTACCGAAGTGGGTTAAATACAAGTATGTAACCTATATCCTGGAAAGTTTCACGTGTCTTGGTCTGTCTGCGGCTAAATCAAAATTTCAGACACAGATAGACCAAGACCGTACAAGATTTACCAAGCCCATTATTTTTACAAAAGTTTACATAAAATTAGTTGTGCTAATTTGTACTAGTTTGTTGTATGCTAAATTTCAACCAGGTTACAAAGAACCTTGACTTTTAGGTAAGACGGTTCCTGAACACTCTTAGTCTATGAACCAAGGTTGGATGGCTAAATAAAAAGGCTGTCCATTCCTAGTCTAAGGAATGCCTGAGGGAGTACCCACTGCCAAAAAAAGCGAAACACCCAGTGTTTGCACCACCGGGTATTGATCAATTAAATCAAACTGAGAACAATGATAAAACAATGTGCGACTCTTAATCCAGGTACTGGTGTACTGAAATTTTGTCTCTTGTACCGACCGCCTGACGAGCTGCTTTGACCAAGCAGCGAAACACAAGGTGCAGTTGTTGCTGTTGACAACAGGTATTGATTGTTGAAAACAAGTGAATAGATATCTCCAGAAATTAGGTATAAGCCTAAGCTACACAATGGTTGTAGATTCATTTTCGGAGATGTCTAATATTGTGCTGTAGTTGCACCGCATCTTGATGTCGCGGACAGGTCCAAACTGTTCGTCTGCTTTATGTTACTGCAAAAGCTGCTCTTTATAGCGAACAAGGCTCGACCTTAGGCGCTTCACAGGCGGCATTGCAGTAGCAACGAGGCAGTTTCAAATTTTCCCCAGTCTTTAGCGCTTTTGAATGAATTAGGCACAAACTGCCTCCGAATGGGAGATTCGACGGCTAGCTGGGGAAATAAAGTCTTACATTATATCAGTGCTAGACTCATGAGTAGAAAGAATCAGCCCAGAGTACTAGGGTTAGACATTGCAAAAATGTCAGTGGTCGGGTGCTTGTTAACTGAACAACCATCCAAGAAGCGCTACTTAACTCCAACTTACGTAGTTCATACTTACCAAGCGAATCCTGACAAGAAAAAAAAGAGTTCGATAGCAGTGAAGGCTGAACAGAAAGTACTTGGTATGAGTGATTTGCTGGCTTTGAAGCCAACTGTGGCAGTGTTAGAACCAACAGGGGTAAACTACTCAAAGCTCTGGATTCACCATCTCAAGCTTGCAGGGGTAGAAGTACTGCTGGTAGGTCACGATAAACTGCGTCGATATCGCAACACTGAAGATAAAGATGATGCAGGGGATGCATACGCACTCGCCAGTTATTATTTTGAAAATTATCACGACCCAAGTGCTTGGTTAAGAAAGCGTCACCCGATAGCGCTAGAGCTCCGAGAGATAGCATTGAGGTTAAATCACGTCAACCGATTGCAAAACCCGGCTATCAATCGATTACGACAGGATTTAGCTTGGCAGTTTCCCGAAGCATATAGTAAATCGATAGAAGCAAATCTGTTTTGGGGATGGCTGGCTGGATTGCGCTCGTCGAACAGGTATGATGAAGAACTTAAGCACAGTATTGGGTTGGGGATAAGTCCATTTACCCGAATGGAAGCACAAATCTTGCTGAAAATTTGGGAGATGGAAGAAAAGCTGCTGGAGCGGATGAGAGAATTAATGGCGCTCCCTTGCTTTGTACCATATATTACAGTGTTTAAACGCTTCCAGTTTGGTGAACGCACCCAAGCAATGATTCTGTCGCAAATCTTTCCGTTAGAAGAGTTTTTGGATGAATTTGGCAAACCAATCGTCACCTACGATAAGGGTAAACGTGGAAAAGTCGTTGCTAAGAGGGAGCATTCACGCCGATGGTTTCAAAAAGCTTTAGGAGTAGCGCCTAGAGAAGTACAGTCGGGAGATAGTAAAAAATTGAAGAAATCTGGTTCCCAGTTGTGTAGAACATCCTTGTGGCAGTGGGTGATGATGGTTCTAGAGGTAAAAAGTCGCCGACATCTACTCAAGTCAGAAATTGCTCAACACCTCGCCATTTGCTTGGATAATCAAAAGCAAAAAACCAAGGCGGCAAAGGCTCGCACTCGCATTATGGGTCGCGCTGCCATGTTGCTTTTTCGGGAGTTGGTTAAAGAGCTTGCAGCCCACAAACAAAGCGACAACTCAATAGTTGACCCAGAACTAGAGGTATAGACCCCAACAACGAGTGTAATTTAACACTCGTTTTATTTCAATGTCTAGTGGGGATTCGCTATCGCCA
>CAIVAU010000027.1 GCA_903903925.1 uncultured cyanobacterium
ACTAGTGCTCTGTGTCATTAGTTCTGATGGGTAGTGCGAGCCGGAAAGCTCGCTTCGTGAGCGAGACGCTCACACTACGAACCCTTCAAAATTAATGACATGGACGACTAGTCGTCCTCCCGACTACAAGCTGGAAGGGCGAAAGCAAGCGTATGGTAAAATAGTAAGAACTCAGGAGTCAGGAGTCAGGAGTCAGGAGTCAGGAGTCAGGAGTTATAAGGGTTTGCGATGTGTCTCCACAGCTCGTAACCGCTCTTATTTCTGTTCACTCTTTGGTAGAGAATGAGTACCAAGTTGTTCAATTTCGAGGAAATGACTGTATACAATCAACGGTATTTTCCGAATTAAATTTAACAGCACAACAAATTTGTGATTCTGCTAAATAGTAATAGAAGAGGTTTAATAATGGTTCAAGTCTTACAGACACAGATAACCTTTGAAGAATTTATCGCTTGGTATCCAGAAAATCCTAATTGCCGTTATGAATTGCACGATGGAGTAATAGTTGAAATGACGCCACCTGTCGGATCACACGAAGAAATTGTAGGTTTTTTAGCAGCAGAATTATCTATCGAATTCAAACGTTTAAAACTTCCTTACTTCATACCAAAAACAGCCTTTATCAAACCTGATTCAAACGAGTCAGCTTACTCCCCAGATATCTTATTGTTGAATCGTCCTAATTTAGTCAATGAGTCTTTGTGGCAAAAAGCATCGACAGTCAGTCAAGCTGCATCAATCCCGCTAGTTATTGAAGTTGTGAGTACTAACTGGCAAAATGACTATTATTTAAAACTTGGTAGATATGAGTCGATGGGTATTCCCGAATATTGGATAGTTGACTACGCTGCACTAGGCGGAAGGCGATTTATAGGTAATCCGAAGCAACCTACTATTTTTGTTCACTCTTTGGTAGAGAATGAGTACCAAGTTATTCAATTTCGAGGCAATGACTGTATACAATCATCGGTATTTCCCGAATTGAATTTAACAGCACAACAAATTTTTGATTCTGCCAAATAGTAGGAGAATTTTATTTTTACTTCTTACTTTTTACTTTTGACTTCCGCCTTGCGGTAGCCTTTGGTTTTTGTTCTGGGACAGCCGAGGCACATTCTAGTTCTGCTTTACGTTTCTCCCATTCAATAACGGTGCGAATTACCACTTGTGACCAAGATTCGTAAGCCATAAGTACCACTGCTCGATACTTTGAGAATATCTAGCATTGGAAAAAAAATTTGTTCTTCGTAAGCCAGATCTCTGTAACTGCGATCGCTTCAATATTCCTGATTTAGCCTCTGCGATTACTTGAGCAATAATTAAATTTTAATGAATTTTCGATATAATCGCATATATATAGGACTCGTAGGGTGGGCAGCGCCTTGAAATACGGCACAATACACTACAAATTGAAATAGAACACCAAAAAATAGAAAATCAAATATTAGAAGTAAGGTCAACCTTCTGTGGAATCTCAATCAAAAACTCACATCCTTGATTAGGATCTGAGATACATTTGAGTTTTCCACCATGCAGGTCTACAATAATTCTATAGCTAATAGATAACCCTAAACCAATCCCCTCGCCTACAGGTTTTGTTGTAAAAAAAGGTTCAAAGATACGCTCCTTTATCTGCTTGGTTATTCCTGGTCCATTATCTTTAATGCTGATTTGTAACCATTCTGAATTTAGAATATTTGTGCGAATTGTAATCAACCTGGGAGAGTTATTTCTATTGTTGAGAGAGTCATATTTGTTGTACTTTTCTAAGGCATAGATCGCATTTTCAATAATATTCATAAACACTTGATTGAGTTTGCCAGCATAGCATTCTACTTCTGGCAAATCACCGTATTCTTTGACGACTTGAATACCAAGATCGCCAGATTTGGATTTCAAGTGCTGTTGAAGCAGTAACAACGTACTATCAATTCCATCATGGATATTGACAGCTTTTTTCTCCGCTTCATCTAGCCGCGAGAAGCTTCGCAGTGTCAGTACTATCGAACGGATGCGTTCAGTTCCCATTTTCATCGATGAAAGAATTTTTGGTAGATCCTCAATTGCGAAATCTAAGTCGTATTCTTTAATCAAAGCTTCAATGTCTGGTGTGGGGTGAGGATAATGTCGTTGGTAGAGTTCAAGAACAGCTTGAATAGCTTGAATATGGTCACGGATGTGAGTTAGGTTGCCATAAATGAAGTTGACAGGGTTATTGATCTCATGAGCAACGCCAGCCACCGTCCGTCCTAGGGAGGACATTTTTTCTGCCATGAGCAATTGAGGCGCAAGCTGTAACCTCTGGAGAGTCTGCTCTAGTTCTTGAGCCTGTTGTTGTAGTTGTGCTTGTGATTGTCGTAATTCTTTTTCTATCAAAGAGCATTTTGTGATTTGCATCGTTAAAGGACGATATAGAAAAAAATATAGAGATGGTGCAATTAGCAGCGAAAGTAGAGTGGAATCAACAAAAGCCTCAAGTAATTTAGGCAATTCTGGCAAGACCATGAACAATAACATGATCAACGTCTCTGCAACAAACACTGAAAAGACCATTCGACTCAAAAAAAACCAAGGAGACTTATGCATATGAATCAAGTTTATTCGTGTTCACCCATTCACCCACACAATGGTATCACTTGAAAAATATTGCTATGAGTGTTCATCACTTTGAAATTGCAGACTTTGGCTTTGTGCATCGTCTGTGCTCAACAAGAATAGGTAAACTACCGATAACAGGCTAACCCGTATTGCTGGATTGTTTAAAAGATTAAACATGGTACAAGTCTCACATGTGTTTATGATGACATCTGCTAATTATTTCAAAGTGCCTCAAAGATGACTTAAATCAAATGATATTAGGTGTTTTTTGAATAAAGTATAATAATGTTATTGTAAATTTTATCTTTATTTAACCTTTTCAAAGGTTAGTATTTTTATAGAACTTGCGCTGACTGTTTATTATGGCGTTTGTCCTATTATTGCCAATATGGAATCAGAAGCAAAACCAAATTGTATTGGAACACCAATATCACAAGTAGAAATAGATATACCCCTGGTTAGAAGTTTATTGGAGGCTCAACATCCAGATTTGGCATATCTGCCGATTAGTAGAGTTGATGCAGGTTGGGATAATACCATGTTTCGATTAGGCGATCGCTTGTCTATCAGGCTACCGAGTCGCCAAGTCGCAGCAGCACTCATTGAACAAGAACACACTTGGCTTCCACACATAGCCTCACACTTACCGCTTCCTGTTCCTATTCCTTATAGAATTGGAAAAGCTGGACAAGGATATCCTTGGAACTGGAGTGTGTTACCTTGGTTGGCTAGTGTAACTGCCGATCAGCAAGAACCTGATAGAGAACAAGCAAAATCATGGGCAATAGCTTTTGGTGTATTGGGATTCTTAAGCGTCAAGGTGGAACAATCACACCTTTTGGTTTCCGGTCTGGTGACCATGTAGAAACCACTTTTAAGGGTGATAAAGTACGTGGCTGGATTGGGGGTTTCACCAATACTGGTAAGACAAAAAACGTCTCAGTCTATGATCATGATTGGTCAAGAATTGGACAATTCAATCCTAAAAATGTTCGTTTACTTCAAAAGAGTTCTAAGTTATGTGTTTCCCGCGCTTGAGAAGCGGGAATTATGCCGCTATCCCCCTCCCTACTTTGGCAACGCCAAAGTGACCGTTTTTGAATTGGAGCGAAGCGACTTGACGGTTGGCGGATGCAGCATAATTCCCACGCCATTCCTCCCTTCCTTACGAAGAAGGGGAATCCTGGCTAAAAGAGGTTGAAGAAGAGAAATAGAGTTTTTATAAGAGAGGAATCAATAAATGGCAAGAACTGTAGACACGAGCAATCTCAGTTTAGAAGATGTGACGCGGATTTTTAAATTTGAAGAGCAGTTGAATAACTCGTTTACATCATTACTATCTCTAGAATCTCTCACAGAATTTGAACAACAAGAAGTGTCACAAATCCGTCTTCTATTTCAGAGTTACTACGCAGCAGGTAAAATCTCGGAAGGGCAAGTTAAATTTCTCTTTCTAGGGCCACTCATGAATTTGGCTGGATTTTATCAGCCTAGTATTAAAATAACTCTAGAAGAAAACATTGCTGAGATCTCAGTGGAAGATGAAGACACAACCATCAAAGGGCGGATGGATATTTTAGCTGTTAATAAGACGCAAGGAAGAACAGTAACTACGCCCTTTTGGATACTGGTGATTGAATCTAAAAATACTACGGTTGATGCTATGGAGGGTTTACCACAATTGCTGACGTATACGTATAAAAGTCTAGAGCGTCAAACATCAGTTTGGGGATTAACTACTAACGGAATGCGGTATCAGTTTGTCTATATTCAGCAAGGAAATCCTCCGACTTATCAACTATTGCCAGATCTCAGCCTGATTCGTCCAGAGTCTACAATTGAGTTGCTACAAGTTCTCAAAGCCATCCGTAATCAATATAATGTTGCTGATCCAGGCGCAGGTGCTTAGCTTCGTGAAAATTGATTATGCGTTCGTTGAAATCCTTGGTAGGGGCGCAAGGCATTGCGCCCTTACATCATTACCAGCATGAAATTCTTACAAAAGAAGGGAGCAGGGAGCTCTTAGCAGGGAATAAAGAAACTAGAAAAATGCGCGTTGTGGGTAAGACAGCCCACTTTGAAAAAAAAAGATGTGTTGCGAGACACGACATGCTGTGAAACACGGCGTCAATGTTCCAATCCCACGGATGGGTGCCGTGGGTTCCCCCTGCTAAGAGCTCCCTGCTCCCTCTGAAAGAATAGGCATTCTCGTGTATTTGATAGCGAAAGCTTCTAGGAATAACAATTAAACCAACGCTCCCAGTAATCCTGTTTGTTTGTTAAGTTGGCGACGAGTTTATTATAAGTAGCGAACCAGCCTTCCCAATAATCTGTGGGCTGCTTGACGCAACCGTTGCAAGTGGGACAGCCAGCTTTACACTGAGCCACTGTATACAGAGTATTAATGCAGTTTGTACAAAGGTTAGGGTCAATCCAGGGGCGATCGCCAATCATCTTGACTGCACCAACGGGACATGCCGATAAACAGATATTGCAGGAAATGCACTGACTGGTAATTTTGTAAGCCATGACTATGTTCCTTGTAAATTGTTAGTGGTTAGTAGTTAGTGGCTAGTAGTTAGTGGTTCTTTTTAACAACCAACTACTAACAACCAACTACTAACAATCCTTATTCCATTGCTCGTAAAACTCACTAGCAACCTTCTCAATCACGTCATAAGCTTCAACAGTCTGGATTCCAGCTTTGTGCAATTTTTCCTTGGGAGACTCACCAATCTTGGAAACAAAGACTGCTTTGCAATCGGCGATCGCGTTAATAATATTTTCTAGAGTTGCTTTTTCTCCATATCCACCTTGGCAAAAATGGTCAATTTTACGATGACCGACAAAGCGAGATCCATTGCCATCCACTTCGTAAATTTGAAATTCCTTGGCATGACCAAAGTGTTGGTTAACTAATCCACTGCCCTTGGTTGCTACTGCAACTAGAACTTTCGGACTGTTTTGTTCAGAAGTCTTGACATTGGAACCTTGTGCCTTTTCCTGGGCTGCTTTGAGTTCTGCTTTAAACTTCTCAATCCCAGCGTGAACTTCTTGGCGTTGTTCAAGGTTATATTCTGGGGCCATTTCTAAGAATTTATCTTTAGTAAATTCCTGGCTACGGTCTTCACCCAATAACCCGACTGCATCTGCCCGACACTGACGGCAGTGACGCATCATCTTCATATTGCCAGCGCAATTATCTTGCACTTCCTTCAGTTCTTTAGGCGAAGGACCGCGCTGACCTGTCAGACCGAAGTGAGTGCCGTGTTCTGGAGCAGAAATCAGGGGCATAATATTGTGAAGGAATGCGCCTTTCTCACGAATGACCTGATTGACCTCTGTGAGATGCTGATCATTAATGCCTGGAATCATCACCGAGTTGACTTTGCATAAAATGTCAGCTTCTTTAAGGGCTTGTAATCCTTCCATCTGCTTCTCGTGCAGAATTTTGACCCCTTCAATACCTTTGTAGCGCTTACGGTTGTAGTGAACCCAAGGATAAATCTTGGCTCCGATTTCCGGGTCCACCATATTAATAGTAATAGTGACGTGATCTATATTGAGTTGTTTGATGCGATCGACATATTCAGGCAGCATCAAACCGTTGGTTGATAAACAAAGCTTGATATCTGGTGCTTGGTCTGCAATCAACTCAAAAGTGCGGAAAGTTCTTTCTGGATTTGCCAATGGATCGCCAGGACCTGCAATTCCTAACACTGTCATTTGGGGAATCTTGCCAGCAATCACCAAAACTTTATGGGCTGCTTCCTCTGGTGTTAGCAATTCGCTAACCACTCCCGGACGACTTTCATTGGCGCAATCGTATTTGCGATTGCAGTAATTGCATTGAATGTTACAGCCAGGAGCGACTGCAACGTGCATTCTTGCGTAGTGGTGATGGGCCTCTTCACTGTAGCAGGGATGATTAGCAATGCGCTGTTTGAGTTTTTCGTCCATCTCCACAGTGCTGCTATTGCTGGTGCATCCGCAACCACCAGATTTGGCTTTGGTTGTTGCTTCTGTAATGGGGGAAGTAACGATTCCTGTAGACGCTGGTGTCATTGAATTTCGCAACGGTCGGGTACTTGTGCTGCCACAGTGGGAGATGGTGTTGCTACGGTTGATTACCCAGGAAGGGAAGTCGCGTGACTGTCGAAAGGCTTTCAATCCCAATTTTCTTGATTGGTGTGTGTCAAATGGATGAAAATCAGGTTGAAATCAGTGCGTACAGCCGCGACCTCGATTTACAGGGGTATGGTGCTATCTCATCCCTCCACTCACTGATCACGCTTTTTGTTGTTGGCGTGTCGAGCGATTGGCGATATAGGTTTTATATCAGCTGTTCCAAAGGAGGGCAGCAAGGGTGACCCGGATAGAATTTATTGGATTGATTAGTCTTGTACTCAAAATCTGAAACCCTTATTGTTAGAGCATCAGAAAATTTATAAAAATTTTTTACGGGTAGGGGTTCTAGTATTTTTAGGTCAGGGTGCGAGTATTTAGAGATGAGGGGACAAGTATTTATGTACTCAAACCGAACTCAATCCCCATAAGGGTTTGAGCCAAATCTTAGCTTTTTTTAAGCTACTGCAAGCTGTACTCAGAGGCTAATAAACTGTTACCTAGAGTACTAACTGAAAAGGGATTTAGGAGTTGGAAATCTGGAGTAGCCTGGAAAGGTCCACTCCAGAAACGTGCGAAATTCAATTCTGTATCCAGAATATCATTTTTTTTTGATAAAAAATCCAACTTATATTTTTTTAATTTTTGGCCTTCTCAGTTGTCTCACACCCTAGTGGTCTGTCCCATTAATTCTCACGGGTTGAGAAGTTCGTAGTGTGTCCAGATCCCTGATTCGACGAGTCATAAAGTTGAATATAAGCTAAAATGCCAAACTATAGTTAAATTTGTCACATTCTTTTAGCAGTCATGAACCGTCGTAATTTCATCACTTTCTTTGGTGTGGGGTGGATTGCAAGTTCCTTACCTGTAGCCCTCGCAGCTTGTTCTTCCGAGAAGTCATCATCCCAGACAACATCAAAGGATTGGCAACCAGTAGGCACAACAGGAGAGTTAGATAAGACTGGTCAGTTGCTTGCTAAAAACTCACCCATCGGTCCAGTCTTAGTAGTTGGTACGTCTAAAACCAGTCACCTGAATGCAGTTGACCCTACCTGTCCTCATCAAGGTTGTACGGTGGAATGGCAAAGCGATGCCAAAACATTCCTATGTCCCTGTCATGGCTCCGAATTTGCTATTGATGGCAAGCTGAAAAAAGGTCCAGCCAAAGAACCCCTAAAAATTTATGCAGCCAAGGTCGAGGGCAATTCAGTCTTAGTCATGAGTCATAACTCATAACCTTGGTAGTGTTTTCTGCCTTGCCCGGACAGTTGTTAAACAGATATGGCGAAGATTGTCGGTGTTCATGGAATTAACCAAGAATTTAGAGGTAGTCATACAATTCATGCTGAGTGGTTGCCAGCACTCAAGGATGGTTTGGAACGTGTTGGGGCTAGATTAGAGTCGGATAATGAATTTCGCTGTGCATTTTACGGAGACCTGTTCAGAGGTCGCCCGAAGTCAGGAACTGGGATACCCAACTATGATGCCAGTGATATTGACTCGGATTGGGAGAAGGAACTGCTTCAGCAATGGTGGGAAGAAGCGGCAAAAGTAGAAGATGGGATTAAAGGTTCAAGCGATGTATCAAGAGAAAAGGCAACGCCCAGAGTTGTTCAAAAGGCGCTAAGCGCCTTGAGTGGTTCTCGGT
Organism: uncultured cyanobacterium; assembly: GCA_903903925.1. Lineage (GTDB taxonomy): Bacteria > Cyanobacteriota > Cyanobacteriia > Cyanobacteriales > Nostocaceae > Stigonema. The sequence goes on from CAIVAU010000027.1 coordinate 8,372, forward strand.
TTTTTGGTAGTGTTGCCGAGAAGATCGTCATTTTCTCTTTGAAACAAGTTGGTGATTATTTACATCTTCAGGATTTGAGAAGCCAGATTCGAGACCGAGTTGTGCAGGCTATTGATGAAGATACCCGCGTACTTGTGGGTCATTCGTTGGGGTCGGTTGTTTGTTATGAGACCTTGTGCCAGCATCCAGAATGGCCTGTTAAAGTTTTTGTGACTCTGGGTTCTCCTTTGGGAATAAAACGGCTGATTTTTGACCGACTAGACCCAACACCCCAGGATAATTTAGGTCAGTGGCCGGGGAATGTAGAAAAGTGGATCAATATTGCTGATGCGGGAGATGTTGTTGCCCTGGAAAAACAGCTAAACCCTTTATTTGATGGGTTGGTAGAAGATAAGCTAGTTAATAACGGTGCTACTGCTCACGATGCAAGTCATTATCTCACGGCGGCTGAAACGGGAGAAGCAATTCAGTGGGGGCTAATTAATGGGGACAGAGTTCGGTAATCTTACAGCGGGAAGGGAGTGATGGGCGATCGCTCTAACAAAACTCGGTATTACCTAATTGCTTGTGGGACAAGTAACTACAAACATTTGGGTAACGATGAACAATTATCTAGTATTCAGACAGATATAGAGCGAGTGGTCGAATTATTTACCCAAAACTTCGGCTATGTACAGGTTTTGAGAGATTTGCAACTTAATCCCAAGGCTAACGCTCTCACAGAACAATTTGCCGACTGGCTCCAAAATAAAGAACGGTGCGAGACTGATTGTCTAGTCTTTTATTATACTGGTCATGGTGAGTATGTGCAAGGAGATAGACATTATCTATTGATGGAAGAGACCAATCCTAAAAAAATTGGACAGACTGCTTTGCCGACTGAAGATTTAGTTCGTCCTCTTAAAAATGAAGGGGTCAAAATCGCACAAATTCTTTATATTATCGATACTTGTTATTCACAAAGTGGTGCTGGAGATGTCGTAAGTTTTGCTTCAAAGGTAATTCAGCAATTCCAACCAGTCAAAGGAGCGAACATTGCCGTTCATTCTATTGCTGCTTGCCGTGCAAAGCAAACAGCACAGGAAGGTTTATTCTCTCAGGCACTTGAGGAAATCCTGAAAAAGGATGAGTTTCAGAGGGGATATATCCATCCAATTGATCTAGTAGAAAAGATTAATCGGAAAATTGCTTCTGACACTCAGCATGTTGTGTACAATGTTGTAGGGTCGGAGACTTCTCCTAAATTTCTTCCTGTTTTACCTAAGAATTTGCAGACATGGGAAGAAAAACGTAATGATTTTATAGAACAATTATTACGCACTTTAAAAGAGCAATTTAATGATAGTTTGTTGTGTATCAATTCCTTTCTTTTGAGTAGCAAATTTATTGAAGAATTTGTCTTAGATGAGCTAGACCTCAAATACAAACTAAGAGATTTAGCAATTAAACCAGTTTCAGATGGAATTTGCCCGCTGATTGCTTGTTCAGAATGGTGTAGACTTAGATTTAGCGATCGCGATCAACAGAAATCAAATCTGACTCTTGCCCAAAAAATTGAAAATTGGCAAAATGAAGTTTTTCAATACAGAAAAGAAGTAAATGTAGCTAAAACAAAAGAAATTGTAAAACGCCTGCGCGATGAGTTTACAACAAAAATTCAGAAAGAGAATTTAAGGATTCAAATTGAAATTGAGCCGCAAATAGATAAACAGGAAAATACAGGGCTGCAAACTGGATTGTTTATTTTCAATATGAATCTTTGGATTGAAAGCCAAAAATTACCGTTTGGTAGGTTTGCAGAGAATATAGTGTTAGATCCACAAGGAATTGAGGGAAGCCGTTTGCAAATGTGCCTAGAGAAGGAAGATTTTCTGTCACATTTGATTCGTAAAGCGCGTTATAGTTTGACTGATTCAGTAAAACCTACAATTGAAATTTTTCTGCCGTTTGTTTTTTATCAAGAGTTCTTAGAAACAATCTGTTTCAAATCTGGCAGAGTAAAAAAAGAGTTGGGGAAGGAGTACCGAATTTTTATCAACTCATTTGAGCGATATTTCGATGAAGACTTTCGTGAAATTCGTGATGAGATTTACGAAAAGAAAAAAGCCTTATGGAATAATGATCTTAACTTGGATTCCGAGACTTATTACATTGGCACAAACCCATCAACATCAGAGTTAGAAATGATTGAGCAGGCTTTACCCATCGCAGTCTGGAGTCGAAATGATCAAAAGCCTCTTGTTGAAGGGGAGGAAGGTCAGATAAAAATATCAGAGTGGAAGGATTGGCCTGACAAAATACATCATTTACGCAAACACAATCAAGACCTTGAGATCACCCTTTTCTGGGACGATTTATATCCCAAGCCTTCCCGACGCTGTAGACCGTTAAATACCAAAGTAGTGGAATAAAATGCCGAGTGAGCAAACACCTGAACAGAAGGATCTTCGCATCTACCGTGGTTTAACCCTGAGTGCTGCAAGTTTGCCAACGCCAGAACAGCAGCAGCACCATCTTGATCACATTCCGCCGCCTCCGCCTTGGCGAACCTTTGGTCGGTCAGTCAAAGAGTGGGTTAAGGCAGCGAAGTCAACAGAAAGCAAACAAAGCCCAGGCAAGATCGACCCAAGAGCGTTGGGGTTTGTTCCTAATAAAAATGTAGTAGAGTTAGTGAATGCAGCATTGTGTTTGCGCCGCCCTTTGCTGATTGAGGGGAATCCTGGATCTGGTAAGACATCATTAGCTTATGCAGTGGCTTATGAACTGGGGCTACCTGGACCCTATCGCTGGTCAATCGTTTCTCGCACTACTTTAAAGGATGGTCTGTATGCCTACGATGCTATTGGGCGATTGCAAGAAACATCCCTACTCAGGCAAAAAGTCGGTGAAACAGGTGAGATTCAAGAACCTCATGTTGGCAAATATTTGAGGTTGGGCCCAATGGGTATGGCATTTCATCAGTCTAAACCGGGCAGACCGGCGGTGCTGCTGATTGACGAGATCGATAAAAGTGATATTGATCTGCCCAACGATCTGTTGCATATTTTTGAGGAAGGATTTTTTGAAATACCAGAACTCGCCCGCTTAGAAAGTGCCTCTGAAAATGTGCTTCCTTACCGCAGTCAACAAGATGATAGTGGTGTCAAAATTCCTATCGAAAGAGGGTTTGTGCAATGTCGTGAGTTTCCCTTGGTATTAATGACCAGTAATGAAGCACGAGAGTTTCCGCCGGCTTTTCTGCGCCGATGTTTGCGGTTATCTCTTAAGCCACCTGACACAGAGGAGGGTTTCTATAATATTTTAAAGCAGCGGTTCAATTCCGAAGATCTGAAGCAACTGGATGAGCCAGCGAGGAAATTAATTCAAGAATTTCTTAACCGCATTCAGAAGAAGGACGTGAAATTAGCGACCGATCAATTGTTAAATGCCGTCTATCTCTTACTGCAAGGCGACAACCTCACCCAAAAGGATCGTCAATTTTTGTTGGATACTATCTTTAAATCGCTGTGAGGGAAATGGCTGGAGTGAAAGATAAATGGTGGGAAGATGAGAGAGAGACTGCTGAACTGATTTGGTGTGCAGCTCATTTGCATCGCATCATTGCCCCTCTATCCCTCAAAGGCTTTGAACGGGCAGAAGATTTGCGCCTTTCTGATGGGGGATCGCCTGCTGAAAAATCCCTGGAAGATAGCAGGAAGCCTAAACCCCTCACAGATGAAGAGACAGAACCACGAACACCTATTGCCACTTATCCCAAAAACTTCGACCATCCCCCCGCTTCGCCTAAAAAAACAGAGTCACCGTCAAGCGATCGCGCCTCGCCAATTCCCATTCCCGATCCATTTCCCTTGCCCAAACCCGCATCAATCAGCAAGATGCTTTTACCCCTAGCCAAGCGAGTTTCGGGTATCTTAGTAAATGAATTGGATGTTGATGCTACAGTCGAGCAGACATCTGAGGCAAATGGATTGCTGATGATGGCATTTCGCCCTCCCTTAGAACGATGGTTTGAGGTACATTTACTGATTGATTCTTCACCTTCAATGGCGTTTTGGGGAGATTTAGTGGAGGGAGTAGCAACACTCTTTCGGTGGCAAGGGTTTTTCCGGGATGTGCGGGTATGGCAGTTTGAAACACTTAACAGTGAGCCACGATTGTTCTCAGGTGCTGAACGTATTGAACGGGAGATTCGTAGTCTCATTGCACCGGGGCGAAATCGACTCTTTGTCGCCTTAACAGATACTTTAGGGAAGGCTTGGCATTCAGGAACAGCATTTGCAGCGTTGGCTATTCTAGGGGAGCAGCATCCCGTTACCATTGCCCATGTCTTTCCCCAGAGTCTATGGCGGCGGACTGCTTTAGACAAAGCGATTCAACGACCGCTTATAGCTCCCCATTCAGGGTGTCCTAACTCAATGCTGAAAGTGGGAGCTAGGCTCCATACCACAGATGGACTCTATCGGTTTCCAATTTTCAACTTATCCCCCAACCATTTCAAGACTTGGGCGAATTTCCTTGCGGGGAGTGGAGGCAATTCTATCCAAGGGGTTTTAATTAGACAGGAAGCACCAGGGGTAACAAACATTGACGACGAACCCGAATCAGTGGAAGAAACCTCCGAACACTTACTGCGAGGATTCCTGACCGATGCCAGTCCTGAAGCGCGGGAACTTGCCAAGATTCTGGCTGCAGTTCCTCTAATCCCTCCAGTCATGCGCTTGGCACAACGGCAGTTTTTGCCTGATAGTGAACACTGGCATCTAGCAGAAGTATTTTTTAGTGGTCTTCTCCAAAAATCTTCCTTCGGTCCAACGGAGGCGACGGTTCCAGAAACTTGGTATGATTTTCGTTCAGGAATTCGTGAGTTGCTGCTCGGAAACAGTCCAGTTCTACGCACGGCTGAAATTTGGCGGGAAATTGGGGATTTTATCCACCATCATTATGGAAGTCTACGAGATTTTCAGGCACTCATTCCTAATCCAGAGGGTTCTATTCAAGATACAGCTGTAGACCGGGATTCTTACTTTGCTGAAGTGGACGCCGCAGTTCTCATGACTTGGGGTGGGGAATATACCATTCGGGCGCAAGAACTCCGTAATAAGGTGGCAGCACGCAAACAGCAGATTGAAAGTTTACCGCCGATTAAATCCTTTGAATTTAAAGTAGCACTTATAGAGGTTAATCAACCTAGCCAAATCGGTACAAGTAGTCTTCTTGAAATTGTCAACGAGGCAATTTTTGCTAAAACAGAAAAATATCTAAACGATGTTGAACAATTGGTAATACAGGGAGTCTTAGCTAATCAAACCTATGAAGAGATTGCAGCGTCTGCTGGAGAATTTGCAGAACATTTGCCTGTAACGACGCGCACCAATCTAGGGAGCTATCTCCGTAATAATGTTGCTCCTAATCTATGGAAAGTTTTATCAACAGTGTTTGGCGAAAAAGTTACCAAAAGAAATGCTAAAAAAGTGATTGAAGAGTTTGCCATGCCAAAAATAGCCATTAATACTACCCAAAAGACAGCCCCTTATTATATAGAAGATTTGGGTAATGAGATTAGGCTAGAGATGGTGTTGATTCCTGGTGGCAGTTTTATGATGGGTTCACCAGAAGATGAATTAGAACGCCGAGAATCAGAAAGTCCTCAACACTTGGTAAATATTAATCCCTTTTGCATCGGTAAGTATCCAGTCACCCAAGAACAGTGGAGAGCAGTAGCCTCTCTACCGCAAGTTCACAGGACTCTCGACTCTGAACCATCCCGTTTTACAGGGGATAAACGACCTGTAGAGCAAGTTTCTTGGGACGATGCGGTTGAGTTTTGCGATCGCCTGACCTCCTATACGAAAAGACAATATCGCCTGCCCAGCGAAGCCGAATGGGAATATGCTTGTCGTGCTGGAACTACCACCCCATTTCATTTTGGCGAAACAATCACGACCGATTTAGCAAACTATGATGGTACAGATGACAAAGAACATAAATGGTCAGGTTCTTATGGCCCTGGACCTAAAGGTACCTATCAACAAGAAACTACGGATGTAGGCAGCTTTGGTGTCGCTAATGCCTTTGGATTATACGATATGCACGGTAACGTGTGGGAATGGTGTGCAGACCATTGGCATGATAATTATGAGGGGGCTACTACAGATGGAAGTGCGTGGATAGATATTGATAATGATAATGATAATCATTTCCGGCTGCTGCGCGGTGGTTCGTGGAACAACGATCCTGAGTACTGCCGTTGTGCTTCTCGCTTCGACAACAACCTCGGCAGCAACAATGTTGGTTTTCGGGTGGTGTGTGCGGGTGCGGTCGCGAGGACTTTTTAGCCCTTTGCACTTTAGCACTTTGCCCTTTGCACTTCTTTTTATTTGCCCTTGTTTAGTGAAGCGGAGCGGAACGATCAAAATTTTTTTTGAATAAATTAAGTTAAGGGACTTCCAATTTAAAAAATATTGAATATTTTTAACTCTCCTATGTTTGAAAACACAGGATACAGTTATATTGGAATTTCATCCTTTATGTCAAACTCCAACCAATAGCCTCAAGCATTGAACAGATATGCAAATCATCCTCAGTACACAGCAGAGCCAAGTTCTTGAATCCCTCTCGCAGCAGGGTAGGTACGCCACTATTGAAGATGCAATTGACACAGCTCTTGTTCTACTAGCTGACGAAATAACACAGCAAAATTCAGAAGAAACCCCAGAATACCTAGCGTGGGTCGAACAAACACGGCTCAAAATTGAAGAAGGTGTACAAGCAGCAGAGCGAGGTGATGTTTTAGATGAAGACGTGGTGCTAGCTCGATTACGCAGTAAGGTGGAAGCAGCCAGATCTGCTTCAGCATAAGATATCTATCGCACCCTACTTAGATTTTTTCAAAATTCAAATAAGATTCCTATAATTAGAATCAGTGTTAAAATACAAGTCCTATTAAAAATATTTTCAATAACGTAATGGAAGAATTACCAATTGTCCAAAAAACTTACGATTTGATTAGATGGTATATTCCAATTCTCAATCGGTTGCCAAAACAGCATAGATTTGCTTTGGGAGACAGGATGATAAATCAGTTATACGATTTATTAGAAGGGTTACTGATTGCCCGTTATAACAAAGAAAAACTAAAGCAATTAGAATCACTTCAGAGCTTATTAGATATTTTACGCTATCAAACTCGTCTTGTATTCGATTTTCAATTAATGCCAGTAAATCGATATGAATATGCAGGCAAGTTAATTAATGAAATTGGAATTGAGTTAGGAGGTTGGATTAAACAGCAAAGTAAATAAAAAGTCCTACACAAGAAATTACATGAAACGTTATGGAAATCTTTATTCTCAAATTGTTGATTTTGAGAATATTTTGATAGCAGCCCAAAAAGCTCAAAGGGGTAAAAGATTTAGAGAGAATGTTTTAGCTTTTAATGATAACTGTTGCCCAACTCTACCAAACTCATGCGCCTACTCCCTTCCCAGTCAAAAATTACCTAAATCTCCCTAACTCATATCTCCGCGTCCTCTGCGCCTCTGCGGTTAATTAGATAGATAACCTAATGGGGGGAAAAGAGTAACATTCCTATAAAATAATACCCCAAAAATCAACAACCGTAACAATCTCTACTAAATGTTATTTGTAAATCCGCTACTTTAATTGGAGCTACAAATGTAATTCAGGCTACATAAAAATGCGGCTAGAACAGTTGCAGGCCTTTCTGGCGATCTTGGAAACTGGCAGCTTTCAAGAAGCAGCGCGAAAATGCGGTGTGACACAATCGACTGTCAGTCGGCAAATCCAGGGACTGGAAACGGATCTAGGGTTGGAACTGTTTCATCGGAAAGGGCAAGCAAAGTTAACCCTGGCGGGTGAACGCTTACTACCCCGTGCCCGCAAAATTTGCCAAGAGTGGCAGACTGCGACACAGGAAATAACAGATTTACGAGCAGGAAAACAGCCAGAACTTTGTGTTGCAGCAATTCACTCCCTGTGCGCCTATTACCTCCCGCCAGTGTTACAAAAATTTTGTCGTGATTATCCAGATGTGCAATTGCGGGTGACATCATTGGGTAGCGATCGCGCATTAAAAGTCCTCAAAGATGGATTGGTGGATCTAGCAATTATCATGAATCACCACCTGTTAACTGCTAGCAAAGAAATGGTGATAGAAGTCCTATACGACGAACCAATAGAAGTCCTCACCGCAGCTGATCACCCTTTAGCACAACATGAACACATCCCTTGGTCAGAGTTAATTCATTATCCACAAGTGGTTTTCAAGGATGGTTATGGAATGCAACGCTTGGTACAAGATAGATTTGACAGTCTGGAAGCTAAACTGCAAGCAGCATTAGAGGTAAACACCCTAGATGCTTTCCGAGGAGTAGTGCGTCAGGGAGAACTAGTAGCCTTGTTACCTCAATCAGCATTAGTGGAAGCACGCCATGATCCCTCTCTTGCAGTTCGTCCCCTAGCTAGCAACAGTCATAGTTCTCTGCCTGATAGTTCCAGTTTTACACGTCAAGTAGTTATGATCACAACTCAAGACCGCCTCCAAATTCCCCCAATCCACTACTTTTGGCAACTGGTGAGGGAGAGTTTGCAAGGAGTTAGGAGTTAGGAGTTGAGAGTCGGGAGAGAAGGAAGAAATCCTTAAATTTCATCCGGCGGTTTTCAGACATTGCAGAAAGGCAAGGGCTTCTGGATGTTGGGAGTGCAAGAATTCATCGCTTGTACCCAACATGACTAATTCTCCTCCCTGCATTAACCCAATTCTCGATGCTAAAACAAATGCTTCTTGAATATCGTGAGTGACAAACACAACCGTCTTGCCCAATTCCTGCTGCAGATGCTTAAATTCTTGTTGTAGTTCTAACCGTGTAATTGGATCAAGTGCGCCAAAGGGTTCATCCATCAATAACATTGGCGGATCGATAGCTAATGCCCTGGCTATACCGACTCGCTGGCGTTGTCCTCCAGAAAGTTCGTGGGGATATCTTTGGGCAAATTGTTCTGGGTCTAGACCAACTAACTGCAAAAGTGTATAAACCCGCGTTTTAATGTGTTTGGGTTTCCAACCTTCTAAAGCGGGAACTAACCCAACATTGCGTTCTACGGTGAAATGGGGAAATAAACCAGTTTCCTGAATAACATAACCAATCCTGCGACGCAGTTTAATTTCATCCCATTGGTTTGTGGGAATGCCATCAAATAACACTTCGCCTGTAGTGGGCGTGAAGAGGCGGTTGATTAATTTCATCGTGGTGGTTTTACCGCTTCCACTCCGCCCGACTAATACGAGTGCTTCTCCTCGGAAGATGGTGAAAGATAGGTTTGACACCAAAGGGCGACCGTTACGCCTCAAGCTAACATCGCGGAATTCAACAGCAATCTCGTTATTTTGCGGCATGGGTGACTTTCAGTGGCAGCAGGCTGTAGGTAAGTATGTGCTAAGTTTAGCCTGGAAAACCCGATTAAAAGCGCCCAACTTGCACCACCCCACCCCCTACGAATGAAAGAAACTCCTAACTCCCCACTCCCCACTCAAGAATCTTGCTCAAGAAGTTTAGAAAGTCTCTTTTTCATTTCTTGTACTTGCTGATCGCTCTTAGGAATTGCCAACAGACGAACTTCAATTTCTGCAATATTATCAAGCCGAGTGGTCTTCTCCCAAAGCTTCCTATCGATTTCGGATTCATGTTCGTAACGAAATGTCACAGTTTCAGGATTGACATCCAAAATTTCCACGTTTTTTAGCCAACCGTTACTGCTTTTCACGAACAGCCAGACGTGAGCCTGACCAATGAGCTCTCTGAGTTTACTCTCCATACAAGAACTTGATTTCCGATAAGTGAGTGTAGCTAACGAATTTTTCCATCTATCTTAAGAGTTATTTTTACACAAATTTTAGAAAGTTGAAAAGCTTTTTGGAAAAATAATGCTACAAATCAAGTCCCTACCTGGATTTGCACGAGTAGGGGCGTAGTTCCCTCGACCCATTCCGGAGCGAGTAGGGGCGGGGTTCCCCCGCCCATTCTGGAGTCAGAAGTAACAAAGGTTTTGTGTCTAGCTTTTAGATATGCAATCTCTAGCTGAGGAATGTGTTCAGTTTCGTAGTTTTCAATTAAGACACCCTTATCACGTTATTGACTTGTACCCCACAAGGTTTAGCTTGTGGGTTTAATTGCTGTAACTACTTCACACATTGGATTTTACAGGATTCGAGTAACCAAGTACCCCTGTGAACGGTTACTGACAATCTTTCTCCCACTCACTACTTTTACACCTATGTTGCACATTTACTTAATTGTAAGTTATAAACGAAGGTGCCATTTATAACTGAAGTGGGATATGAGGATTAAATCGGTCAAACAACTAAGAAAGTGGATTGTCGAGAAACAATCACCCTTCTCTCCTCTCACGCAAAATGGTTCACAGCTTCCAGATTATATCCAGCCTGATTTTATGGGCTGTAAAGACAAAAATTCTTCCGGCGAAGAAGTAGTAGGCTTTTTTAGTGCTTATCATGGCATGAAATCTAACATAGCCAACTTTTTAGCAACAGGGTTACAGAATGCTGAGGATGGACAGGCTATATATGAGTTTTTACAAAATGCCGCAGATTGTGAATCGGATGCCTTTTATATTTTTTATAATGAAAATTTTTTCCTGGCTTTGAATAATGGCATAGAATTTAAACTAAAAGATGTAACCTCTATATTAAATACAAGCCAATCTAGTAAATCAGATGACACAAACCAAGCAGTAGATTGCGACAAAATAGGTCGCTTCGGAATAGGATTTAAATTGGTTCATAGATTAGTAGGTGAAAATGAAGGATTAAAAGAGTTAACAGAAGAATATAAAGGGCCAATTTTGTTCAGTTGGTCTCAATGTGAGCATTTAGAAGCACTTTTAAACATTAGTAATGTCCAAGAAATAGAATATGATGATGATTTAGAAGGGGAATCACCCTGGTTATTTAAAATTTTAATAACTAATTTCCCTGCTCAACCAACTGAGGAAATTAAAGACTTAAATTATAAAAATAATGTTGCATTTTCTGAACAAGAATTTAGTGATTTACTGCATTTTCTTAAAAAACATAAATCTAAATTAGAATTATCGAAACTTCAAAGAGGTTCATTATTTTTCCTAACCCTTGGTGAAGGTAAGAGCCAAGCTTTAGACAAGCATTATGAGAATGACCTTGAAAAAGGTGTGGAATGCTCTCTCAATATGCTGAAATCACTAAAGACTGTAATGTTAAAAGATAAGTATATTCAAAAAGTTACCTTGAAAACTATAGAATTTAAAATAGCCAAAGATTCCGATGCTTTTTCGATAATAAATCCTACTGATAAAAAATGTGATATAAAGATTTTATTTGGATATTTACCTTACAAGAGAAGTGAAGAGCTTAGAGCTTATCCTAACTTTTATAAATACTTCCCAATGGGTGCTGAGGAGCATGGCTTAAGTTTTATTATCCATTGTGATGCTTTTAAGATTGAAACTAATCGGCGAGAACTAGAAGAACTTCCAACTAATAAAGGTATTTTTAAATGGTTTATCAGTAAATTCATCAATGAATTAGAGCAATATATTGAGAATAAACCTGATGATTTTCGAGAACTATATGCTAATATTCTCTTATCGCGTCAGCCTTCAAAAGATTGGATTTATGAGTCGCTATATCAGCCTTTAACAGAGTATATATCTAGTAAAATCCCTACTGATAAAGGAAATTTCTACAGTTCGGAAAAAGTTTATATTAAAAATACAGCACTCAATATAAGTCCTATTGACTTTGGTATTAAAGGCAAAGAGTGGTTCTACTGGAATAAAAATTCAGATAAAGAATTAGTCGATAAGGCATCTTTACAATCTTGGAAGATTGAAGATTTGATTATGGAAGGTAATGTTGAGTTTATTAACAAATGGATAGCTAGCACCCAAACAAAAACTTATACGCTCTTCTTCCAAGAGCTAAATGGTATTAATGATAACATCTGGAAAGATAATTTTGTAGCAAAAATTTGCAATTTGAAAATTTTCAAATTTACAGATAAGGGATACTATTCAATCAATGATATAAAAACTAAATCTAGCTATTTGCTTATTTGTTCTCAGGATATTTTAGCTCAGGCAAATATCCTAACAAATAAATTGGATTTTTTCTTGTCAAAAATTAATTTAGCAGATTATCAAAAGTTACTAAGTAAACTCGAAGGGAAGTTAGAAGAGCATTTAGGAGCTAGGTTATTTACTAGAATTGCCAAAATAACTAGCACTATAGCTTATAACTCTATTTTGTTACCAAAAGAAAAAGAAAATATTTTTAAATTTTTAAGAGGACTCAAGCAATCAGAAAAATTTTCAAAACTAATTCTTTTTAAAGACAGTTCTCAAACCTTGAAACCATTAAACGAACTGCTTTCTAGAAATATTGTTAACTTAGGCACTTGGCTACAGGCTTATCAAATTGATGAGAAAGAATATTTTCCTCAACTGGATATTTATTTATTACAAGAAAGCGATATTTACGATAAGCTTATATATCGTGATTGGGAAAAAATTGTTAAACAGGTAGAAGTAATATTTAATAGTAATAACATTGATCAGTTTTATCAAGATATCAAGCGCTACTTTGCTGACAGTGAGAACAAGAGTCCGTTAACAGAATATCCACATATATTCACTGATGATGGTTTTAAAGAAATATCTGAGGTCTTTCACAGTAAACATTTAGGAGAAGTTCAATCTTATAATGACCTTAAAGTGGCAATCTCATCTCTCACTAATCTTTACTTACCATCAAGAAATATTCTTGAATATATATCTCAATCCCCTTTTAACACTAACCAAGACAAGTTAGCAGATGTGATTGAGCAAGTTGGAAAAGAAAGTGCTGAATTAGAACAATCTGTGATCAATAATTTAATGGAATTTACTACTAAAAATGGTGAATCATTTTTCCACTATTTTTATATTAGTCATACTAATAAATCAGGAATATATGTGGTTAAAAATAAAATTAGCAAAAACATTTACCAATACTATACAGAAAAATTAAAACTGAAAGAATATATAGAGTGTCACCTATCAGATGAACTAAAAATCCTCCCAACAGAATTCTATAACAACCAAGTAAATAATCAATTATTACTTACAGATTCAACTTTATACATGGATTTGTTGAAAAAAGATTTCTCGGATAAATTAATAGAAGAATTAATTAGTGTTGTTAAAGAATCTGGAATTAAAGATGTAGAAAAAGAGTTTTTAAAGTGTATTCCATCACTGACACTGGTTGAAGAGAAAACTTATGAAGAAAGCTCTTATGAATATGAAGTATTAAAATTAGCTTGCCAATGTATTATAGGTGATAAATCATTTCAAGAAAAATTTAAAAACAAAGTTAGAATTATCAATAAACAAGGAATAGTTCACCCAATTAGAGAGGCGGTGAAAGATGAAATTCTATTTACAATTGGTGATGAAAGATATAAACTATCGCTCTCAGAGATTTTACCACGCTACCAAGATACCAGTGGAATAGTTGATAAAATGCTCAAGCAATTTAAAGGTTTGACTACTAAACTGCAAACTCTATTCAGTATTGGTGAAACAGATATCATCAATGATGAAGTATATGAAGAGTTGAAACAAAAATCAACCCATTTAACAAATGCTAATCAACTAGCTTTTGTAATTTTGTATGCCAAATCTAAAAATGACATTAAATTATTAAATGAATTTACAGTAGATACAGACAATGAATAATAAATCTCATACTAAATTAAGCCAATTAAATTTCTACGTAAATGCTGATAAAAGCTTTTTTGTTAGAGGCAATCATAAATTGTTAGATGATAATTTTAATGGTATTGAAAAGCTCCTAAAAATTGATGAAAAAAATCCCGTCTTCAAAATTAGTGATAAGTCGGTCATAATTTTAGAACCATACTTTGATGATGATGGCCAATTTTACTGCTGTCCTTTAAAGCAGAATCTTCAACAGGATGCTGAAACTCAGCAAGAACTTTTGAAGGTAATGTACGATAAATGGCTATTAAAAAAGCCAAAAGCTATATCTATATCCGCAACTCGTTGGGTACGTGGTTACACTACTTTAGTTGAATACAACACAGAAAATATTCACCTTGTTATTGGTTTTTCTCCCCAATACTCTGTTTACCCTAACACCTATGCCTTGCCAAAAGAACAATTAGAGAAGTGGGTATAGACTTACACGTAAGCATTACAAGAAGCACGAAGGCTTTGAGACGCTGATTTTTAGCCATATTTAGCACTCTTTTAAGTGAGATATTAT
>CAIVAU010000028.1 GCA_903903925.1 uncultured cyanobacterium
CCGTTCTATACAAGCTTGTACATAATTCGCTTCTAAGAGGTTTAAAAAATTAGATTTCTGTAATAATTCCTGGGCTGCTTCTAAGCGTCCCCCTCGATGAACCAAATTATCATCTTTTTGTTGATTTTCCCATTCCAAAGCCGCCTGACGGATAGTTTCCCGTTGCTGCAAATGAGTTCGGTTTTCATCTAACCACTTCAGCAATCGGGGCCAGTAACGAATTAAGGCTTCATGGGCGACTTCCACCTCTTCGCGCTGTGTAGCTGAGTCCACACTAGTGACTACTAGGCGAGCACCTTCACCTGTTAACCGCTTAAGTAGTTGTTTAATCAGATCCTGATCGGTCAGACTAGGGATTAATTCATCTAACCAAACTCGGCGGCGGGTGTCGCGGCGTTTTTCTCCCTCTACTGGCGAATCATCTAAACGGGTTAAACGGACAAAAATATTCTCGACTTGATCTTGTTCTTCTGGCGAACAGCTTTCATAAAAAGCATCAGCAGTTTCTGCGATCGCCTTCTTGACACCACCTATCGCTTCATACTCCTGAGTCTGCAACCATCTACCATGTCGCCGCTTCCACAACTCCAACAGTGCATGTTGCAATAATGGCATTGCCCCTGGTTCACCTTGAACATCATCCAAAATCGAGTTACTCAAGCCGGCTTCAAAGCGTAACCCCACTTGCGCAGCTTGCATTTCCATTGCTTTCCGCAGTTCTGCGGTATCCATTGGGCCAATTAATTCTTGGCGAGATTGCATTAACTCCTTCAGTTGGGGATAGGATGCACATTCACCCCAAAAGTCTGCCCGCATGGTAATCACAACTTTTTGCTGCTGGACAATCAACAGCAATTTCTCGATAAATACCATCCGGCGGTCTTCATCAGTACAGAGGGTGAAAAGTTCCTCAAATTGGTCAATGACTAAGATTGAAGATTGATTTTGCACTTCCAAGAAACTGGCTTGCAATTGCTCAATGGGGTTACTACTCGGTGTCATGTAGGCCATCATCAAATCCGGTTGTTTTTCCATCAGCGCCGGAATCAATCCTGCTAGTACCACTGATGATTTACCACTACCTGAAGCCCCAAACACAGCTAAAAAGTTGTCTTTTTCTAGCTTTTGTTGTAATTGTGTAATTAACCGTTCTCGACCAAAAAAGAATTTGCGGTTTTCGACTCGGAAGGGATACAAGCCTAAGAAAGGACAGCGAGCATCGTAAATAGGTGGTTCGTGACCCAAGGCTACAGCGTTGAAACTGAGGTCAAGGACTGCTTGAGATAGATTGTTGACATCTTCTAAAGCTTGCTCCCGCTCTTGACGGGCTGCTTTGCTCAAGGCTGTAGCATCTATATTGAGCAGATTTGCTAACTTTTCTGCTGGTACTTGCAGCTTTGATTGCAGTATAGGCGATCGCTCTGCCACAAAGACTTGCAATCGCTCCAAACCATGTTTGATCTCGGCGTTAGTGAGTTCTTTATCCAGTTGGTCACTAAACAAGGGTCGCCCACCAAGACGGCTAAACAGGGCTGGAACAGTCGCATCACCCCGTTCTGCTAGTCCGGCTATGGCTTCATGCAATGCTGAGTCTACCTCTCCAGATGCCCTCAGTTGTCGATAAAAATTCTCTCCTAAAGCCAAAGCCGTTTTGACCGTGACTTTCTCCGTCATCGCCACCACTGCCGGCATTCCTAAATCCCGCACCAATCGCTGTCCTAAACCCCCTAATGCTGCTTCTGCTTCTGGGCTGGCACTTTCGCAGGTCGAGAGAAAGGTAAAATGTGGTAGCCCTTTGGCTCCTGTTAATGACCTCAGTCTTTCGATTAAGCGTGTTCCAGGCACTGGGTCTACTTTATTATCTGCTGTGGCCCAGTAGAGGACTGTCTCCCCACTATCTTTGACCACTCGACTATGACTGACAAAGTGCAGTAAAGTGTATTGTTTTGTCCTGTCTGTTAAGTGTGTACACAGTTCATCTAAAGTTGGTAAACCAATTGCACCTTCCACTGTAGCTAAGACATCACAGGGTATTTCCCCTAGGGCTTGACGCACACCTTTCACTGCAGCTTCCACATCGAATTCGTCTAACTTAAAGCGCTCAATTTCCGAAGGACTGGCTACCAGTATCAAGGCGCGTAAGTCTCTTCTGCCAATGGGAGGAAAACGGCGGTCTGTAATTGCTGGAATATAGAGGGAATATGGTGTTCGCTGTTCTAGGGTTAATAGATGCCATCCGTCATCGATGTTACCACAGAGTCTTTCCCAACGTAATGTTCTGATCTCTTTATCTTCGGCTTCAATAAAGAGCAGCACCCGGACTGTTGCTTCTGAGTTGCGCAAAGCACTGACAAAGGCATCTCTGATTTCTTCTTGAAACAGTGCTTTTCCTAGAAATTTACCATAGTCTTTGGGCTGTCCTAACAAGCTCGTCAGTTGCTCAAAGTCTTCCTCTGTCAGTTTGAGATTTCCTTCTGAACGACAGGAGAGCAGTTCTCCCGGTCGGCTATGTTCAACGACAATTGGCCAGTGATTTCCTGATTTACGCTGGATGTTAATTTCAAAGGTGTTCATAAGTAGGTAGGTGGGAAAATCTATAGTTGGAATCAGGCAGCTATGCTGGAGACAGAAAAGAAGAGGGTTTTAGTATTCTTTCTCTCTCGTGACATAGTTGAGTTGATTTGTGCCTACCGACTCAGGTTGTTTTTTTTATCAAGTTGAAGAAAGGCGATCGCACACACACTTTGATGTTTTAAAATAGACATCTGGTAGAAATTAATTATGCGTTCGTTGAAATCCTTGATAGGGGCGCGGCGGCCTTGCGGCCCCACATCATTTTCACCAGATGTCTAATACTTTTTCTGACTGCTATGATCTCAACTTTTTCAAAGCTTCCAATAGACTCGTCACACTGGAAATCGCCGCCTCAAGTTTTTCCGTCCTGTCTACAGAAGCTTGATCAACACTCTTGATATATTGTTCGAGTGATTGATTTGAGTCTGTCTGGGCTTTTTTGAGTGCAGAAATATTACCAGTTGCAGTCGGGGTATTTGGTGTGGTAATTGCCGCAGGTAAGTTCACCAATTCTATAGTTTGTCGCTCCGAAGTACCCTGCAGATCACCCACAACCAGCCTCACTGCGGGATCTCCGATAATGGCATAACTGCGAGCATCGTTGTTTGCAGTCCACATTCCAGCCAAGCTGGTGGGATCAGCCGTACCGCCAAACTTGATTTCTTCCAGTTCAGTACTCAAATCAGAGGATAGCTCAGCATACCGTTCATTGAAATACTCAACCGCCGACCCGACTGGATGACCTTCTAACAGTCGCTTCATGGTACTCTCAAATACCGCCAACTGCTTACCTGTGTTCTGCCACACAAAAGAGCAACCCCAAGCTCGCTCCACGTGACCTATGACAGCTAAAGCTCCGCCCTGAGGATGGCTGAGTAAGCGTCGGGGTAGAGGTGCAATAAACGCATGGGGAGCAATGGCTTTTCTTTCATTTGAGCCTTTTGCGTGGGCGAATTCATCAAATTTGGGTGTACCTGCACCGTAACAAGCAAAGTGAAAAGCAATTAACCCTAACAGCCGCGCATCGGTACTGACATCATCTGCACAGAAGTAAAAGTCTTCTGGTATCGGCTTACCGCGCCATTGTCTGGGCCCTGGCCAGTCTTGAGTGAGTAGTGCGCCTTGGTGCCTTAATTGTCGCGGATCGCCATTTTCAAAGCCCATACCATGACTAGCAGTGAACAACAGCGCAGGTGTTTCCTCACCTCCTAAGAGTTTCCCGAGTCTAGCTTTCGTGGCTTCTTGTGCAAGGATTGTTTCTACCGTCCAATTCTGATCTTTTTGGTCTTCAACCATCCATTGAGCTAGAGGTTGAATTAAGTTCTTCGCACTGAGTTGTGTCGCTGCATCATCACTAGTTTGCACGCCAAAAAAGCTAGCGCGTCGAGGTAGTGAAAAGCCTGGGCTTTCAGCCTGCACGACACTCCGTGCATATTGGGCATATTCTTGGGGAGTATCGAAGTAAATCCGACCCACCGCATACTGCACATCAAGTTGATACTGAAAGCGATAGGGAATTGTTTCTGGATCACCGACAATCAGCAAATAATAAGGCATTTTTTCTGGGTCAGCTGGGCCTGGGCCAACTCCATGACGCGCTAAAAATGCATTTTTTGACTCACCGGGACGATAACCCTTGGGTCCAGTGTATTCCCTATAGTAATGCTCTTGATGTTTTGTCGCTTGTCTTTGGCGATGGTCTAATAGTTCTTTGAGCGCTTCTTTAATCGCCGGATCAGCATCATAAGCAAAAATCACCCCCCAACCTGTTTCTGCCAAATTTTTCGGATCTACTCCTTCTATGGGGGCAAAGTCTGGTTCTAGACCTTTGACATGCAGATTCTTTTTTTTGAGTTCGCTGATTTCTACAGGATCGAACTCTTCGCCTTGAGCAATCCTTGCAACTTCTTCCGCTGTTAAAGGAGGTAGCAAATACTCTCCTGAAGATCCATTAATACCATTAAAATATAGCTCTTCCGTAATCATCCTTTTGGTCTCCTAATATTGTCATAAATGAGCAAGAAAAAATGCTGATCAATACTGCTCGGCTAAGATCCCAAACCCTTAAAATATGGTTATCTATGATGACCAAAAAGGGCTTAGCTGAGCAGTATTGGAATGCTGATAACTCTTAAACACTTAGGACTGCAGACCAGAAAGCATGAGCTACTTCTGGTTTGTCAATAGCATTGTGAGCGCCGCTAAACAGATCTGGATTTTCAACAGAAATATACTTGGTGCTTTCTAAGTTGTAGATTTTACCTGGTTGAAAATTATAGGATTCTGCCAAGCTTAGCATCTCGATATTAGTAATATCCAAACCTTCGCCTTGAATACCATAAACACCAATTCCGCCTACATCTGGATATTTTCGTGTTGAGACATCAAAGTCTATATCTTGGTCTAATGTTAATCCTATTGTTCCTGCTATGGGATACGCATTCCTCACAGCATGATCCAGGTCAGATTGTGTGGTGACAATTGGTCCTGCAACTTTACCTTCAGCAATGATGGGGTGAAAGTAACCAGAAAGATTGTTTCTATGAGGAACATTTGAGGAGTAAGACCAAAGTGATACAGCGCCTTGAATTAATACCAGGGAATTGATCGGACGAACTAATTTGTTATTATCTTTCGTACCTGCGACAGATGCAGAAACAACAATAGTTCCAAAGCTATGCCCCATGAGGTGGAATCGAACTTGATGATTGGCGACTTGTTGCAGTTTGGTCAATAAGTTAAAGCCACTGGTTTCACCTATTTTACGAGCGAGGTCTTTCATCTTCCAGAAAGATAACAATCTGGGTACATTCAAAAATAAATTCCTGGTTGATGCGAAGTGACTGCCGATCCCAAAGCTGACATCACTGGTTTGTTTCTCTAAGTCGTCTTCGTATATGCTTTCAGGATCGAAACTTAAAGTTTCGGTTTCTTGCCATTCGTCAGTCTCCTCACTGTCGTTGGCGAAGGATGCTTCTCGAATCAACACCTCATAAGCTGCTAAAACTTCTGGTGGTAAGGTGTCTGGTGGAGTGTTATATTCAATGGATGCATTAAAAATTCTTCTCAAGGCATCTCTGCTTGCTTCCGTGTCGGAGACTTGACCAGCATAATCCTCTATCAAATCATCCAATTGAGGGTCTCCAGCGATGTCAAAGGAGGGAAGTTGAGCATCTAAGTTTTCATTCCCCCAAACCTGACTCGGCCAATGTAACCCTATCAGCAGGGGACTAAATCCAGGTCTGATCTGTTGGATTTTTTGAATGTCATCGGAGGTGGTTGCCATAGCTGCAATCCACTTTTGGTATTGATTTTTGGCAGATGGAACGTCACCTTGCCATCCGTGACTCATCAAGAAAACATCTGTAATCGGCTGACTAGATAAAACATGCAAGACTTTTTCACTGAGCAGCTCACCGTTTTCTGGACGTTCTTTACCTGCCTTATCAAAGCAGATTAGATAGTACTCCAAAGAAGTACCACTTACTTTTTCAATCGGCATATGTTAATCCTTATACATTGAATATAGTGAATTAAATATACCGTACTTATGAGCAAAAGATAATTTTCTCACTTAGATAAATATAAATTAATATACTTTTTATAAAATTTTTTACGTTAATATACGCAAAAAAACATACTTGTATGTAGGTTTATTCTGGGAAATTGAACAATTTTATACTAAATTGAATCATCATAGGTCATTATTAAAATATGTTAAATAACAAAGGGATTAGTCTACACATGGTATATAAAAATACATATTGCGACTGGCATGTAAAAATTGTATTGTGGTGACGTAGCTAAGGAAGAAAATATATGGGACTTTTTGACCAAATTCTCGGTGCGATAGAAAATCCCAATCAGCAAGGCAGCGTTGGGCAGATCGGTAATATCATCAATACAGTGGAACAATTGAGTAATAGCGCTGGTACAGACTCCTCAACAATGCAGTCTGCTTTGGGGATTGTGGGTAACTATGTACGTTCTGCTTTACAAGAGAAGCAAGCTTCAGAGGGTAATGAAGCAGTACAAGATGTGGTCAATCAATTTGGGGGTACTTCCTCCAACCCCGAAGCTGTTAACTCGATCTTATCTCCTGTTATACAACAAGAAATTGGTCAGGTTTTGCAAGAGCGCACTGGGTTGGATGCTGGTGTGGTTGAACAATTATTGCCGATGTTAGTTCCCGTGGTACTGCATCTATTACAATCTGGATCTCATGCTCAAGATCCCCAAGGTGGAGAGAATCCAGTCCTGAACTCTTTCTTACAAGGAGAAGGCGGTTTCAATATTGCTAATGTTGTGCAAATGGCGAGTCAGTTTTTGGGACGCTGACGATCAACAAGAGTTAGGAGCTAGGAGTGACCCACTGGCGACGTACCACCTGTGATCAATGGAAGAAACACCTCCACTCCTCCCCTACTCCCCAACTAAGACTGATTATGGCGTTGAAAAAAGTCCCAGATCGTCTGACTGGCGTTAAAACCAAGTTGATCGTTTACTTGTTTTAGTCTCGGATCTTCAGTAGCACCACCAGGCCAAAAATGCCCACCGTCTACGACAGATAACTGCACAACTTCTGAGCCACCAATACAACCTGAGTACTTAGAGGTTTTTACTTTGAAGTGTTCGTTCGGATTAGCTTGAGGAGGCTGTTGGCTTTGAGTTGGGGAAGGACATTGATCATGCGATCGCCATAAGTCCACGGTGTCAGGGATAGAAATAAGCCCTTTTTGGCTGTTGCCATCACCATCATAATGTACATCTTGATCATTTGTACCGTTGATCATGAGCATCGATACAGGAGTCTTAGACTGGCATTGAGATTTTAGTCGAACTGGAAGTGCACCAGCTACTGATGCGAAAGCAGTAATTTGATTAGGTATTTTACACGCCAGAGCTTGGGTCAGTATAGCGCCCCTAGAGAAGCCAGTGGCATAGACTCTACTGCTGTCAATATTTCTAGTTTGTTTAATTTGATTGATTAAGGCAGAGATAAATGAAACATCATCTACCTTTCTTGAAGATTTAGTGCTAAGGCTCCATTTATGGTCAACTGCATCTGGATAAACCACAATAAACCCTTTTTGCTCTGCCAAATCATTGAAGCGAGAAACATCAGCTATTGAATGACCAGTACCATCATCCCCATGAAAAACTAAAACTAACGGCATTGGATGGTCTGGATTATAAGATTTTGGCGTATGAATATAGTAAGTGCGTAATTTTCCTTGGTCATTTATACTACCATTAGAATCACTCACCAAGGTTGGTTTTTTAGGTATAATTGTTTCCTCTGCCTGAAGTGACTCGCAGGCTATGACTAAAGTCATCGAAAGTAGACAAATAAGGATGCGCCTAAAAAGTTTAGGATTCATAATGGTGGGCTCAAGGACGCTAACTATAATACATAATACACTGATTAAACTAATATAACTTCCTACCAATGGGTTAATTAATCGGAGTGGCAAGTGACAAAAGACTCCAGCTACAGATGGAGTAACGACAACTACGACAACCACCGCGATTACCCACCAGGTGTCCTACCCCCGCAAAGATGACCTAGAACGGGGTGTAGGGTGTGGAGGAGGATCAAACAACCGCACCCTGTTAGGGGGAAGACACCCCAGGATTTATATATGGGGTTCCCTACACGCTACAAATAGCCCTCTTTCTCAGCAAATTTACGCAACCGAGGAAGACATTGACGCTGATAAAAACTGCTGAGTGTAGAGACTGGTAAAGCAAATTCCACTGATAATTCTTTCCAACTCACTTCTGGTGGTAACCGTTTCAAAATTAACACCTGACAATTTACTTCTGGATGCCCTTGAATATAGGTGCAACCGAGTTCTCCGTCAGAGTCTGCTTTGACCCATAACCTCACGGTTTCTAAAATCGGAGGAATGTCGGTAGGCGCAACCAGCAGATCTATGGGATCAATTTTATCCCCTCCAAGACTTGGTGCAGGCTGGTAGATGGGTGAGTTGTGCTGATGGTCGCGCAGTCTCCATCTTAGGTAAGAATTTAGCCAGGTGATGACAGAGCCACGAGTGGGGTCATAGCCTCCACAGACATTTTGGCAGAAATACAGCCAAGTTTGTTGCAGCGCATCCTGATAGTAGGGGGTATTTTCCCGCCAAAGTTTGCTAGCAGTCAAGCGAATGATTCGCGTGAGCAATTTCTGACGCGGAGAACTTCCAAGTGGGTGTCCACAAGCTTCGTCAACTAGGCGATGTAGCTGTTCCTCCAGTCGATCCATGGGTGTTTTGGCAAAGAGAGAAGCATTTTTCAGTATTGCCCATCAAAGCCCTATATTTAAATTACCCGTCGTAGTACTAGACAGGAGTCACAAAAGGTGCATAGAAGTGAAAGAGGATTGTAAAAACAGGATTTCTCGCATCTAACTTTAGAGGAAGTGAGGGACAAGGAGATCAAGATTGTGATGTTTGGGGTGGTTTACAGTTCATCGTGACTATCCGCAAATAGTTACATTCCTTAACAAAATTTTTTAGTATGGAAAGAAATCAATCACAAATCCTCAATCCAAGATGCAGCTAGCACCCCTGTTTCCAATTTGTTACCAAATTCTCAAACCGATTTTTCCCAACTGTCTTTGGAGTGGCGATCGCAATTCAAAAATGATCGCATTGACGTTTGATGATGGTCCTCATCCCCAATACACAACCTCGTTGTTAAAAGTTTTAGACCATTACGACATTAAAGCTAGTTTTTTTTGGTTGGGTGCTTGTGTCAATCGCTCACCGGGAATAGCCAAAGAAGTGGGCGATCGCGGACACGGGATTGGATTGCATGGGTACGATCATCAAAATTTTCCCCTCCTTTCCTCAAGTGACCTTAAGCACAGCTTAGAAAAAACCCAAGCTGCCATCTACAATGCTTGTCATCTACAACCTGAACAAGTACGTAATGTCCGACCACCGAATGGTTTATTTACACCAGCAACCTTGCAATTATTACATCAGTGGAATTATCGACCAGTCATGTGGAGTGTTGTACCAGAGGACTGGTCGCTACCAGGAGTTTCTATTGTCGTGGAGCGAATTTTACAGCAGGTAGATGGTGGCTCACTCATTGTTTTGCACGACGGTGTCTGCGGCGGACAAGATGTCGCCGAAATCACACAAGTTCTAGTTCCCCAACTGCTAGAACGAGGCTATCAATTTGTTCTTGTAGATACGCTATGGCAGCAGTGTTGTTAGTTGTTGGTTGTCAAAAATTACCGCTAACCACCAACGACTACCTAAATAGCTTTGCTTTTAACTCGGCGCTTGTGAGGCTGAGAGTCAGGACTATGAGTTAAGGAAGGCTCCTCAGTCCCCAAGAGATTCTGAATCTCGCTTAAAGAACTAGGTTTTGCTGCTAGTTCTTCCGGTAACTCGCTCACATACTCAATTAGGTCTTCTACTCCGCAACCAAGAGCTTTGCAAAACCTGATGACTCTTTCAATCTGATCTGTTCCAGTTCTACCACTTTCCCAGTTTTGGATAGTGCTTTCAGTCACGCCTACAAGACGTGATAGCTCTAGCTGGGTTATTCCTGCTTTTTCACGCAGAGAAGCTATCCTTGGTTTTGCCTTTTGTTTCACATTCACAGCAATTTTGTCTTATCTATATATCTATAGCTGTTAATCGTAGCATCAAAAAAAAACTTACACCAAAAAAATTTAACCAAAAAACTTTGGTCTTGCCCTTGACACACCCAATATCTTTGGGTAATAATATTAAGTGTAAGGACGACATCACCTCCAAAGCAATCAGACTTAAGTCCGATTGCCCTAGAACTAGGGTGAGCTAGAAGCCGAAAAAAGTGCAAGCACTAACTTTTCAAAAAACTTTTAGCAGAATCCGGAATGATGAGACCTGATAATGTAGTTCATTACAGAACAGACAAACAACACAGAGAGACCCCAAGCAACTTCTCAAGGTCGAAAAATAAAACCTACTGAAGGAAGCAAAGGAGTTCACTCTCTGACAAATAAAACACAACACACAACGCTAAAACGAACGAGGTCTAAAACAATGTTGAATAAATCCTTGGCTTTTGGTCTAATGGCTGCTGGTTTGATGATTGCTCCTACTGCTGCATTTGCTAACAGTGCTAGTCAATCTCAGAACAACGTGCAGACCACTGAACAAAATGGTGCTGCTACTAATGGTAGCACAAATGCGCAAGAGTCAAACAGTATCAACGTTCAACGCCAAATTAGCAATATCAAAAGCCATACTCCTCATTATTACGGTGGATACCACGGCAACTCCCATACTTCCCAGGATCAAAACTCGGTTCAGGGTACCACCCAAAATGGCGCTGCTGATAACGGTTCTACCAATGCTCAAACAAGCAACACTGTGAACCACCAGCACCAAGGTGCAGGTGTTCACAGCTGGTAATCTTCTCAATTCATTGAGCCATGAGGCGTTGCTGCATCTTTCGCATTAGCTAAAATATTCCCTCACTAAGCAACGCCAATTCTATACACATATACACACACAACTAAACAAGGTCTAAAAAAAATGTTTCGTAAATCCTTGGCTTTTGGTCTATTAGCTGCTGGGTTAATGATTGCTCCTACTGCTGCTTTTGCTGGTGGTGCCAACCAATCTCAAGATAACCAGCAAACCACAGTACAAAATGGTGCAGCTACCAATGGTAGTACAAGTGCGCAAGAGTCCAACAGTATCAACGTTCAGCGCCAAATTAGCAATATCAAAAATCATACTCACGGCGTTTACCCTCACAACGCCTATACCTCTCAGGATCAAAACTCGGTTCAGGATAGCGGCCAAAATGGCGCTGCCGATAACGGTTCTACCAATGCCCAAAGTAGCAGCACACTGAACCGCCAGTCCCAACTTACAGGCATTCACAACCATAAATAATCAAGCCATGAGACGTTGCTTGAACGCCAGCTTGATTTTTACAACATAACGCTTAATTTTCACAACACACAACACACAACTTAATCGAGGTCTAAAAAAATGTTTCGTAAATCCTTAGCTTTTGGTTTGTTAGCTGCTGGTTTAATGATTGCTCCTACAGCTGCTTTTGCTGGTACTCATACGAATCAATCTCAAAATAACCAGCAGAGCACTGAGCAAAATGGTTCTGCTACCAATGGTAGTACCAATGCGCAAGAGTCGAACAGTATCAACGTTCAGCGGCAAATCAGCAATATCAAAAGCCATACTCGTGTTCCTTATCGCATTGGTAGCTACCCACACAGCAACCATGCTTCCCAGGCTCAAAACTCATCTCAGGGCACCAGCCAAAATGGTGCTGCTGATAACGGTTCTACCAATGCGCAAACAAGCAACACGACAAACCACCAGTTCCAAGGTGCAAGTCTTCGCAACCGTAACAACCGTTTTCATTAATCTTCTGTGTTAATCGAGCCATCAGGCGTTGCTGCATCTTCCGACTGAGCAACGCCAGCTTGATTCCCACAACATAACTAATGGGGTCTAAAACGGTAAAAATGTTAAATAAATCCTTAGCTTTTGGTTTGTTGGCTGCTGGATTGATGATTGCTCCTAAGGCAGCGTTTGCTAATACTTACCAATCTCAAACCATTGTGCAAACTACAGAGCAAAATAGTGCTGTTATTGATGGTAGTACAAATGTGCAAAGCTCCCAAACTACTAACTTTCAGCAGACTTACAGTCGTGATCAACCCTATTATTATCACTACAGCACACCATTGACTTCCCAGTTTCAAAGCTCTTATCAATCTACTACTCAAAGTGGTGCTGCGGTAGATAGTTCTGTCGATACCCAAGATAACAATACTGTAAACATCCAGCAGTTAGTTAGGCGGATTCTCAATAGCCAATTTAGCTACTAATGAGGCGTTGCTGCATCTTTAGAATCAGGGCTACGATCTCACTCAGCAATGCCAGATCAGTTTTTGCAACACACAACTATACACAACACTTTAGGTCTAGAATAATGGTGAAGAAAACTTACGCCTTTGGTATATTAGCTACGGCTCTGATTATAGCGCCAACAGCTGCTTTTGCTGGCGACCAAAGCAGTCAACAGGATCTGAATCAAAATGCAACTGCGGTTGGTTATGGTAGTCAAGTTCATCAACAAGCTAACCAGACCAGCATCCAGTATCAAAATCGACACCATAGTGGTTACGGATCTAACCAATCGCAAAGGTCGGGTCAGGTAATCAACCAAAATGGAGTTGCAACTGATGGCAGCCTTGTTGACCAAAATGCTAACCAGGTAAACATCCAACGTCAAATTCGCACGTATCGTCACTGAGCTTCTGTACGTCAAAATGGTGCTGCTATGGGTGCTGCCATCTAAGTTAAACACTCCTTTGATTAGTTTAGATCCCAAGATACATGAATATTCCAGCTAATCAAGCTATGAGGCGTTGTTAAATCACTGGAATCAGCTAAACCATTTTCTAACTGAGCAGCGCCAGATTGCTTACCAGATTACAGAAAATTGAATGTGTCTGTTGGCAGTGCCGTGGTGTGCCAAAGGTGAGGAGTATAGAAAGGTTCTTACCGATTTCCTAAACTTGCGAATTAAAAATCGGTCGTTTTCTATGAAGAGAGGAAATAAGCCATGCCTGCCAGACAATCGATTTTATTACTAGTGATCTCTTTACTAATTGCAATACCCGCTGGAATCGCTACTGCCGATAATGCCGTTGATGTTCAAGGTACAAACTCCCGGATCAGAGTTGATGAAGATGGAAATGTCAAAATTAACTCTAACACTCAAGGCGGAAGCATGTCTCCCCTAATCGTACCCAATTCAAGCTTGCGGAATCGCATCCTACTACGGAGTTTGAGATC
Organism: uncultured cyanobacterium; assembly: GCA_903903925.1. Classification (GTDB taxonomy): domain Bacteria; phylum Cyanobacteriota; class Cyanobacteriia; order Cyanobacteriales; family Nostocaceae; genus Stigonema. The sequence goes on from CAIVAU010000028.1 coordinate 13,416, forward strand.
CCCTCAGTACTATCAGTACTCTCGGTGTAATGGGAGAACTTATAGTCGCCAAATCAATCACAGCAGTAACTCTGGTACTGCAGTTAATCATACTTACACATCCACAACTACAACATCTTGTCAATAATTCAAGAGAAAATAACCATGAAATTCAAATTACTTTCCCTCAGCTTGTTCTCTCTGAGCGCGATATCTCCCTTAATGATATCTTCCTTCACTCACCCTGCAATGGCAGGATGCGTCGCAGTTGATGTCGGCACACAGGTAGCAGTTGACGGTAACAGAACAGGAAATCAAACGAATCATACAACTCAGAATTTTGGACCCAATTGCAGTAACAGTAGAGGCGGTACTGTGACTACCGTAGGACACCAAACTTGTGTTTCTGCTAACTGTCAACAAAGCCGAACCAGTTCTCAACTGGTTGATGGAGATGGTAAACCCATTGGTGTAAAAACTCCAAACATTGGTATTCAAGTGCATACTCCAGTACATGTATACAACCCAGCTGAAGATCCAAATTGGATTTTGAATAAGAGAAAGATAAAATAGCAGGGTGTCGTCCAAAAAAATCTTTAGCCTGACTAATTCCCCCATTAGGGGAATTTCTCGTTAGTTATACTTGAGAAGTCGGATTGAGATTTTTCTGAAAGTCTCTTTGAATATAAGTTTTCTACAAGCATTCAGCAGGTGCTTATTTCCTATACCTGCTGCTACCTAAATTTAGCCATGAAAAATCTATTATTTTTTGTATGCGGCTTAGCAATGCTTGTGACTGTTTCCACAGCATTTGCTCAAAATTTTATCCACAGCAACTACAGCAGCCAAAGTTCTTTCGTTAACGAAGACAACAGTAGCGATATGAGCAGCTTTACGTCTAGTAGCCAGACCTCAAGCAATTCGTCCAATTCCTCTGGATATCAACACAGCTTTGCGAATAGTCAGAGCACTAGCGATTCTTCTGGATATCAACACAGTTCCCTTAATCTCAATGCAGCTAACCTCCGCCAACCGCACATCTTGAGCATTAACACCTCAGGAAATCACTTGACGGGTGAGATTACTGTCAATGGTAAAGTCGTTAAACGGCTCAACCACAATAGTGAAAAGATCAATATTTCACCATTTTTATCAGTTGGGGAGCAAACGGTGAAAGTTGCAGCCCGTTATACCCCTGCATCATCGTCGGTAAATGTAAAACTCTCCGGTCCTAGCACCACTGTCTCTCAGCAAAATAGTGGTGATGGGATCTTAAACTACACCATGAATGTGACTGTACGTTAGGAGCATACCACAGGTGGCGTGCCACCCGTTATGAATGAAAGAAACTCCTCCTATTCCCTACTCCCTGCTCCCTACTCCCTACTCCCTACTCCCTACTCCCTACTCCCTACTCCCTACTCCCTACTCCCTGCTCCCTGCTCCCTGCTCCCTGCTCCCTATTCCCTATTCCCTCAAATCAATCTAGTTGCTTGTAGCTGACTTTCTAAATTTGCACGCAACCTCAATTCGGCTACTGACCAAATCCAAGACTTATTTGGAGCATCAGCAAACACATCTTTGTTGTGGGTGACAATAGCATCTAGTTCCTGATAGGTGACACAAATTAGCTCAACAGCAGATTCAAAATCCTTCAAAGGGGATGAGCGTGCTTGCTGTATTATAGTTTGTTCAATAGAGCAAATATGAATTTTTTCTTGCAACCAATTAATTACTATCTCAGCAATCTTAGTATTTCGTAATCGGCTAGCATAAGCGTATATTTTTTGCCAACCAATATCTGTGACATGCATCTGAATCAACGGATGTACTCTATCTAATAATTCGCTAATATCACCTACAAACCCGTTTCGATTCATCAAAACCTCTAATATTAAGTCAGCATCAACTAAGATCCTGATCACTTTTAACCCCCCGATTGAATGTTCGATGTATGGTTAGAAATCCAAGTTAGTATTTCTGTTGCGTAGGAATACAGACATATACAAGCTATAGGGACAGAATTTCATATTTATGCAGTATGTTTTGCTTAATTAAACTGAAATCCTGCTCCCCTTCATCTTCTTAACTCCTAACTCCTAACTCCTAACTCCTAACTCCCTACCCCGCTCCCTTCAGAAGTAAATAATATAAGTTTCCATTACTGACCGTGACTCCAGCACGATCGCCAGCCACCTTACCAGTACCTAAAAAATAATCCACCCTACCCGCACCTTTAATTGCACCTCCCGTATCTTGGTCAAGAACATAGCGACTAACGATGCGATATTCTATCCCGCCTTTGGCATTGACAAAGGGAATAGAAGTGCGAATTAACGCCAATGCACCAGGAGGCATGAGAGATTTATCTGTAGCGATCGAACGTTCGGCTGTAAGTGGTTCTTGAATAGAACCTTGTGCGGGAGCACCATGATTTTCTTGAAAAAACACAAAGCTGGGATCTCGTGGGATGTAAATATTTAATTCTTCTGGATGCTTCCGAAAATAGTCTAGGAGAATCGGCATAGTCATACCCTCTAAGGGCAATTTGCCATCGTTTGCTAGTTCTCGCCCGATACTCTTGTAGTGGTAAGCTGTATTTCCGGCATAACCTATTGTTGTTTGCGTGCCATCAGGAAACTGAAGTCGAGCAGAACCTTCGATTTGTGCTACGTATGCTTCTAGGCGATCGCGCAACCAAAACAACTCTAACCCGTGTAATCGACTGTTGAGGAAGTGCAAACCATCCGATCCTTCTAGTTCCAGCCGCGTGGGATGAGGTGTGGGCCAAGAATTTAGATCAGGTGGCAAACTATAAATGGGGTAGCGATACTCTGCTGTTTGAACGCGGCTAGCTGCATAAAGCGGCTCATAATAGGCGGTGAACAAAACCGAGCCTTTGTTGTCACTCCCCACTGACTGATAAAAGACAAACTCCCGTGCAATGGCTGTATTCAGTTCCGTAGCAGAGTTAGACTTTAGCAGCAGTTCGCGGAATCTTTTTAAACTCTTGATCACACGGTCTCGTGTTATCCCCACCACCTGATACTGTTGGTAAGCAGCGTCAGCAGTTTCCAGGTATTCCAGACTGTGATCAATGGCTGTCAACAGCGCCTTTTTATCTGGAGGTTGACCATTTTCACCCCAAATCTGTTGATCCAGACAAGAGCGATCGCGTTCACAACAAGAAAAAGGTGACTTCTGGATCGGTATAAGCGGTGGCGCTTTTTGCTGCGTAGATAAATTTGGAGATGAGACTGGAAGAGAAACTGGTAGTTCCCACTTTGTCACCCTACATTCTGAAGGGCTTAGTTCCTTGAACCCGAAAGTTTGCATAGGCACCAGGAGAATCAGAGGAAACACTGAGAGACTAATCGTAGTTACGGTGATGGAAGTTAGTATATTATTTTTCTTCATTTGAAAAATGAGAAGATCAAATTAATTTATCAATGAAGGCAGAAGGCAGGAGGAAAACTGCCCTCTGTTTCCCGCTGCAACTCCGTCAGATTCTCTCCCCACACCCCCCCTCTCTCTTACTCTACTCGTTCATATTGCGGTAAGTGGCGACTGCTGAAGGTGAGACCCGATTCAAAAATCGAAAGATCCAGTATTTAAATATAGTATCTAAAATGACTGGGAACGTGGCGATAAATAAGAAGATAAAATCGTGATTTGCTGGTAATCCCCAATGGCGTGATATACCTTCTAGAATGACTTCCCAACCATGAGGAGAGTGGAAGCCTACGAACATATCTGTGAACAAAATAATAATAAATGCCTTGGCACTGTCACTCAGATCATAAACGATATTGCCAAAGAAATCTTTTAGCATGACGATTTCTCGCTGGTTAATGACTAAAATGAAGGAGAAAGCACCAACAGCTAAAATATCTGCAAAAACGTTTTTGATTGCATCGGTGCTGGAATTACGATATTCTTCAGCAAGCTCATGAGCCTTTTCTTTCACCCGAAGTTCCATCTCTTCAACAGATAGGGGCGCATTGTTTTTAATCAGATTTTCAAATCTGATTTTCTCTTCAAACTTTTGTATTTCTGACAGGGCTTCTTCTTCCATTTCATAGTTGAGGAATAATCCAACTTCTGCTGAAGAACTCCTAAAATGATCAATTATCGGTCCTATTACCAGAGGTTTTGATAGCTGATGGGTGAGAATAGGCACGACAATTATTAGTAAGAGAAATCGGACAGCTATAACTGTTCTTTTTTTAGAATCCCGAAAACTCTGTATAACATTTTTTTCCGCATTTGGGTCTAATTCAATTTGTAACCGAGAGATGGTATTGAAAATCGAACGGGGTAATACTCCTGTTGAGTCTACTTTATTTTCTGGCTGCTTACTATTTAATTTTCTATTTAATCTAGTTGGCGATGTTGGTTGAATTGCCGCTGAGTCAACTGTGACATTGGTTAGAGTTGAATCTTGTGTAGTTAAACTATTAGAATTTGTGTTCTCGTCATAAAATGTGTTGTATTTGTATCTTGTTGTGACTTCGTCAATGAATTTTAGCTTTTTTAAAACATCCGTTGGTTTAATCTGCTCGATACCCGGTTGATGTGCGGCTTCTCGATTAGAGTCATTGAGGAAAAAACGGCTAGCGTTAAACTCTGTCAGCCGCATTCGGATAATTCTTAATAGTTTTTTAAGGTCTATCTCAAAATAATCAATGATGCTGCTGCTGTACCCGGCTGAGTTAGAGCCGATTGTATTACCATTGAAATGTTCGTCTTCTATTGCTTTAATCTGTAAGGCAGCTTTATGAGCTTCTTCTAAAGAACGCTCTGGTGTCCGTAGATACCACTGGTAAGTCTTAAGTAAGACATTGTAAATTTTTTGGCTAAAGACAGAATAATTCATTTTTGCCGATCATTCCGCATTATTTAGTGACTTTATCAGCTTAAGAGAACGTAGGAAGTATCTTAACAAATCGACAAGGACAAGGTTGTGATTTCAGATTCCCTTTGGATCATCGGTCCTAGCCGTAGCGGTAAAACTGCTCGCTTGGTGGAGGAGTTCTGTCGTTGGGTGCATAGTGTTGTCCCCAACAATGGATCACGCCATCCTCAGAACCAGGGACAGAAAGATGGCGATCGCATACCGAAACGCCTATACCTTCATCCGACGGAACCAGGAGTTTTAGCTTTGGCTGCCAATGATGAAAATCGGCGGGAGTTGACAAATAGAATTGTGACAGCAACTGAGGGAAAATATCCAGTACGCTGCAAAACATCTCTAGGTTTTTTTCAAGACGAAGTGATCTTATTTTGGCCCTTGCTGGTTCAGTCGTTGAAATTGAAAGCACAATTCCCAGTACGACTACGCCCAGAAACTGAGCAGGAATTGGCAACGAGATTGTGGCGTTCCCAGTTGGATCAAGAGACTTTGCGTCGTGCTGGCGAGAATGAGTACCGCTTAGTGCGGCGCATTTTGGACTTAATGCAATTAGCTGCCTATAGTGGCATTAAGAGCGAAGAAATTGCCAATATTTTGACAAAAGCCCTAGTAGAATCAGAAAATTCCTCCAATCTGGAACCAGAATTTTTGGAATCTTTACTGCTTGATTGGCGTCACTGGTGTCTAGATCGGGGATTTCTGACCTACGGAATGATTACAGAACTTTACGCCCAGCACTTGTTACCAGACTCAAATTACCAGCAGCATTTAGTCAAACGCTATCAAGCAGTGCTAGCTGATGATGTGCATGATTACCCGGCTGTGGCGCGTCACCTGTTTGAATTACTCCGGCAAAGCGGTGCAGTCGGGGCATTTAGCTACAATCCAGAAGGGACAGTGCGCTTGGGACTGGGAGCAGACCCTGACTACATGTCTGGGTTAGCAACGGATTGTCGAACAGAAATCTTGACACAGTCTACCTCATGCCTTGCAGATAAATTGGCTACACCAGTGCTGGAATTAGTCACAGAACCGATGGTATTGTTGAGCTTACCAGAGGCAGTCAAGTCAATTCAAACCACCTCCCGCGCCCAACTGTTAAGACAAACAGCAGATTTGATTGCTCATTCCATCCAACAAGGACAAGTGCAGCCAAATGAAATTGCCTTGATTGCACCAGGGTTAGATGCGATCGCCCGTTACACCCTCGTAGAAATCCTCACCAAGCAAAATATCCCGGTAGAGTCCCTCAGCGACCAACGCCCTCTGATTAGTTCGCCCATTATCCGGGGATTACTCACAGTCATGGCACTCGTCTACCCTGGTTTAGGACGCTTAGTGGATCGTAACGCTGTAGCGGAGATGTTAGTTGTATTGAGTCGGGGAGGGGGGAGAGATGGGGGAGAGGGGGGAGGTAAGAGAGATGGGGGAGTGTGGGGGGATGGGGGAGAGGGGGGAGCAGTTTCCTCCCCACCCTCCCCACCCTCCCCACACTCCCCACCCTCTCTACATCTACTCCACATAGATCCGGTACGTGCGGGATTGATAGCAGATTACTGCTTTGTGCCACATCCTGATAGCCCTAGTTTGCTGCCTGTCACAGTGTTTGATCGTTGGGATAGACTTGGCTATGGGGCGACTACGGCTTATAAGGAGATAGTGCAGTGGTTAAAGGAACAGCGATCGCAACAGGAGATGCGTTTGATTCCTAGTCCCATTTCCCTTTTAGACAGGGCAATTCAGCGCTTTTTGTGGAATGGTAGTAATCTCCCCTACGACCAACTTTCAGCATTGCGGGAATTACTGGAAACTGCTCAACATTACTGGGAAATTGATACTAGACTTAAGCAGATTTCCCCGAATCTCCCCCTTGATCAGGGTGCGAATGGTGGGGATTTCCCTCATGCTAGTATTGCCGAATTTATACAACTTCTACGACGTGGTACTATTACAGCCAACCCGTATCCTGTACGTCCCGTCGGACCATCTGCCAATGCTGTCACCTTGGCAACAATCTTCCAGTACCGTTCTAGTAGGCGATTTCACCGTTGGCATTTCTGGCTCGATGCTGGCTCATCATTGTGGTCAAAAGGTGGTGCAGCTACTTTGTTTGGCGCACCATTTTTTCTCCAACAACGGCTGGGACAACCTTGGACAGCAGAAGATGAAACAGTAGAGCAAGAACAAAGATTGCAAAGGATTTTGGCAGATTTGCTTTCCCGTGTATCAGAAAGAATTTATTTGTGTCACAGCGATTTAGCTGTAAGTGGTCAGGAGCAACTAGGTCCACTTTTACCTTTGGTGAATGCCTGTGTTTCAGATGCTTCTGGGGAGTAGGGAGCAGGGGAGATGGGGAGGAGGTGTTGCTTCTATCTGGTCTGATTCAAATTGTTAAAAATTTGTGTCTAAATTGTTTTTTGCTGTTTCGGAGAATTACCCTAAAATTAATCGTGTAGCATAAACTTTAATCAAGAATTATGTTTAGTATTCTTTGGGGTATTGTTGTTCTGCTGGTTGCTTTCTGGGTATTAGGGCTGGTATTACATATCGCAGGAAGTTTAATTCATATCGCATTAGTTTTAGCCATTGCTCTTGCTATCTATAATTTTTTCAAAGCGCGGGATGTCTAGTAGTTTGTACCATTAATTCTTACGGGTTGAGAAGTTCGTAGTGTGAGCGTCTCGCTCACGAACCGAGCTTTCCGGCTCGCACTCACGGGTTGAGTCTCCCTCACGAACCGAGCTTTCCGGCTCGCACTCACGGGTTGAGAAGTTCGTAGTGTGAGCGTCTCGCTCACGAAGCGAGCTTTCCGGCTCGCACTCACGGGTTGAGTCTCGCTCACGAAGCGAGCTTTCCGGCTCGCACTACCCAGCAAAATTAATGATATAAACTACTAGTCTCTCAGGCGGTAATCCCTACATGGCTACAGACTCTACTCTCTGAGTCAGAACTGCTGAGCAGTATATTTACACTTTAAAATATTAAGTAAGGGAAAGATCTTAATTCAGAGTTGGAATCAATGGTGCTATTCGGATTTGGTAAAAAACTAAGCCTACCTACTCCACAGGAAGCTTTGCCAGGACGGGCTGATTCTATGCCTGTACCTGCTAATCACTACGTTAACGGGAATCCGCTTAAACCTCCATTTCCAAAGGGAACGGAGATAGCAACGTTTGGTATGGGGTGCTTTTGGGGGGCGGAACGCAAATTCTGGCAACTGGAGGGAGTTTTCACCACAGCAGTAGGTTACGCAGCAGGTATAACCCCCAATCCCACATATGAAGAGGTATGTACCGGAAAAACAGGTCACAACGAAGTGGTGTACGTTGTGTTTGATCCAAATGTGATCAGTTATTCTGAGCTACTCAAAGTATTTTGGGAAAGCCACAATCCTACTCAAGGAATGCGCCAAGGTAATGACACTGGTACTCAGTATCGTTCGGGAATTTACGTATCTTCCGAAAGCCAAAGGCAGCAGGCAGAAGCATCGCAGGATGCTTATCAGCAAGCTCTTGACGCTGCAGGCTATGGGAAGATTACCACTGAAATTCTCGATGCTCCTGAGTTCTACTATGCTGAAGGCTACCATCAGCAGTACCTAGCGAAAAACCCTAACGGCTACTGCGGGTTAGGAGGAACTAACGTTTCTTGTCCTGTGGGAGTGGTTAGTGGTTAGCAAGACAGTTAAATTTACAGCAATTTTCAGGTAATTAGACCACATTTGTAAGGGCGCAAGGCATTGCGCCCTTACAAACGGTGTGGTTTATTTATGCGATCGCCCTGCGAATATCTTGAGGACGTACAGGGGGGTAAGCCGGGATACGTGCAAATTGAGACACGCTGCAAAGAATTATTACAATGATTATTTTCTTAGTTTTCAAACTAGCCCATAAATGCTAAAGGAGCAATTGAAGTTTACTACAGTAAAATCACCTCTCTACCTTCTGAGGTTCCTTAAACTTGCTCATATTAAATCATTTTTGGTAATGTTTTCATCTTCAACCGACATCAACGACACAGGTTGAAACAACGCTAAATTAATGGTCTTGACTCTTTGGCGTTACAAAACTTCACAATGTGTCTCAATTTGCACGTATCCCGGCTTACCCCCAAGTCAGCGTTACAAAAATATTTCCGTAACGGCGATCGCATCCCTTGAGTGCATAAGTTTGAGCGGTCATCACTGAAGCGAAAAAGCGTGCTGAATACAGACAGCAGGTTGCTAATTTCCGCCGTGCCGAATCTATGATCCAACGGTTTGGAGAGCAACCATAATTCAAGAACGTTAAGTAAAACCCAATGATTTCAATTGAGTGAATATTTGATGAGGATTGCATAAATTTACTGTTGGATCTAAGATTTCTTGCATGAATTATGTCAAATTAGTCTATGCAATAATACATAGGTTTGTTCAGCGCCGGAAAAGCGTGGGAACAAGTCTCGGTTTATATCTGAGTGTTGGGTAAGTCTACCATCAACCTTTACCTAAAGCGTGAAAGTGAGTTGAATGGCTAAATAATCTATAAGAGTTGAGTAAGGGTTGCTTCGCGCAAATTAGGAATTGCATCAGCACTGTCCATATACTGCTTTGTTTTTACTTGAATTAACGTGCTTTGATGGGAGACTAGCAGATCCCTTCACCAAAACATGAAATTTACCCACCTGTACGCTATCAGACGACTAAAATACCCGGAATTTTGGCTACTAGGAATAGGAGCAGGATTAATCGCTATTCATGGGGCGCTAATTTTTCGCTCCAACAATTCTAATTTGCTCGGCATGAGCTTTCTGTTTTGGACAGCAGTATCAACTCTTATTTGGGAAAAACGTCACAAATTGAATCTAGAAAGTGGAATTATATCCAGCTTTTTCGGTTTATCACTTATCTGGCTGGCACTGCTAAAGAGTGCATCTCTAACAAGTTTTGGAATTTTCTTGTACATCTTACCTTTGATTTTTTCCCTTGGTTTTTTTCTCCTCGCTTCTGGCATTTTTGGCTTAAAGCAATATAAAGGAGAATTGCTTGTCCTGTTTTTTCTAAGCTCATCTAAAATTTTATCCTCATGGCTAACTAGTATATCGGCTTTTACAGCAAAATTTAGCGCTTTCATTCTTTGGTACACAGGGTTTGAAGTAACTCTTACTGGTGACAAAATTATTCTTCCAACTGGTAGTATAGAAGTATACTCTGGTTGTTCTGGGATAGAATTGATCTTCCAATTATTAGGTTTAGGATTACTCTTTCTTTTAATGTTTCCTCAGAATTTGAAATACAAAACCCTAGTACTGATAGTAGCTCCAATCTTAGGATTTATCGTCAATGGGATACGAGTTGCTCTCATGGCTATCTTAGTAGCAAAAAGCCAGCCTGAAGCATTTAAATACTGGCATGAGGGGGATGGCTCCTTGGTATTTTCTCTGATTGCGGTCCTAGTTTTCGGCTTATTTTGCTGGTTTTTACTCGGACAAAGTCAATCACAACATCAAGACACTAGGTCGTCGTCAAGATAATGATGATGTGGAAACAGATCCGCATTTCTCTTTTGGGTATCACCTTTAGCAGCGTCATCTTAGTTTTGGGAAATGTCATGTTGTCTCCCACAATAGATTTACATACGGTTTCCCCATTTGTTTTCCCAGAAGAAGTACCGTTACCACAATGGC
>CAIVAU010000029.1 GCA_903903925.1 uncultured cyanobacterium
TCTGTAGATTTCTATTATACGTAAGTTTATCTCAATGCCTTTACGTTTATCTCCTTGGTCAGTGTAAATAACACTCAGAGAGGTAAGAACATTTGATTCAACATCTAAGTCTTTTATAACTCTAGCAATACTGGCTGATTGCTGTAAAACTTCAATAGCTTTTTGATACTCTTTTAAGTTGCCGTAACCCTCTCCTATTTTTTGTAAGTTATCAGCTTCTGCTCTGCGAATTTTTAGTTCTCTCGCTAAGGTTAAGGCTTGCTGCAAGAACTCAAGACTCCGAGTAGAATCTGATTTCACTAACTGATAATTTCCCTTGAACTGATTGATGGATACGCGATATAAATAAGTCCGTCCTAACCAATTTAATGAGTACATCTGTTGACGGCGCAGCAGGTTTGATTGCGCTAAAACTAACGCTTGCTGCCCAAATTCTAAAGCACTATCTATTTTATGTTGTAGGGAATATATTATTGATATCTTTCTGAGAATTATAACTTCTCTGGAGCGATTTCCAGATTCTCTAACTATAGACTGTGCTTGCTGATCTAGTTGTAGCGCTTGGTCATATTGATTTTGTTGAACGTAAATTATAGCGATTAGCGCTCCTATTTCGCCTTCTTGGGCGCGGTTTTTGAGCTCTCGGTTCAACGATAATGCCAGTTGTCCTGACTCCAGGGCACGAGGATTGTCTCTCAAAGAAATGTAAACTCCTATTATCCTTTTCAGGGTTAAGACTGCTTGGAATTTATCTCCTGCTGCTTGTTGAATCTTTCTTGCTTGGTTTAAAGTTTCCAAAGCCTTGGTATATTGTTTGAAGCCTACATCATAAACTGCCCCTATTTGGCTCAGGGTTTTAGCTTCTCCAGTTTGCTCTTTAACTTCGCGGCGAATAGCTAAAGCTTGCTGTAAATTTGCCAATGCTTGATCGTATTGTTCCTGTAACAAGTAAGCACCGCCAATATTATCTAAGGTTTCTCCCTCTCCCGCCCTGTCTTTCAGTTTCCGACGAAGAACCAAAGCAGGCTGCAAGACGGACATTGCTTTCTCATCGAGTTCTAATCCTAGATAAACCTCTCCCAAATTATTCAGTGTCTTGGCAATTCCGGCTTCGTTGTTCTGTTGCTTGTACAATTCCAACGCCCGCCCATATGTTTGCAGTGCTTGGGGGTAAAGTCCTGTGCGGTACTGTTGTACACCAAGTTGAAACAGCTTGTCTGCTTCTGCTGTCATGTTTTCGGTCTTCGGTGTCTGTGCATCAGCTTGGGGGAAACCAGCCCTGACAGAATCAGTGAGTAGAGGAATCACCGTAAGTAGGACGGTAGCGAGAGTTAAGCTTTTTCGGTGGTTGAACATCGGTATACACCTTGATTAAAGATTGTGCTTACACCTCCATATAGTTCTGACTATCCGAGAGGTTATGCAAAATTTAGTATAAATTGGGTATTATTACTAGATTGCGAGACTACATCTTCTCATTTTTTAATTTTTCTGTTGCGATCTCTATAACCCTGGCAAAATTTGCATTGTACGCTTTTAGGTGAAAACATTACGGGGACACCCAGCGACGCATGAACGATCGGTTAATTGTCAAAGACCGGGCAACACAAGATTTGCGGCAACAGGCAAATTACATATTGGTCAATGGGAATGCGGATGTAGATGAATCATTGATTGAACGGGTGCGGGGATTATCTATGTTTACCACCTGAGGCAGTTACTTTGCTGGGCTTGCCATTCCTGTACGATCTCCCTGTAAACTTGGCAGGTAATAACGACGGTAGCAAGAGTTAAGCTTTTTTGGCGGTTGAACAGCACTCTAGTTTTTAACCGTGATAGTATTAATTGTCTAGAGGTAAAAAATATGTACATTCAACTTAAACCCGAACAAGAACAATTTATTCAAGCACAAATGGCAAGTGGTAGATATGAGAATGCCATTGATGTTATCAACGAAGCCTTTAAGTTATTAGAAGAAAGAGAAAAAAGACTGTCAGAATTGCAGCAGAAAATCGCAGTGGGAACGGAACAAATTGCACAAGGACGAGTTACAGATGGTGAGATGGTTTTTGCTCGTTTGCAAGAAAAAATACGTAAGATTGCAGAGGAGTCTGAAGGATGAGCAATTACTCATTTTCAGATGAAGCAATTCAAGATTTGGATGAAATTTGTGAATATATTGCTCGTAGTAATACTAAAGCTGCTAGCAAGCTTTTTGATGATATACGTAAAAAGTGTAAGTTGGTAGCTAGTTTTCCCAATTTGCCAGGAGATGAAGCAGAGTAAACAACGTTCTGCTAGTATGCGCCTTTCACTACTCAGATTCACCAATCAGGGTAAAAGCTGACCAATATCTGGGTTTTGGATACTTTTTCATCGTCGTCAACATCGCTTGACGCAAGGCTTGTGCTTTGTCCATATGCCGTTGTTGCAAATTTGTGTAGATTTATCTGCGTACCCTGCGGGAAGCCGCCCAAGGGCGTCTACATCTGCGGTTTCTTAACTCTAATACCTTAACGACTTGGAGAATTACTCCCTACTGTTTGTTCTTGATTACACAGCTGATCGGGAATATCTTTGCGAATCCGATCTAACTCTGGGGAGGGTTTTTCCACAGAGTAAGCTTGCTGCAACACATCTGACCACAACTGGCGATCAGCAAAAAAGTTGGCTTTGGCTGTGGCGATCGCTTCACTATTCACTCCCTTTGCTTTGAGTCTCTTTTCCAGAGTTCTCAGTTGAGTGGTGATGCGATCGCGTTGTTGTGCATCCATCACCTGAAACGAAACGAACTTATTGGGAGACTTACCATAAAATACCAGCCAGTCGTATCTTTGACCTGGTTGCAGCGCTTCACCTGTATAATTTGTACTCTGAATCCCCCCTACAGATTGACTCCAAATATCTTCTTCACTCCCTACCAGACGCACTGCTATTTTTTGCACTGAACCTTTCCAAATAAATACAGGGCGATCGCTCCAAACAATTCTACCTTGAATCGGAGCATCTGGAGAAACCATACAGATACTAACGGGGTCACGAGAACCACCTTTGCGCGGTTGTATGGGAGGTTTTTTACCAAATAGAACCTGGGAAATGATTGTCCAAGAAAAGGTTTGTTGTATGGGGGTTTTCTTGACACTCTGAGCTTGATTGGGCAAAATACTCAAAGCTGTAGCTGATAACAGTAAAGTAGGCAGCAGAAATTTATTCATTAGCTTTTCTCCTGAAAACAGCGGGTAGAACGTAAATCCACAAGGTTACAGACGGTAAAAACCAAGGCAAAAGTACCGCTGTTGATGAAATGTAAAGCTGCAAACTTACCAGTCCGTATACAGATGTGATTATACTTACTGCTATTAAGCCTAAAGAGCGATGATGCTGTTTTCTTTGTCGCCATAAATACATTGCTTTTCCCAGCAATATTGCTATCCCAATTATCCACAAATCGGGGATCGGCACAACCAATCTCTGCGTGAGTAAATGATGCACCATATAAGCGTGATATTCACCACCTGTGAACAGCTTGTTCGCTGAATTTTCCTGACCCCGCCAGTAAGCAACGGCTGCTGGTAACTCGAAATTGTCCTCCCCTTCTTTTGACACACCAGCTTCGCTATATCCGGGTGAAATAATCACAACTTGCTGTTGTAAGTGGTTAGGAATAGCTTGACTTTCCAGCAACTCCCAAGCGGGAATGGTATGATAAACCTGATTGGGGGGAATGGAAAAGTCTATGATTGGGTGCAACCACATTTGACCCAGCCAATAACTCAAGGCTGTTAATGGTTGAAGACGCGATCGCGCAAGCGCTGACTTGTCAGTTCGCTTTAATGTCAAAATGGATTGATTGTCAAGGTTGCTGATCTGTTGGAAAAAATCTCTCTGACTGTTTAATTGCGGCTGTGGTGGGTTGGGTAATTGCTGTAACTGATGGGAAATAGCCAACAAGCCAGCGAAGAACAAAGGCTCAGAGTTGGACTTGACAAAAGGGAACAATTGCATATATCCTGGGAGAACCTCAATTTCCCCTTGCAAACTCCAGTTTGGACTAGCAATATCAGGTGAAATATTCAGCCATTCGCCACTTTCAGCGCGGGTTGTGGCAAAGATAAACCATGTGGGATTGGGTTGAGTTCCTATCGCCGCTTGAAGAGATTGTGCAAGGATGCTATCCCCTCCCCCTTGATGTCGATCCAGCAAATAATCAATCCCAACTACCCTGGCTTTTAAAGCTGCAAGTCTATCCACCAGAAGCGCCAAATACTTGCGGTCCATCGGTTTAGGGTTAGATATCTTTGCCTTTTTAATCGAGGTTTCATCAATTTGCACCAATAAAACAGGAGGAGTTGCCACAGGGTCAACTTGACCTGTAAATTGACGATAGATAGCCTGTGCGAGTAACCGCCGTTCTAAGAGAAAGTTCTGGACTGGGACTTGTAAACTAATGAACACCAAAGCCGAAAGGGCGATCGCCTCACGACGAGTTGGAATCAAACTCTTGAGACGGTGTTTGAGTCCAAAAGGTTCGAGGCGAAATAAAGGCGCTTCTGGATGCCGAAATAACGAGGGAATAAGGTAAGCACTGGGATATGTCAGATGCATTTCTAATTTGAGATACTGACAAGCTGCTAACAATGCTGAGTGAACATCTTTGTATTCAGCAACTGCTTGCAAGAATCGCACAAAAAATTTTTCAGCAACGCGATTGTGAATCGGTTCCCGCATCACTGCTACTTGACTTAAACCCAAGTCGATAAGCTTATTAGCAATACTCAATCCCTTGCAAGAATTAAAAATTGCAAACTGCAATCCTCGTTGTTTAGCAATAGTTAATGGCTGTTCTATTTCACTTATAGATAAAGCAGTATTGGGCGCTATTCCTAACTCTCCTCCAGTCAAAATAGTCTCATTACTATGACCTGCAAAAAATAAGATATCCCAACCGCGTTCAGAAGTTAGCGCTTTGACTATTTCCATCTTCAAGTCAGCAATATTTTTTCCAGGTTGCCAACCAACAAAAACAACTTCCGCCACCTTATTAAGAGAAAGCACAGCTTCCTTTTCTACTCGAAAGTCTAAGCCTGTATCATCACCTAAAATTGCCAAGACTCTAGCCTTACCAGGAGTGCGAAGACTTAAATTTGTTACCGTCTCTTGGATATTGATAGGTCGGCGAACAATACGAATTTCCCCTATATTCCAAGCAAACTCTGTACCGATTTCCCAGGCTTCCCAAGGTAATTGCTCTAAATCTCTAGGATGACAAGTTAGTAAAATATCAATATTATGGAGTGGAAAGTTAAGAGTTCCCTCTCCCCCATTTCCCCTAAATTTAGCAATAGCAGATCGAATTTCATACAACTCACTACTGCGTAACCATTGATGAAATTCAGATAAAAGTTTCGCTTCTGCTTGTACCAATTTAGCATGCCAATCAACTGGAGGAGGAACGATACTACCAGTTTCTGCCACTTTTCCCCGCAGTGCTGTTTTGTAAAAGGTTAAATAAATTTGCTGCCATTCTTGGTACAGAACCGTGAGATTCTGAGGATAGGGAAGTGTGGTATTAAGGTTCTGCCCTCTACCCCAAGACAACTCAAATAAACAAACTTGCTCGATCCGCTGAACTTTAAGGTGGAAAGCACAAACGTTCATGGTCAGTATTTCCCTTATCCCTTTATATATCTTCCCATCTTTTGATTATTGTGCTTCACCAATTAAGGTGTTACGATCAACCTAGATAATACATCCAAAGAGTGAGTGATGAACCGAGTAGTATTACCAGATGTTTTAACCCTCGAAGAAGCCTCAGCATATTTAAGGCTACCGATTGAATCAGTACAGCGCCAAGCCTTACAGGGGAATATTCCAGGACGCAAAGTTGAAGACGACTGGAGATTCTTAAAAGCGGCAATTGACGACTGGCTACGTTCAAAAAGTGGTCGGGCTATTCTACTTCAACAAGCAGGGTCTTTAGCAGATGATGATACTTTGACACAATAGATACCTAGCATCCAGGTTGTAAATTGGGTTGACTCATAACACGCCCTACAATTCAAAAGCAAACGGTGGCAATGTCAATTCCACACCATCCATTAAACTGATACTAACAAGAAAATTCTCATCCCAATTGCCGAGAACACGAGTAAACAAATAAGAATCACCTCGTTCTGGATTGACGCCCTGTTCGACTAAAATGCCAGTTTGGTCACTCACCCGTAGCTTTAAGTTGTCAGGTAAAATCTCTGGTAAAGGTGCGCCTAAAATCAGCAGCAATGTCCACTGAGGGGAGTCTGATCCTGATAATAAATGCCAAGTTACAGCATATAGCCTCAGGGAAATTCCAGCTAACAGCAAATCCTTGAAGGCTGCACGCGCCTGCAAGGGGATTTCTAAACCTTGTTGCTGAAGTTGTGATGTAATTGCTTCAAATTCTTCTCTAGGGCTTCGCATTGCCGTTATTGGTGAAAATTTCGGCAACAATGCCCAAGAAAATTCCTGTGCTAATTCATCCAATTCATCCCACAACCAACGTCCAACGTTTACTGCTGGCTGTGTCAACAGTTTCATTAAATCAGATAAATGGGGAGTGGGTACGGGGGAGTTTTGCATTTGCGAATCATATATCCAATTGAGTAATTCCGGACTGGTGAGAACGGCTGTTCCTTGTTCCCAAGTCAACACCTGCCAAAGTTCCTGTTCAGGGACTTGCAACTGGGGTAACAATGCTGTCAATTCACCCTGCATCCTAGAAAGATTTTCAGCCCTTCCCTCTGGTACAGTAGGTAAGGGAATTGCCTCTGGTTCTAGGCAACGTAAATAGAGTAGTAAGTTGTCTGGATTATCTTCAAACCACGTCAAAGGTAATTGATATGTCCAATCTTCTTGGGGTACTAAATTAACATTTGCCAATCTTTCTGTCAGTTGTTTATAGGATAAAAAACTTTGAATCACAGCAGTTTCTTGTTCCTCCAAAACTTCTATTAATACGTAAAAATGGGGAATATATTCTGGCAAATCTACAACTGCTCTAGGTAAAATAACTTCTTGATCTGTAAGGCTACCAGTGGCAATCAAACACAGTTTGAATTTACCTACTTGTAATTTATCAACAGTAGCGATCGCATTACCAATGACTGCTTGTAAAATTGTACATTCTTCCCGATTAACGGTTAGCGAATCATCCCTCTCTTCTACCCATTGCTCAAATGCAAATAAAGCCAAAGCATTAAGATAAGTTTGCCACTGCTGGGATGTATTATGGATTTTATGACTGATTTCTACTGCCTCATTAATTGCATCAGTTGAAAGGATAATTGCTGCTGTTGGCAAGATTTCAAAGTCCAACAAGATTGATTGAGTATTAGTTGAAAAGTTAGTCATAGTTTGTTTCTCATAAGATGGTATTCAACAAATAGGGTCGGCATGACTCACCCTACAGATTTTTGATTTTCAATTGTTGGCAGAGTCTTTCTGTAAAATGGCTGATGGGGGAATTACTTTTCGCACTTTGAGCTTCTGTTTCCGCCTGGGCAATTAAGCTGGTAATTTGTTCATTCAGGGCTAGTGTAATTTCCTGTTCTAGAGTTGCGAGGCGTTCTGGGGTGGAGTAATTTTTGGCGAGTTCCAGGACGTGCGATCGCAGCATCACCAAAAGCTGCTGTTGGACATCAGCGCGAAATTCCTTCAGTTTCAGCAAGCGAGTCACTGCATCCTGGGCGCGTAGTCCCAAACGCTTGGCAATTTCCGTCATCGACACTTTCTCACAGTGAAATAGGTGGAGTGCTGTCAGGAACATTCTTGCCTTTTCCTCGTCCTTACGTTGTAGTTGTCTCACTCGCGATTGGGTTACCATTGTCAAAGCTTGATCTAAACAAGCTTTGAATTGGGGACGATAGGACTGTAAAAACTCCGCTTCTTCCTCTTGATCCAAAGATTTACCCTCAGGGGATGGAATACGCTCAAGTAAGCTATTATACTGATTACCAGCAGCATCCAGAGATTCTGTGGGGAGATAACCACCCCGGACATGAATCCGGTACTGTCGCAGACGGTCAGCAAGATTTTGGAGTCGTCTCATCACAGTTTCACTCTTCAGCTTCTGGTTGGTCTTACCTTCAAGACATTGGGAGATTTGTTGCAGTTGTTCCATTGTTGGTGCAGCACATGGTCCCCTAATTCCTCTAGCACGTTTTTGCAGGCGATCAGTACGATAGACAGTGTGATAACTTTCTAAAAGTTCTTGCGCTTGCTGAATTTCCCCAGGTGTGAACAAGTGAAAATCGCCCAAAATTCGCGATAGCTGTTTTGGTTGAGTATCATTGAGAATTGCCCAGTCACTGATGAGATAAACTCCACACTCCAACAAAAATCGACCTAGTACAGGATGGTGTTTGACCCTTCTCATTGTCCAGCTTGTGAGATTGCTTTGTTCCGGGTCAAAACTCTGTAAAATTTCTCTAGAAAAAGAGTTATAGGACGTTGGTGGTTGTAAGCTACCATCATCATCGAGGACATATGGCAGTAAATCACGACAGGTAAACCCATGAACAGTACCAAACTGCCTTTCTAGTTGTAAACAAACTTGCTCAATTTGCCAGGAAATGAAGCAGAGTAAACAACGTTCTGCTAGTACGCGCCTTTCACTGTTGACAGCATCCCTTACCCATCTTAAAAGCTGCTGCTGGATGTCCACATCATCGGAAGACGAGAACTCACTAAACGCCGAGGTGAAAAACTCTTTGGCTGCTGCGATTTCCAAAATTTGGCGATTTCCCGCTGCATCAATCCTTACTAGTTTCCAGTATTTTGATATTGCCATGGGTCAGGAGTCAGGAGTCAGGAGTCATGGGTCAGGAGTCAGGAGTTACTGTAACTCTCACAAACTTTTAAATCTAGACCGATTGATCTTATGCAATTTCGCCTCCCAATAACTTACAAATTTATCCGCGTCCATCTACGTACCCTCCGGGAAGCCGCCCTCCGGGCGTCTACATCTGCGGTTTCAAAATTCTTACCCCCTTCCCGGTCAAAAATTACCCTAAATCTCTCCCTGTCCTCTGCGCCTCTGCGGTTAATTATACTAAGAAAGATTGAGAGGTTTACTTGGACATAACTGCCAATGGCAATTTTCCCTGACCCGTATGAAGTGAGATTTGTTTGTGTTTAGTCCTGAGTTTTGGTATTTTTGACGACTGAAGTCCTCACTACAAACCAAGGTAATCTCCTTCGAGATGCGCTTACCCTAAATCAAAACAAGAAATAACGTTGTGCCATAGGTAAATAGCTAGCGGGTTCACAGGTGATCAACTTCCCATCCACCCTAACTTCATAAGTCTCTGGATCAACATCGATTTGTGGGGTAGCGTCATTATGTTTCATATCTTGCTTACTGATATTACGTGTACCAGCAACTGCCTCTATGCGAGTGGTTAAGCCAAGATGTTTAGGAACTTCCCGCCTCAACGCTTCTTGAGAAACAAAAGTAATAGAATTTGCCCCAATCGCCCCGCCAAAAGCACCAAACATTGGACGCATGTGAACGGGTTCGGGAGTTGAAATACTGGCATTGGCATCACCCATTTGCGCCCAAGCAATCATTCCTCCTTTAATCACAAGTTCTGGTCTTACCCCAAAAAATGCAGGTTTCCACAGACACAAATCCGCTAACTTCCCTTCTTCAACGGAACCAACATGCTGTGCAATCCCATGTGCGATCGCCGGATTAATTGTATATTTAGCAATGTAGCGCTTCGCCCTAAAGTTATCGTAATTTGCATTATCAGAAGTCAGTGGACCTCTTTGAAGTTTCATCTTATGGGCAGTTTGCCAAGTGCGAATAATCACCTCCCCAACTCTACCCATTGCCTGAGAATCAGAAGACATGATGCTAATAACCCCCATATCCTGCAAAATATCCTCAGCCGCAATTGTTTGGGGGCGAATTCTCGAATCCGCAAATTTGACATCTTCCTCAATATTAGGATCAAGGTGATGGCACACCATCAACATATCTTTATGTTCTGCCAGAGTATTAATCGTGTAGGGACGAGTCGGATTCGTAGAAGCAGGTAAAACGTAAGGATAGCTACAAACTTTGAGAATATCAGGCGCATGACCACCACCAGCCCCTTCGGTATGAAAGGTGTGAATCACACGTTCTTTAAAAGCCCTGATTGTATCTTCAACAAATCCCGCTTCGTTCAGGGTATCCGTGTGAATGGCAACCTGTACATCATATTCATCGGCAACACTGAGACACGTATCAATCGCATCCGGAGTCGTCCCCCAGTCCTCGTGTAACTTCAAACCCATAGCGCCAGCGGCAATCTGTTCGATTAATCCTTCGGGTTTGCTGGTATTTCCTTTGCCGAGGAAACCTATATTAATAGGGAAAGCATCCGCTGCTTGTAGCATCCGGTGAATGTTCCAAGGGCCAGGGGTACAGGTCGTGGCGGTAGTGCCAGATGCAGGACCCGTACCGCCGCCAATCATAGTTGTTGTTCCAGAGGCGATCGCAGTTTCGATTTGCTGGGGGCAAATAAAGTGAATGTGGGTATCAATTGCCCCAGCGGTCACAATCCTGCCTTCTCCAGCTATGACTTCGGTTCCTGGCCCGATAATGATATCAACGTTGTCTTGAGTGTAGGGATTGCCTGCTTTGCCAATTTTGAAAATTCTCCCATTTCTAATGCCAATATCAGCTTTGACGATACCCCACCAATCAAGAATCAAGGCGTTGGTAATGACAACATCTACAGCTTGGTCAGTCCCATTGATGATGGGAGACTGTCCCATACCATCCCGGATCACCTTACCCCCACCAAATTTAACTTCTTCACCATAGGTGGTGCGGTCTTCTTCTACTTGAATAAATAACTCTGTATCAGCAAGACGGACGCGATCGCCAACGGTAGGCCCAAACATAGCAGCATAGTCCCGTCGATTCATCTGATAACTCATATTGTTTCCTCCTCATCAGCGTTAAAAATTGTAATTTAAATTGAGCAATACTAACTGGCAAATAACCTGTGTGCCAATTTCTTTTAAGATATGGTTAATGAAGAAGGTTGATGAACTAGAGATGGAAGATGAGCTTCGCCCAGAATATGACTTAAAGAGTCTGCGTGTTAGGAGGCTAGGTTCGGAACGTAAGAGTTTTGGTGGGACTAATGTTCGCCTAGAACCGGATGTTGCTAAGATGTTTCCAGATTCCGATGCAGTTAATGAGGCTCTACGATTTCTAATTAGAGTGATACAGGAAAACAAGCTTGCTGTACCAAAAACTACGCCTAACGGTTCGTAGTTGCGCTGTCTTCGCAGAAGAGTGCGCTGAAGCGCACACTACAAACAACTTTTACAATCCATTGCCAATTACTTGCCATGCTCTAAAATATGAAGGAGTTGACAGAAGTAGCGTAGCGATTGGGAGTCAGCGTATGCAAGCGATCCCTTTAACCCGCGAAGAAGTTGCACGACGTGCAAAGCAATTGTATGAAAGTGGAATCCGCAAACAAGTGGAGGTAGAAGAAAACATCGGCAAGATGGTTATTATCGACATTGAGACAGGTGACTACGAAGTTGACGAAACTGGGCTGAAA
>CAIVAU010000030.1 GCA_903903925.1 uncultured cyanobacterium
TATGCCTCCTGCGAGCGGGTATTTCAGCCGCAACTGGCGGGCAAACCTATCGTCGTCCTGTCAAACAATGACGGCTGCATCATAGCGCTCAATGACGAAGCAAAAAAACTCAGTCCGAACTTCCCCCACGCATAGCTGATTTCGATTTGATTTGTCCGCGCACAAGCCAGACGTTGGTCCTACCACAATCCATCAAAACTCTCCTTAGGATCGAAATGGCTGCGGCCGCCGATGGTAGCAGCGTCCAACAGGTCTCTCCCTGCACGACTGCATGCACTTCTGCACTAGATAAGGGTCAAATAACCTTATGAAGTGCATAATGCCATCATCTGAATCGCTCACCCAGTTTTACATGTGGAATAATTATCGCTGTGCCTACGAAATTCATCACCCCATAAATTCAACACCTGAAGGCATTCCCTTACTGTTAATTCATCCAATTGGTGTAGGGTTATCGCGGCAATTTTGGCGGCGATTTTATCACGAATGGTATAAACAAGGACACCGTAATCCCATTTACAATCCTGATTTACTGGGATGCGGTGAGAGTGATATGCCCCATGTAGCTTACACTTCTGGTGATTGGGCAGAACAGTTGCGACACTTTTTACAAACAGTCGTGCAACAACCTGTGATGATAGTGGTGCAGGGTGCTTTATTATCCGTTGCTATAGAATTAATTCAAAAAGAACCAAATTTAATTGCCCGACTTGTACTAGCTGGTCCGCCGGCTTGGGCTATAACGACGAAAACAATACCAGAATCACAGCAAAAATTGATCTGGAATCTCTTAGATTCACCTTTTGGTAATGCTTTTTATCGCTATGCCCGACGCGAGAAATTTTTGCGTAATTTTTCGACTCGTCAACTGTTTGACAAAAACGATGCTGTGGACACTGAATGGTTGAGTACCTTGCGTAAAGGTGCAGAAAATACTGCCAGTCGCCATGCAGTTTTTTCTTTTTTAGCTGGTTTTTGGCGCAAGGATTATGGAAGTGCGATCGCCTCGATCAAGCAACCAACATTAGTCATTATTGGTGAAACAGCATCAAGTATTAGTCAAGCGGGTAAACAAGAAACACCAGATGAACGCTTGGCTGATTACCTCGCGCATTTACCTCAAGGTCGTGGAATTAAAATTTCGGGTCGTAATGTTTTACCATACGAATCAACCGCCAAGTTTGTTGAGGCGATCGGGCATTAAATTCTCCCAAGTTTCCAGTAGAAAATGCCTCCCAGAAATAAGCCTTAAACGAGAAGAATTGAGCCTAGCAAAAAGCCAGAAGCGTCTCCCCTTGGAAGAAGATCGCTGACGCCATTGTTATCAACCATCTCATACCCAGTTATTAAACAGCTTTTTCTAAGCAGTGCATAAACCATGCTTTATTGCAATAGTAGTAATCACGTAAAGTAATGATCGTGATCGCAGACTAATGTACTGCCATAGATGTAAATTCTTATTCAATTGAGCGGATAGTTTAGATGGTTACTGTTGCCGGGACAGGCAGCACAATTAAACGCTGTCTTTTAAGACTTGATGCACAGATTGCAAGGTTGTATTTAATCGGTGAGACATGAACAAAAAATTGACACTCAAGCGAATTAGTATCAACTTGGCAATAGATGAAGCCAAGGTGCTGGAACAGTATTGTCACGAGACAGGGAAAGCAGCAACAGATGTGGTTCGGGAACTCATTCGGAAATTACCGTAATGGGAACTGCTGCATCTATCAACAATGTTATTTATCCAAGCTGCAAGCAAGGACATTTTTGCAAAAACTCAGTCGCCTTGCGTTCTGCATCTGGGTTATTAATATGTGCTGGCGTCGGTCGGATAATGCCATTGAAAAGGTCATCCAATCCATAGGGGGTGAAAAATTGCCATTGCCCTTGAGTGTCTAAGCGGACACCAACAGCAGTAGCAGTGTGTAGCCAATGTGTAATCCCATCCTCTGTACTGATGTAAGTTCTATGACCAGAACGCCAACGAGCAAAACTGGCTTGATTTTTGACATCAAATTTGTAGTTAGGAAATTGTTCCGTCAGGGTCACCTTCACTACTAGTTCTTGGGAACGATCGCCTTGTCCGTCAAAGAATGCAATATCAAAATCATTAATGATTAATCCACACTTCTTCCCAAAGATCGAATGCCAAACTGTATTTCTTACCGCCCCTCCTGCTAGCCACCAGTTGGGCAGGCTAACTTGAGCAATAGCAGGTAATACATTGCCAATCGGGGAATTGACTAGGAGTGTTTGTAATTTATCAGTGGGACTATCAGTAAAGTTAAAATCCATCGAAAGTCAGCTTAATTCTTATAATTTATCAGTTTGTAATAACTATTTACATATTTTTAAGGATTCTATTTCACTTTGTTACTATTTGCTTATCCCCAATAGCTATTCCTTTAGACTGATCTCCTATGGAAAACATTTGGGATAAACACAAATGCATTCACTAAATATGTATCACGATTTTGCTGTTGCTGTTTCTTTTGTGGCTTGTATTGCTGGTTTGTTGTTACTGTGGGACTGCAAACAACAAACATGTGAAGCCGAAGAAACAGAGCAAATTCTTTTTAGGATGAGTTTTTCGTACTGGTTAGTTTACTGCGTTGCCTTTGGCATTCAGCGAATAGTGACGCCAGATTGGCAATTTATGCTGATGAGTTTGAAGATAACGACTGCTTTGTCATATTTTTTAACATTTTCTTGCATCCTTAGTCTGCCGCTGCATAAGTTAGCAGTGCATCGCATTCAAGAATAGTCAATAGTCTAGTGACTAATAATCACTTCTTCATTGCGATCGCGATCGCTGCTTCAAATTGCTCTCGGTCTAAATGAGTCAAGATGAACACCTCCTGCACAGTTTTTCCTTCACGTGCAATGACCTTAAAGCCACCCAGAATCGTTACGGATATGCGTAACTGTAACGCTGGACAGTGACCTCTCACTCGCCCAATTTCTCCTGGTGTAACAGTTTGAATTCCATCCTGCTGCACCAGACGTTCTAAAACTGGGATCAGGGTACGGATGTGGGTTGAGTGGTTCCAAACAAGTCTGCCATCAGTATTTTTAGCCATTATGGTTAAGCTGCCTCTAAAGGAGCCATCGTAAGACCCGCTCGACGCAGCTGCTGGTGGTACAATTCTGCTGGTTCTTGAGGACCGATCCAGACAATGGCTTGACCTTCATAGTGTACTTGATTAGTGAGATCCCAAGCGCGATCGCTCGTCATCCCCGGAATGTACTTCATCAAACATTCAGCCACGTGCTGAAATGTATTAAAATCGTCATTCAAAACAATCACTTTATAATTCGGATATGGCTTCTGGGTGACTTGTTTAGACTGTTCAGGAGCTACAGTTGGTGCCGTCGCCATGCCGTAAACATCTGCTGAAAGTCTCGTAAACATAAGTAATTAACCAATAGAGTTTAACAACACAACACTACAAGTTACTAGTTTAGTCTATTGTTAGTGGTTAGTTGTTGGTTGTTTGATATTTGGCTTTTTGTGCCAACAAACAACAAACAACCGACAAATTATTTCCAACCTTCCCAGTTTTCGTTAAAAATCGAGGTATCGGGGAAGGCGGTGGGATTGCCATTCGTCTCTAAGAGTCGTTTGATGGCTTCCAGTTGCAGTTCTGGATTGGGCAAATTATCTACCAGTTGGTAGGGTGCGACCCCATGTTGTAGGGCAAAAGTGGCTATAGTTCCTGTTGCTGCACCAGCAGACCATTCAAAGGAGTGTACACGATATGCAGCAGCGGCGATGTGGCTGGTAGCAATGCTTTTGCCGCTGACTAGTAGATTGTCGATTTTCTGAGGAATCATCGCCCTGAGCGCAATTTGGAAGGGATATGCTTGCCCAGCGCCACGCTTTTCACCCTCACGTGCTGTATTACCAGGTGCTTCTGGAGGGCTGTTGGTCATGCAGGGATGGAAGTCTATGGCGTAGTGACCAATACCTACAGCATCCGGGAAGATCGTAGAACGAGTACGCCGTGCGACATTTTCTGGACTTTTCTGACCTGAGATCACAGATGTTGCTTCTAAACCTGCCAATGCAGCTTTGAGGCGGCGATATTCATCTGGTGAGAGTGTCTTGCGGTAATACTCATCATTGTAGTTACGGCGAGAAATATCAATTTCCCAGATCCCAAAGCCTTCAGGGGCACCCCAACTGGGGCGTCCAATGACCCGCCGTGCTTCTCGCATGTAGGGATATTTCGACAAGCCATGGACTGTCCCCATAGGGGAATTTAGCCCAGATAAAAGCCGGATATTCGGTTGGGGTTGCTTCACGCCGTCTCCCAGTTGGGAATCTGTCGTCCCAGCGAATAGCCAGTAAAAGAAACCCAAAGCGTTTTCTTCGGCTTTGCGTAGGCTTTCTACCCGCAGTCCCCCCATCCAACCTCCAGGATTTAGCTGCCCGGTAGCTTCAAGTTGTTGGCGAGTGTAAACTAGGTTATCTTGAGCGGTTCCTGGGCGGTAGTCATTGCCCCAAGTCCAGTTTTGCATGGAGATGTCTCCTGGTACAGGAGCAGTGAATTTGAGACCACCGAATTCCATTGGTTTTCCTTGTCGGGGGTTCCATATCCGACGGTAGGTGAAGACTAAGGGAAAGCTTGCTAGTCTCTTCAGTTCATAGCTATAATAGGGAGCATATTGTGGATAGAATTGGGGCTCTGTGTACTTTTGGGGTTCCTTGGTAGCCTCCATTGCAAAGGTGTAAGTGAAGCCTTGAGTACAGTAGGGATCGTTGTTGGGACTGGAAGAAGAAGGCTCTAAATAGGAGATTCCATCAATGCCAAGGCGGTAGGGGACATCAGCAAGAGCAATAATTTCTCCGGTTTCACTGGCGTCTACAACATACCATTTAGGTGATGTCTCTTGAGTTTGCTTTGGGATGAAGCTGATAATGGTTTTGGTAAACTGAGGAGAGTTTTGGTAGTTATAGGTGTCTTCGATCGTCTGGGATAAGGGAGACGTGTTGAGGGGTGGTGCGCCTGGGGCTGGTTGATGTTGGATGGCGATCGCACTATTAATAAGTTTGCCATCGGCACTTTTGTCCAATTCCTTAATAACCGTATTCGGGAACCATTCCAACTTACCTTTGCCAAGATGTGCAGCATCTTTAAGCATAGAAGTCAAGATTTCATTCCCGTCACGAGGTAGGAAACAAGATTCGCTGACCCAACAGTTACCAGGATTCAGTTTGCCGTACTTGCGCTGAATGCGCTGGCGTAATTCCAGGTAACCACGAGAGTAGAATAAACGCGATCGCTGGGTTGGTCGTTCATCTAGTGCAGACGTCCCCTCCGAAGAAATTTGTCCACCCAACCAGTCGGTAATTTCCGTCAGGCAAACCGTTTGTCCTGCACGTAAAGCTTCGTAAGCGGTAGCGACACCAGAAAGTCCACCACCTACCACAAGGATGTCACAATTGACCGTTTTATCTGCAGTTCTTGGTGGTGCAGCAAGCACAGAAAAAGGTGTGAGAAAAGTTGAGATGAGAAAGAGACTAATTAGCGATGTCTTCTGACGACAAGCTACTACATGTTTACGCTTCATACTTTTGCAAAATTCCGTTCAACTCCTGGTTTTACCCCCCTCTATTCACCCGATAGAGGAACATAGGGGGGTCACAAAATCAGGGTAGTACGCCCCCGCACACTACCCTATCTAATAAGTACGCCATCAAATAAGCGTATACATATGACCAACCGTAATTTTTCGGTTGTCAGTTAGTTTTAGACGTTAACAGCTAGAAAATGTTCTGTTCAAGTGAGAAACACAGGGAATGTGCCGTTTATAATTCATTTAGGATTGCTATATCACGGAGATCACTTGAATCTTAGATGAGCGTTGTAATTACTCATTGTCACTCCTCCCGTTGCCAGACTGCCGTACCAAATAATCTAGAATCCTGTCCATTCTCTCCAAAGTTGCGCTGGTGGTACGCTGGAATTCCTGAATCTGCGATCGCTGATTTTCGTGATTGCGGTCTAATCGTCGTACCACTGCTTCCAGTGTTTCTAATCGCCCTTCTACGTTTTCCAATTTTGTACCGATTTGAGTAAAAAGGCGTTGGGCGTGATAGACGAATTGGTCAACTCTTTGGTTCAACTGTGACTGTGATTCAGTTAATTGATTTAGCTGTATCTGGGACTGAAATTGAGCACCAGCTATCTCGTCAACTCTTTGGTTCAACTGTGACTGTGATTCAGTTAATTGATTTAGCTGTATCTGGGACTGAAATTGAGCACCAGCTATCTCGTCAATCTTTTCGGTTAGTCGATCTAACTTGGCATCAGTAGATATTTGCGCTGCCAATAACTGGGCAATTCGGGCATCAGTAGCATCTTGCCTACCAACTGCCTGATCAAGCTTCTCTCCGATGCGGTTAATCCCACGATTGGCTGATTCAGCATAAGTTGCTGTGGATAGCAGCAGCTGACGGACTGCTGCTAGATCACTGTCCAGTTGGTCTACTCTCTGCTCTACTGTCATGCTGAACCATCCTTAAATTTATCTAAATTTTCTAACCATGAATAGGTGTACTGTCATTCATTTTCACGTTCTTTTGCTTTTTGGTCACCGCCTCTGGTTTCCCCCAAAGGCTGAATATCATCAGGCAGCACGCCTTTTTCCTTAAGTAAATCAAATAAAATGTTTTCTACCAGTCTGTAGCAATGCCAACTAGCTATGAATCTGTGAACGTTTAATTTTGTGTCTCAATACTTCACACCGCTTTACAGCTTCTCTTGCTTGTTGTCTGTACTGTTTGGCTTGTTCCCGGTCAACTAAACATACTTCAGTCGCTTGACGCATTAATTCAACCGCTTGTGTACTGAGTTCTTTAATTGTTTCCATTTTTCCTCCAGTTCTGAGATCACACCACCCAGTCCCGTTCTACAAGCTGTATGGGTTAATAATTGCCATTAGAACCAAAAACCTGTATCCCTTGCACAACCCCGCTTTTGGCTCCGCCTGAAAGCAACTAGACTTGAAATTTGAGCTAGAAATAGACGTTTCGTCATACTACACATAATTCCGTAAACAAACACATTGCCCCCTAACCAACTTCTAAGCTTGTCACGGCAAAGACACGATTTATCGGCAAGTTAGGAATTTCTTTATTGTACATCCGAGCAATTTCAAAGACTGGCTTCATTCCGTAACGTTGAGCCAGCTTAATCGCTTCTGGATTAGCATCTGGCACATCAAGAAACACCGGAGCATCAGAACCAAAAGCAAGCAAGGCGAGTAAGAGTTGCTCGGCAATCTGCTCATCGTCAGCGTGCAACGGTCCAATCCGGAAACCTGTATGGCTTTGGCGTATGACTCCATAACCCACAACATGCCCATCTCTAACAACTCCTAAGGCCGTACTGTTTAGCTGCTTGATCCAAAGTCGTAGGAACTGCTGGCGCTCAGCCGGAAAAAGCTCTTGATCATAAGCAAATAACTGATCAATTGGCACAGTTTTGAGTTCTACAATGCCGTCCGGCACAACACCGCCACCTACGGCCTCACAACGAATATGATGGTAGGCGATTTGAAAGCCTGATTTCTTGTAGTTCTCCTGTTGGGCAGTCACTCCATCTAAGCCAATGTTACGCTCAGTACCAAGATATGCCATTGCTGCCCTCCACATTTTCATCCCAAAACCTCGCCCACGAAACTGCGGCTTGACGATATAAAAGCCAAGAACGCCAAAGTGCTGAGAGTAAGCAACAGCGGAAATACTTGCCACAAGTTCATTGTTCAACTCGCCCACGAAAAAACCGCATTGATCAGCTTGGTAAAAACATTCAGCATCATAAACTCCTGGATTCCAGCCTTCAACTGCTGCCCAATCCATGACCAAATCTAATTCCGATCTCAACATTTGTCGAACGGTGAAATTGTCGATAGTCATCGGTGATATTGTTTCCATCCATCAAATCTTAATGAGGAACAAAACAGCACTGCTATCGTTTTGTCAACAATAATTATCTTATCGTGTCCATTAATCTTTAGTATCCAGATATTCTTGTCTTTTATGGGCAGTTGTGTGATTATTTGATACAGATCATAACTACTGTCTGTTAATCAATCTCACTCTACTGTACTTTAAAAGTCATTGATTTTCCACGGCTTGATGGGATGTTCAGTCACGTAAGCTGAGAGACTGTACGAGTAGTGGTTACAGTTAAGTTTTTTTAAGTTTTATCCTGTGAGGAGCGATCATGAAAGCACGTCTAATAGATTTTGCTGGTGGAGTAAGTTTCCTATGCTTACTCTCTAGCTTGTCACCTTTGAGCGCAATGGCTGCCACGGCAAAAGATACTGACACCTTAACCATCAAGTTTCTTAACCAGAAATTAGCGAACTCAAAAAATCCCATCCCTACTATATTCAAAGCTGGATCTGTGATCAGTAACCCTCAAAGTTCACAGTTAAATGCCTGTCTACAGCAGACTCTTAATTGCCTAGCGCAGCAGACAACTGTGAATTCATCAGACGAGGCAGAGGATCAGGTCACCTCTGTGTCGCAACTCTCGGATGTAAAACCTACTGACTGGGCTTTTCAAGCGCTGCAATCTTTGGTCGAGCGCTATGGTTGTATTGCTGGGTATCCAAATGGCACCTATCTGGGGAATCGGGCTTTGAGTCGCTATGAGTTTGCAGCAGGTTTGAATGCCTGTCTGGATCGCGTTAGTGAACTGATTGCTACCGCAACAAGTGACTTGGTAAAAAAAGAAGATTTAGCCACACTCCAGAAACTGCAAGAACAATTTGGCTCTGAATTAGCCGCATTGCGAGGTCGTGTGGACGCTGTGGAAACTCGCACTGCTCAACTGGAGGCTCATCAATTTTCTACAACTACAAAACTGAGTGGTGAAGCCATTTTTGCAGTGGCTGATGCTGGTGGAGGCGCTCCTAACACAGCTAATCCTAATACCATTCTAGTTGATCGGGTGCGGTTGAATCTTACCACCAGCTTCACAGGTAAAGACTTATTGATTACTGGTCTGCAAGCTTATAACTTAGGGGGTGGTACTAGCAGTATCGGCGGTGCTTTAGGCTTAGTACCAAAAGGTCCTTTACAGAGTTTGAGTGCTAGCAGTGCACGCCTGAGTTTTGAACCTGAATTTCCAGGTACCAGCGTTGAAAGCTTATCTCCCGTCAGTCCCAACTCAGTTCAACTTTATAAACTGGCTTACCTATTTCCTGTCGCTAAAAGTCTGACTGTGTTTGCCGCGCCTCGAGTCGAAACAACAGATGTATTTCCAGCGATCACCCCTTTTGCTAGTGAGGGACAAGAAGCAATTTCTCGGTTTGCAGGCTATAACCCCGTGGTTCGCCTCTCTGGTGGTACTTCTGGTTATGGTCTAGCAGCTGCTGGAGGCTTCATTTTCAATATCTCGAACAACGTGAACTTGACAGCTTTGTACGCTAGTGTTAACGCAGCAATTCCATCTAAAGCTCCTGATGTCATTCCAGGTGTTTCTGGTACACCACTAGGAGCAGGCTTGTTTAGTGGTAGTAGTATTGAGGCGGTGC
This sequence comes from uncultured cyanobacterium, assembly GCA_903903925.1. Taxonomy (GTDB): domain Bacteria; phylum Cyanobacteriota; class Cyanobacteriia; order Cyanobacteriales; family Nostocaceae; genus Stigonema. The sequence continues at coordinate 9,556 of CAIVAU010000030.1, forward strand.
AGCTGACCATAAAACCCAGCAAAAGTTTAGATATTGGTCTCAACTATGCCCACAGCTATCATGAAATTAACATTCTAGGTACAGGATTAGTTGCTCAAGATATTGGGGGAGCTTTACCTGGAGTTGCGGCTGGAACACCTATCCAAATTAACTCTGTCGGTGGTACATTGACTTGGCGGTTCGCTCCGAAAATTGCTTTCTCTACCTACGGTGCTGGGCTTTTCGTTCAAGATGCTTCCAGCCATGTTGATGCTTCTACTACCTTCACCAGTTGGATGGTAGGTCTTCATTTCACAGATCTTCTGAAAAAGGGTAACAACGCAGGTATCATTTTTGGACAGCCGCTTTTTGTCAGCGATGCTAGTGGTGCTGCCCGTCTTCAACTTCCAGGTGAGCGTAGAACCACTCCCTACCATTTAGAAGCTTACTACCGCTTTCAGGTTAACGACAATATCAGTATTACCCCTGGAGCATTTGTCCTCTTTAATCCTGAAAGTAACAGTAACAACAACACAACAACAGTCGGTGTACTTCGCACCACTTTCACTTTCTAGAAGACTCAATCTGTGGCAAAAAGCTGTAATTGCAAGTTTTTGCCACATCTAAAAAAATAAATCGCGCCATTCCTACTATTTACTCTTGATTGCCGGAGTTAATTTGGGTATGTCCATTACATGCTCCCACAGCCAGAAGCTAGCGCCATCCATCAGCGCATCCTTTTGCAGCCGCTTTTCGTCTGCGAAGAAAGCCAAACTAATTTCCTGATCTAGGATGTGGGTTGCCAGCAATTTGAGTGCTTTATCGTCTTTATTGTCACCAATCGACTCGGCATAAATAATCCGGTCTTCTCGTTCGGCTGCCTTACCCTGAAATTCATTGAGTACGTGCTCGAAATATTGAGTGACAAGCTCACCGTATCGTGTTTGATGAACAGCACAAATCACCACATAAGGAGATTTCCATTTACCCTCCACTAGATCGTCTTTTAGATCGTTCTCTAGCAAACTCTTAATTTTATCATTTAGAAATTCTAATTCTTGGGCTGCTGCCAAATTCATGTCTTCTACGATCTTGGGTGTAACCTGGCTAACATAGTTGTTTAACTCGTCACTATCTATGCGTTTTGCTGCTAGAACTTTATTGACGTATGCTATTGAGTCTTCGAGAAGAGATTGCTGGATCTTGATGATGTTTTGAGGCCAAGTTTGTATCTTGGGATTTTCTAAGGTATCAAGCCATTCCAAGGTGTCGTTTAATAATCCACGACGTTCTGGCAAATTCAGAATGTCTTCCAAATTATCTGTAAGGTTCTGACCTTCATAGGGATGTAAAGTCATATAAAGCGATACAGGGTAATGCGCAATAGCTTTGAGCTTGTGAAAAAGAGAAGGGATAATTTGGTGTTCTTCTATCTTACCTTTGTGGTATACGGTTATATTTCCGCCGCTCAAGATAAGTACTGTTGGATCTCCTACTTTCAAATTAGTGATTATTTTCTCAATTCTATCGTTATAGTCATCATGGAATTTTTGGTTGACCTTTGCTAAGACCCCGCTTTTGGGTTCAAAGTTAAATGTTTTGCTAGAGTCTTCAGGTAATTTTTGCTTGACCTCTCCTGTTATACCACTGGCCGGAGAAAGTCTTAGAGCCATAGCCCTACCTGTACTCCCCGCAAAGATGACGATAACAGCAAATAATACCAAGCAAAAGGTTGTCAAAACCTTGCAAATTTTGGAACGGCAATATTCATTGGTCAGCATCAGTAATCTCCTCGTTTTATACCATTTTAGGCAATGGTAACCTAGAAATCAACTGAGCCATTACAAAAGAAGGGAGCAGGGAGCAGGGAATAAAGAAACTAGAAAACTTTAGTTGTGGGTCTAAATCCCACTTTGAAAAAAAAAGATGTGTTGCGAGACACGAGAAGCTGTGAACTGGATGTGGTTTCTCAGCTATCAAGTATTAGTTAAGTCAGTAGGGGGAAATAAAGCCAAGTATGTTAAAAATGTGAATTTTATTTTTTCTCCCCCTACTGAGGAAATGGTTTATCCTGCGTACTGGTTCAACCAAGCTTCTAAATCCGCTACTGCTGAAAAATCTAATAAAGCCTCACCTAAAGCTTCCAATTGTTCAATAGATAATCCTCGCACTTGCTCAATTAAGGATGGCTCAATTTCACCAATCCGATAATTTAATAACCGCAAAACAAGACGTTTTTCTCCTTGTTCCCGTCCTTGCTGTATTCCTTGTTCCCGTCCTTGCTGTATTCCTTGTTCCCGTCCTTGCTGTATTCCTTGTTCCCGTCCCTGTTGTATTCCTTGTTCCCGTCCCTGTTGTATTCCTTGTTCCCGTCCTTGCTGTATTCCTTCAAGCTTGGCTTGTTCTCTGTCTCTTTGATAAAGTGGTTCTAACCGCATAACTAACTCCTGATCATCTTCATCTAACTCTTGA
>CAIVAU010000031.1 GCA_903903925.1 uncultured cyanobacterium
ATACCTGTTGTATCTCGGTAAGGTTCAACTTTTTCACTTTTGATATCGGCTAAAGTCCAAGTACACTGTCCCACTTCGTAAGCATAGTTCACCAGTGACTTGATTGCTGCAATGGAACGATTTACGCTCGCTTCTTTTAACCCCCTGTCGATTAATTCAGCTTTGTAACGCAATATGAGAGTGGCCGCACTAAACCTCTCCATTTGCAAAAATTGCATCACTAAAGTGGGTGTTAATTGGCGAGCACACACACACAGGAAGAATTTTCTTAGTTCCTTTTTATACTCCCGGCGTGTCCCCTTGTTACGCTTACTAGCTAGCCATTCTGACAATATATTACGGTCACCTGGTAGATCAAAGGGATTGTCTTGTTGTGGTAGCATTAAAACTCTCGAAAATATCAGTTTTCGATAGTTACTTTACCATACCCCTGGCCACTGATGGTGAACTACCTATGAAATTTCTTCTAGTCAAAAAGTCACTTTTACACTCCTGCCAACGACCGACTGCGGTAGTTGGCAAAGTACTGAGCATCACCCTCTTCGATTGCTTGTAGAATCAGTTCGGCCACGAATTCAGGTTCGTCGCCGTCTGCGTAGTTAGAGGCAGGGCCACCACTGGCGGGATTTCCCATCCGTAACTTCCGCGCATTTGAGAAACTTACAGAAGTTGATGCAAAGAAGTCACTCCTGCCTATTATTATCTGTTCGACGTATTACTCAAACCAATAAAGGTAAAGCAACGGCAGGAATTGATAAAGAAATAATCAATACCCCAGAGCAAAGGGTAATCCTGGTCAATAACTGGAACGGTGGAAATCTACAACCTACAAAACGTGTAGAAATACCCAAAGCCAACGGGAAGTTTCGACCGCTCTCGATACCAACCGTGCGCGACAGAATCGAACAAGCAATATAGGAATACGAAGGTACGCTTGAACCATCGTCAGGAATAACCAGTGGAATCAGGCTTTTACACGCTCGTGTCCCAAAAGGGCAAGGATAATGGGGAGTTGGCAAGGACCTGGTTGACCAACAAGCACTTCCTCTAAACCCGGTGGAGAGTAGCGCTCTAAAGACTCTATCAATGATTATCAGAAACGAAGTAACCTCTCGTAAATTTCTCACTCAAATTGATGAGTGAGCAGGTGCTAACCGTATATTACGAGTAGGCAAGATTGATTCAAAAGCGAACGCCTGAGTGTAATGGCAGGGAGCAATGCGATTTTGTGGGGTGAACCCAAAAACGGGCGATCGCTGATCCCTCATACTGATAATTATGAGTATATTTTAAAACAGTAAATTTGAGAATAGGCACGATAATTTTTCTTCAGAAGATATCCTTTGAAGACTTTATAAATAATAGGTTTGATGCTTATAGCTCTACACCCTTGAAACAGTAACTGAGTGTTTATTATTACAAATAATCTCGTCAAAACAGAGAATTGGTATAAAATTTAACCACTGGTTTTGAGATTGAGGAAAGAAGTGAAGATGGAATTGCAGAAATTATCCCAACTACCAGCAATCCATTGGCAAAATTTATATGTCAGGCGTTCTATGCGTTTAAGACTAATATTAACCCACATTCCGCAGATGTGAATTATATTACTGATATTTTTGAAAAATTAAACACAAACAAATTTGACCAGCCTAATCTTTTGGGTTTGATTTTCACTTTTCGTTCAAATAAACAGACATAATAAACAATTTAATTTCA
>CAIVAU010000032.1 GCA_903903925.1 uncultured cyanobacterium
AGTTCCGTGTGGCTCCAAGTTCCCTTAAACCCCAATATCACTCGGTCATTAAAATCATTTGGGTCGTAAATCCCATCGTGGTCAATGATCAAGGTATCTGTCAGGGCACAGATATCTAACAGTTTATGCCAATCTGCTTGGGAACGAGAAAATCGTGATGCTTCCAAAGCGAAAACAGCTCCTACCTCCCCCAAACCAACAGCAGCCATAAGTTGATGAAAATCCTCTCTTCCTGCGGTGGTTTGGCCACTTTTCCCCAAGTCACCATCCAGAACTTTGATCCGGCTCGTATCCCAACCCAAGCCGTGAGCACGGTCTGCTAGGGCATACTGTCTTTGTGTACTTTCACGGTTCAATTCTACTTGTATTTGTGTCGATTGTCGCAAGTAGACCACAGCACTCCGTTCCAGATGAGTTGTTCTGATTTTACTGTTCATCATTTTTACTCCTGATCTGGACATCCAGTGGCAAGGCTTGTGGGAGTATTTTCTCCACCATCTGGGAAATCAGTTTGATCAGGCGTTCCATACGTTCTGAGTTGTTTTCTGGTAGAACGCGCTTTTTTGCGTTTTTTTGTGTCATCCGTTTTCTTGTGTGAAGCTTCTTCATCTTCTGGAACACAAGAAAATTTTTCCGATCCTGACTTTGAATGAGCTGCCACCCACTCGGAAAGGCGCAGTAATTTCTCTGGGTCAAATAATTGGCTTGTCTGTGCTCTCATTACACCATTCGTTGGATATGAGAGGGTGGTTTCTTCTACTGGCAAGCACAAAAATCCACCGTCTGGATGTTCTACGGTTATTTTAATCGTCAAGCCAACTTTCCGCACCTGCCTCACCACCACGCTCTTACCATACAACGGATGTATCGGATTCGTGACAGTCACAGCAGATCCCAAAAGTGTATTGAAGTTTTGTGCAGTCTTACTATAGCGTGCCCACAATAGCCGATCGAGCATGGCAAAAGCTAGTGCATTACGCGCTAGACGCTGCACATGAAGCAACATTTGCTACCACTAATTTCGGCTTCAGACCTGGTAGGTCAGCACACGATGCCCAAAAGGTAATATTCATCAATCTACAATCCAACCACAATGGTAAGGATAAAACAATCCTTGAGATGGATATAGCCAAGTGTTTTGACAATATCCGACATGACAGACTAATGAGGAAAATAATCCTTCCTCAAGCGTTCAAAACTGGCGTGTTCAGGTGTTTAAAAGCAGGACAAGACGTAAGATTTGGTGATAGTGACTCCGATTGCGGAACTCCACAAGGCGGCATCATTTCACCAACTCTAGCCAACATAGCTCTAAACGACCTCGACCACGATTACACCTTAAACAAATTAGGAGTAAGGCTCATACGCTATGCCGACGATATGATAGCAATCATAAAACCCGGTATCCGCAAGGAAAGAGTAAGAGAAATCATCGAGACGGAACTGAAGGCTTGGGGGCTAGAACTGAAAGAGGCAAAGACCAGATACTCTTCCCCGACAGATGGATTTGACTTCCTTGGATGGCACTTCTATGTCCAAGAAAATAACGGAAAATTCAGATGTACTCCGTCAAAGGATAACTACAGAAAATTCCGCAAGAAAGTCAAAGATATCGTCAATAGCTCCAACTTAAGTACTGAGGATAAAGCATCCAAACTGTCTTCAATAGTCAGAGGATGGAGAAATTACCACAAGTACTGCAACATGGAAAATCATTCGCTGTGGCATATCCAATATGCCGCATGGAAACGATTTAGGAAAGACAAGAACAGCAGTAGAGAAATAGCTACTCGATTAATCGGCATAGCGTTCCCCGCTGTCAAGTACTCCGAAAACCGCCATGTTAACGTACGAGGTACGCGCTCACCCTACGATGGGGATGCTGTGTACTGGAGTCAAAGAAACTCTAAACTCTACGACGGAAGAACGGCAAAGCTGCTGAAGAAACAGGACTTTAAATGTGGACACTGCAATCTCAAATTGCAGGACGATGAAAGGGTTCACCTACACCATGTAGACGGCAATCATGGAAACTGGAAAGACAAAAATCTAACAGTAATCCACAAAAGCTGTCACGATTACATCCACATGGGCAAAAGCGAAAGCAAGACAATCGAGAGCCGGATGTAGCGAAAGCTACACGTCCGGATCAAACGGGGAGGGACCGGGGAACAATATCCCCTCTCGACCTCACCAGGAAATTCCCAAAATTCTTATGGTACAAGGCTTTCAAAACTTCTGCCTTCTGCCTTCTGCCTCCTGCCTTCTGCCTTAAACCCTTTTGTGTCTTGATCACCAAAATTGGACAAGAACCATCTTATCCTTTAAACTACAAGCATGCTTTAACTCAATGGCTATAGCCGGAGGGCGATCGCTCCTGTGTCAATTAAAGGTTACCACCAGTGAGGAGAGGGGATTTGTGCTGAGTAGCGGTTTTTGGTATGGCTACGGCAGGGGTGGGGGCGATAGCACCAAGCTCTTTTAAACCCCCTTCAGAATCTCCCACAACTCGCTTTTATTTTCTGTTGGTAGTTGTATCACTGATGACCGTGATGTCATCGTACTTCTTGAGGCTGTAGATGATGGTCGAGGCAATCCAACTAAAAATAAAGATGCCAATAATCAAATAGCCAATTAAACCAAAATTATCGCTCAATTTCCCAATGAAATCCCAGAAAGAACCCGTCAGTTTAAACTGGTCACCAATAATGCTGAGAACTTCAATCGTGCCTACAGCTAAAGCAACCAACACTGAAATCAAGGTGATGGTCATGTTGTAGTAGAGCTTGCGGATTGGTTTGACAAAAGCCCAGCCATAAGCTCCTAGCATCAGGATGCCATCAGTTGTGTCAATCAGGCACATTCCTGCCGTGAACAATGCTGGGAACAACATGATTGACCAGACTGGCATCCCTTGTGATGCACTGGTAGCCGAAATTCCTAGTAATCCCACTTCAGTAGCAGTATCGAAGCCTAAACCGAAAAGAACGCCGATGGGAAACATGTTCCAACTACTGCTAACAAGTCTGGTTAAAGGGCGGAAGAAACGACCGATGAGTCCCCTCTGGTTCAAAGATTCATCCAAGGTCTGTTCGCTATATGTACCACCCCGCTTGACCCTCTGGAAGAGCTTGAAGACATCCCAGAGGACAAACGTATTAATAATGGCAATCACTAAAAGGAAAAAGGCTGAAACTCCAGTACCAATCAGCCCACCAATTTCCTTGAGACTCGGAAAGTCTTTTTGAATCACGGTGGTGGCTAGGACAATGGCAACGGACATCGCAATGACAATTGTGGAATGACCCAGCGAGAAGAATAACCCCACAGCAACGGGTCTTTTGTTCTCCTGCATGAGTTTGCGGGTGACGTTGTCAATCACTGCAATATGATCCGCATCTACAGCATGGCGTAGTCCGAAACCATACGATATGGCTGAAGTGCCCAGCAGCAGGGGATAGCGATAGAAAGCCAAGAATGCCAATCCCCAGACCAATATATTCACGCTAATTAAGAATGCATAAATATAGATAATTTTCCGTCTAACGTTTCTGGCACTATCGTTTAAAACCCGTGAAAATCCTGAAAGCATGTATCACTCCTTATGAAAGCAGATTTGGACAAACTTCAAAACAAATCAAACTCTGTACTCGCAAGAGAAAATTGAGCCAGCCTTTGAGTGTGATGACTTATAATATTTACTTATGTTGACATTCACGTAAGGTTTAGTAAAACCTATCTAATATCATAAGTCAATCCCTCCGGGAGGCATTTCTGGATCAGAGATCTCAGATGTCCAAACCAGTCTTGTCATACCGCCTAATCTCGATCAAGACAAGTCTGTCAAAGCTTTGGAGTCCCTGTTAAAAACGGTAGATACCTACAAAAGCCAGCAGTGACAATAGGTGCTCTTCTGTTGTGAGTATTTTGCTGAATCAGAGTGAAAGTCAGCAAATCCAAACTTACTTGCAATGGACTTTTGGCAGTTTTGCTGGTGTAACTTGGCAACAAATGTTAGTTTTAGCACCTGTGGTGGTGTTAGGGTTGTTGGTAGCTGTGATGCTATCCAAACCTTTAAATGCACTACTTCTTGGTGAATCTTACGCTCGCAGTCTCGGTTTAGGTGTACAACAAGCAAGATTTTGGCTGATTACCAGTGCCTCTATCTTATTTGTGATCTACTAACAGTTGTGCTAATATTGAAATGGATTCCGGTTCTAGTGGGGGTCAGCCACTAGAGGTAATGGGGAAAGTCCGGTGTAAGTCCGGCGCTGTCCCGCAGCTGTAAACAAGGCTTCCCTTGTAAGTCAGAACGCCCGCCGAAATAGATTGATAAGTTCTACACGTCTGCGAGGTACAGATGAACAAAAATATAGATATTTCCACCATTAGTGAGTCTTATTTCTTCAAAGAGCCAGAGATCCGCTACAGATTACGGCTTGCAACGAGACGGTAGACAGTTAATTTACGCTATAAATTACACCTCCAAGTGTAAGTATTATTCTTGTGGGGTTTTTCTAGGCGTAAATGTCTGTAATATCTCAGTAAATTGTTGCTAATTATTTTTAATAAGTATATTGCACAGTCAGCCAAGATGGACTTAAGCGCTGGCAGATCTGTGTGATATCTGCGGTTTGGACGAACTCCTACATACTTCAAAATCAATGATCGACAAACAGCATATTTTATTTGTTTGCACGACTTGTGCCAGCGAGTGGCGAGACGGCAAGCGAGTTGGTTCTAGTAGAGGGGAACAACTACTACAGCAGCTTCAAGAACTTGCATTTTCCTGGGAATTGCGAAATAAATTCCCAATTCAGGGAGTTGAATGCATGAGTGCTTGTAACCGTTCCTGTGTCATCGCCTTTGCAGCATCCGGGAAATTAACCTACCTCTTTGGTGATTTACCAGTAGAGGGAAGTGCTTCTGCAATACTAAAATGCGCGAGTCAATATTATACCAAACATGATGGAGCCCTACCTTGGTCAGAACGACCGGAAGCATTAAAGAAGGGCATTTTAGCGAAGATTCCACCACTAAATAAGTGGACGAAATTAAACATAACCTGTTGTTAATTAATGATTGGGTAAAAGTTCCCAATTTCCCATCCTTAGTATCTCAATCAATTAGTCTCTAAAGGAACGGACCACAGCAAGCCTTAGTAGGCAAGAGAAAACCACCTTACTTTGATGCTGTAAGGTGGTGATAGCGCATCTGAGAACTCATCTCACCTTATTGGTTAGTGTGTGAGTGCGGCTAGCGATGTTCGAGTGAAGGAGGAACTATAAAATGCCCCAATAATGCAAAAAGCCTTGACCGGAAAATACTTCAACTAAAACAACAGACACAAAGCCAATCATTGCAAAACGACCATTCCAAATTTCGGATTGAGGAGTAAATCCCCAAACCCAATCATTACGGTCATCAGAAACTGGAGATGATTTTGATGAGGAGGTCATAAGCTTTTAATTTTTAACAAACTTGGTTACATAAAGTAATGTAACACAATTTTACAAAATCGTAATGGTTCACCAATTCATCAGCGCTCTTCCTTATTGTCTTTCTACATCTGGAAGGCAAGTAGCTTGTGGATTATATAGTTGAGGGTTTGCTGCTGAGTAAAAGTGAGATTTATCAATGCCCTCCCCCCGCATTGAAGTTATAGGCACAAAAAAGGTTTATTAAGAATGTTCCCTGATATTAACGGCGAATGAAAAACATCGGTGCATTACTGTTTGTACTTAGCTTAACAATTGTCGCTTGTAGTAATCCTCAAAACAAAGCAGCATCCTCTGACCCTAGCGCGGATAGTCAGGCGACTCAAACTAGTGACAAAAAGGTGCAAAAGAAGTCTTTAGTTGTGACAACAGTGGCACCTTTAACCAACATTGTCAGTAATATTGCTGGAGAGCGCGTTGAAGTCAAGGGGATCATTCCAGAAGGGACGGATTCTCACACCTTTGAGCCGCGTCCGAGTGATGCTGATCTGTTATCCAAGTCCAATCTAATTATTGTCAACGGTTTGCATTTAGAATCGCCTACAGAAAAACTGGCAAACGCCTCGAAGCCAAAAGAGACCAAAATCTATGAACTAGGTAGTAACACCATTACACAGGACCAGTGGATGTTCGACTTTAGTTTCCCTAAAGAGAAAGGAGATCCAAATCCACATCTATGGGTAAATACCAGGTATGCTGAAGTCTATGCCAAACTAGCTGCACAGCAGTTAACCGAGTTAGACCCATCTGGCAAAGATTACTATGCCACAAATCTGAAAAACTATGAGCAGCGCCTCGAAGCATTAGACAAGGTAACCACAGAAGTGGTGGCGAGTATTCCCCCCAAAAACCGTAAGCTGTTGACATACCACGACTCTTGGGCTTATTGGTCTAGACAGTATGGCTTTCAAGTGATTGGTGCTATCCAACCTTCGGATTTTAAAGAGCCTTCTGCAAAAGATGTGAGTAAGCTGGTTGATCAGATCCGTCAAGTTGGTGTCCCAGCAATTTTTGGTTCTGAAGTGTATCCCAGTAAGGTGGAAGAACAAATTGCTCGCGAAGCGAAAGTCAAAACAGCCAATACTGCCGACGACGAATTACCAGGTAAAGGCTCAGCCAATGCGATGGAAGACACAAATCCTCAGCATACCTATATAGGCATGATGGCTAACAATCTGCGGATCATTGCTACTGGACTGGGAGGTAACTCAAAGCTAGTTGACAGTCTTGACACTGGCAATGTGGTAGGGCCAACGGCAACTGCCTCAGCTAAAACGAGTAAGTAGTACTGCGAGAGCGTAATGAAACCAATACTAGAAGTAAAAAACCTCAGCTGTGGTTATCAGACTCAGCCAGTGTTTAGTCAAGTAAATTTGACTTTGTACCCAGGCCAGATGTCTGGTTTGGTAGGACCATCAGGAAGCGGTAAAAGTACTTTAATTAAAGCAATTTTAGGGCTAGTGCAGCCCTGGACGGGAGAGATTTGGTTTCGGGGAAAGCGGTTAAAGCCAGGTTCTGCCCCACCCAAAGTCGGCTATGTACCACAAGTAGAAACGGTAGATTGGAATTTTCCAGTCACAGCTGTGGAAGTGGTGATGATGGGGCGATATAAACAACACAAGATTTGGCCTTGGCCTTCCAAACGAGATCGCCTAGCCGCTTTTGACCTCCTGTGCCGTGTTGGGGTAGAGCATGTCGCCCATCAGCCGATTGGCGATTTATCTGGTGGGCAACAACAAAGGGTTTTCCTGGCTCGTGCTTTAGTAGGAGAGCCAGAAATTGTCCTTTTAGATGAACCTACAAGCAGTTCAGACCTGCACGTTCAACACGAACTGTTGCACCTGTTGGCTGATTTGAATCAGCAAGGCTTAACAATTCTACTCTCAACTCACGATCTCAATTCGGTGGCGACGCACCTGCCGTGGGTTGTATGTTTTAACAACGGCTTAATTTGCCAAGGTCAACCGATTGATGTCTTTACGAATACTAATCTTGAGAAGACGTTTGGCGGAGAAATGGTGGTTTTTCAACAGGAAGATCGGATTTTAATTGCCAGTGGCAGTACTTCTGTACGCCATCAAATGCAAAACAACTTGCCTGCAGTTTTGCGCCAATCTCATTCTAAATCTGTTTAGTTTTCAGACTATAGACTATATTTATGGATTTTCTGCTCGTGCCCTTTCGCTATGACTTTTTTAGCCGTGCCATCTTAGTTGGAATGATGGCTGGGCTGTTGTGCGGTGTTATGGGTGTTTATATTACAACTCGGCGGATGAGCTACATTGCTCACGGTCTATCGCACGCGATTTTGGGAGGAGCTGTGCTGAGCTATGTATTGGGCTTGAACTTCTACATTGGCTCGGGAATTTGGGGTTTTGCATCTGCCCTGCTAATTCAATACCTAACAGGGCGCAAGGTTTACTCAGATGCATCCATTGGGATTGTGACAACGGCTAGCTTTGCCTTAGGAGTAGCCATTATCAGCACATATCGAAAGTTCAGTCAAAATTTTGAAGCTGCTCTGTTTGGCAACGTGTTAGGCGTTTCTCCTACTGATTTGTGGGTTGTTACAGGGGTCACGATTGTCCTGCTCAGCTTGGTTTTCTTGTTTTATCGACCTTTACTGTTCTGGTGTTTTGACCGCGAGGTAGCTCAGGTTCATGGTGTCCCTATCCTAGCAATGGATACTTTGTTCGCTTTGATGCTGGCTACTTTACTGGTGGCAACACTTAATGTCTTGGGAGTGACACTGATTATTTCGGCTGTGGTTATTCCTGCTTCCATCGCACGGCTGTTGAGCAACCACTTTGGCTATATGATGATCATTTCCGGGGTATTGGGAGCCGTGATTTCGTTTGTTGGGATCTATCTGAGCTACTACTTTGACATCGCCTCTGGTGCTAGTGTGGTACTGCTTTCAACCCTGGTATTTGGTTGCGTATTGCTTTGGACTCGTTTTCAACGCATGCAGAAACGTCATATACCTTCCCTCCATTAAAATCGTTTTTACTCGTTAATTAAGGGATATGGATCATACTCATCAAGAAAGCCCGTCCAATGTTCAGCATAATTACACTGAAGCATCTATGCAGGATCTGATGAATCGATTGTCTCGTATTGAAGGACACATTCGGGGTGTCAAGACTATGGTTGAAGCCAGTCGTCCTTGCCCAGATGTATTAGTTCAAATAGCTGCTGTTCGAGGAGCGCTCAAGCAGGTTGGTCGAATTATTTTGAATGAACATCTCAAGGAATGCATAACTCGAACTGCTAAACAAGGAGATCTTAAAACTGAAATTGAAGTCCTAAAGACTGCGCTGGATAGTTTATTTTAAAAAATTCAGGACTAGTCGTACTGAGGGATATCTATAAAAATAAAAAATTGATCTGGTGACAGGTGTTGGTAGCAGAGGGGCTACGAATTGACCAACGAAGGATCTCATTTTTTATTTCTTGGCAAGTTCCTGAGAAGAAGACCATATCTTTTACATGCCCCCCCCTAGTATTGAGAGACTTAGATTTTCGTGATACTTTACATAAGTGGTGTGAATTCAGCAATTAAAGGCAACTGTAAAACAGAAAAAAGTCTCTAAGTCAGAAAACCCGCCGCTTGTCCATTACTATTGTTTTTTATTCGCCTCGTGCGGATGAAAACGAAATTTATGCTATCAACGTCAAGGTTTACACTATTAGTTTTTATGCCAGCAAAGTTTTACATTCAAACAGAATGGGCAACTGGTTTTCTTCACTAAAAGTAGGCAGAAGATGTCCTACACAAGTTGCACAGCTGAAAAAAGAGCAAATGGCTTATCAATAATTGCTGGCTATTTAGATATTGAGAAAACATCGCTCAGCATAATTAGCATAAAATAATAGCGCTTGTCTTTGACATCACAGAGTTAATCGTGGGAGTTGAGCCGTTACTCTCATTAGAGATCACACTCTGGAGTTAAGAATTATACAACAAAGAAGGAAACTAAATTCTTCCAGGCATCATGTTGATACTCAGTGGATGACTTAGTTGACTGGCAATATGCTTGATAGTTATCCAATCTAATACTAACCCTTCGGGTGACGCTCGTGCCTCGCTAACGCTGCGCTAACGCCAGTCGCCTACGGCGGGAAACCCGCCTGCAGCGCTGGACTCACCGTTCAAAATTTTCAGGAGAAATATGCAAGCGGTAAACATAACTCTGGGAATTTCCAACTTCAACACTATGAATACCCAGGACTACATTGAACTAGAACAGCAGTATGGTGCTGATAATTACCATCCTTTAGATGTAGTCATCACCAAAGGCAAAGGGGTGTGGGTGTGGGATATAGAAGGTAAAAAATATCTAGATTTTCTTTCAGCTTATTCAGCACTAAATCAGGGTCATTGTCATCCCAAAATCAAGTCAGCTATGATCGAGCAAGCTCAGAAAGTTACACTAACTTCCAGAGCCTTTCGCAATGATCAATTGGGAAAATTTTACGAAAAACTTTGTAAGATTTCTGGGTTGCCGAAAGTGCTACCGATGAATTCAGGAGCAGAAGCTGTTGAAACTGCTATCAAAGCAATTCGTAAATGGGCTTACAGGGTCAAAGGTGTACCAGAGAATCAGGCAGAAATTATCGTTTGTAGTAATAATTTTTCTGGGCGTACTATTAGTTTAATTAGTTTCTCTACAGAAGAACAATATCAAGATGGATTTGGACCTCTGACGACCGGGTTTAAAGTCATACCTTTTGGTGATGCTGAGGCACTAGAAAAAGCTATGACTCCTAACACTGCTGCATTTTTGGTAGAACCAATTCAGGGGGAGGGAGGTATTATTATTCCTCCGAATGGGTTTTTAAAACAAGCAGAACAAATTTGCCGTCATCATAACGTATTACTGATTTTTGATGAAATTCAAACTGGATTGGGAAGAACAGGCAAAATGTTCGCTTATCAATATGAGGATGTCAAGCCAGATGGCGTAACTGTCGGTAAAGCTTTAGGAGGTGGATTTTATCCAATTTCTGCTTTTATTTCTACCGATGAAGTGATGAGTGTATTTCAACCAGGAGATCATGGCAGTACCTTTGGAGGAAATCCTTTAGCAGCAGCTATTGGAAACGCGGCACTTGATGTGATTCTGGAAGAAGAGTTGCCAGAAAAAGCTGCTAAACTGGGAGAATATTTTCTAGCAAAGTTACAATCTATTAAAAGCTCATATATTAAAGAAGTGCGCGGTAAAGGCTTACTAATTGGGATGGAATTGCACTCAGAAGCTGGTGGTGCCAGACGTTTTTGTAAGGCGTTAGCCCTAGAGGGATTATTAGCTAAAGAGACGAGAGATCACGTCATCCGTTTTGCTCCACCTCTTGTTATTTCCTCTGATGAAATAGATTGGGCATTTGAGAAAATTGAACGAGTGTTGACGAGCAATTGCTAGAAAAATTTTACTTCCGAGTTGTTTTAGTGATGTTTATTATCAATGGTCAGGAGAATCTACCATGAATCGTGAAGAACTTTTGCAACAGACCGTTCAACCAATTGACATTAAAGCTTTGGATGTTGTCGATTTGGTAGAAGCAATGGGTAAGATGGCTTTTCAGGCTCGAAATTTAGGGCGTGCAGCGAAAATCTACGACGCAATGCTGCAAGATGCAGAATGCACGATTATTCTGTGTTTAGCTGGTTCTTTGTTTAGTGCTGGGCTAAAGGGAGTTGTCCACGACTTAATTACTCAAAATATGGTAGATGCAGTTGTGTCTACCGGAGCTAACATTGTTGACCAAGATTTCTTTGAAGCATTGGGTTATCGTCATTATGTAGGTGATCCCTTTGCTGATGATGAGGTGCTAAGACAGCAAGGAATTGACCGCATATACGACACATATATTGACGAAAATCAACTGCGGGTGTGTGATATGACGATCGCACAAATCGCCGAGTCCTTAGATAAGCGTCCCTATTCTTCACGGGAATTTATTCAGGAAATGGGCGCTTATTTAGAACGACGAGGTAACTATGGTCAATCTGTAGTGCACGCAGCTTATCAACACCAAGTTCCGATTTTTGTTCCCGCTTTTAGTGATTGTTCTGCTGGGTTTGGACTTGTCCATCACCAATGGAATTCTCCAGAATCTCATGTAACGATTGACTCGGTGCGAGACTTCCGGGAGTTGACGCAGTGCAAGTTGGCTTCAACCTATACTGGATTAGTCATGATTGGTGGTGGTGTACCGAAAAACTTTGCCCAGGATACGGTGGTAGCTGCGGAATTACTGGGATTTGAAACCAGTATGCACAAGTATACAATTCAAATCACTGTGGCTGATGAGCGCGATGGGGCTTTATCTGGCTCTACCCTCAAAGAAGCTCATTCTTGGGGCAAAGTGGATAAAGCGACCGAACAGATGGTATTCTCCGAGGCGACTGTGGCATTCCCGCTCATTGCAGGGTATGCCTATGGTAAAGGCAACTGGCGATCGCGCAAAGCTCATCGTTTAGCCCAGTTGTTTACTAATAAACCTCAACCGAAGGTAGTGACTGCGTAGAAATTTTCACTCTTCTTTCCTTGCCCCCTTTTGTAATAACCACTCATACCAACTCTCTAACCCAGTTCCGGTAAGCGCCGAAACCTGAAAAATCTGAATTTGGGGATTAACCTGCTGGGCATATTCTATGCAACGCTGAACGTCAAACTTCACATAAGGCAGCAAATCAATTTTGGTGAGAATCATTATCTCACTCTTCTGAAACATATGGGGGTATTTTATCGGTTTATCTTCTCCTTCTGTAACAGAGATCATCACTACTTTGAAAAGTTCTCCTAAATCAAATAAGGCGGGACAAACAAGATTACCAACATTTTCAATCATCACTACTGAGTTTAAGGGTGGATTTAGTTGTTGCAAACCCCGTTCCACCATTGCTGCATCAAGATGACAGCCAGTTCCCGTATTGATTTGCACAACTTTGCTGCCTGTTTCTCGAATTTTTTCAGCATCGTTGATTGTTTCTTGGTCGCCTTCAATTACACTGATAGATAATTCATGTTTTAAATCATTGATGGTACGAGTTAGGAGAGTTGTTTTCCCTGAACCGGGAGAACTCATTAGATTTAAGGCTAAAATATTGCGACCTTTAAACCATCCGCGATTTTGTGCCGCTATCAGATTATTTTTTGCTAAAATGTCTTGCTCTAAGGATATTGTTGTGCCATGTATTTTGGCATGCATTTTAGAGGCTTCGGTAATAGGAGCATGACTATGAGAATGATTGATTACCGTACCATCAGGTAAGGTATGAGTATGAAAATGTTCGGATTCATGACCATGAGAATGCTTAATAATAGCGCCATTAGATGAGGTATGAGTATGATGATGGTGATGGTGAACACCATTAGAGTTAATTGGCGTTATTTCACCAGTTTCAGGATTAGTAATTTTTGCCTCACTATCATCAGAACAACCACAAGTTACACACATATTTTCTCTATTTCTAATTACAGGTTATTCCTAATTATGGAAGGTTTAGAAATTTAATTGAGTAATTCATCTAACAAAAAATACTTATCTGTAATTAATCATGCGAACAGAATTAATTACTTTAATGGCAGTTTTTAGTCTCAAGCTCCAGTAAATTAAATCACCATCAAAAGGACTCTTATCACTGGGACGCGAGTATCAATGGACACTGTTGGCGAAATATTTCTTTACATTGTCAAGTCATAAAAACTAAGCAATTTGGAAGATCTGTACAAGAAATTACTATGTTGAATCAACCCAGATACAAACCCGCTGTTGAATCTCACGAAATACTAACCGAACCACAGATAAAGTCAGAGAAACTAGTGCTTTACACTGGCGATCTGGCTCAAAGGTGCGCTGTTTTAAATCCCGCCTGACAGGCGACCTGACTTTTCAACATGCCGTGAAAAGGGTATTTTTAGAGTTTCGCAATCCCTTATTTCTACGTTGCTAATTGTCAATAAGCTAAAATTATTGGCAATTAACCTGTGGAAAAAGCCACGCTAAGAGCGTGAGTCAGCTTCTAGAGTAGCAATATTGATTCCTGCAATTTAAAAGAAGTCTTGGTTATGTCCACCAAGACTTCGGATATATTTATTCAACTTAAGACCGCAGCCCAACTTTTTATCCCAAATTGCTGAAATAGATTGCCCAAAGGGTTCCTGTTACTCCCACAGCAATTAAAAGGTTAGTAAAAAACTTGCCTAATTCAGTTGATTCTCCCAGTACTTTGTCATCTTGACCTGCACTGAAAAATAATGACCAGGCTTGGTTAACGTTAATTGTTTCAAAGTTGTTGAAATCGGGGCGAAAAACAACGGGGCCAATTAAATCTTTTTTAGGGAAATCAAAATCAGTTTTCATAGCAATCCTCTGGTAATTTTCTATCGGTTAATTGAGTGAAATTCTTAAATATTCAGATTTAGTTATAGGTTTGTCAGCCATCCAATCAAGCCGTGTCCTGTGACAACTTCTACAGCTATGAGTGAGACAAAACCAATCATCGCCAAACGCCCATTGAGTTTCTCGGCGTACTCGGTAAAACCTGCTCTCGGGGTTTGATCTACATAAACCTTTGGTTCAATTGCAAAGTTGTTGAGTTGACCGAGTTCGTTCATGGTAAAGCCTTTGCTTGTCATCTCTTTTTTCCTTTACTTGCTTATGTAACCAAATATAACACTATGTAAATATCTTTTACAAGTGCTTGACATAAATCAGGAATATGGTTGTTCGTACTCAGCAGGTTAGGTTTACCGTATGTGCGACAGTTCGCCCTTGGGCAAGCGTGCTTAACAGACGGTACTTGCGGCTCGTTGTGCCGACGTATTGCAGCCGAGGACGAATCAGAACGTTGTTGCTTTTCTGCTCTAAGGACTGGGCGATCCATCCTGCAATCCGTCCGGCGACGTACACGGGTAAGCTGTCGCGCCTACAAGTTGCACTCCCCGGATTTCTCGCAAAGTACTGAGAAAAACTTCATCTTGACCGCAAATTTGACAAGCTGTCTTTTGACAACCACCATCGTATTGACTTAAGTTTTATAGGTGGTAACTTGTCAATAACCCCTTTATGGTTGACCATCAAACATCCCGCCAGAAAAAGCTAAAATTGCTGGCGATCGGCATTGCACCCCATGATGGTTTATTATCGATTGGGATCTCGCCGCATGGATTAATTTCAATTGGTGCCATTCCCCACGGGTTAATATCCATTGGGCTAGTACCAATGGGTGTAATTTCGGTTGGGTTTGTCTCAATGGGACTTGTGAGTGCTGGAATGATTACGATGGGATTGGTTAGTCTGGGTCGAGTGAATATGAGCCTGATACAACTAGATCCGGCAGGGATACATCACCAGCAACAGGAATCAGATATGAATCCCCATCACCATATGTAAGGGTAGGGTTTATATCTTGCCTATTGATTTTGTTGTGTTAGCAATGTGAGATATTTTTATGGGTCGGGAGAAGCGATTCATTCTCAACTTTGGTATTGCCGTTGTACTTGGCTGTTTTTTTTTCACACCACCTGCATACCCATCTACGACTTCTAGCCTCCAAATGACAGGAACTGACTTTTTCAAGTTGGGGGTAGAAAAGATGCTAAGCGGTGAATACCAGCATGCCATTCAAGATTTCACTCAGGCACTCCAGCTAAAAAGCAACTCGGCAGCAGTTTATAATAATCGATGTCTTGCTTATCTTCAAATTCAAGATTACCAAAATGCGATTGCAGATTGCAATCAGGCTATCGAGAAAGCATCTAGCAACACTGAGGCTTATCTTAACCGAGGACTTGCTCATTACAGACAAGGGGATTATTCAGATGCGATTGCCGATAATAATCAAGTACTCTCGCTTAAACCCTATGATTTCCGAGCCTACTACAACCGAGGGTTAGCAAATGCCATGTTGGGAAATCACCAGCAAGCAATTGCAGACTACAATCTTTCCTTAAGCCAAATTTCCCAATACTCCGCTCCTCTACTAGCAGGTATTTACAACGACCGAGGATTAGCTCATTTTGATTTGCGGGACTTACAAGCAGCAATGCTCGACTTTTCTCTAGCGATCCGTCTCAATCCCAAAGACTATAGAGCTTACTTCAACCGGGGTTGTGTTTGCGGCCAATATGGGGATAACTTTGGCGCAGTGCGAGATTTCTCTGTTGCCATCCGGCTTAACCCAAGCAATGGGCTGGCATATGTTAACAGGGGTATAACTTACTACCAGCTTGGTGATGAACAGGCTGCGATCGTAGACTTACAAAAGGCAGTCCAATACTTCGGACACCAAAGACAAACAGTTGCTTATCAAAAGACTTTGGATTTAATCAAACAATTGTTTATGAAAAAACTTTGGATTTAATCAAGATGATGTAACAACCAATCCCAATTCAATTGAAAACCGCTGTTGCCTTTTGATCCTCACGGGCATGGTCGCATCGAAAAACGTACCGTTAGCATTAGTCTCCACATTGCCAACACAGTCATATGACACCCTGCACCCTTGGGGAATTGTCGATAACTGCACCCATTTGGGTAGGTCTCAGAGAGATGGTTCAGACTTTGATTTAGTTGCAACAGTAGTTCTAGCAGCAGTTTTTTCTGGAGCAAAAGGTATTTGCTCCGACGGAGTATATCTTTCGCTGATAGCAGCTTTTCTTAACTGTTCTAGATCTTGCATAATTTCCTTGAGTGGCGGCATTTTAATTTGTTCAATGGACGAGTCCAACCGCTGCTGGGCTAAAATTTGGAAATACAGTTCCCTCTGCTCCCCAATCGATAGTTTCCCCCCGAACTCTTGCAGGTTCTGTCGTATTCGCTCATTCTCTTGTGTTACACTGGAATACGAGTTAGGATCGCCCTCAGTTTCCAACTGATTCCAAGCTTTCTGAATTGCTGGGTGGAGGGGAACTTTAATCTCAGACACAGACTCATTAGGTTGCTGGTGTCCTCTAGAGTTTCCAAGAGTATGCCCTAAATCAAACGCTTTGGCATTTTCTGAGATGAACTTCAGTTGAGTTAAATCCCAGTCACTGATACTCAGCTTGTCCACTCTCTTGGTAAGACCCTCTCCTGTCTTTTGTAGGGTAAAAGATAGCAGTTCTGTCCTCTCCCCACTTGATGCAGTTTTATGGAGAGAAAGATTTGCTCTTCCTGCTTCTACGTCCCTAGTTCTAGCAATGGTATATTCTCCTACAGTCAGAGTATCGGTGTTAGCTTTTTGCAAAGCAGAATTGAGCAGTCCCAACATCTCAGTCTCTCTAAAACTTTCCAGCGTTTTGAAAGTGCCAGCAGGGGCGAGAGAACCAAGATTATTGGCAACATCTCTCAGATCAGCGTAGACGCGGAGCGGCTTGTCGATAGACATCGCCAATCGGGGCAGTTTTTTACCAGACTCCAACCTCTCCCCCACCATCAGAAACTCCTGTCTTTCTACAGGTAGCATTTGAGTAGGAGGAACTTCAATTTTAGCATTGCCTTTAGAGTTTAGCGAGAACTGCATGAGGGGATTGCCAAATTGGTTTAGCTCATCCCGTCGGTGGTGAATGCTGTACTTTTCTCCCTCAAGCTTAATCACAAAGGCATCGCTTCTATATACCTTATATCCATAACCAGTCTCCTCCCCATAAGCTTTGACCATCTCCATCGCTGTCTGGACAATTTTGATGTTCTCCCCCTTGATGCGATCCCGTTCTGCACGACTATTGGCAACAGCTTTGGAAACAGGAACCTCCACAACTCTTACCCATCGTTTAGTTTCAGGACTTACTTCATCAGAGTCACCTATTTGCTCATAGCTATATTCAGCAGCGGGTTTTTGTCTTGGTCTGCTTGGAATTTCAGTATCTGTGTTGAACTGAGACTCTTGGGGGGAACGCTTTTTAGGTGGAGTATGTTCGGTTTCAGTTGATTGAGTATTTATGCGCTTTTGAGCAGCAGCAGGGGTTGGGGTTGGAATGTCAAAAGCGGAGAAATCCTGAAGCACAGGTTCGGGTTTGTCAACTTTTCCCTGATCAAGAGCTGACAGTTCTTCCTCTTGAAGTAGTATTGGTGCATCTTGGTTTGCTGACCCTACTGTCTTCTCCCCTAAACGAGACGGTTTTGGTATGAGCGCGTCTTTATCCAGAAACTTGACAGATCCCTCTTCCCAATCAGGTGGATAATCCTCAGCAGGTGGTTCTATTGCCGCATCTTCGTCCCAGAATACCACTGACTCTTCTTCAAAGAAGGGTGGTTGTGGTAACGGCGAACCTGAATTTTGAAGCGCGTAGTCTTCTTTTAGCGGGACTATCTCATCTTGGAGTGAGGTTTTGGGTTCAACTGCCTCTCCTTCAATATTTACTTTATCATTAATCTCTTCTACCACATCTGCTGGTGGTCGTGATTTATTATCAGTCGTTGTTTCAGATAACGGGTAATGAACTTCATTAACCGCATCTATAATCTCTTCTTCTTCAAGATTTGTTGTAACTATATTGGTGTGACAGGAACCCTTTGAATCCTGATGGTACACTACAATACTTTCCCCACTTTGTGTATGAGCAACTACTGCTAGCGAGGAATCTCTCTCAACATCCCTAATATCTGCCTGAACTTCAGGATTAACTGCCGACTCCGTTGCCAACCGTCTCAGTACAGTCTGTTCTTGGAAGTCTGTCATTTGAGCAGACTCCCATTTCCACGCCCCTGGACACTCCTCATCAGGCACAAGTCGATATTTCTCACTACCAACCTGTACATCTATGGCCGACAATTCCTCCTTCTTATCTTTAACTTTCTCTTGAATAGCCTTGATTAACTCTTCTATGGCCTTCCCAATCTTTCTAAAATTAAGAAGAGAATTTTCAACAAATTGTTGATAGCTGGAAGCTAGCTGAGTGGTTCTAGAATCGAACATGGTGGTTGGGGTAGTCTATCTACAATGACTTTGTTGTTAATCTTGACAAATACCAATTGGTTATCGAAGAAAATTTCAATGAGGGATGGCTGCGCTAAACACTCTAAGTATGTGTCGCAATAAGTCGCTTGGGGAATTTCTTTATTGTGCCAATAAACCAGAATTCCATCATGAAAATGCATTTCAACGTAAGGATGATATTGGTAGTTCCATCTAGGTAGTTTTTTAGCTTTCTCTATTCTTGATATTAAGCTATAATTGTTTGACAATAAGTCATTCATGCTGTTACAAAAATCCTTTATATGCATCAACTGGTAGTGGTGCAGCACCTGCTTGTACCGGCTGTTGAGGAATTGGAAATAATTTCTCAACTTCAGCGATTCTTTGATCTAAATCTGACTGAGTGGGACGCCTCTGAGTACTTTTTTTAGTCAGTTCTACTATCAACTTTTCCCAACCACTATCGTTCTCCTTCTCAATATTTATCAAAGCTTTTGGCACCTTAATTGCCTTCAGCAATGGCACAGAAGCTTCATCTTTATTAGAGTAGGCGGGGTTGATGAATATGCACTTCCCTGGAGGCAGCTTCAAAAACTGTGCTGGTTCAAACAGCTTCCGCGTTTTCTCCTGTTCTGATACAGATGTACTGGTTTTACCTCCCCCAGTACTTTTCGATTTCTGCTTGTACTTAATTTCCTCATCCCCCAAGTAGCTGCTGAAGAGTCGTGCCGATTCTTCTTCCCCTGGGTTGAAGATAAACTTGGTACCACAAGCACCCAGCATGGTTTTGGCTACTTCCTTGCCGTAGTATTTCTCAAGCTGTCCCATATTCTGCCAACCCAGAATGCCGCAGAAACCTTCACTTCGAGATTCGTTAAGCCATTTGAATAGGTCGGGCAAGTAGAGAGAAGGCACCTCATCCAGCACTACAATGAGGGGGTCTTTACGTTTTTTGGCGATCGCCCTAGCAACAGTCATATGCAAAATGCTGCACAGCAGTGGACCAACTGCATCCCGGCGTTCCCTGTCCAACCCAAAGATAATCATCTGCTTCCCCTTAATCTCTAGAGGTAGAGTGGTCTTCCCCACAAAGCACCCCAAAGTATTCTTCTTCATAAACCGGGTGAACATCAAACTGGCAGTACCCGCAATACCTGCTACAGTTTTCTCAGAACCAGCAGCACTAAATAACTGACCGAAGGAAATCCTGATCCACGGGTTGAGGTGAGCTGCCATCAGCCGTTCCACCATGCGATCGCTACTAAGGATGGCAGCAGCAGTCATAATGTCTGGATACTGCGTTTCTTTGGTCAGCATCAAAATGGCTTCCGTCAACTGATCCCCCGCAGGACCAAAGAAAGCATCCTCATTACTCGATGCCATCATCTTAAAGTTTTTGTTAATAACAGTGGCTAACTGGCGTGCAGTTTCAGCATCAGTGGCATCTCGCAAGAAATCTAAAGGATTACAAACTTCGCTTTCAGGGAAACCAGGGGCAAACACATGCACCTCGTAACCCATCTTCTTGGCATAACTTGCTACTTTGGCTTGAGTGGGATATTTGAAGTCATACAAGACAATGGGGAAACCTTGGTCAATGGCGCTGTAAATCATGGGATTAATAGCAGAGAAAGACTTACCACTACCAGGTGCGCCAATTACAGCAGTCCCTCTCTGCACCTCAGGTATGTATAACGGTGTCCCCCCACTCCCCTTCTCCCCTTTTATTCTTTTGTCCTTGAACTTGTGTCTGCCAATATATAGTGTGGCACTATCGCATTTGGGAGATACAACTTGTTTGAGTGCCTTCTTTTTAGCTTTCGCCGTCTCCTTTCCTCCTCCAAAGTAGCTAGTAGCCAATTTGCCCTTCTTGCCTCCAGAAAAGATCGAGAAAGCAACAATCCCTAGCAAGCATCCTGCTAAGACTATGCCATTAAGACTAAATAAGCTGCTTGTATATTTTCCTATAGGAGACTGAGTATTTTGTAAGTCTTGAATAAAATTTTTATCACTCATATAAATATAAAGTATTTGGCTAACTATTTCAATACTTATTGTTAGGAAACCTGAATTCAGAAGTAGCGAGAATTCTGAATTCAGCTAAAGTGTGTGTTGAGGAAACTTTAGTGAGGTGGGAGTGCTAAGGAACGTTCAGAGGAGTCCCAATAAAAATATAGGATTTCTCTTTGTATGGGAGGAAAGGAAAAGGACCAATGAAGTAGGGGGAGCAACCAAAATCGACAAACAAGGTGTGTTTGCAAATCCGGAAGAACATAGCAGTAGTGATACTTCCATCAGCCTCATCAATGTCCCACACTACTTGTTTAAACACCTTGCCAAAAGGATGTCTCCCTGTTGGTTCCTTCCCCCCATTCAGCTTACCCAAAATTCCATATCCTCCGCTGACTTCCTGAAAGTTACCACTCATCCATTGAGCCCCTGTCAGTCCCCCTGAACCCGACAATTCTATATGGGCACAGTTATGAGAACAGGGTACGTTGAATCCCTCCTGATAGCTGCCACTGATAGACCGTTGACGATTGTTTTCTACTTCTTTTAATGGCAAGTCCACTTGACCCACAATATTTCCTTGCGGTACGATCACAGTGGGGAAATTGTTGAACGTTACCTGATTAAGTCCAGGTACTTTAGAGATAGTAGCATTCTGCCAGTTACTAAAGTATTTCAGTTGTGCATTCTCAATGCCTGGGATTGATGTCAACTTATATTTGTCAAGGTCAATCTCTCCCAATTCTATATCCGACAATTCTGGGTTCTGTTGTATTAGCTCTCCAATTGTTAGGTTTTCACTAAATCCTGTAGTTAATGTTTGTCCAACCAAGTCTCTAATCGGCGGCACGTTTATCACTTGTTCATCAGCCAACGTGGGAATTGCCTTAACCAACTCCGGTACTGTCTGCCATTTAGCGATTGAGAAGTCTGATAAATTAGTATTTTGTAGGGAAATGCCACTCAGTTTCTCAATATCTTTCAGGCTAAAATTCTCCAACCCTAATACTTCCTCAAAATCCCCTAGTTCCATCACCTGATCCAGACTTTGTCCCGCCTTCCAAACCCTTTCTGAGTTGTATCCAGGAATTTTGGCTATGGGCAGTTCAATACTGCCATCACTAGAGAAGACGAAAGACTTAAAATTAATGTTCTCCCAGTCAGGAACAGGAGCATTATTCAACAATTTCGTGGGGATAGTGTCCGTATTGGGCAAAGTGGCTGCTGTTGCTTTTTGATTTAAAAGAGAACCCAGCAGATCACCAGGACGAAAGGCTAAAAAGCCATGCATCGCCAAACTTATTAGCAACCCAAACAGCATCCAGTATTTTAGGTTGGTATTGGGATTGGGGCGATTGTCAGATGTTTGGGAAGATTGGTTACTTTTTAGGTTATTGGTAGTGTTTGTTAACATCTTTGGGCAATATCTTATAGCAATGATTTCAGAAGGAACAGGGAACGGAGAACATTATCGTCGAGAAGGTAAAACTCTTGACTTTTGCGGTTGAGACCCTAATTCTAATAGCCGCTCTACAAGCCTTTGAGACACTCCAGCACTCTGCGCTGCGGTAGTCAGGTTTTTGCCAGCTTCTAGCTCTTGCACCAGCTTTTGCAGTTTTCCCCACAGTGGATTTGTGGAAGTAATCCACCTACTTTGAGCAGCTACCTGTATGCCCTTGTTGATAGTGGCGATTGCGATTGAATCTGAGGGTAGCGCTTCTACTTTGGTTACATCAGGGGCAATTTGAACCATGCTGTAGGTTGGCGTACCTTTACCCATCACCACCCGAAAGTTATAGGTCTTTCTTTCCCCCCCTTGTGTCTCCGTCACCACTGTGAGGAGAGCGCCGTCGGTCGCAACAGGTATTCCTCTAATACGTAGGGGTTCAATTTGCCTCAGATGGATGAGTCCGGCTCCTGGGTTTTTGCATTCTCTGTTGGACAGTCCTTCCAAGCAGCCGTCTACGTCCATCAGTACCCTGGAGGGGTCATCCAACCACACCCGCTTAATGGTTTCCTGTGTGCCAAAGAACGATATTGATACCCCGTGCCCCGGCCACACATGCACTGTTTGCAACTCGGCTTCTGTGCCAGTCACTCTGCTTTGGGGAATGGTACGGACAGAACGAACGCCAATAGAATCTGCCTGTGCTGCATAGCAAGGAATAACCGCGATCAGGGACATAGCTAATCCCAAGGATATCCACAAGGATTTGCTCTTCGTCATAATTGCATCGACCTATTGACTGTAATGAGAATTTTTGTGCCTTTTTGAACAAACCAGATATTGGGTCTTCGGATGATTTCCTCGAAGGCTTTCTGGTTCCTTGCTTTTACTTGGTCCGATACTGCACCAAAAGCTCCTGACAAAAATGCAGCGCCAATAGACCGTCTGCC
The DNA here is from genome assembly GCA_903903925.1 of uncultured cyanobacterium. Classification (GTDB taxonomy): domain Bacteria; phylum Cyanobacteriota; class Cyanobacteriia; order Cyanobacteriales; family Nostocaceae; genus Stigonema. The sequence goes on from CAIVAU010000032.1 coordinate 22,813, forward strand.
ATTGCTACTTGACTGTACGCTGCTAAATCCCCCACCAGACTGGGAAATGCTAGTTTGTACATCAGGTTGGTTGATGATTTCCCCTACCTTAGCCAATCCCGATACCAACCCTAATCCCGCATCCAAGCTAAATATTTCCCCCCCTTTACCGCGATATTGATTGGCAATTAGGGGGTTTCCACCTTTTCCGAATACGGAGATCGCTCCCTTCGACACCGGATACTCAGTACCGTCTTTGAAAATTGCAGTCACTTGTGACATCGCCCTACCACTTGCGTCTACTCCTTGCATTTCTACTGAGAGGAGTGTGCCCGCAGGAATTGCCTCTTCCCCAGTGTTACTCCTCAATGGTTCGGTCAGTCGAGCAATAAATTGGGGTTGGGGGTCGCTGGAACGACCACCAGGCGACCAAATTAATGGAGTCTCCAAAGTTGCCCCTGCATATTCCCCTACCACCAAATACTGTTCTTGCTTTCCCTCAATAATTCCTGCTTCTTCTGATGAGTAATCTCTGCTGGTTCTGGTATCATTTAGCTCATCCCCATTTCTAGAAGCTACAGAAACGACAGGTGTCCACTTGGGCTTGAGTTGTTCTATTGCCCCACTTGTGGAAGTGGAAGTCGTTACGTCCCTATTCGTGCCTCCCGCAGCTTCTTCTGTTCTGGAACTACGACGATTGCTGGATCTGCGTCTGGGTGTGTACTCTGTGTCACTCGTGTTATCTGAGCTACCCGCGTTACCTGTATAACTTACATTTGCTGTGTAGTATATTTGTCCAGCACTCCCCAAAGAACGCAGTCTCTCTAGCTCTGCTTGGGGGTCTGTGGGTTTGGCAGCAACTTCAGCTTGAGGGAGTGCTAGTGCAAGTTTTGGTATTGCTGGTGGAGGAGAAGGGGGTGGGAGTGAAGAGCGTGTTATGCGTAGGGGAGGCGCAGGTGCAGGAGAAGGCGGTAGAGATGCCACTCTTCTAGGTGGTGACACACCAGTTGCTACGACCTGTGGTGCTGGTTTAGCAATCGTAGTCTTTGGCAGCAATTCCGGCTTATCTTTGTTAAGAGAAGGGGATTTAATTGGCTCTTTTGGTTCTTTTGGTGTTTTTTGACCATTTAGTAGAGCTAGCTCATCTGCTTGCCTTTGTAGCGCAAGCTTAGCATACACATCGCCATCCTTTTTGAGTTCTTTCTTCTCCTCAGTTGCTGTTGGTGTTGCTGCAACTCTTAGTTCCTTTTTCTTACTAGCTAAGTCCCCATTCATAATGGGTCCTAAAAAGAGGTATATCAAGAGGAAGATTACTGCCGCTCCACCACCAACCACCCCAAACCGAGACCAGGGAGAGTTGACTAAGGAATGTTTGGTTTGTATTAGAGCCGGGTCTTCACTTGCTGAATCCTCGCTATCATCCTCTACTTCTGATAGAGAAGTTTCATCATCTTCTTCTAAATGGAGGAGACTATTGACTGTACTTTTTTTTCTTTCATGATCACCATGATTAACAGACTCTGTTTCATATCCTGATGTTTCCTCATCCTCTAGTAGCTGTAGGGGATTATTTGGATAATCTAAATGTCCATTATTGTGACCATTACTTTCAAAATTTGTTTGATTATCGCTCATAAATTTAGAGATTATTATTGCTGATTTTTCTGTAAATCCAAATCAATAATTTCAGTAATTTCTAGTCCAGACCTACGATCCTGGTAAATTTTTTTAGCAATTTCTGTCGTATCTGGAGGGGATTGGGGAGTGCTAATTGCTTGAACAGTAATGCTTTTATTGAATGCTATTCCACTCCCTGCATTATCCTCTTTGGAGAAAGTGACAAGAGTGGCGACTAAATCAACCTGCCATTTTCCTGACCCAATTTTTCTGGGTTCACTCACATAGCGGGGAACTAGGGATGTTTGGATACTTCCATTAAATGCTCCAGAAGGAGTGAGTTCTGCCAGTTTCTTCAAAAAGCTAGCTCTAAAGTCCTCTTTCTCTGTAAGTGCAAATGCTGCTTCCCAAGCTTTATTTGTCACCCGACCAGTACCTTTTTCTAGCTTAATTTCAACCCCTTTATCAGGTTTTGTTACTACTTCTCCATCCCTAGAATTTGATTGCATTAACCCGTCCCAATTGAACATTTTTACCATGCTGTCACTGACAAACTTCTTGATGACTTCAGCCGAACGTTCTTTGGGGTCAAGGGCTTTAACATTCACTGTATTGCCATCAACAAGCTGTACTAAAGAGGGTGCTTCTTTGCGAGCTAGACTTGAAGTAGCACCATAATTAGCCATTTGAATCAAGAAGGAGAGAATGCTTATTCCTAGGGAAGAGACTGCGACAATAGCTATGGGGTTAGAGACAGATTGTCCAGAACTAAGTATTCTTAAAGGTTGTTTACTATTTTTTGTTTTGGTATTAAGCATGATTTAGGTTAATTGAAATCATTTTTTAGCAGCTTTACTATTTAGAAGTCGGAAATAGGAAGTAGTTCGTCGGAAGTTGACAAGAAATCTTTTAATAAGAAAGGCAGAGGGCAGAGGGCAGAAGGAATAAGTTCCTTCAAGGGTTGCCCGAACCATAAGAGCGACCGGAGGGAGCAAGGGTCTAAGTCCCCGACTCAATAGAATATTGAGTGGCTCGAATTCACATCAAAGGGTCTAAATCCCATGCGTGAATTCCTCCTTCTGCCTTCTGCCTTCGTACTTCTGCCTTCTTTAATAAGAGTAGGCTTTTGACCTACAACGCTTTTTCTTTCACTTCCGACCTCCGACTTTCGACTTCCTACTTCTTTGCAATTCTGCTACTGACTGTGTTGATGGTGGCGGAAAGTGCAACACTACCACCAGTAGCCACTCCAGTGGCAACCCACTCTGCGCCTTTATTGAGTTGTGTCAGTACTGCTATCCCTCCCCCAGCAGCAATTCCAGTTGCTAAGAAGGGGGCAACAATTCCAATGAATGCTAGGAAAATCATTGGTTGGCTTGCTTGGGCTGTAGCAATGAGTTGTCCAGCCAAACCTAAGATGATATTGAAAGAGAGTTTGGCGATCGCCACCGTAAAAAATCCTGTCAGCCATGCCATAATTGCTTTGGTTCCTATCGGCATGAGGGAGCCACCTACTGCCAAGGGTCCAATCAGTGCTGTCAGCAATAGTGCTAGTTCCAATCCCCATTGGTACGCATTATTTAGTGCCAGTAAGAGGCTGGTTATAAAGCTGGTTACAACTGCACCAATAGCAGCACTAGATGCAGCAGTTAGTTTGTTAGCAATCCCTTCAACAGGATTACTACCACCATCAGCTTCTTGGGCAGCTTGGTCAATCTTGTCTAGCCCTTCGAGTACCCAACCACCGATTCCTTCCCCTTTATCCCCTTTGAAAATGCTGGGGAATTTTGCTTGTAACTCTTCCTTAGCTTGCTTCAGGCATTGTATTTGTTCTTGATTTGACAGTTGGGCAGAACGACATTGTTGGATGGCGTCGCCCACAGCTGCTTCTACTGCCGCTTGTCCTATCCCTTGTTGGTATGCCGCTCTCAAGTCTGTATCTGCTGCTGTATACTCTAAGACATAATTGTTAACGGTGTTAATGTATCCTCGCAACATCAGCGTACTGCTGGCAAGAACCTTGCCGTTATTGGATAAGAGTAAAGCAACTATCAGGGGCCAGATGAGTTCGGGGAATGCTTTTTGTTCCTCACCGTTGAGCATTTGTTTCCCCCATTGCACCATGAATAGTGCTAGGGAACCTACCGCAAATAGGGTTCCTACACTACACAGTGTTTTGTACAATCCTCCTGTAAGCGTTTGTTCCCAAAGCTGATTAAACCCATCTGCGACTAAATTTGCACCAGCAGCTGCATTTTCTAATAACTGTCCAGCACCAAAATTGTTGGCTGCTATTATTGTTTGCCCAATCATTGACATCTGTATAATTAGAACTGGAGTATTATCAACTACTCTGGACTTGAGAGTAGTTGATGGTTTTTAGCAGTATGCTATTTCTTTCCGGTGTAGGACGGGTCTAATCTGCTCCATCCGCTAATTTCGAGGAACTGACTGGTAATACCCGAAGCTATTACCCTTTGGGTACGGTTCTGCTCCGCCCCGTTTTCCGCGACTTGGTTTAGCATCAAATTAGTGTTCTGAGTGTCATTGCGTTGCTGCAATGCATCCGTTCGCACTTGCCCTAGCATAGAAACAACCTGGGCGTTCTGAGCGGCGATCGCTTTGAGAACGTCTTGGGAAGAGTCTGCGTTTTGGGCGTCTTCCGCTAGTTGTTGGGCATTGTCCACCGTTTCTTTGGTAGCATCAATCTCAGCTAGTGTTCTTGCTTGCCCTTCTTGACTAAGCACACTGGCGACTGAGGCTCTCGTTGTGGCTCTCTCTAGTTCTTTGCCAGTTTCCACAGCACCAATTACCGTGTTAGTCTCTGCCGCAGTTCCTCCTTTCTGCTTAACTTTTTCTGCCAAGGAAAGCGCCGCTGCTATAGGGTCGGAAATACCTAAATCACCCTTTGATCCAGAAACAGCAGCTAGAGCATCTTTTTGGAAATTTCCCCAGCTAGAGCTAATTTCCCCTTCAACTTTGGCGGAGATGCCTTGGAAGTATCCGTTTAGTTGTGCCAGGACTTTGTTTAGGCTCTGACTAATATTTAATCCAAAATTAACTACAGCATAACTAGGCAATGTTGTTGTTGCCAACAATACCCCAGTTACTGCACCAGTAATTATGATTTTTCTCTTGTCTATTTTGAGTTTCATCACACTATCCTTGTGGGAGAATGATTGTGGTAGCGAAGCATTTATGCCACCTTATTTAATTCTTTTTTTGATTGATTATTTTTAGTTCCTTTAAATTTGGCTCGATTTAATATTTCGTATGCTTCACCAGTCAACTCTTCTCCGCGAATCATCTCCACGTATGCCTCAGAGAATCTCACCATTCCTGTAAGTGGATCATCTTTATATTTGGTGAGGAATAATGTTCTCAGTTCCTGCTCTTGAGGGTTATTGCTAACAGCAGCTAAGAGACAGTATGCGGGGTAATATCGGCAGAAAGTGAATTTGCCATTATCATCCAATAACCATTGAGAGTAAATGGCTTCCTTTTTAGGAAAGAAAGCTTCTGTGCTATTGCGGGAGATAATTTCATAGGGATATTTAAAATACTTGACAAAGGGGTCAACAGCACCAGTTTGAATCCGTCCTACTAGCCTGGTTGTTAAGTTGGCAAAGATTTTGGATGCCGACTTACTTTGGTAGATACTGTCTGGTTCTTGGGCAGATAAAATAACTCTAATTCCAGCCTTTGCACCATTAGCACAAAGCCTTCCAATTAGCTCTGCAATGGCTTCAAACTCAAAGAGAATCGGCGCTTCATCTAAAAAGAAAATAGAGGCTTTCGATGATAAGGCGCGACGCAGTGCTGCTGCATAAGCACTCAACGCAAGTATTGCGGCATCCCCCTCACTGGCAAGAGAACGTAGTGCAAATACCAGCAATTTGGCATCTGTACGAAAACTGGAAGGTTTGCTGATAGATTGACCAACTCTACTCTTAAGCCAAAATCTCAATCTTAATCTAATTTGGTCCAATGCTTTGAGGATGTCTTCACTATTATTAGTGATAGCATCTAGTTTGATGTATCCCGGAGAGCAGTAATTGTAGAAATCTTCCAGTGTTGGTGTATCGTTCCACTCTGGTGTTCCCAATCCCTTTTCTAAAGCTTCTTTGTATCTGAGCTTAATATCATCATCTGCAAAAAACGTCTCAAGCGACAGAGTGACAATACTCTCAATATTACTGATCATTGTTGAGTCCATCCCAATGGGATTTGTTCCCAACACCATTGTCATTAATGTTGACTTCAAAAACTCCTTGAAATCCGTCATTCTCTCCTTTCTAAGCTCTGCAAGCAACCCCCTTAAATCAGGTAGCTCAAACAAATTATTTGCTTCTTTCGATATGTCAAAATACGCACCATCCTCTCCCATAAAATGGGTGTAATCAGTAAAGGTACTGCTTCCGTCTGGTTTGGGATAATCCAGAGCAATAACAGGGATATGTTGAGCTAATGCTCTTGTCAACAGTCCAGCAACTAACACAGATTTACCAGACCTGGTAGTACCGAAAACAGCAAGGTTTTTGTGGTTGTTGTAAAGATCCAGGTGAACGGGAGTACCGCCTTCTTCAGCAATTAATTCAAACCCAGACTTGTCCCCAGTTGCTGTTTTCATGAGGGGCATCAGTCCTGGCACTTCCCCAGTGAAGTAAGGCAGTCGTCTGTTGAAGGGTTTGGTGAGCAAGTTCTCCCACACAATTGGCAAAGTCTGTAGCCAAATTTTCCATGCATACTCCATCTCCCTGACAACAACAGCGGGGCGGAGAAAGCAACTGGAAATATAGCGGCAAGCTTCGTCTAGCTTTTGGAGATCAGGGCGGTGGACGAGGAAGACAACGGCGGTGTGGATTGGCACAGCGCCTTTGTATATGGTTTCCTGTGCTGCGATCGCTTCCTCCATATTGAGGTTGGCTTTCACATCCACACTGTTTTTCTCCGCCGACATGGCACTGGAGACGATGGACTGTTTCGTGATTCTCTGTAGTGCTGTTTTCGCCAGAGATTCATTCGCCCGACTCAGTTGGCAGATTATCTCGGTGTCGGAAACTTTGTCTCTAGCAATCAGCTCCCACAAATACCGCAACTGAGCATATTCGTCCACCCAGCCGACAGGCTTTTCTGTGAAAGTAAGAGCACCTATATAGTGGTTTTGCAGGTGAACCCAGGCTCTGTCCATGAAGGGGACTGACTCTTCCCTTTCCAGAATCAGATGGCGGATATGATAGTCGCTGTTTTGCTCCTCCCTCACCCCATCTTCATCCAAAGTCAGTAAGTGGGGTATGGCAGGGGGAGTGCTGGTATTAAACTGTTCCCACAAAACCGCCCATATCTGGTCAGCACTTAAAGCCCTAAGACTTAACCCCATCTTGTTGGTGAGGGTTTGTTCCCAAAGTTGGAATCCATTCGTAAAAGAGTTTTTGAGGATTGATTCGATTCTTTGGTATCTACAAGCGTGAATTTGTCCGGTGAATTTATGCCAAGCATCAGTGGCTTGGAGGATAAATTTCTCCACAATGTCCGTGGTTTTTCCGTCTTCGCTTCCTGACACGGTGTAGGTGCAGTAGATTCGGAGAAACTTGTTTTTGCGAGTCCCATTTTTGGTCAGTTCTCTGATTCTCATTCTTTCTGACCTTATCAATAGCATCAGGGAATCCCTGGTGCATCCAGACTCTATCTCTTTTAATTCCTGCTGGCGGTCATAATCCTCGGTGAAGGAACCAAGGTGTAGGGTAAGTGTTTCTCCGTAAGGTATTTCTTTGAGTCCTGCTTCTATCCCCTCGAAAATTGGCACAATTTGTTCTTCTAACAAAGAGGGATGAATCCCTTGGCAGTCAAAGCAGAATTTGATTTGTAGTGCATCATTCTTTTTGAGAATAATTGCTCCAATATTCTTTCTTCCCCCAATCGAAATGCTAGCAATAGCTGCTATATGTGTTAAGTCCTCAAAGGGAGTCAGGCGTTTGGCGATCGCGATTTCCTTGGTGGAGATAGTTTTGGTTCCGACCTTGTCTTTATACGGTTTTTCCTTAGTTGAAGAACTCATTGTGACAAACCATTTTTCACTGTATTAGCTATTCCGTATTAATTCAAAATTATTTCTTAAATTTTGAATTTTGAATTTTGAATTTTGAATTCCGCCTTGCGGTACTAGGCTGCTGTACAAGAAAGTAGAAGCTTTTGTAGCCTCTGGTAACTCTGGGTACTCCTACAAACTTTGATAGCCAGGTTTTGTTGCTAGTCAGAGTCCACCAAGTCGCCCACCCCCAAGCAATAACTAACCCAGTTACCAACCACGATGCTTGCAACATTCCCTTGCAGATGAAGTATGCAGCCATTGCAATTGCTGTCCAGGGAAACACTTGATCTGCGGGAAACGGACCAATCCTGGGCTGTTCTCCCAAAACTCGGTTTACCGTTCTAAATTCTCTACGCCGCTTTGTCATTTTTGTTAGCTTCTTGCAGGAGTTGAGGGCGAATCTTTAGCTGGAAATCGCCCTTTCATGAAGGCATGATATGTAAGAATACATCCGTCAGAATACAGAATTCAGAATTGTTAAGGAATCGAGCGATAACAGTCGCAGTCTAAGAAGAGTGAAGACAGATACCACTCATAAAGATAAATTCTGACTCCTGACTCCTGACTCCTGAATTCTTAGCATGATATTATGCTGCGCCGCCAGTAACTAATCCTGCAAGAATGTCCCCAAGTACTATAGTGACCGCGATGATTAATGGCGTCCTTGCTAGGTTTTGCCAGTCTTCATCGTTTCTGGCAGCATTCACAATCCTTACTAGGGAAATACCTAGATAAACTAGGAATAGCCCCCTTAAAACGTTGAAAACTAATTTGATAGCCTCTGTTGAAATGCCTGTAAAAGCACCTGTCATCCATGTTTCTGCATTCTTTAAGAATTGTGCAGAAGCTGGGGCTGTGGCAAAGTCCAACATGAAAATTACTGCTACAATCGCCAACAAAATTCCATATAGGTTAATCCCCATTTTCCGCTGCAATTTCTCAAACGTTGTAAGTAGCTTGTTGGCTTCTTTGGGGATTGCTAGAACGATGGCTGTGAGGAACATTAGGGACGACATGATTAGGTTGTGTATGGAAATATCCACAATCATCAGACCCCCTGCTGTTACCATTAACAGTACAATTGAACTTTTTTCTTGAATGCTCCGTTTTCTTGCCCCTACAATTGGATATCCTTCCATCTCTTCGTAGCCCAGATAGGAGTCGTTGTTGTACTTGGGAATGTCGGATCTCATGAGCAGAATTCTATCAACTTTATGTTTCTGCTATTTTGTATCAATTTCCTCCCCTCAGTCTGCTATCAAATTTCGTATTTTTACATATCACTTTTCCCTTATATCTACTGGTATAAGTATACATCTGTAGCACTTATAATAAGTACTTTATTTTTGCTTGACAACTGTGAGAAGTTCTTTGAAGATTCTTCATAAAAACGTAAACTTGTCGTTGTTGTGCAAAAAGGCGTGAGCAAGCGCGAAGAGCGTTATTTAGAGCGAAAATTTGGTGATGTGCTTCTATGACCTTCCCCTATCTTCGTCAAAATCTTGAGAATTTCCATAGTGCAGATGTACTATAAACTGAGACTGTGGCATTTTATTTCCTTTCTTCATGGGCGACCATATAAGAAAAATCATTCATGTAGTTATGTAGATACAAATAACTATTTGTATAATCTACACAAAACAACAACAACAGAAGCTGATTCTGCCGGAACAAGCTTCGGCTTTTGTAGAAGCTCTGCCAGTTGAAAAGTTTCATGGGATTGGGCAAGTCACTGCTGCTAAAATGCATGAATTGGGGATTTGTACCGGTGCTGATTTGAAGGGGCGATCTCTCACCGAACTAACACAACACTTTGGCAAGGTGGGGCAGCACTATTACAAAATCGCCAGGGCACAGGATGACCGTGTGGTGGAACCGAACCGCGTTCGTAAATCAATTGGTGCAGAGACTTCGTTTGCTGTTGATTTAAGCGATTATGCGTCAATGTTGTTGGAATTAGAACAAATTGCTCAAATTGTGCAGCAGCGTTTAGAGCAGCATCAGACTTCAGGACGCACCTTAACTTTAAAAGTAAAGTTTTCGGACTACCAGCAAATTACACGTAGCAAGACATCGCTCACTCCGATTAACGAGTTGGGTGCGATTAGCCTGATGGCAAGGACACTGTTTGAAGGGATTGAACTAGAAGACCGCAGTATTCGGTTGTTGGGGATTTCGTTGTCTAATCTTGATCATGTTAGGGAAGATCAACTGGTTCAATTGTCCTTATTTGAATAATTTATTGATCAGGCTTTGTAAGAAAGGAGATTAGCTGATTGTAAAGTTTTTTAAGTCCTGTTCGGAATTCAAGAGAATCCGCTTGAATCCATACACTACGTTTGTTTGTAGTTTCAGACTACCGTCAGAATTTATCTCGAATATCGAGCGAAACACAACCAAATACTAAATTAAAGACAAGAATAAGGAGATTGAAAAATGGCCAGAATCAAAATTTCTGAGTTGAGTCCTAAAAAGATAGGATTTTACCGTGAACTATCTGATCTTGAGTCAGAGGTGATTGTGGGTGGCTTAAATCCTCAACCTCTTCCTCCAGGACTTTTTATTGCAAGACAACCGGAAGCACTATTTATTATTGCAGGACACCAATAATGATATCGTGCACCATTCTCAACAAGGTGAGAGAAACCGGGTTTCTAAACGCCGGCAGCGACGTTCAGTATGGTCGTATCAGAAAACGAAAAACGAGATATTTGGTAGAATAGGAGAAGATAATTATGCGGTTAGTCAATCAACGTTTTGGTGAGATTGGAGAGCCAGTCATTGAGCAAATTCATAAATTATCCACTGAGCAATTAGAAGAATTGACCGATGTGTTATTCACTCTCTCTGCTACTACTGACTTAGAACAATGGTTACATTTGAGGCTAAACTCAGTAGACTCATAGTAATGGGCATTGCGATCATATCCCCATCTACCCCACTAATTACCCAACGCCACCACCGCCGAACTTCTTGACCCCTTTGGGTAATTCAAAATTCAAAATTCAAAATTTAAGAAATAATTTTGAATTGTTTAATTAAGGATACAAGCCCCTAAATTCATTTATGGAAAATGAAAAAAATATATATTTCGAGACACGTAGTGCCGAAGTTGCTGCGTCCGCTGACTCAGAGCCCCTAAATTTATTTATGGGGTTGTCATTTTGAATTTTGAATTTTGAATTTTGAATTGGAGCGAAGCGACTTGACCTACCAGAGGATAATATTTGGTTTAGCGCGATTGCATAAAGGCACAATCAGTGCCGATCGCATAAATGCACAGTAGGAGCCAATCGCTCCCTTGTAGCGCGACATGGGAACACTAAAAACAGTATCTCCACTGTTCTTGAATTCCCATGCCTTGGATTATTCGCCAACTCCGCAACGCTGCGCCACTCTCTCTCATCATTTTATTAGGAGTAATGACGAGCAAATGGTGGCAATTCTGCTGTTTGTATTAATTGAAAGACAATCTCTTGTAAACTCCCTTCACCTGCAATTGCTCTTAGCTTTTTATCTAATTCAAATGCCAACATCTGCTCTAAGGATGCTGTAGTAGGAAAAGCATCAATTAAAGCGAATTGTAATTGTTTACGCTGTTGACCAGATAAGCTCATATCTCAAGCGATCGCACTACTCAGTTACAATCTACAAATGTACAAGATACAATTCCTGACAATATTACCAATTTCGCCAGATTTTTGATAGCTTTATGGATCAGACGAAGTTCTATGTCCGTGACTCCCGCGTATAAAGTTACGTAAACCGCATATCAACATGACGGTATAGCCGCTGCCGGAATCGTCGTTAGTGACGCCCAGTCAATCGGAAACGTCAGCCCCTGCCTACTAACCAGAAACTTGGAGGGATTACCAATAGTAGTGCGTAGGCGAAGCCCGCCGCAGGCATCGCTCACAAAACTTGCCTTCGTTGTCACAGTATAAATCTTCGACTGAGCAAGATTAGCCGCATTAGCAACAGTGTAAGTCCCTGGCGGTTGTTGAAATAATCAAATTATTCCCACATCAAACGCTGCAACTGGCTGTATGGTCTGTGACGAGACTTTGATGAGTAGCAGCTGTCGTTGTGGTAGTGGTAGCAGAAGCGATCGCGCGAGCGCGAGAGTGCCTTGGGCGATAAGTTTTGCAGCTGCATCTCTGGGCGATCGCTTTCAACTCCATGCGAGCGTGGGAAGAGTGGGAATTAGGTAAATTATGGAGCTGATCTTATCTGCGTTAAGGGCTTCTATGTCGCCCCAACTTTTGCGATATTTGCGACTAAGGGATAGCAATCACTAAACTGAGTATCCCTAAGATCATATCTGCTTGCTTAATTGAGTATTCTGTTAAGTCTATTTTTACGACATTGTTTTCTAATAATAAAAATATCCAAACAGTACCTGTTGTTATTGTCCCTA
>CAIVAU010000033.1 GCA_903903925.1 uncultured cyanobacterium
TTATGCGATTACTACATAATTTTAGCAGGAAAGACAGAGCCTCATACTCTACATTTAAAATAAAGTCGTTGTTATCTTTGGTCTGGCTACGCTGACGCCCCTCTACACTAGAATCACAGACATACTACACCCATGAAATAAAAGAAGCTGTCTTCGTGAGCCACATGAAGTGAGTCGAGTGCAGCAGATCGAAGGGTGGAATTTGACTCTCGTGACAAGGGAAAGCTCTCTGTAGCGCTATCTATAAAGAAAATCCCGCCACTTGGACGAATGCCCTGTGAGCCGAATCACCAACCATCCATAAGTCCCATAGTACTTATCACGCTTCCCGACCAGTGGCTATAGCCGAATCTATCAACGCCACTTCTTCGTCATCAATTATATTTCCTATTTATTGGTCACCTTCCTCACCAAAATAATTGCCCTCGGATCATCAATCCCAAGTTCAGTTACGACTTCCTCATAGTCAACCTTGTATAGCCCCGCCAAGATAGCAGCACGCTCATATTGCCCATCAATGATCAGACTTGCCACTGTGACTCTGGGATTAGTTTCCACATGAGAAAAGCTAGCCACAGGCTTTTTCATCGCCTGTCCCATTTCAGTAGTACTACACGTATATTTCACGTCTGGCTCCTCCTCTTGTGGCTCTATTCTCTGCGAGGCGGCTGGCTTTTGTCCCATGCCATTCTTCAAACAGCCGAGGAAATAGCCCGTAGGATTTTCTTTGTTGGCCAGAACTCCAGTTCTCTTCAGTTCTTGAGCCGCATTCAGTATCACTTCCTCACCATATTCTGTCACACACTTTTGCAATTGCCGACCTGAAAGATTGACACCAATGACTTCTAGGGTTTTTGACAGCTGCAACGAGACCAGGGCTTCTCCCTCTTCCTTGGGCTTTGAAGTTGGCTCAGGCTGGGACTTGAAGAAAGAATTGGCTAGTTCTGTGCTGATGCTGACCAACAACTCCAACAACATCAGGGGGGCTTTGCTTAAGCGCACTGCACGCCCCACCACTTTCTGTGCTGTCAGCCCCTCAGAGTCCATCTGTCGCTGAATTTCTACACCAATTTCTTGATCATAAATGGGAGGGATTTGACAATAGCGGGTGGCGTCAGGGTTTCTACGCCAAATCGTTGGGGTGTCCGCAGCGGGGACGTTAACCTCTTGTTGTTGTTCTTTTAAATTATTAATAACAAACAACATGTTTGAGTCCGTTTCAGGGCAGTCCGTATTAAGGACTACCTTTTCATTGCTGTTTAGTTGCTGTTCATCTTCTACTGACTCAGTATGATGTAATGATGGAAACTGTATAACTTTCCTTGTACGGATGTCCTTAATACGGACTACTGGCTCTGCTAGCCACTCTTCTACTGGTTTGAAAGAATACTCAGTGCTTGTGCCTGGGCGATCGCTCTTCTCAAGGATATTCTGCTCAACTGCTTGATCAAGTCCCTTAAGAATTGTTTTACGGTCATGTCCTGTTCTTTTCGCCGCCGAGTCAGCAGATTCGGTGAACGTGTTGCCTGAGACGGTACGATAAATGACTTGGTTTAACGCGAACAACTCTACTAAGGTTGGTCTTGCTTCAATTGTCCTGAACAGTCTGTAGAGTGCTGCATCTTTCTGTTCTGGCAACAGGCTTTGAATCCACTCATAGGTGATACCAGAGTAGGAGTCAACAGCGTCAAGTCCACTTTGAGGAAATAGATTTGTGATCATGGCTCACCTATCTCTATGGATAGAGCATGATCTCTTCTGCTATCTGGGCGTGGGGAATCGGTCCCGATGCAGTTTGCATGGGAATGTGGTATTGTTTGGATAATCATGAACTGTAAGTTCGTGGATCTGTCCCCAGTGATTGTTTCTGACGCACGCACTGGGGTTTTAATTTGTTATGACAATTAGACTAACACAAGACGCACAAATTGATCTACAAAAAACAAAACCCGCCCAAGATGAGGCGGGTTTCTCTTTTCTTTGTCTTCAGGACGTCCATGTGCTATTACCAGAGAGATTCGTAGGACGGGATCAAGCTGCGGATTCGCCCAGAAGTTGCTGCTTGAGTAATGCAAGTTCGCCGCCAAATTCCTGCTTAAGTTCTGTTTTAATCTCATTTTTAATCTCCTCTCTTAATCCAAGCTTCAGTTCTTCTAATTCTTTTTTCTTGGCTGAGGATACACCTAGATAGTCGTCAATTAGCTCCAAAAGTACTTCAGAAGCGCTTTTGCCTTCCTGCTTAACTTTTTTCATGAAGGCGTCTTTTTTTGCTGTATTAACCCGCACCATAATCCGGTTGTCTGCGTTCATAACGAGCGTGTTTGCCTATGAGGTAGTGTCTTTGTTCCTGCTGTCAATATATGCGCCTATGCAGTCGTTGGTCATGACAACTGTACTAACAATATAACTTGTTAAGTCAAGAAATAACACCCCTTTTTGTACGCACAGATGTCTTGACAATGTGCATCATTTGGTCTACACTCTTATTTATGACAAAACATGTGACTGGAATAGGGCGAGAGCGATCGCTCTTCCCCAAGAAGCGATGGAGAAAAACGATATTTGGTTTAGCGCGATCGCATAAATGCATGGCGCAGTGCCAATCGCTGCTACTGTGTTATCTTTAGTCTGGCTAAGCGCCCCGATTTTGGCGACATCGAATCCTGTGACTCCCGCGCAAGAATGTTATGTAAACTGTAAACTAACACTGTGGTATAGCCGCCGCTGGAATTGTACTCAGCGAGCCCCAATAAGAGTGGAAAGGTCAGCCCCTGACGACTAACCAGAAACTTCGAGGGGCTACCAATCTGGGTTCTATCCCCCACCAAACACCCCCTACTCGTCACCGTATAAACCTTCGATTGACTAAGATTAGCAGCATTCGCCACGGTATAAGTCCCTGGCGGGATACTGCTTATAATCAAATTATTTCCACTCTTAGCGGCTACGGGCTGTGCTGTTTGTGACGAGACTGTAGATGCAGCAGCTGTCGTTGTGGTGGTGGTGCTAGCTGTAGTAGAAGTGGAAGTGGTTGCAGTGGTGCTAGCGGTGCTTACAAGTATAAAGAAAAACTGTTAAAGTCTCTCCTTTCGGAGGCACAATTGATTGGCTGTTGAATACTGGCAATCAGTAAGGCGATCGCTCACACCTCACAACTTACTACGGGCATGAAGGAATGAAGCGTCAGCACAAAGTAGCTGAAATTTTTTAACACTGCATAAGTTATTTTGGCTTACACCTATATAGATAGTTAGGCTGATTTAAAATAGCACATAAAGTTATCTATCTTGAGATAGATATTTGGCATTTTTATGATTTTTAAATAGATTTTTATTAACCAGGTATGCAAATATATGTTTATGAGTAAATAAACTCATTAAGTGCAAAAAATTGCGTCAAAGAGCCAAGAGAGCCAGAAGAAAAGTTCGCTTAGAAACACCTCAGAAGAAACTAATTTACATCTTGTTCTACTTCAAATGCTATCCTACCCTTGATGAACGCTGAGGTGTTATTTGAACTTGATATCAGGAGAAAAATTTATGTTCAAGCAAAACTTAAATATGCATGTTTTTTGGTGGATTTTGGTTTCTAGCGTCAATATTTTACTTTTAGTTAGTTTTTACGAAACAATATATTTGACTGATATTTCAACGGCAATTTTTAGTGTCGGCAATATACTAGTAGCTATTTTAGTCCGGAATGAACTAATTTTGCATTTATTGTATCGTCTAGCAGTGTGGACTTCGGTAAAGATTGTTTATGGCAAATACTATCTTAATAGTGGCGTTCATTACATCGGTGGCGTTCACGCCTCATGTGCTACTTGGGGTTTTCTGTGGCTAATTGTTGATGTATTCCAGCAGTTGGGAGATCCAAGCGATCCTTTATCAATGGCTACATCCAGTGATCCTATATCAATCGTTATATCCAGTATACTGTTAACACTTTTATTTATTATTATCCTCACCGCTATTCCTCCACTCCGCGATAAATTTCATGATACGTTTGAAATAAGCCATCGTTATCTAGGATGGTCTTGTTTGAGTATTCTCGTCTTGCATCAAATTAGATTTCAATTTATCATCGCTCTCAACGAAGCTTATCCTCTAGAAACTTTATTAACTAATCCAGTTTTACTCATGATCGGGTTGATGGTTTTTAGTATATTTTTGCCTTGGATAAGCGTCCAGTATTTTGATAATTTTAGGATGCATTGTCCATCTGTTGGGGTTTTAGTTGTAACTTTTCCAGGAATGGCTGACGTAGGGACATTTGCTCGAATTAGTCTAGATGGTATTGAATGGCATTCCTTTTCTGTTGCAAGAACAAGTAAGAGCAAACAAACGGCAAAATCAGAAATTCATTTAATCATTGGTGCGGTAGGCGACTGGACTAAAAACTTGATTCGTCAAGTTGAAAAAGGGAATTTGCCCAAACGACTATGGGTTCGTCGAGTTAAGCCTCCTGGTTTTATGTTCTCAATTAATGCTTATTCACGAGTAGTTGTCATCGCAACTGGAGCAGGAATTGCACCAGTCATACCTCATGTGATAAAAAATGGTCATAAACTTTGTATTGTGTGGATCGCTAACGAACACGAACAAAGTTATGGCAAAGAGATTTGGTCTTTACTTGACTCTCATCCTCATTGCAATATATTCGATACAGGAATACATGGTAGACCAAATGTAGAGCAGCTAGCCATTGAAGCTGTTCAAGATTTTAGGGCGCAAGCTGTGTTTTGTGTATCCAACAAAGCGGTTACAGAAAAGGTAGTCAAGACTTGTTTGGGGAAAGGTATTCCAGCTTATGGAGCTACCTGGGATTCTTGAGGCTGCCGTATGCTTTGTTTGTTGCTTAAGGAATGAAATTACGTCCTGTACTTGTTTAGAGGTTGGTTTTCGCGCATACCCGCCCATAGTCGGGCATAGTACAGAAAATCTTTTCTGCCATTTGTTTGATGAAATTAATTAAAACAGCTTCAGGAAAAATTATCCTTTCGATTCTAGTCTTCATCTGTCTAGCTGTTATTGGAGTTAGGCTGAGACGCAACTTTTCTCAAGTTCTTAGTGTACAAGCTTTTGTTAACGGTGAAATCATTTTTGTGCGGGCATCCATCCCAGGCGAGCTAGAGTTGAAAAGCGAGAAAATTAAGTTGAGCAACCAACTTGAGAAAGGTACACAAATCGGCACAATTAAATCTACTGTCGAAAATCCACGAGTATCAGTCCTCAAAATTGACAAGCAGCAATTGGAAACTCGCCTACAGGATGTTCAACAGCAAATCTCTGGGGTAAAACAGCAAATTGGAAATCGAGATGAATTGATGAGGTTGTTTAAACAACAAACTGACATTCAAAAAAATCTTCAGCGCAACTATGCTCGTCAACAGATAAAGCAGTATGAAGGTCAACAGATTCAATCACAAGCAGCAGAAAAACTAGCGCTTACCGAAGCTCAACGCTATAATCTCTTAAGTAAAGAGGGGGTAGTTTCTCTCTCCAAGGTTGAAAGCGAAATCGCAACAGCACAGCAAGCATCTGGTAAAGTCAAGGAAACTCAATCACAAATTGAACAAGCCAAACTTGTCTTAGAGGCAACGAAAGTCGGACTTCAATTAGAGGACACTCGCACCTTAAGTTATCCTGAAATGCGTGTTTACCAACTTGAGGTAGAGTTAACAGACCTTAAGCAACAAGGAAAAAACCTGGAAAAACAACTGCAAAGCATTCGATCACAACTCGTCAGTACTAGTAAAGAATTACAGGCTCAAGCATTTGTCCCGGTGTTAGCACCGACAAAAGGCGTGATTTGGTCAATTGATACTCAGCCACAGGAGAAAGTCGAAGCTAACAAATCAATTATTCAATTACTCAACTGTAACAATCTTTGGGTAGAAGCATTTGTAAATGAGACGGATGCTAATAAACTTGTTATTGGACAAGCGGCAGAAATCATTCTTAGTGGGTTAAGTAATACTCAATGGTTTGGACAAGTAGAGACAATCAGAGCAGGTACAGGTCGTATTGAAGTGGGGAAATATATTGTAGAACCACCGCCAGAAATTGCCCGCCGTCAACTACCAGTACGGGTAGCGACAGTGCGAATCAAAGTTGATTGGCCCAAAACCCCTAGATTTGGAGATTTTTGTCTGGCAGGGAGGAGTGTAAACGTTCGCTTTATCAAGTCAAAATCCTCCCCTTTTTAAGAATTTATGCCTTTAATTTTTACAACTATAAGGAGTGGAATCTCATGGCAAAAATTTTAGAAGCCACAAAAGAAAGTATGCAAATATTTGGGGGATTTCAAACGTGAAACGTGATTGCGCTCTGCGCAGCACCCTCACATCTTGCACCTGGATATACGATTGTATTTTAATCACTCAGTATTAAACTACAACCCTTGATTTAGCGATAAAAAACCAGAAAAATCAGGTAGCTTTATCGCCCATATTTTTACGTTATCTGGGTTTGTACGTAGAGGTGCAAGATCTGAGCCTACCGCAATCACAAACATATTACACTACCAAACACGTGATGGGTGGTGGTTGCGTCACGGATGACAAATTCGTTAACCGACACAACGCCATTCAGATTGTCCGATCGCCCTTGTAGGCGCTCCTGGTTGAGGCGTCATTGTTTCAATCCCACATATAGGTGGCGTGGGTCCCACTCAGCCACCCCCTACACCCTTTGAATTCTGTTCTTAGTCGCCGCAACTCCGAAGTTGCATCAGTACTACATTGTTCTAACTGAGGGTTTCAGTTTCATCAACGACAACAATTCCTGCCTGACAAATAGCTGAAGGTTTGTGAATTTGCAGGAAATAGAACACTCCGATTCCCAGCAATAGCCAAATCAAGACGACAATTGGTGCGAAATCAAGCGGTGCTGGTGGAGGGGGATAAAGGGTGCCAACTAGAACAACGCTGATTGCGATGATCGACAGCCAAGGTAGTAAAACATGACGCAACCATCTCAAGCGAGTCATCGAGTTTTGCTCCAATTGAGTACGGCGTTTTGTCCAGAAATATCGAAAACATGCCAAACTAATCAATCCATAGATCGCTATGGAAGCCAGCGTTAAGACTGTTCCCAGAAAAGCATAAGCCTGAATCGGTGTCAACAGGATTCCCAACCCCAGCCCGACAAACACAGAACAACCACTCAATGCGAAAATGGCATTGGCTGGTGTGTGATAGGTGGGATGAATGTGCGCCAACCAACGGGGAAATAGTTCTTCTCGACTTATAGTATGGACAATCCGAGCGCCACCGTTGAGACAAGCAACGGCACAGGTATATCCGGCAATAATTCCGGCACAATCAATCAATAAAGCGAGCCCCGAGCCCCAAACGTGACGTGCGATCGTATCGAAGGGGGCGGCATCTTGGGCAAAGGCTGCCATGTTATGAATGCCATATCCCACCGTTGCCACATATGACATTAGCACATAGAATACGCCAACAAGAACTACAGTGATCGCCATCGCTTTGGGAATTGACTGTCGGGGCTTTTGAACTTCTTCACCCAAGGTGGTTGCTCCTTCAAACCCGACGAAACTGAGAATGGACAAAATCACACCGGAAACCAGGTTACTATGTTGTGGTAGTCCCTCGGACGTGAAGGGTACGAGCGTCAGTTGTCCGGTTTTGCCAGCTTGCATGAACACCATGAGCGCGAGGAACAGACAAACGCCGAGTTCAAATATAAATAGTGTCAGATCCAATTGCAGCGAGAAGCGAATGCCGCGATAACACACTGCTGCCAAGGTTAAAGAGAACAAGCAATACCATAATGTCCAGTGTAAGTGTACGCCAAACCAGTGCAGCAGTAATTCTTGAAAATTCGCACTCAATACGACAATGAAAGAGGGAATAGCCACGATGCCAAAGGAAATTAAACTCAACCAGCCAGCGAGAAAGCCCCAGCGCACTCCTAATCCTTGATTCACAAAGGTATAAAACGAACCACTTGTAGGAAACTCGGCTGCAAGTAAGCTGAGCTGATTGACAACCAACAAAGCCATACCAAAACCAACGATATAGCACAACGGCATCGCTGCACCGACGAGTCCCACTTGTGGAGTGCTATTAAAAAATATGGCACCTACCGGAGACATCGCAGCGACTGCCATAACGACTGCATGGCGCAATTGCAGCGTATTGCGTTGCAGTTTTGGGGGTTCGTTTGAAGAATTTGTCGCAGGTGTCATAGTTTTGTGGTTATTGTTACGGACAAGTTAATATAGAAAACAACTCAAGACATCATGGGCGAATGCTTCTGGTAGAAACGTTAGCACTTTTTTGATCACGCACGGGCGTTCTACAAAAAGTGTGGTTTCGAGGAGGAGGCTTGCATCCGCGATTTTTACGCAACAGGAGATGATAAGATTGTGTTTCGCAAAGTGTTACACATCTCGGGAATGTCAAGGTAGATACTTAGTATTTATTTGACTTGCTTTTTGTACTTATATGAGCGCGTTAAGACGCGATAGGAAAGTATAGGAATGGAACGCAACCCTCCCTTTTTTTACACCAGAACCATAACATACCATTCAGCTAGGGAGCGATCGCCTTCCCCAAGAGTAGACGTGATTAGTTAGTCACCTTCCTCACCAAAATGATTGCCCTCGGATCATCAACCCCACACTCTGTTACCAATTCCTCATAGTCAACGCCATATAGCCCAGCTAAGATGGCTGCACGCTCATACTGCCCTTCAATGATCAGGCACGCCACTGTGACTCTTGGGTTAGTTTGCACCTGAGAGAAGCTAGCCACCGGTTTCATGGCTTGCCCCATCTCACTAGTACTGCAAGTAGGCTTTGTTTGTTGCTCCTCGAATTCTGGCTCTATTTTCTGCGCGGCGGCTGGCTTTTGTCCCATGCCATTCTTCAAGCATCCAAGGAAATAGCCCGTAGGATTCTCTTTATTGGCCAGAACTCCAGTTCTCTTGAGTTCTTGAGCAGCATTAAGCATTACTTCCTCACCATATTCTGTCACGCACTTCTGCAATAGCCGACCTGAAAGATTGACACCAATGACTTCTAGGGTTTTGGACAGTTCTAGGGAGACCAGGACGGATTCATCCTCCTTGGGTTTTGAAGTTGGCTCAGGCTGGGACTTGAAGAAAGAATTGGCTAGTTCTGTGCTGATGCTGACCAACAACTTTAACAACATCAATGGGGCTTTACTTAAACGCACTGCACGCCCCACCACTTTCTGTGCTGTCAGCCCCTCAGAGTCCATCTGTCGCTGAATTTCTACACCAGTGTCTTGATCATAAATGGGAGGGATTTGACAATAGCGGGTAGCGTCGGGGTTTCTTCTCCAAATCGTTGGGGTGTCCTCACTTTGGAAACTAACTTCTTCAAGTTGTTCTTCTTTTAAATTATTAACAACAAACAACATGTTTGAGTCCATTTCAGGGTAGTCCGTATTATGGACTACCTCATGATTGCTGCTTACTTGCTGTTCAGTTTTTACTGACTCATTATTACGTGATGATGGAAACTCTAGGATTTTCCTTGTACGGATGTCCTTAATACGGACTACCGGCTCAGGCAACCATTCCTCTACTGGTGTGAAGGAATACTCAGTGCTGGTTCCAGGGCGTTTGTTCTCGAACAAGATGTTCTGCTCAACTGCTTGGTCAAGTCCTTTGAGGATCGTTTTGCGGTCATGTCCTGTTCTTTTCGCCGCCGAGTCAGCAGATTCGGTGAACGTGTTGCCTGAAACAGTACGATAAATCACTTGGTTGATGGCGAACAACTCTACTAGGGTTGGTCTTGCTTCAATTGTCCTGAAAAGTCTGTAGAGTGCCGCGTCTTTCTGTTCTGGCGACAGGCTCTGTATCCACTCAAAGGAGACTTGTTGAGAGTCAACAACATCTACCCCTATGCAAGGTGAAGGGGAATTTGATAGAATTTGAATCATAGTATTTTTATTTTTCGACTAGCCCCCACCACAAGAACAGCAAAACTGACAGTGGGGGTCTTAACTAGTACTTTGCATGGATGCAGGAAAGTTGTTGCGACGCTTCATCTGGAGAAGAAGCGATGCTGGTTGTGACGCAATCACCCAAAGGGCGATCGCAGTACAAGGCAATAAGTAGAATTTATTGCGATGCACTTGGAGAAAGCAAGCGTGCGATAGTTATGCCATAATTGTAATACATAAGCGTTGCAATGCAACGCTTATCACCAAATAAAACTTAACCCGCCAAGTCATTCGACGGAGGCGGGTCTTCCTTTATGATTCGCAGTATGCGATCACGCTGTTGCCTGAGAGACTGGTTTTCTGCTCTCAGGCTACTAATTTTTTTGTTAACGTCTCGATCATCCGTTGATGTTCCTCTAGCTTTCTTTGGTGAGAAACTACCAGTTCATTCAGTTTTTCTAAAGTAGTTACCTCATTTGATTGACTTCCTCGATTTAAGAAATCGGCAACAATCTCGTTGATTAATTGCGATGCCTTGACTCCTCGGCTTTCGGCTATCTTTTCGACTTGCTCTTTGATTGCCGATGATGTACGGAAGTTTATTTGACTATCCATTTTCATGGTTCCCTTGACCTGTATCGCGTTGCAATCTTCTTTCTGAATTATAGTTCTTCCATATATATAAAGGAAATATTCGCGTTGCAAATTTCCAATCGCGTCGCAAATGCGTTACAATAGATTCAAGGCAACAGGGAATACCCAAAGCCGCACAAAACAAGAAAGCAAGCGCTAGCCGTGGAAAGTGAGCGCTTACTTTCTGCAAACCCTCGTTAAAGGTTTTTTCTATGCTACAACATTCTCACCTCGTCATCATTGACGAGCAAATCATCGCGCAAGCAGAACTGAATGCTTACATCGAAGCCCAAGCCCAAGAAATCGCCCCTGAAATCGAAATCGACTCCACACTAGATAGCGAATTTGGTGAACTCTACCGCGTGTGGCATGGTTGCCAAATACTAGGCACCTTCTACCAAGCTGTTGATGGCTCTTGGGTAGTTCAATCAAGCTACACCAACTCACAGCCACGATGCAACACCGCAGCCGAGGCACATCTGCTGATTGTAGCAACTGCTGGGCTACTGGTTGCCGACACAGCAACCGAGGAAGCTGACATTGATCACTTGCTGGATAAACCGTTTGACGAACTGACACCTTCGGAGTGGGAGCGATTGAAGCAACACTCACGCTCATCTGAATTGCAAGCAGCGTAGGGCGTTTCTGGATGCGCTTCGTGCCGAAGAGCATCCAGTTCTAGGAAAGGTATTGAAATTTGAGGAGTTTTTTGGTTGAACTCACGCCTTACCGTATCTTCGTGATTCCATGTTCGTTTGAGGATAAATATGAACAGAATTAAACAAGTCATTAGTGTCGCAATTGCTGTGACACTTTCCATTACTACCCTGAAATTAGACAAGGTAGAAGCGAATCCCATAACAGCACCCGAATGTAGGGATGTGCCTTCATGCGTGGTAACCGGTACTGTAGTTATTGGTGGGGTAGTGTACTATATTATCAGAAATACGGTAACTGGGGTGGTACGTAGAGTGCCTGCTGGGCAAATACCAGCGCATAGGACTCATAAAAGCGTTGAGGATGTTTTAAATGAGCCACCAGGGGATAAAGATACTATTGAAGTTCCTGGTCTTCATAGTCGCGAGCAATGCCAAAGGTTTGCTGAAGAGTACCAGAGGAGGCATGGAGGTAGATGGACGGGCAGAACCGCCAGAGTTGGAATCCCTAGTCCCGGCACAGAGGACATTCCCAGTAGACCTGTATTTAAATGTGCAATTACAAGAGAACCAAGAGAGTAAAATCCGTATGCCAGTACCAAAAACAACAGATTTTATTGACAATGACCCAGTTATTTACCGTAAGTATTATCTAGATGGGACAGTATACAACCCAAATTTCTCAAAGATAATACATAAGGACACTAAACCGGAACGTATTTTAAACCAATACTTCTGGGATCAAAAAGTAATTCATGAGGAGCCTGCACTCATAGTTTCTCGTCATTACTTGACTTGGATGCATGTCTACGAAGTTCAAGTAGAACAACGATGCACTGATACGGAGTGGGAGTTTGTAGAGATTGAGTCAATGCTGGGAGTGCCAGTTAAAGAATTGTGGCGTTGTTTTTTCAGGTCAGGGAAGAGAGAGGAAATCACTAAAAATCCACCGATGGAGGATATAACAATATCAACAGGAAACTTTTTTGCTTTTCCCTACAAAAATTTGGATGAATTAATCGAGAATAATCTCATTCAAGGATGGACCAGAGTTGAGGTGATTTCTTCAATCAAGAGACTACTAGCCTTAGACCCAAGTCAAATAACAGACTTTAGACGAGACGAAGTAGAGCAATTGAGGGGATGGGTCAAGGGAAATCCTGAAGTGTTGCAGCCAGATTCTCTTGTGTTACAGGCAGAAAAATATGAATTGACCTGCCTGTAAGTCGTCCAAGATAGAACTTGCAATTCATGGCGATAGCGAATCCCCACTAGACATTGAAATAAAACGAGTGTAATTTAACACTCGTTGTTGGGGTCTATACCTCTAGTTCTGGGTCAACTGTTGAGTTGTCGCTTTGTTTGTGGGCTGCAAGCTCTTTAACCAACTCCCGAAACAGCAACATGGCAGCGCGACCCATAATGCGAGTGCGAGCCTTTGCCGCCTTGGTTTTTTGCTTTTGATTATCCAAGCAAATGGCGAGGTGCTGAGCAATTTTTGAGTGGAGTGAAGTCGGCACCTTATCGCCTCTAGAACCATCATCACCCACTGCCACAAGGATGTTCTACACAACTGGGAACCAGATTTCTTCAATTTTTTACTATCTCCCGACTGTACTTCCCGAGGTGCTACCCCTAAAGCATGAGTGAAACCATCGGCGTGAATGCTCTCTCTTAGCGACGACTTTTCCACGTTTACCCAAATCGATTGGTGACGATTGGTTTGCCAAATTCATCCAAAAACTCTTCTAACGGAAAGATTTGCGACAGAATCATTGCTTGGGTGCGTTCACTAAACACAGAAGCGTTTAAACACTGTAATATATGGTACAAAGCAAGGGAGCGCTATAAGGTTCTCATCCGCAAAGAGCAACTTTTCTTCCATCTCCCAAATTTTCAGCTCCGTTTTGTGCTTCCATTCGGGTAAATGGACTTATCCCCAACCCAATACTGTGCTTAAGTTCTTCATCATACCTGTTGGATGAGCGCAAGGAAAGCCAGCCATCCCCAAAACAGATTTGCTTGTATCGATTTGCTATATGCTTCGGGAAACAAACATGCTAAATCCTGTCGTAATCGATTGATAGCCGGGTTTTGCAATCGGTTGACGTGATTTAACCTCAATGCTATTTCTCGGAGATCTAGCGCTATCGGGTGACGCTTTCGTGAACCTTGCACTTGGAGGAGCGATAATTTTCAAAATAATAACTCGCGAGTGCGTATGCATCCCCTGCATCATCTTTATCTTCAGTGTTGCGATATCGACGTAGTTTATCGTGACCTACCAGCAGTACTTCTACCCCTGCTTTTCTTGAGGTGGTGAATCCACAACTTTGAATAGTTTACCCCTGTTGGTTCTAACACTGCCACAGTCGGCTTTAAAGCGAGCAAATCACTCATACCAAGTATTTTCGCTTAATCTCATCCTTTACCCATTTCGGAAGGCCGAATATGGCTAAACACTCCGCCAGTGCCTTGTCCCGCACCTCTGCTAATTGCTGCTTGAGGTCCGATACTTCTTTGTGGCCATCACGCCACGCGATCTCGGCAGCAACATAAATAGGGTCTAGTGGGGAATATTTCTTCACCCATTTTGGATTTGAATTCCAGAACTCTTCAAATGTCTTGCTCATACCTGCCTCCGATCGCCCTACCATTTCTTGACATCGTTGTTCCAAAAATCGAGCGCGTCATGCTTTAGGTATTGGTGGAATGTGTCGCATACGTTGGGTTGGTTGCATGGAGACTGCTCTGGGAATTGCCTATCGACAACCCAACAGATGTGTTCGCATATAAGAAGTGGTAAAATGATCATGAAACCGATAACAACGAAGGATGCGCATAATTTAGCGAGTGCCTCAACTATTTCATTTCTAAAACTCATCCCTGCCTCCAATCTGGTGGGCGGCTTCCCTGTGAAAAGGTAGACGAGGTAAAAAGCAGGGTTGTCCGCCCATAACTCACAAATCTCCACAGTGTTCATTTTCCAGTGCAGGTGCTGCACTGGGACTTACGCCAACGCTCCCCGCTTCCGCGCTTGCTCTGCGGGGACTCGTCACTCCATTGCCAAATTCTCGAAGCGCGTAAACTTCTTCATAAAAGCCAAATGGAACTCACCCGTTGGCCCGTTACGTTGCTTGGCCAGTATCCCGAGCACCCGCCCCACTCCATCAAAAGTCCCGTCCTCGTCATCTAGGGGTTTATCGTCCCGGTGCAGAAACAAAACCGTGTCGGCATCCTGCTCAAGTGAACCAGAGTCCCGAAGGTCGGACAGAATAGGTTTCCGCGGTTTCTTTCCCTCTCCGGCCCGGCTTAGCTGCGAAAGTGCCACGACCGGGATATTCAACTCAGTCGCTATAGCTTTAAGCGACTTCGAAATGTACCCCACTTCCTCGTTTCGGCTGCCGAATTTCCTGTCAACCGAAATCAGTTGAATGTAGTCAACCCAAAGCGAGTCGCACTTCCCTTCCGCCTTCATCTTCCGGGCCATCGCGCGAAGCCCCGCCGGCGTCAAACTGCCGTCTTTGATGTAAAAAGGAGCCGCCACAATGGAATCATAGGCCTTGCTAACCTTTCCCATGTCCTGCGCTGTTACAAATCCTATCCGGAGGCGATGAGAGTCTATGCGGGCCTCGCTGCACACCGCCCGACTCAGAATAGCCTGCCAGTTCATCTCGATCGATGCAAAGCAGGTATGCGCCCTGCGTGTGATGGCGTGCCGCATGGCGATTGTAAGCGCTAGCGCCGTTTTCCCCGTACTTGGCCGAGCCGCCACAATAACCAGCTCCCCCGGGTGAAACCCCTGAACCAATGCGTCGAAGTCTGCCAGTCCGGTCGGTATGGCCCCACCATCTCCAGACGGCATGAAAATCTTAGCGAAGTCCTGCCCATCAACACGCAGTATCTCACGGAAAGTACGGAAGTTATCTTTATTCGCCGTCCCGGACAGGGAAAACATTGTCTCTTGCGCGAGGTCGATAATAGAGCGAGGGTCTTCACCCGCCAAACACTTCGCGATGACATTTTCAGATGACGCGATGAGCGACCGCGCAATAGAGCGCTCCTTCACGATTCGGCAGTATTCCTCTATGCCCGCTTGGGTACCGATAGGCACCCCGTCCGGCAACGCGGAAATGTAATCTGCGCCTCCAACCTTATCGAGGGTGCCGTCGGACCCTAACCCATCGCAGACGGTAAGCGGGTCAATGGGACGTCCAGCGTCCGACATCGCTACCATCTTTTCGAAAACAATCTGGTTCGCTGTGCCGTAGAAGTCTGACTTCGATAGGAGCGACATCGCCACAAAAAGCGCGGGATTGTCCAGCAACACACTTCCCAAGATCGCCCGTTCCGAGTCGAGGCTTTGCGGCATGATGCGCACTGCCATCAATCACCACCTTCCGCGCATTTTTCGCAGATAAGATACCCCTTATGCCATGCCGTCCACCCCACTGTCTCGTCGGGCCGAGCCGCCATCAGGCTCCCGATAATTGGATTCACCTGCTGAAAATGTTTCGCGCACATTGGGCAAATCGCCTGGGTGATGGGGCACCCAACGTGCGCCGCCTCGTAAGGCAGAATAGCCGCCAGATCCCGCAGAGCGCTATTCTCAGTGCAGGTAATGCACTGGTGAGTCATTCGGCGGGATTTTGGCTTTTGGCGCTCCACTGGCTTTTTGGCTGCATCCTCACAGGCCGCAAGGATCGCCCCAGCCGGCGGCAGCCACTTTTCCGCTGAATCGCTTAGAGAGTCCAGCGCTTTCCTTACTACATCCTCGTCAAACCTCTCCACCTTTTGGAACACCGCCTTGCGCCAGCGCACCACCTCCTCCCGGTACTCAGGGGTGCGCATACCTGGACCCAGCGCTGCCTCGAAGTCTTTTATCAGGCGGGTAAATTTGGCGCTGTCTATGCCCATTTCTCAAGCTCCTTCATTTCCTCGATTTCATCGGGTGTCTTTCCGGCGTAGGGGTCGACTTTGGGCTTGAATCCGTTCCCATTCGACCTTCGGCCACCAGAAACCAGTGGAGCCATCGCTTTGGCGAAATTTACCATCCCCCGGTTGTCGTCGCTGTGTAGATACTGCACAAAGTAACGGCGGTACTCTAATTTGCCAATCACTTCCTCTTGGCGGTCGAATTGTTCGGCGTGGGGTCCGGGGTTAAACTTCCGGCGGATGCTTTTAGGAAGGGTTGCCTGTAAAGATTCCCACCTTCGCTTCATCCAAGGGATGAGGTCTTGGGTGGTATCGATTTCAAGTTTTTCATCACAA
>CAIVAU010000034.1 GCA_903903925.1 uncultured cyanobacterium
CGACTTCGTGTCGCAAGAACTGCGGGCGGCAGAAGACCCAGAATTTGAAACTTTCTATACCAAGAACATTTTGCTCAACGAGGGTATCCGCGCTTGGATGGCTCCTCAAGATCAGCCTCACGAAAACTTTATATTCCCTGAGGAAGTTCTACCTCGCGGTAATGCTTTGTAATCAGCATAGACTTTTCGGCATCTTTGATCACTGAAATCTCCCCCACCAATAGGTGGGGTTTTTTCTATTTGATGTGCTATTGTAAATAAAGTAAAGCTCAGAGCAACAACGCTCTGCCTTTTTGAGAGTAAGACCGCTTAGGCAACAAGGAGGTGATGCCCATGATAGAAAGTAGTAAACGCATGGGTCATCAGGTTGCAGCAAGCCGGCTGTGTGCTGGGGCTGTTCTCTAAAAGCTGGCTTTAGTCTTCTTGCAAGACTAAGTTAGACCAAGTAGCTAGGCTAGTTTGGAGTTCCTCCCGGCAGTCTGGTTGCAACCTGAAGACCCGCTAGACCGCTCTTACTTTAGGTTCCCTGATCTAAGGTAAGAGCGGATAGTTATTTATGGGGCTCTTAGCAGGGAGCAGAGAATTTAAAAAAACTAAATGGGCCACACTCGCAACACATGATCCTGATGAGTTGAGGCAGAAGAACTTTAGATCTAGAAAAGAAGAATACTATAGCTAAATCTCTGCCCAAAGCTAGATAAATGTATCTATATTTTGGGCTCAATATATTGGTACGACTTGAAATGTTGGAATCACCTTCAGTCACACTTAATCAGTGCTGGTTGGGAAAGCGCCTCTTCGTTGAAACTACTTAGAGGTGATTACCTGTAGCGATTTTCGATAGGTTACCGTACATCAAAGAGGTAAAAACCCGCAGATGTACTCATATAAAACTGTAGTTCATCGAAATGAGAACTGCTATAAATCAGTCAGGGTTAGGAGGCATATTTTCCATGCCCCATCTCCTATGTAATCTGCAGTGATGTGTGACAGTTGATAAGGCGACACTCGCGTCTCGCCATCTCATTTGGATGAATTATAATCGCATACATACAGCTATGTTTTTGCATAAGTTACTACATAATTCTTTGACCTTAACTAAACTAATTGTTAGCTTGGCAAAAACTAAAATGTGTTCTGAGGTTAGCCTCGTCTAGAGGTTTAAACGAGAAGTCACATTGAAGTCTCATTTTCCAGAATAGTTGCAGCAAACAAAATCATCTAAAAAGTGTGAGGAGAACGGGAAAAATGTCTAATCTCTTGTGGAAGTCCTTGGTGGTTAGCCCAGCAGTTTTAGGAGCAACGTTGCTGATTTCAACCAGTGCGATCGCTGCTCAAAAATCTACAAGCTCTGGAGTTACGAACACAGAAGTTTCACCAGCCAAAAATCAAGAAGCTTCTACATCTGCATCAGTATTAGCAAATACCACTGCCGTCACAGAACTTGCCCAAAATCCAGTATCAACCAGTTCAACTGCCGTCACATCAATTGCCCAAAATCCAGTATCAACCAGTTCAACTGCCGTCACAGAACTTGCCCAAAACCCAGTATCAACCAGTTCAACTGCCGTCACAGAACTTGCCCAAAACCCAGTATCAACTAGTTCGACTGCTGTCACATCAATTGCCCAAAACCCAGTATCAACTAGTTCAACTACCGTCACAAAACTTGCTCAAAATCCAGTATCAACTAGTTCAACTGCCGTCACATCAATTGCCCAAAATCCAGTATCAACTAGTTCAACTGCCGTCACATCAATTGCCCAAAATCCAGTATCAACTAGTTCGACTGCTGTCACAAAAATTGCCCAAAAGTTAGACCAAAAGTCAGAAAAGATAGCCCAGGCACAACAAAGAGATGTCAACGTTTTGCAGCAAGTTAACAACTACAGCAACGAAGGGCAAAATTCTCAGTCCCAAGTGACATCAGTTTCCCAGTTCTCTGACGTACAGCCAACCGATTGGGCATTTCAATCATTGCAGTCTTTAGTTGAACGCTATGGTTGTATAGCTGGTTATCCTAATGGAACTTTTCGCGGTAACCGTGCTTTGACTCGTTATGAATTTGCAGCAGGTTTAAATGCGTGTTTAGATCGGGTCAACGAGTTGATTGCCACAGCAACATCTAACGTGGTGCGAAAAGAAGATTTGGCTACTTTACAGCGATTGCAAGAAGAATTTTCCGCCGAACTTGCAACTCTCCGTGGTCGTGTCGATGCGTTAGAATCGCGTACTGCAGAATTGCAGGCAAATCAGTTCTCAACCACCACTAAACTTGTGGGAGAAGCGATTTTTGCACTATCTGATACCTTGGGAGATAACAATGCTGGCAAGGGGAATCATACCGTCTTACAAGATAGGGTACGTTTAGACCTACAAACCAGCTTCACAGGTCAAGACGTTTTGCATACTCGGCTAGCTACAGGTAATGGCAGATTATTTAACCTGGGCGTACCTGGGGTTGGACCTAGAGGAGGAAGCACATCTGAAGGCACTCAAACCTTTCAAATTAATGGCGCTGGGACTGGTGGACTTGCCAGTAATAATAATATTGCTCTAGATTGGTTGTCGTATTACTTCCCCGTTGGCCCTGCCCAAGTTTACATCTCAGCTACTGGCGGTACTCATAGCGATTATGCTGCCACCCTCCACCCATACTTTGAGGACTATGACGGCGGTAATGGCGCTTTATCTACCTTTGCTTCCAGAAACCCTATCTATGATATTGGTGGCGGTGCAGGTGGTGCAGTCAGCTTTAAATTTGGTAAGGGTGGTCTCCTCAAACCAAGTTCATTAACTGTGGGTTACTTGGCGTCTAACCCCAATAACCCTTCTATTGGCCAAGGTGTTTTCAACGGGAACTATGCAGCCTTAGGACAGTTAAACTTTAATGTGACCAATCGTGTTGCCTTAGCTGCAACCTACGTCCATGGATATCATCAGGGAGGTACTTCTATCTTTGATGAAGGTGGAATACTAAATCCAACTGCCGGTACTACTGGAGTGAATAATGGTTTAAATAATGGTGTAGTGGGTACAGCACAAGCCAACCAACTCACTGGTCCAGCCGAAAGTAATTCCTACGGTGTTGAGGGGACATTCAGACTCACCAACAAAGTTTCCCTCAGTGGCTTTGGCACATACACGGATGTCTCAGGCAAAGTCTATAAGAGCGATGACTTCCAAGCTTGGACTTACGGAGGTGGGATAGCCTTCTCTGATTTGGGTAAAAAGGGTAACGTCTTGGGCTTATTCGCCGGTGCAGAACCCTATGCTCTTAACCGCAGAGGTTTTGGCGGCAGTTCTGTCCCTCTCCACGTTGAAGGGTTCTATAAGTATCGCTTGAGCGATAACATCTCCATTACCCCAGGGATTATTTATCTGACCTCTCCTGGTCAAAGTAGTAACAATGATGACGCGGTTATTGGCACTCTTAGAACAACTTTCACCTTCTAGGGTATTAGGACTAGTGCCCTGTGTCATTAATTCTCACGGGTTGAGAAGTTTGTAGTAAGGACTTTAGTCCTTAACTCCAAGAACTACGAACCCACCAAAATTAATGACACGAACCACTAATGCTCTGTGTCATTAGTTCTGATGGGTAGTGCGAGCCGGAAAGCTCGCTTCGTGAGCGAGACGCTCACACTACCAACCCACCAAAATTAATGACACAGAGCACTAAGTATTAACAATTTTCTTTAAAACCTACAACTCCCCACCTGATGGTGGGGATTTTTGTCTTGAATTGCTGAAAACATTAAACTCTACTGGATAACCGGAGTATACTAGAAAAAGTGAGGAGTTGATATGGATAAAGCCTAGCACCACTGCGTTTATTTACACGCCCCCTGTACTAGTTTACAACTCCTAACTCCTAACTCCTAATTCCTAACTCTCACAAAAACTGCCTTGTGGAACTATCGTGTAAATCAGAATACGCAATTCTTGCTTTGTTAGAACTGGCAATTCATTACCAAAGCGGGGAACCGCTCCAAATTCGCCAGATTGCTGCGCAACAAAATATACCCGAGCGCTATCTAGAACAGCTACTGGCTACCTTGAGGCGTGGAGGTTTAGTCAAGAGCCAACGGGGGTCAAAGGGTGGCTACCTGTTGGCACGAGAACCTTGGAAAATAAATATCTTTGAGGTTTTGGGATGTTTGGAAGGTTTAGATGTACAAACGTGTGAGGAAGACACCACACCCAAAACTGTAGACAGTGCTGTGATTGCAGAAATCTGGCACGAAGCACGTCAGGCGGCAAACTTAGTTTTGCAAAACTACACACTTGCCGATCTATGTGAAAAACGGAATACACGACAAAAAGATATCATGTACTACATTTAAAATCAAGAGTAGCAGTAGGGCGTTAGCTCGCGATAAATTAGAGTCATGGCTGATTCTAACTACTACAAAACTCTAAACGTAAATCCAAACGCGAGCCAAGCGGAGATTAAACAAGCCTATCGCCGCTTGGTAAAGCTGTTTCATCCTGATACCAATCACGAGACAGCAGACCATGAGCAGATTATTCAGATCAATGCAGCGTATGAAGTCTTAGGCGATGCTCAAAGCCGCCTAAATTACGACCAAAAACTGGGTGTGACTTCCCAAAAAAGGAATCACGCTCGCCAGCACCGTACTGCGGCTGCTCAACAACAATACCAGGCTACAAGAAAAGCAAGAAGGGATGCCGATGAACAAGTCGAGGAATGGCTGCGCCTAGTTTATCAACCAGTGAATCGCCTCCTGTGTCGGATTATCAATTCCCTACAAGACCAAATTGAGAATCTTGCGGCTGATCCCTTTGATGATGAACTTTTACAAGAATTTCAAGATTACTTAACAAATTGTAGAGATACTTTAAAGCAAGCACTAATAACTTTTCGTTCTCTGCCTAATCCCCCCAGTTTAGCAAGAACAGCCGCTCACCTCTACTACTGTCTTAACCAAATCGGTGATGGACTAGACGAGTTAGAATATTTTCCCCTCAACTACGATGAAAGTTACCTGCACACAGGACAAGAAATGTTCCGCATTGCCACTCACTTGCATTGTGAGGCACAAGAATCTGTAGTTGGTAGTTAGTTGTTAGGGTGCATCCCAATGAGCGTAAATTCGTAGTGCGAGCCGGAAAGCTCGCTTGTTGTGCATCCCAATGAGCGTAAATGATATTAATAATTTTACTGGTAATAACAGAAAATAACAAACTTTGTTATTGTTTTTATCCTAAGCTTTTGCGCCTATAAATTGCATCATTCTGATTTTAGGCAAAACCTGCAAATCCTCAGAATGCCCCTAGTGGTCTGTCCCATCGATTCTGATGAGTTGAAGAGTTCGTAGTAAGGACTTTAGTCCTTGACTCCAAGAGCGCTGTTTGCGCAACTACGAACCCAGTAAAATTAATGGGACAGAGCACTAGTAGTCCATGTCATTAATTTTGCTAGGTAGTGCGAGCATCTTGCTCGCTTCGTGAGCGAGACGCTCACACTACGAACCCGTCAAAATTAATGACACAGAGCACTAGTTTGAAAAGGCAGCTATCCTGAGGGCAGAAGGCATTTAATTATCGGTATAATCCATCACAAAGAAAGAGGGTATACCTTATCAAAGGTATATCAGAAGAGCAATAGAAAAATCTTTGGGCGAGTAGATTATTTTTTGTCTTGATTAAAACGGTTATCAGAACTAGTTTTAAAACTGGTTCTGATAACCGTTTCAGAGTTTTGGAAATTTTGATGCGTGTGCTTTAGCGATCGCCTACGGTGAAATCACCGATGAACTGACCTCATTCACCTGCAACATCAACTACTCAAATCTCAGATCTCATAGTTTCCTCACTAGAGCGCCGGTCGAGTAGAAGATATTGACAAAAACAGAATTATGTGTAGTAGGACAAAACGTCTATTTCTAGCTCAATTTTTAAGTCTAGTTAAGGGCGATCGCATTAAAACTCAGTGCATAAAAGTTCGGTTTACGTA
>CAIVAU010000035.1 GCA_903903925.1 uncultured cyanobacterium
TATCCCAAGCTTGGCATCTTGTCAAGATTTTTGGGAGAAATCAAGCGCCTTGTTGACGTTTCAACTCTTCTATCAAGGCTCTGCACTGCCTATTAGCATCCCTGACTTGTCTCATCAATTCCATTTTCTGCTTACGACTCTTCACTTTAATGAAAAGCACAGAACCTTGGAGTGACGACTATTACACCATGAAAGGGTGTGGGGTGTGGGGGGAATGGCACCCTTGTTAAGGGTTGAGACTGATGTTATTCCACGCTCTTGCATAACGATAAAAGAAACACAGTCCACTAATCCCCTTAGTTATTCTCAAGAAACCCGGTTTTTCACCCTAGTGTAAGATCTGAGTTTAGCGCATAAAATCGCGATGTTATGCGCTGAAGCGCAACTACGAACTGAAGTTGACAAAAATATGTATACATGTATAGGATAAAGGGTTGCAGGTGTGAAAACTTTCGATGAAAGTTAAATTATGCTTTTTAAGGTTAGTGGACGAGTTTACGAAGCTGAAAGTAATAATGGGATTCCTAATTTAATTATCGAAGCCTTTGATAAAGATCTTGTCAAGAGCGATAAGTTAGGACAGGCGATTACTAATAGCAATGGAAATTTTGAAATCACATACTCCCCAGCAGATTTTCAAGGCAACCTTGGGATACTTGAAAGCAATCCCGATCTATATATTGTGATCAAAACGCAGGCTCTGAGTGAAATCTTGTATAGCAGCGCCAAAAGAATTCGACGTAATGCCAAAAATGATGAGTATTTTGATGTAGCAATTCCCAAAGCTACCTTCCTTGCAAGTCAACCAAGCCCTTCAAGAGATAATAAGAACTTCTTAAAAATACTCATTGGTATTGCCTGGATTGATGGGAAAATGGAACCAGGAGAAAAAGAATTTTTACAACGGATGGTAAATGAGAAAGGACTAGCTGATGATCCGGAAATTAAATCCCTGTTATTGCTAGATCAGCCAGTACAGCCGGAAGAATGTTATAGCTGGGTACAAGCCTATTTAAAAAATAATAGTTCAGATAAGGATTTTCAGGAGTTGTATGAAGCCATGAACTCCTTGATGTATAGTGATGGTGCGTTAGATAGCCAGGAAAAGGAACTTTTAGCAGAGCTTGTAGACACAAAGGCAGCGAACCTCCCAACTCACCAACTTACTCTACAGCGCCGATTCATGAGCATGATGCTCGATAGCAAATTCCTGGCGGGCGTAGTTCAGATGGAGGAATCATCTGTTGTTAGTCAAAGAGCTTTAGTTACTGGTTACTATACTCGCCTTCCCTACCAAGTTTTAAGCCGTTTTAGCGTTAACGCAAATAACAAAGCAATTCATCACGAGTTGTCAAAACTATATTTAACTGACAATTTTGCGCCAGTAAGGGAAGAAATATTTGCCCAGGAGTTAACAGTTATCGGCAAACTACCTCAAGAATTAGAAGGAACTTTTCTCCGTAATGGCCCTAACCCTCAATTTCATCCAGTTGGATTGTATCATTGGTTTGATGGAGATGGAATGCTTCATGCAGTCAACATTCTTCATGGTAGTGCTAGCTATCGTAATCGTTATATCCGCACACAAGGGTTTGAGTTGGAGCAAAGTCTAGGTAAGGCAATTTGGCCAGGGTTACTCAATCTTCCCCGGTTTGATTCTCCATATGGGTTGATGATGAAAAATCCCGCCAATACATCTTGTGTGTGGCATAATGGTCAGCTACTAGCTCTATGGGAAGCAGGCGCACCTCATATTATCCAGATCCCAGATTTAGAAACAGTTGGGATACAGACCTTTGACAACAAACTCGCTTCTACGTTTACCGCACATCCAAAAGTAGATCCGGTGACGGGTGAAATGATGTTTTATGGTTTTTCTCCCATTGCTCCTCCTTATTTGGAATACAGTGTTGTTTCCCCAGAGGGTGAGCTAAGGCGAACTGTGCCCATTGATCTGCCAGTACCAGTGATGATACATGATTTTGCTATCACCGAAAACTACACAATTTTTCTGGATATGCCACTGTTATTTAAACCAATGGAATCAATAACAGGTAAGCTTCCCATTAAATTTGAGCCACAACGCAAAAGCCGTATTGGTATCTTACCCCGCCACGGAGATAACAGTGCAATCCGCTGGTTTGAGGTTCCAAGTTGCATGGTTATTCACACTGCCAATGCTTATGAAAATGGTAACGAGGTAGTACTCATAGCTTGCCGAATGGACTACTGCAATCTGTTAATCCCTTTTTATAATGACAGTGGCGAAATCCTGAACTTTGATT
This sequence comes from uncultured cyanobacterium, assembly GCA_903903925.1. Classification (GTDB taxonomy): domain Bacteria; phylum Cyanobacteriota; class Cyanobacteriia; order Cyanobacteriales; family Nostocaceae; genus Stigonema. Next base: position 2,286 of record CAIVAU010000035.1, read on the forward strand.
TAGAAACTCTAAAATTATTTTCCTGGCGAATTAACTTGGCAACGGGTGTGATCAAACAAGAGGTTTTGGATGATATCCCTTCAGAATTTCCTCAGATTAACAACCAATTTCTCGGTCGCAAAAATCGTTACATATACACTTCGCGGGTAGCTCCATATATGAAGCCAAAACCTTTATTTGATGGTTTAATTAAATACAATTTAGAAACTCGTAGCTCCCAGATCCATGAATTTGGTCGAGGACGCTTTGGTGGTGATAGTGCGTTTGCACCTCGTCCAAATGCAATTGCTGAAGACGATGGTTGGTTGTTGGCGATGGTTTGGGATGCACTAGCCAAGCAATCTGAATTATTGGTCATTGATGCCCAAAACTTTGCATCTGAACCGGTAGCGCGAGTACTTATACCTCAACGTGTTCCCTATGGTTTCCATGCGACGTGGATCTCTTGCGAGAAACCTATGCATTAGTCACATGGAGCATTAGCTAACCGAAGATTAGTCAACAATATTTATGGGAAGAAGTACTCATAATAGCGATCGCAGTTTTCATTGTGCTTCCCCGATTAAGGTAAATGCAGACCATTGTGAAGGACTGGTATACTTTTGCTTGGTGGTCAGCATCGCCTTTCTTAAGGCTGTCGCTTTGTCAAGATTTTGTTGCAGATTGTGATAAAATTCAGTCATCAAAAAGGCGGTAGAACTATCATTGACTGCCCACAATGACACAA
>CAIVAU010000036.1 GCA_903903925.1 uncultured cyanobacterium
AGTACCACCAAGGATGCGATTGCTTTGGTGACATGGCTGAGTCCTGAGTCAGGGTCGATGTCTTGTCCTTCCCAGACTGCCGTAAGATGACGCATAGTAGCATCATAGTACACAGAAAAGCGTACACTTGCAACACGATAATTGTGTCTCCCATACTTTCTAGCTCCTTCTAACATAGCAATTCCTACCTCAGCCATAACAGGAGCAGAGATAGTTGAGAACGGAATCTTTTTGATTCCTACAGCGTCTTTAGGATTTGTATCTTTCCATTCAACGCTTTTTGCTGAAGCCTTCACAGATGTTACATCAACGAAGTGGTTATCCTTATCTAAGTCTAGGATTTTACCTTCTCCCATTATTCAGGCACTCCTAGTTTATGAGCAGCTTCCTTTGCTTCTTTGTCTTTACGCTCTGCTTCAAGAGCCGCAGCCCTAGCAGTATCACGTTTAGCTTCGTAGGCTTTATGTGCAGGGTCAGTGATTAAAGGATTGTCCATGTTATGCCACCACCCACACCTTTTGATTGCGATTGCGGCTATTGAGTCGCACACCGTTTTGTTTAATACGGCCAGCCTTAAGTAATTCACTAGGCCGCTGTGTTGTAGAGTAGTGTTCCACATCAGGCAGTGCCTTTCCGATGTCTTCATTGGTAGCACCATTTTCCCCTGCATCTTTAATTACAGTGAACACACGTTCCTGTAATGAAGGCAAAGACGGTTTGATTGCTTCGTAAGCTTCTTGTGAGGTATTTACCTGAGTATTCATTATGCGGCAATCCAAACTTTTTGGTTCACGCCTTTGCTATTACGGCGAACACCGTTTACTTTGATTTTACCCGCTTTATTAAGTTCACTTGCGCGTTGGTGCAGTACATAACCAGCATCAGGAATTGCATTATATACTTCTTCCATTGTAGCTCCGGTTTCACCAGTAGCTTTGATAGCAGTCAGGACTTTTTCCTGAAGACTAGGAAGTTTAGGTTTGATTGCAGTGTAAGCTTCAGCAGAAGTAGTTTCAGTAGCTGTATTCATTATGCTCTCCATTTTCCTTGTTTGATTGTTATGATAGCTCGTTTGCCGTTATTGTAATTTCAGTTGTTGTTGATGGGTTAACTGTAGGACTTGAATCGACGGTGCAATTAAGATGGTATGTTTTTCAATCAGGAATGTTTGATTTTGGTCTTGCAGGGCGGCAAAGGGAACCAGAAATAGGGATTCATGGGGAATGAAGATCACATGGGAGTCAGGGTTGGTCGGTAGTTGTTTTTCAATGGGTTGAATCAGCAATTGGTACATTTGCTGCAAACAATTGTTTCCTCGACAACCAAGATGGCGTATTGTAGCTGTAGTATCTTGTGAGGATGTGCTTTGAGTTGCGTTTAAACTAGAACGAGTTTTACTGACTAAGCCTGTAATAGTTTGATTCGCCACACCACGACCTTCGGCTAGTGTCGCCGCAGCAGTTCTAGCATCCTCTGCGAGATTGTCAATTTTCGTCTTTTTGAGTTCAACTTTCTGGAATACTACTTCCCCTGTTGGTTTGACTACCCAGATATACAAATCATCCCAAGCAATGGAGTATTCTACCAAAGTGGCATTTTGCTGTTGGGCAATGTGTTGAATTTGCTCAAGACTTAGTGGAACGGGTGTACTAGACTGTTGTTGACGCCCAGCAAGTAGTTCTATCAAGGCTTGGGCGCGACCACGTTCAGCAATCAACAGCGCTTCAGGTTTACGATTTTGTGCAACTAAGGCTTGTTGCAGCAGACGGTAGGAACTAGCCTGTGTTTCAAAGATGGAGATTTTGAAAGCATCGTTATTCCCCAAGTCTTTGCGTATTGATTCCTTGAGTCCAATTGCTGTGCGGAGATCTTCTTCAGCCGCTTTTGGGTTGCCAGAATGGAGATAAGCTAGTCCTAAATTATTGAGAGAAATCGCCTCTCCTGCTCTATCGCTAATCGCCCTTGCAAAAATCTTAACTGGGTTAAAGAACCTTCGATGACCATTCCCATTTTTGCTCAATAAACACCTCCTTTTTTGACAACTGGGAACTAATTATTCCCATCTTTATTTTAAACCACTTTTTGTTAAATAAATAACCACTTTTTCAAGAATTTGATGATTTTTTAGTAGCAATTAATATTAACTCACCGTTGGCGATAGCATCTAATAACTGACCTGTTGACCCTTCGTTATCATAGACATATCCTAGTAATTGGGCGATTTCTTTCAGCTTATCGCCTGTCCCTGGTGCAACCCGTGCATGAAGATTAGTGCGATCAAGTTTCTTTCTGCCAGCCATAAATGTTAACCATAATCACGTAAAAGTGGTTTACATATAAGATAGCAAAAATATTGCATCTCAAGGGTAGCGAAGCGCGAGTCAAAATTTTCGCCTTCCCGTGTCGGTTGATTTTCATAGCCTGTCTTTAAGGGCTTAAATCCTTAAGTTTGCCCAGTTGGTATCTACCACGGTAAGCCACTAAATCTCTTCATCCTCTTGGTATATTCCAGCCCGACTCACAGCATAGTCGGAAAGTAGAGGAGTATCTCGCCTGTGGCTGTCTGCCCATTCACGAAATGCCTTCACCCATTCATCTGGGGTGGCGGTTTCATAGAATGGACGTTCAACTTTAGACTTCACCAACTGTAATAACATCGCATCAAGGTGAGGTTTCACTGTTTCTTCATGTAAAAATGTTTCCCAGCAGCACCCTTAAAGCAATCTGGGGTTGGATTAAGCTGGAAGGTGCAGCCATAAGATTAACTACCTTCAGGAATGCGATCGCTAATACTGGATCGCGTCTCGCAGCAATTTGCAGTTTACATCGATACCAGTTGAGGAAACGTACCATTGGAGTGGGTTTTCCTTCTACTTGAGGAATACGGAAGTCACCACCTACAGCTATACTCCAGGGAATATCGACTATTTTGCTTGCTGCTTTAAAGAAGCGTGGGGCTAGATGATCCACACCCTGACCAAGACAATCTTGCAGAGCTAAAGCCTCTACTGCTGCAACAGTCATTCCTTGTCCATAAATGGGGTTAAAGCTAGAAATGGCATCTCCAAACACCAGATAACCTTCAGGAAAGCGTTTGAGTTGTTCGTAGTGACGACGCTGACTGCTGGAAAATTGATAGTTTAGTAGTTCTGATAAGGGTTCAGCGTTTTTGATGACTTCGTAGATGTCCTGAGCAGATATGGACTTAGCAAACTCAAGAAAACCTTGTTCATCCATAGGGGTATGATCTCCCATATAACCAGCGATGCTAACGATCCAGTGGGAATTTTCCTGAGCTAAAATCACTCCACCGCGCCAATTGGGTTGAGATGGTTCAATCACAGCACCTAAATCACCTTGGAGGTGTTCTGGTTGGCGGCGATACATACGGGTTGTATAGCAAACATTTACCTTGACTTTTTCCTCAAGAGGCTTTTCGTAGCCCAACGCTTCCAACCACATCGGGGTTCTGGAATTTCTTCCGGTAGTATCTACCACCAAATCTGCCTTGAGTATTTCCTCTGTATTGCCTTCATTTCGCTGAATGAAACGGACTCCAGTTACCTGGACAGGATCAGCAGTTGTTACCAACCCCAGTACATCACAATTTTCAAGGGCTTGGACATTTGGCAAAAGTAATAAACGCTGACGTATCCAAGCTTCCAGCAGTGGACGACTAACGAACAGTCCATTTAATTCGCTTTTAGTTTTGGATAAATATCCTCCATTGGCAAACCAGTGAAGCTGTTGCAATATATCTGTTGCTAATGCCCCTTGAGCTTCTAATTCTTGGGTAAAACCGGGAAACAATTGCTCCAGCACCTCTCGACCTCTGGCCAAGAGTCCGTGTGCATGGCGACCCTGGGGAACCCCTTTGCGGTTCTCTCCTGGGACAGGAAAGACATCTCGTTCCAGCACTGTCACCTGCTGATAGTAGTCTGTCAACGCCCTGGCTGCTAGTAATCCGCCCATGCTAGCACCGATAACTATTGCATGTTGAGTGATCATTTTCATTTATTTTTGAGGATGAATTCGGAGGCGATCGCCGCAAAGCAAACCGACTTACCCCCTCCTGTTGGCAGCTGCAAACAGACGCTGCGGTACTCTTTCCATGCAGCTTTTACAAGGGATATGCCTTCTACTTGGTACGGTCTGAGTTCCATAAATTGAGTCGTAAACGCCGTGGATCAGGTAGTCTAGGCTTTCCCACAAGATTGTGCATTTTTCCGGACATGGTTCTGGGACCTTTATGATGATATTGCAAAACAAAGTCACGCCCCTTCAGGGAAGTCAATTTTGAGGTTAAAATAGATAAAGTTCGTGATTTTTAGCTTGAGTAACCATTGGTTCCGGCAATTTTGGATCATGATCTAAGAGGCTTAAGTTTACTTAAGTCGTTGTGGGATACCACCTTTCTTGGTTCGCCAAGGATGTTATACACAGCTTTTAGCTTGTCTAAAATGTCTGGGTTAAAAGTATCAGACTCTAGCAATTTTAGATATCCTAGTGGTCTGTCAAATTCATTTTGACGGGTTGGTAGTGTGAGCGTCTCACTCACGAAGCGAGCTTTCCGGCTCGCATTACCCATCAGAACTAATGACACAGAGCACTAGTGGTCTGTCAAATTCATTTTGACGGGTTGGTAGTGTGAGCGTCTCGCTCACGAAGCGAGCTTTCCGGCTCGCATTACTAGTAGTTTTTGATGCAGGGGTAGTAGAGGGTTAATAAGTAGATATACTCATCGATTTGAACTCGTATCGGAGTCATTTGATCTCTGGCAAGAGGCTTAATATTTCTGCATAGGTTGTTTGTAGAAAGTAGTAATTTATGACAGCATCACGACAACAAGAAATCATGGATTTGCGGGCGTTGAGTTTAACACCAAAACAAATAGCCCGAAAGCTAAATCTTAAAGTATCAGAAGTCAATGCAGTGATTCAAAATCAAGCACAGCAAACCACATTAGATAGATTAGCTAAAGGGGAACTCAACCCGGTATACCAATGTTTCGCAAGCGAAAATCTGGTTCACTTGTTACCAGAAAATCTACCAGAAAATAACGTCAAAAATCTACCAAAAAAGCTCCTGCCTATTAAAAAAAATGACGATATTGAGCGGGGTTTAGGATTGGTAGTTATTGCTAGAGAAGCTCGATACAATCAAATCTCTGTTTGTAGTTATCTTTTAGATATATGGTGCTTGGGTGTTAAAGATACCATCTCACCACGTACAGTTGACAAGATAAACTTTAAAGAATTTGTAGAACAACTATTCACTCTATTTCCCGGAAAACCGCAAGAGGTTTGCCTTGAAGTCGCCCAAGGAATGATATTTAGTGCTTGTGAATACGCAGAAAATTTAGGATTTCAACCACACAAAGACTTTCAAAAATCGCGATCGCACATTGGAGAATGGGATGGGACAATCCGTATTGAATGTGGTCGTGACGGGAAGCCATTCTATATCAGTGGGCCCCATGATAACCCCGAAAAAATCATGCAAACATTGACGAAAAGCAGGGGTGAAGGTAATTTTGATTTTATGCTTGGTTCATCCCCTGATGATTTTTGGTAACCGCAATGAACGCACGGAAGTCTTGTAGATAGTCTACAAGTTTTCTGTCAACATGCGGACATCGGGTCTGATCTACCAATCCCCAATTCTTGAAGCTTGGCTTTGACATCCGACCACTCAGTACCACAATAGTAGTATTCTTTATCCAGTATGTTAGCTATATAGTAACCCTGCTTTGCACCATTAACTCGTCGAAGTTCGGCAGCAATTTTCTCCATAGAGGTATCGAATAGAGAGAATAGGTCTTCCATATCAAGGTGAGGTGCATTAAATAAATTTATAAATGGCTCACCTTCTTTAAAAGCCCAAATCTTGCCACGACGTTCAATTATTCGATAATAAACTGGACGAACTATTGTGTCTGTATTCAACATGATAATTTATTCGCTACGCGGCTTGTTGACGCTTCAAATCTTTGATATTGCTAAAAGGCGGCGTCAACTCCTCGTTCTCAGCCTCTGGCTGGAAATGCCTACCGTAAGACTCTACCTCAGATGACTCAAAGCAACTTAAGATATACTTGATGTATACGAATTTGTCTATAGATTAGTAACATTATGCAACATGCTACAGCTAGAATAAGCATTACTTATTGACCAGGGCTATTTCATTACGAGGACATCAGTGAAAGTTTTAGTTGTAGGTAATGGGGGACGGGAACACGCTTTAGCCTGGAAACTGCTGCAATCTGAGCAAGTTGAGCAAGTCGTGTGTGTACCAGGGAATGGCGGTACGGCAAGTATGGAGAATTGCCAAAACTTGCCTTTGGCAGTAGATGATTTTGAAGGTATCAGCCAATTTGCCCAACAGGAAAATATAACTCTTGTGGTAGTTGGACCAGAAGTACCCCTGGCAAAAGGAATAACAGACTATCTCCAAGCCAAAGGTCTGATGGTTTTCGGCCCAACCAAAGCAGGGGCACAAATTGAGGCAAGTAAGGTTTGGGCAAAAGCCCTGATGCGAGAAGCGGGAATTCCTACAGGGAAGGCTGCGGTATTTACGGAGGCGGCAGCAGCAAAATCTTATGTAAAAGCTCAGTCTGTCCCAATTGTTGTTAAAGCTGACGGTTTGGCGGCAGGTAAAGGTGTTACCGTTGCTCAAACAGTGGCGGCGGCAGAGACGGCAATTGAGGCAATTTTCCAAGGGCAGTTTGGCAATGCTGGGAAATTTGTCTTGATTGAAGAATTTTTGACTGGGCAAGAAGTTTCTGTTTTAGCCCTCTCCGACGGGTTAACGATTCGCCCGTTGCTACCAGCTCAAGATCACAAGCGCATTGGCGAGGGCGATACGGGGGAAAATACTGGTGGGATGGGAGCATATGCCCCAGCACCCATTGCTACACCTGCGTTAATGGCAAGAATTCAAAAAGAAGTATTGGAGAAAACCATCGCCGCTTTAAGGGCAAAAGGCATTGATTACCGAGGGGTACTTTACGCTGGGTTAATGATCACACCAGAAGGTGACTTCAATGTTTTGGAATTTAACTGTCGTTTTGGTGACCCAGAAACCCAAGTGATTCTGCCTCTGTTGGCAACACCCCTCGAAGAGTTAATACTTGCCTGTGTGCAGCAGCGGCTGGGCGAAATGCCACCCATTGCCTGGAAAAACGGCTCATCTGCAACGGTTGTCGCTGCTTCTGGTGGTTATCCTGGAAACTACGAGAAAGGAAAAGTCATTACTGGTATTGAACAGGTGGGTGATCTGGGAACCACTGTCTTTCACGCTGGGACAAAGTTACACCAACAACAACTGGTGACGGATGGCGGTCGGGTATTAAATGTGACTGGAGTTGGAGAAAATCTTGACCAAGCTATCGCCCATGCATATGCTGGGCTAGAATGTATTCACTTTCAGGGAATGTATTATCGCCGAGATATAGGTTATCGGGTTAGGGGAATTGGGGAGTAGGGAACCCCTTTGGGGAAGTCAAAAGTCAAAAGTCAAAAGTTATCTTTAATTTCCCACACCCTATTCCCTACTTTATAACAAAAGTTGTATTTTAAGGCGAGCGACCACGACTATAACAACTTTTTACTTAAAATGCTAGCTTTTTTAACAACAATTCGAGAAGCGATCGCAAATTGGTGGTCAGAGTTTACCCTCCAGACCAAGCTTCTGGCAGTTGCCACTCTGGTGGTATCACTGGTAATGAGTGGTTTGACCTTCTGGGCAGTCAATACAATTCAGCAGGATGCACGTCTGAATGACACACGCTTCGGTCGTGACCTGGGATTGCTGCTTGCTGCTAATGTTGCCCCTCTGATTGCTGATCACAACCTTCAAGGAGTTTCCCTGTTTTCCCAGCGCTTCTACAGTAGCACCTCTAGTGTGCGTTATATGCTCTACGCTGATGAAAGTGGAAACATCTTTTACGGGCTTCCTTTTTGGGAACCAGAGGTGGAAACCTCCCTCAGCATTGAACGGCGGATACAGCTGCCAGATGATTACGCTGCTGATGCAGAAAAACCGATGGTTAGACAACACCAGTCTCCTGATGGTGAAGTCACTGATGTGTTTATTCCTATCACTGTTGATGGCAAATACCTCGGCGTCTTGGCACTCGGGATCAATCCCAACCCAACTGCAGTGATCTCCACCAATTTCACCCGCGACGTCACCATTGCTGTTTTTATCACGATTTGGGTCATGGTGATTTTGGCAGGGGTGATTAATGCTTTAACCATTACCAAGCCAATTAAAGAACTGCTGGTGGGGGTCAAAGAAATTGCTGAGGGAAATTTCAAGCAGCGAATTGACTTACCTCTAGGCGGTGAACTAGGAGAGTTAATTCTCAACTTTAATGAAATGGCTGAACGCTTGGAACGTTATGAAGAGCAAAATATTGAAGAACTCACAGCAGAAAAGGCTAAGCTGGAAACCCTAGTTTCCACCATTGCTGATGGTGCCGTCCTTATAGATAACAACATGCAGGTGATTTTAGTCAACCCCACAGCACGAAGAATTTTCGGCTGGGAGGGGATTGATGTAAGTGGGAATGTTTTGCATCACCTGCCATCATCCGTACAAGTGGAAATTACCCATCCCTTATACGAAATGGCAGCGGGAGAATGTGAAAGTGCGGAATTCCGTATTCACCTCAGCCAACCCATCAAACGGACGATCCGCATTCTCCTGACTACGGTTCTCAACTTGCAACGTGAGAGTATCAAAGGCATTGCCATCACTGTGCAAGATATCACCCGTGAGGTAGAACTGAACGAGGCAAAAAGCCACTTTATTAGTAATGTTTCTCATGAACTGCGGACTCCCCTATTCAATATCAAATCCTTTATTGAAACTTTGCACGAGTACAGCGAAGATTTGAGTACAGACCAACAACGGGAGTTTCTAGAAACTGTCAATCATGAAACTGATCGACTCACCCGTTTGGTGAATGATGTTTTGGATTTGTCAAAACTTGAATCTGGTCGCCGCTACAATTTAGATGGAGTCGATCTGGGACAGGCGATTGAGCAGACGCTACGAACTTATCGACTCAATGCTAGAGATAAAGGCATTGAACTCATTCAAGAGGTTGTCCCTAATTTACCGCTTGTGGTGGGTAATTATGATTTATTGCTACAAGTCTTGGCCAATCTGGTTGGGAATGCTCTCAAGTTCACAACCGCAGGTGGGAAAGTGACACTCCGTGCTTACCAAGTAGAACAAAAGCCGAAAGAAAGCGATCGCCCCCATCAAGTGCGGGTTGAAATATCCGATACTGGAATTGGCATCGCCCCAGAAGATCAAGAAGCTATTTTTGACCGCTTCTTTCGGGTAGAGAACCGAGTTCACACTCTAGAAGGTACAGGTTTAGGACTCTCTATTGTTAGAAATATTATTGAAAAGCATCGCAGTAAAGTGCATCTTGTCAGTGAAGTTGGTGTTGGCACTACTTTTTGGTTCGACCTAGGGGTGTTTGAATAAAGGAGTCAGGAGTCAGGAGTCAGGAGTCAGGAGTCAGGAGTCAGGAGTCAGGAGTCAGGAGTCAGGAGTCAGGAGTCAGGAGTCAGGAGTCAGGAGTTAGGAGTCAGGAGTTAAGAGTCAGGAGTTAAGAGTCAGGAGTTAGGAGTCAGAATACATCTGTCAAGTCAACTATTTCCTATGTGAGGATACTGACAAAGTTATAAGTAAACACACTAATAGTAAAGCCAGTAACAGCAGTAAAGTCTGATTGCGTTTTACCCAGCTTCTGAGAGTAGCACCAAAGCTATTAGCATAACGCTGTTGTTGATGTTCTAACTTGCTTTGTTCAATGTTTTGGTAAAGAGTACACTCTTGGGCATAGGGACGTTGGGGAAAGTTACAGGTATCATCAATATGGTAGGTGCAACTGTCGCAGAGATACTCGTCTTTAGTAGCACGATGTAAAGGAATACCAGGATGTCCGTAAGCTTTTAACTGGGTACGACAGTGGGGACAGGTGACAGCCTGACGGTTAACAGGTTGGTGACAGCGAGGGCAGGTTGCAGTGTCCAAATTGATTCTGAGGGATGTATTTTGACGAATGTATTCTTATTCATTTTAACCTTTCCCGTTCTGATGATGATGAGAACGATAAATTTGCTAGTCTAGAAGTAATAGCAATCTCACTGCAAGCAACGGGGACATATTTGCCTAGCATCTATCGGGAATATCGAAAGTAATAAAAGAGAAACAATTATGACGACTTTTGAGACTAAAACCACCAATCTTTATAGTCAGGAAGATGTGCAGGAGATTCTTCATCTGGCGATCGCACGTCACGCAGATGACAAAAACAAAGAATTTTCTTATGATCAGTTGTTGGAGATTGCAGCGGAATTACAAATCTCCCCAGAGTCGCTAAAGTTAGCAGAACGTGAATGGTTAGACCAACAGGGAGAAATACAACAGCGTCAAGCCTTTAATGCTTACCGCCAAGGACGATTCAAGAAGCGTTTAGGGAATTATGTTATTGTTAATGCTGTTTTGCTGCTGGTGAATTTGGTTGGAAGCGGCGGTCTTTCCTGGTCGCTGTATATTTTGCTACTTTTGGGATTGCCAGTATGTCTGGACGCCTGGAATACCTATCAAACTAAAGGCGAAGACTACGAAATGGCTTTTCAGAAGTGGTATCGCAAGCATCAGGTAAAACAATTATTCAACAACACTGTGAATCGGTGGCTGAAGGGGTGGCAGATTTAGCCCAATTTTAGATTTTTAACCCCAGATGGATGGGGAGGGGAGGCTTGCCAGTCACGTCTACGCGTTTTTACGTGTATTGGCGGTAGAACCTGTAATATTAAGATGCTTAATCATTAATCGCATTCAGCAGCACTTCCGATAAACTCACGTCTTCCATATCTTCCATTGTTATAGTGTCACAAATATCGAACTTAGCACCTGCGCCTTGAAGGTCATCATCTAATACTTTGAGAAAACGGGTAGCTTGCTGATCTGTGCCAACTTGAATGAAAGAAATAGCTAGTTCTTCATCACGCTCCATCCGGCGAGAAGCTTCAATAATCACTCTCATTACCGCTTTACGATCATCCGGTTCTCCGTCGGTAACAACTAAAATTGTCTCACCATTTGGCTGATTTTGACCCGCTGCCTTCCGCTCAAAATAGTTATCAGTTGCATGTTTCAACACTGATGCTAAGTCAGTAGTGCCTGATGGGTCATTTTCTTGAAAAAGTTGTGCTACCTTGCTTGATGTCACATTTTCATAACGCTTGAATTTTCCAGAGAATAGATAAACAGTGATCCCATCAGGGTCAAGTTGCTCACATTTACTAGCCAAGGCAAAGGTCGATTCCTGTGCTGCGACCCATCTACTTCTACCACCCTTTTGGTCTAAGGTTGCCATGCTGCCACTTTTGTCAATAATCAGTGTGTAATCACGATTGTCTAGCATTTCTAAATTCTCCAATTGTACAGGAGTCAGGAGTCAGGAGTCAGGAGTCAGGAGTCAGGAGTCAGGAGTCAGAAGTCAGGAGTCAGGAGTCAGGAGTCAGGAGTCAGGAGTCAGGAGTCAGGAGTCAGGAGTCAGAAAGGCTTTATGTTTAGCTTTTAGACAAAAGTATTGTACTTCACTGACTTGCAATCTGCTGTTGATTTGGTGGTCTTGAATATGAATGTTCCTCACATGCTCCCCTGCTCCCCTGCTCCCTGCTCCCTTATGCAGGTTGCACTTTCTTCTGCAGTAGGTTGATGACAGAAGTTTTTTCTAAGATTCCGACTAGTACGCCATTGTCACGAATTACGGGAAGCGCAGATAACTTTTGTTGTTCGAGGAGTTGCACGGCTTCCAATAAGGGTTGATCGGATTGCACTGTGGTAGATTTTTCGATAGGTCGCATGACTTCTCTGACTTGCTTTTCTGACCACAATACAGTACTGATGGAACGAATATCATCAATAGATATTGCTCCCACTAATTGTCCGGTTTCATCAGTAACTAAGAAACGACGCCAGTTTTGCCAATTCAAGATCCGCTCATCAGCAAACTCTCTCAGTGTCAGATTGGCAGATACAATTGGGCTGTCGTGGGTTACCGCATCGGCTGCTGTTAAACCTGTCAGTTGTTCTTGGACTCTGGCAAACTGAGCTGTATTACCAGCATTTTGTAGTAAGAAGAAGCCAACTAACAAGTTCCAAAAGTTAGCAAAGCTACCAAAGAATAGTAGTGGGAGTAAACCAGAGGCGATCGCCACCCAACCAAAGATTTGCCCAACTCGACTGGCAAAAACCACTCCTTTATAGGGATTGCCTGTGATTTTCCATACAATAGATTTCAGTATATTGCCGCCATCTAAAGGTAGACCAGGAATCAGATTAAACAGTGCTAATGCCAAGTTAACGGCACCGAGTACACCGAGAATTGCTGGCAATGGGCCTGAGGTGGTGAGCCCAAAACCTGTGACTGTAAATAGACCAAATAGTAGTAGGCTGACTAAAGGCCCTGCGATCGCTACCCAGAATGCTCCGGCTGGAGTTTTGGACTCTTTTTCTAAGCTTGCTAACCCGCCAAATATGAACAGTGTGATTGATTTTACATCTATTCCTTGGGCTTTTGCCGCGAAGCTGTGTCCTAATTCATGAGCGACGACAGAGGCAAATAACAACAGCGCTGTCATTAATCCCAGTAGCAACGCTAGTCCCCCTGACAATTGAGGAAATTGTGCCACTAGTCCACCGCTATAACTCCAAGTTACCAAGCCTAAGACTAAAAACCAGGATGGATGGATGTAGAAGGGAATCCCAAAGAGATTACCAACGCGAATAGTGTTATTCATATCGTTCACACTTGATTTCAGGTTCGAGAGGTTGATCAAACAGAATTCAGGAGTCAGGAGTTAGGAGTTAGGAGTCGGAATTGATTCTGACGATTTATGTCATGACCCTGAATTCTTCTTCAATTTCACCTCTGTTGATGTCTTTATGGTAACGAAATGTTAAATATTTTTAATCTTTGTCGCTGTAGTGTCGTCCGTCAGTTAAGGTAGGGTTTTGCGAACCTAAACAATTTCTTTCCTGACACCCCACACCCTACCCCCTACTTTGTGGATGGGACGCCAGGAAAGCTTCGACTTCTGTTGCAGTAGGTTGAGAAGCGATCGCTCCTGATTTCATCGTAGTGAGAGCTCCAGCAGCGTTGGCATAGGTGATGATCTCCTTCACTGTTTGGTGGTCGCTTAAGCTGGTGATACTACGTTGGCATAGTTGGTGGATAAACCCAGCTAAAAAGCAGTCTCCGGCTCCAGTTGTATCAACTACAGGGACGGAAAAGCTAGGTATTTTGCCTTCGTTTTCTCCCAGACAGTAGGCGCACCCTTTGTTCCCATGAGTCACCAGCACTCCCTCAACGGAATTCAGGCGATAAGTGATAGCACCTGGGTCGGTGGTATCAAATAGCCATTCAGCCTCTTCTTGAGAGAGTTTAATAAAATCGACTTGCTTAAATAATTCCCGAATTTTTGGCTCAGCAATCTCATGATCAGACCAAAAGACAGGACGCCAGTTGATATCCAGCAAAATCTTCACGTCGTATAATTCTGCCAACTCAAGGGCGCGGTGAATAGCACGCTCACTTTCTGGATAGGCTAATTCCAAAGTCCCCAAAACTAGAAAATCCGCCGCTTCAAATAGCGACTGCGGTAATAGTTCGGCTTTGAGGCGAGTATCGGCAAATTCATTAGTATCAAGCTCACCAAATCCAGCAAAGCTGCGATCGCCAGCCAGATCTCGTACAACATAAACTTGACGCGTTGGTGCTGTCGGATGACGTTGCATCCCTGTTGTATCTACACCTACTTCTTGCAGAAGCTTTACCAGTGCATTCCCTGATTCATCTTCACCTACAGCGCCGATAAATCCTGCTGGTGTACCTAGCTTTGTCAAAGCACAAGCTACATTAGCAGGTGCACCTCCTGGGTAGGGAGTCCAAGACTGGACTTGCTCCAACTTTAGCCCTAACTGGTCGGCTAAACAATCAAACAAAACTTCACCCAAGCACAAAACACGGGGATTACTCATTGACTCTAGATTTTGGATTTTGGATTAGAGTTTGTATAGAATCTACAACAATTTCTGCTGCTTCCACCTCACTGCCCTTTGATTTTTGTACTATCAACAAGGAAGAAAGAGTTTCCGTCCCTGTGAGGGGAAAGGGTAGTCTAGCACTGATCCGTGAAGAAGATGACACAATCAGCTTCATTGCGGCGTTTCCATCCCCGTGAGGGGAAAGGGTAGTCTAGCACGCGGTTCGGTATTTTTACTCAGAATCATTAATTTCCGGAGATGTCTATTAGATAAGAGCCACCATAACTTAAGATGTGTTGTACGATCATGGCATTCTCTAGTTAAAGTGGTTAAAGGTGGTATTAGCTCTTTTGGCAACAACAATCTGCCAACACCAACCACTCTCACAATTTGTCCATTACTTGATTAATCGGTTTTTTCACAGCCTATGAACCCTGCCCTGTCTCAAATTGGCACTCAAATGTCCAACCTAACTGGCGTTAGAGCAATTATGAAGGACATTCACGAAACGTTACGATCTGGTACGGGGCAGCAATTTATTAATTTGAGTGCTGGCAACCCCTTGATTTTGCCACAGGTAGAGCAGTTGTGGCGCGATTGTACAGCGCAACTGCTGGCTAGTTCAGAATTTGGGGAGGTCGTTTGTCGTTACGGATCAAGTCAGGGTTATGGCCCATTGGTTGAAGCGATCGCCCAGGATTTTAATCGGCGATATGGGTTGAATCTCACTGAACGCAACATCCTGATTACCCCTGGTAGTCAAGCCCTCTACTTCTTTGCTACTAATGCCTTCGGCGGTCACACCAGTAACGGTGACTTAAAGAAAATCGTTTTGCCCCTGAGTCCAGACTATACAGGTTATGGTGGTATCACTCTAGCACCAGAAGCATTAGTTGCCTACAAGCCATTTCTGGATATTGATGCAACTGCCCATAGATTCAAATACCGTCCTGACTTTAGTCAGTTATCGATCACAGAAAGTACCGGTTGCGTCATATTTTCTCGACCCTGTAACCCCACTGGCAATGTCCTCAGTGATGATGAAGTGAAAAAAATTGCCGATTTAGCCGATGTCTACAATATACCAGTGTTGATTGATTCTGCCTACGCTCCGCCATTCCCGGCGCTTAACTTCTGTGATATGCAGCTGATATTTGGCAAGAACATCGTTCACTGTACAAGCTTATCCAAGGCAGGACTACCAGGAGAACGGATTGGGATTGCTATTGGGGATGAACGGCTGATTAACGTCATAGAGTGCTTTTTGACAAATGCCTGTATCCATTCTTCGCGTTATGGACAGGCGATCGCAGCTTATGCAATCAACTCTGGTGCATTGGCAGAAATTTCGCTCTCTGTCATCCGTCCTTTTTACCAAAATAAGTTTAGCGTTCTAGAAAGTACCTTAGATGAAGCAATGCCTAAGGATTTACCTTGGCTACTCCATCGTGGCGAGGGAGCAATCTTTGCTTGGTTGTGGTTGCAGGATCTGCCAATTACTGACTGGGAACTTTACCAGGAACTTAAGAAAGTTGGTGTAATTGTTGTGCCTGGTAGTACATTCTTCCCCGGTTTAGAGGAAAAGTGGGAACACAAGCAGCAGTGTTTACGTATTAGCCTCACAGGCAGCGATGAGGAAATTGTAATTGGGATGCAGCGTCTGGCAAAAGTGGTACAACAAGTTTATCATGACAACATCCGATGATTGGCTAGAAATTGGCACGATAGTTGCATCTCAAGGGTTACGTGGGGAGGTGCGGGTTTATCCTAATACAGACTTTCCTGAACGTTTTGAGGTGCCTGGAAAAAGATGGTTGTTGCGTCCTGGGGAGACAGAACCACAACCTATAGAATTACTCGCAGGACGCTACATTCAGGGGAAAAACTTGTATGTACTCACATTAGCTGGTATAGGAAATCGCAACCAGGCGGAGGAGTTACGTAGTTGTAAGTTGATGGTGGAAGCTAGCGATCGCCCTCAACTGGGAGACGATGAATATCATGTCCTAGATTTGATTGGTATGTTCGTTTTCATGCAAGAATCTGGCGAACTTATTGGTACAGTAGTAGATGTGATCAGTGCAGGTAATGATTTATTGGAAGTGCAGTTACATCCATCGTTCACTAGTGAGACAGGACAAATCACAAATGACAAAAGACAAAAAAAAGTTTTAATTCCTTTTGTGAAGGCGATCGCACCAGTTGTAGACTTGAAAGAGAATCGCATTGAAATTACACCACCATCCGGGTTATTAGAAATTAACGCTTAGGATTAATGCCTATGTAAATCACGCTCATCACAAGCAAGTTTATGAACAATATTTCTATTGAAGAAATAGAACAAAAAATTGAAGTAGGAGAAGAAGTTATAGACCAGTATTTTGACTCCACTACAACAAGAGTCGCAACACGCGGTCAGATGATTTCGCGAAAAAGACAGGATCAAGAAACCACAAACCTATAAATTCCTAGCCCTATGCTCAACGAACTTGATAAAATGGCAAAAAAACTCAACATTACCCGTCAAGCTGTGATTACGATGATGCTAAGACGCGCACTTGATGAACATTATCTTGCTAAGAAGCAGATAAAATCAGAAATTTAGCTATTAAATTATATCTGCGTATCTTTTAGCCAATCTTTACCAGGGGACAACAAAAT
The DNA here is from genome assembly GCA_903903925.1 of uncultured cyanobacterium. Taxonomy (GTDB): domain Bacteria; phylum Cyanobacteriota; class Cyanobacteriia; order Cyanobacteriales; family Nostocaceae; genus Stigonema. Next base: position 16,741 of record CAIVAU010000036.1, read on the forward strand.
ACAAAAATGAAAAAAGTAATCTTTAACTGTTTATTACTCTTATTATGTTTAGAAAATAAAGCTGACGCTGTTGAAGGTATGTGGCAACCTCAACAGTTACCAAGTTTAGAAGCACAATTTAAAAAATCAGGTCTGGAATTAAACCCTCAAGACTTAACAAATCTAGCATCTCAATCCATAGCTGCGGTGATTAGTTTGGGTGGTTGCACTGCATCATTTGTTTCCCCTTCTGGACTCGTATTAACCAATCACCACTGTGCCTATAATTCGATCCAGTACAATTCCAAAGCATCAAATAATTTACTTCAAAAAGGCTTTTTAGCAAAAACATTAGGCGCAGAATTACCCGCAACTCCTGGTAGCAGAATATATATTACTGTTGATACTCTTAATGTAACTGATGCAATTAATAAATCTGTTCGTAACAATCAAACTGGGTTAGAACGCTATCAAGCTATTACTAACAAAAAAAAGCAACTGGTGCACCAGTGTGAATTAGATAAAGGACACAGTTGTGAAGTGTACGATTTTTATGGTGGTTTGCAATATTATCTGATTAAACGGCTAGAGATTCGTGACGTGCGTTTGGTATATGCTCCTCCAGAAAGTATTGGCAAATTTGGCGGCAATATTGATAATTGGAGATGGCCCCGACACACAGGAGATTTCGCTTTTTATCGTGCCTATGTAGATAAAAATGGTCGTCCGGCTGATTATTCCCCCGAGAATGTTCCCTATCGCCCCCAGCATTATCTCAAACTTTCCCGTGCTGGTCTCAAACCCAATGATTTTGTCATGGTACTTGGTTATCCAGGTCGAACTAATCGATATCGCTTAGCAGAAGAAGTCGAGCATACCTTCGGGTGGTCTTATCCTACCATACACAAGATATATATTAGTTGGATTGAAACTATTAATCAAGCTACTGCCAATAATCCAGATGCCAAAATTAAATATGCTAGTCGTATTAGTAGTTTAAATAATACTGCGAAAAACTTCGAGGGGATGATGGATGGCTTTGCTCACAGTCATCTGGTAGAAACCAAACGTCTAGTGGAATTAAATCTGGAAAAATGGATTCAAAGTAATGATCAATTACGTAATCGTTATCAAGGTAATATAGCAAATCTTAAAGCTCTAATTGCCCGCCAGCAAGCCAGCGAGAAGCAAAATTTGGCTAGAAGATATTTAAGTACATCGGATCTGTTTAGTATTGCCCGTCGATTGTACCGTTTAAGCAAAGAAAAACAAAAGCCAGATACACAACGGGAACCAGGATACCAAGAACGGGACTTTCCTCAATTTCAGGAGTCATTGCGGCGACTGAAACGCAGTTTTGACCCAGAAGTAGATAAAGCTGTCTGGCTAAAATCCCTGGTTGAATATGCTAAACTTCCCAACAATCAGCGTATTCCCAGCTTTGATAAAATTTTTGGTTTGGGAAACAACTTTGAAGCCCAGAAAATTAAAAGTCAACTGGATGCTATGTATCAGGGGACTTCTTTAACTGACGAGGCAACCAGGCTAAAATGGACAGATGCTGACCCAAAAGCCTTTGCAGCGAGTAACGACCCTTTTATTAAGTTAGCAGTTGCTATGTTCGATGTAGATATGGCTGTGGAGAAGGAAAATCAGGAAATAGAAGGTTCGATGGAACAGTTGCGACCAGTATACATGGAAGCATTAATTGCCTACTATCGCCAACTGGGTAAGCCTATTTATGCTGATGCTAATGGGACATTGCGAGTTACCTTTGGTCGCATCCGGGGTTATTCACCAGCGGATGGTAGCCTCTATGAGCCTTTTACGACTTTGCGTGGTATTACAGAAAAATCTACCGGCGTTGAGCCTTTCGATGCACCAAAGAAACAATTGGAATTGATTGAGAAAAAGAACTATGGTCGTTACTATAATCGGGCTTTAGATTCAGTTGCGGTTAATTTTCTCAGTGACCTAGATATTACTGGTGGTAACTCTGGTTCTCCTACTGTCAATAGTAAAGGGGAACTCGTGGGTTTAGCCTTTGACGGTATCTATGAAACTATTATCAGTGATTGGGGGTTTACCAAAAATGCCAGTGCAATTCATGTGGATATTACTTATATGCTGTGGGTAATGGAATACTTAGACAATGCAAGAAATTTACTGGATGAAATGACGATACAGGATAAATGATCCTTTGATCAATCTCCTGTCACCAATGCTCTAGCCCTATGCTTAACGAACTGGATAAAATGGTAAAAGAACTCAACATTAGCCGTCAGGCTGTGATTACAAAGCAAAGAATTACCCCAAGAATTCAATTCTAACTCCTGACCGTTTTTGAATTGGAGCGAAGCGACTTGACTCCTGTTGTTCAATACTTAATCATCCGCCCTAACACAAACATGACCAACGACGCAGCCAAAGCACCTATAACGATGCTCAACATCCCAGCGTCGAAACTACCAGTGGTAGCAATGAGCGAGCCGGGGATCAGTGAGCCACCGACACCACCAAACAGCACAGCAATCCCATTGTACAGTCCAGTGCCAGCCCCAACTTGGTCGGCAGGCAACAGATGTTGAACAATTGCGTATTCTTGGGCAGCGTATGCGCTTTTGAAGAATACGGCGATCGCAAAGAATAAGACTAACAGTTCCAACGTGTTCACAGTCGATGCGATGTATACCATGATACCTGCAATCAGAAAACCCACACTTGCAAGCTGCGTCCGGATCTGAAACTTATCACCAAGGTAAGCCATCAAGACAATGCCTGCGATGCCAACAGCAAAAACTACCGCGAGTGGCCACCCTAGGCGCTCAAAGTCAATCCCTTTGGCACGGTTGAAGTAAGTTGGTAACCAGTTGAGCAGACCAAAGGTACAAAAGCCATCGAGTGTACCGCCAAGGACGGCTAGCCAGAATCGGCGATCGCGCACATAGTCTGTCCTATGGGTTTTGATCACCGCAACATCAGACATCTTACGCCCAGCGCTAATATATGCCAGTTCAGTGTTACTCACGCTATGATCTTGGTGCGGCTCATCCTGCACTCCTAACCAAACGAGTGGAACTGATAGGAGTAAACCAGCCACGCCGAGTACGGCAAATGTGTGACGCCAGCCGATGAGGTTGGTTAACGGTACGACCATGAGTGGCGCGGTTGCAGATGCAAGTATGATCCCTCCACCCCAAATCGCATTGGCACGCGATCGCTCGCCTACTGGAAACCATCGACTGGTGATCGCACTCAGCATTGGGATGTGGACACCTTCACCGAGACCTAAAAGTAGGCGCAGCACAATCAGCGCAGTGAGCGACTGCCCAAGCACTGCATTCATAATAGTAAACAGTGAGAACGCCATAATCGCTGCAATGACACTACGCTTAGGACCAAACCGTTCCGCAAATGGACTGAGGAGCATGTTTGATAATCCATAGGGCACAAAGAACGCGGCTAACAACAATTCACCGTTAGAACCAATCTCGCGATCCGTCCAGCCAAAATCCTGAGCAATCCGTGGCAAGGCTAGTGAGAGGTTGTTGCGATCCAGGTAATTGACGAACACTGTAACGGCGAGGAAAATTGGAATGCGCCAACGAACTCCCCCGACATGCACTGTAGCAGTTTGCATAGCAGCCTCTGTAAAGTCTGATTTCCCGCTTCACAAAGGAGTTTCTCGCCCCTAAGTGCACCTACAAAGAAGACAGGAAGGTTTGCTCTTTAAGTTTATACTGACCCTGACCTTCAGTAAACAGCTATAACTCAAATCACAACCACCCCCACTCGTTTAGCCAGCAAAAATCAATCAATGCGGTTGCATCGAGGATTGTTCCATTAAGCGACTGCATAAACCTCTCTTTCTTGACGATGCACCCGCAGTTGCTCAACGGTTAGATTGAGAAGTTCCGCCGCCTTCATTTCGGAAATTTTGCTGAATTTTAAGGCATTCCAAATCAGGTATTCATACCGTTCATTTTCTGGAAATTCCTCAGCTTGTAGGGGTGGTGGTAATTCCATTGAATTTTGCAGAGATGCGCCTCCGGAATGCTTTTTATAAATTGCACAGATTTTGGCTTTCTCTTTAGCGTAATCGATAACCCCCATTTCTGCTAAACGGTTCAAGATGACTTGGTAACTCACCCGAAAATGCCGTTTGAGTTTAACAATATCCTTCGTTTGGGCATATATCCGCTCAAATTCAGCTTGGGGAACAAGTAGATGGCCTGCAAAATAATACGTTTTTCGTTGCCTTCTACTTGGTGGCAAGGTGTACTTTCTGGGGTCCTGCCATTTACAAGTTCCATTTTGGCATCGTGATCCCGTAAGCTAAGATTGTAGTGATCTCCAACAATGCTGGATCAATTGCGATCGCTACCCCCATAGATTAACAGGCTGAATAAGGATATACGATAGGGCAACAATGCAAAAACTCCTTTTTAACGACAGAGATAGCTTTAGAGCGCAAGCCCTATTCCTTGGTAAGAAGATTAACCTACTTTCATTGGAGAATTACGTTTGCTTGGCGGCTATGCCAGTCATGGTTGCTGTAGGGGAACATGGCTGTGCAGTACTGCTGGGCTATGGTGCAGTTGTCCTGTTTAACCTTGAACCTGTAGAAAAGGTAGCCTTCTTAACGAAACTATCCTCTCAAGTGAGTGACTCTTTCACCGACCCAGAAACAGAAGAGGTGGAAGTTCAGATCAACCTTGCGGAGAGTGAGAGAGTTAAGGAAGGAAAAATTTGGCTGCATGATTTTGGTGTAGAACGCTTGCAGATAGTAGCTGATATTCTCGCTAAGAGTGTTGTGCTGTCTCATTATGAAACTAGCCTAGCTACTGTATTTGATCAAATCGAACCGTTTGCAGCTAGTCTCCAGCGTGAAAACCGGAGTAGAAGCCAGAGTCGCGAATTACTGCGTCAACTCGGCACTACGTTGTTAGTTCAACATAAGATTGTTGGTCGAGTAGAGATTATCGATAAGCCGGATCTGTTGTGGGAATTCCCACAGCTTGAGAACTTATATCTGCGCTTGGAGGATGAATACGAAATCCGTGAGCGTCACAATGCCTTGGAACGCAAACTAGATCTCGTTTCCCGAACCGCACAAACAGTGCTGGAGTTCATGCAGCATAGCAGTAGCCAGCGCCTAGAGTGGTACGTGGTGATTCTAATTGTGGTGGAGATTTTGCTGTCACTGTATGATATCTTTTTCAACACCTAAGTTCGAGTCAGTTTTCATCAAAAACACCCGCCAGTTCAAATTGAAGGGGGTGTTTTTGTGGAACCGAAAGCAGACCAAAAATTCTCATGAACAACGCAGAGATAACAAAGAAAAATTTATGCGCTCATTCTGACTCCTGAATCCTGACTTCTGACTTCTGTTGGTGATCCACCAGACAGAACAAGGGGGAAATTATGGGCATTAGGAGCATGCATGGCTTGAATTCCGAGGCTGGCCCGATTCAGTAAATCCGCTTCTGTATTAATGACTGCACCCTGGCTATCTAAGACGGAATGATGGAAGTTAAACCCATTCAAATCAAATGCCATTGTACACACACCTAGTGCTGCAAACCAGATACATACTGTTGGCAATGCAGCTAAAAGTAAATGGAAAGCACGGTGGTTTCGACTACCAAAGGGAGGAATCAGCAAACGTCCTAAGAAACCATAATGTCCTGCCAAGAAGTTGTAGGTTAAATGAGGTTGACCAAACTTATAACTTGCGTTTATCGATTCATCCTCACCCGCTAAGGTCCGAATGAGTGTTGAGGTGACTAAAGAACCATGCAAGGCACTCAGAAGTGCGCCACCAAACACTCCAGCAACCCCTAACATATGAAATGGATGCATCAGGATATTGTGGTCTGCCTGAAATGCCACCATGAAGTGGAAAGTACCCGCAATTCCTAAAGGTAGACCATCAGAAAAGCTGCCTTGACCTATGGGGTAAATCAGCAAAACTGCCGTTGCTGCTGCAGCAGGTGCAGAAAAAGCAACAGCAATCCAAGGGCGCAAACCTAAGCGATAGCTTAGTTCCCAGAGTCGTCCTAAATAGCACCAAATACCAATCAGAAAATGCAGCACAATTAACTGGTAGGGACCACCATTGTAAAGCCATTCATCTATAGAAGCAGCATCCCAAATTGGGTAGATGTGTAGACCGATCGCCGCAGATGTTGGTATAACAGCGGCTGTCATCAAATTGTTGCCATCCATCAAAGAACCCATGACTGGCTCTCGAATGCCATCCATATCTACGCTAGGAGCAGCAATAAAAGCCAGGATGAAACAAGTGGTCGCAACTAGCAAACTAGGAATCATCAGAACGCCAAACCAGCCGATGTAGAGACGATTATCAGTGCTGGTAATCCACCCGCAAAACCGATCCCAGATCTTTAAGAAATCGAATTCTTTTCGACGTTGAATAATGCTACTCATCGCCATATTCCTCCTATATTTTCGTGATCTCCTCTGTTTTGCACTCTTATCTTGTACAAAGCAAAACTGTGCAGATCTCCAATTACTTAGGGACTGCGCACAAAGTATGTCCAGGCATGACTCTACCTTAAAGTTAGACTGAAAATTTGAAGAACTTCTAAGGCAAAAGAAACTTTTAATGAAAGCCCTTGTGCGCTCTTGCGGTAGTGAGTGGGTCTCGTTCCGATTTTTAGAACTTTATATTTTTTTTAGAGATCACTTTTTGGAATTTCTTCACGGGATTCTATCATCAATCGCATAGTTTCTATCGTTAAATCTCTTAAATCCTTATTAAGAAAAACAACTCCTTGTGAACCAAACCAGCGGTCAAAAATCGAGACATATTTGTTATCACCAGCGAGAAATTCTTGCATGAATTTGAAAAGGGTATAGTTCACTGAGTGAAGGAATTTGGAATTATTTTCAGGAACCATGCAAGCAATCCCTTCCCTAGAATAAGGGCGAGCTGGTACAACCTCAAAAGCATCTGATTTTTTTGTTGTTTCCAGCCATCCCTCTAACAGGATACTATCTGACGCAAAAGCGTCTATTTTCCCCTGTTGCAAAGCAGTATATCCTTGTGCCCGATCAGGAAGATACACCAGTTGAGCTTGGGGCTGTACTCGCTTGAGTGCTAACTCGTTAGTCGTTTGCCCAAGTACGCCTATGCGCTTACCAATCAAGGACTGAGGAGAACCAAAATCACTTCCCTTCTTTACCAATAACTGGGTACCGGTAGCACCGTAGCTCACGGAAAAATCTACCTGGCGATCGCGTTCCCATGTAAAGCTGCTAGCATCACAAACAATATCAACCTGTCGGTTGAGTATTTTGGGAATCCTTTCCCCTGGAGTCAATGGGATCAATTTCAATTGGATTTTTCTTTTCAGTTCCTTTTGTAACTGCTCTTTAATCAGATTTAACATGTCCACAGAATAACCGACTAACTGTCCGTTCTTGCTGGCGTAGGCATAAGGAATTGCATCTTTGCTAGTGCCAGCTGTCAGTACTCCTGTCCTAGCTACTTTTTGCATCACAGTTTCTCCCACCGCTAGACTTGGTGTAAATACTGTGAATATCAGGCTAAGGGTAGTAATCGCAATTTTTTTATACATAATTCTCATTTATATCAAGTTTCCTTCATAAAGTAAAAATAAAGTAACAGTAAGATGCGCGATCGCACATCTTAATTTATAAATTTTTACCATATAGGATTACGCTAGTGACCTAAACTACTGATGAGACAACCTGTGAAGCTGTGATATGTCGGAAGTAAATTCTCAACAGCCCATGAATTCAGTGGCTACTCTTGTAGAGAAGTATACAGAGGGAAAACGGGACTTTAGTAGAGCAGAACTGGGTAATGCCAATTTGCAAGGCGTTAACCTCAAAGGTGCTGACCTCAGTTATGCTGACTTGAGTGAAGCGAACCTGAGGGGTGCCAATCTCAGGGGAACTGACCTAAGCTACGCTGACCTCAGTCAAGCTAATCTCAGTGATGCTGATCTTAGAGGAGCCTTGTTAATTTCAGCCAATCTACGCGATGCTGATCTTAGAGGAGCGCACTTGGAAAAGGCAGACTACGATCGCAGCACCCATTTTCCCCAGGATTTTGATCCAGTTAAGGCGGATATGCAGATTCGAGATGATTGACTATACCAATTGGGTAGCATTCATCTCATCTCAATTTCCCTACCGTACATCCGGGAAATTGCTGACTGCATGATTGTGAGGATGCGGATAATTCGCTCAACCTCTATATTGACGAGAGAATAGTCAAGTACCTCCTCTTTAATGGGAGTATTACCCTGATTTGCAACGAGTTCCTCCACTCGGACTGCGTGTAGTTCCTGCAAATGATCTGCGATCTCATTCTGTGTTTGTTCCAACCCAGGTAGGATTTGTGGCGGAATCCCCATCCGAACTGAGGTCGTCAGATCTGCCATTAAGTCATCAACCTGTTGCGTAAATTTCTCAAGACCGGGCAGTTGGTGATGACCACTCCATTCACTTAAATGGGCTGCTAGGGTTGTGACTGCGTAGTTGAACTGGTGTATGCTGGCAAGCAAAGCTATCAACGGATCAAGGTTGGTTTGTTGCTTGTGCGGTTCGTTTAGCAGTCGCTGAAAGGATGCTTCAGCATTGGTATTTTCCACTCTAGCTTTTTGGAGAGCGTTTTGGATCGACTTTCTCTCTAACTCCCGACCCAAATACTTGGACATAACTACCCGAAAGTAGATGCAGTTTGCATCAATGGTGGTGGCAAACTGTTGGGGGAGTTGCCGATGTTCCCGACTTGGCCAAAGCAGATAACCCCCAATGAGTGCTAGGGCACCACCGATCGCAGTATTTTCGATTCTGTCAATAGCAAGCACCCAGTGTCCCGGATGGAGAATGTTGTCCATCAGTATGACCTGTGGCGTGAGAAAGAAGACGAAAAGCCCGTAATTGATTTGCTGTAGAGCAAGTGTGGCAACTGTGAGGGGGAACAGTAAAAAAGCCATGAGCAAGGGGCTGTGAATGATTGCTGCCAAAATTGCTGCCAAGACCCCACCAACGACAGTACCGATCACCCGCTGCAACCCGCGCTGGAATGTTGCTCCGGAGTAAGGCTTGAGAATCACGACCACTGTCAGGGTGACCCAATACCCTTCTCTAAGACCGAAAATAGAGTAACCCGCCACCCCCACTGCCGTTGTCACTGCCAACCGGAGGGCGTGACGAAACACTGCTGAGTGTAGGGTGAGATTATCCCGTAGCAAGTCCAGCACTGGCGGACTTTGCTTCCACTCAAGTGAAGCTTCGATGCTTTTGGTGTGTCTTTTTTCGCCGCAACCTTCTGTAATGTCAGCAGCAGCATGGATGTACTGACCTAACCTAGTCGTAATTCCCACTGTATAACCGACAATAAGCAACACGCTGTAATCTACTTGCCGATGACTGGTTGCCTGTCTTAGGTTTTTCAGTTCCTCTTTAAGTTGATCGCTTGCCCGGTCTAACTCCCAAAGGTTGACAGAGACTTTGCCGCGATGACTAGAGATGGCTACTGCTAGAGTGTGGCAGCTCTGAGAAAGTTGCTCGATGGTATTCTGAATATGTACCCGAATTTGCTCCCAAGGTTGACCAGACCTATGGCTCTCCAAAACTTCAGATAATGCAGCTGTTGAGATAAAAACTTGGTCAGCGAGTTCAGTCAGCGCTAACAATCTCTGGCCTAGTGGGCTTGTTCCCTGACGAGTTGCCCGCGTTTGGGAGATTGCAGCACGAGCCGTCGCTAATGCTTCTCTAACCAGTATACGTTTTTGACTCAGGGATAGGCTCCAGCCATCCTCACTCACTCCTGTCTTAGAAGCCAGCAGAAATGATGCTATCATCAACTCCGAGATCTGCTGATAGCATTCTCCCACAGCCTTCCGCACTGGGTCGTAAGGTCGCAAAGGCCACAGCACTAAGGATAGGAACATCGCCAATATTGCACCCAGCAAGAACATTCCAGCACGTTGGAGTGCGCTAGCAAAGTCACCGTGGATGCCGATGGCAATCAAGAACAATGCAGCCACAAGTGTAGACGCAGTGGAAATTGCATTCCCGTATATACTTGCTAAACCACAGCCAAAAGTCCATAGGAACGCGAGCAACACTCCCCAAAACGGCGTTCCACCCGCCAGTGTGCCCACAAACATGGAGATCGCACCTCCAAAGGCTACCAAGGCCATACTCGTAGCTTTTGTGCGGTAAAGTCCACCAACATCTGCAATACTTGTCTCGAATCCTCCCAGGGCTGTCCAAACTAAGCTAGACCAACCAGTGTATTCGACGAGGGCGATCGGGAGAACAGTGGCAATTGCGGCACGCAGTCCTTTGGCAATTGCTGGCTTTCCTGGCTCAAGTTGAAAGAGTTTTTGCAGCAGTTTGTTTCGGCTTTTGAGCATAAGTAAGGATGTTAGGCAACAGATTACTTAATTTTTATCCGAATCGGTTGGAAATGGGGTAATTTCAAGAAGTTGGACGCTGTTATCCGCACCAGTTTGGGAGCATTCAGTAGATCAATACCAAGAAAAAGATCACCCTAGAAGCGATGCCTGGGTTGGGCTACGCCTGCGCCAATTTCAACTATTTCTATAACAGAACACTCAAGCTTTCCAGTCCATGTACCAACAGTGTTGGAATTGGTTTAAGAGGCAATTTTGAGTCAACCCGAAGCTGAGGAAATTCTTCCAGCAAAGCCTTCAGTGCAATCTTCGCTTCTAGTCGAGCTAAAGGTGCGCCCAAACAGAAATGAATTCCATTACCAAAGGCAAAATGTTTATTAGGTTGTCGATCAATGATCAAGCGATCGCCATTCTCAAACCGAAGTTCATCTCGATTGGCAGAGCTTATCCATGCCCTCACAAGTTGCCCTTGAGGAATTATCTGGTTTCCAATTTTGGTTTCTACTTGGGTGTATCGTTGTAAGTAAGTAATCGGGGAGCGATAACGAAGCACTTCCTCAATTGCCATCGGTAATAGAGACAAGTCATTCCGTAATCGTTGGTTTTCATCGGGATACTCATGCAGACACCAAATGCTATTTGTAATTAAGTTAGTTGTGGTCTCATTCCCAGCTACCAAGAGTACCATGCAAAAATCAACGAGTTCCTGTGCGGTCAACTTTTCTCCCCCTTCATAAGCCGTAATTAAATCGCTGATCAGGTCGTTGCCCAGATGATCGCGCCGCTCATTCAGTAATTGGCGGAAATAGTCAGCCATATCTTTAATAGCAGTTTGATCTTTAGCTATGATCCCATCTGACCAGCGCTTGAAATCTTCCCGGTCTTGAAAGGGTATACCGAGAATTTCTGCAATCACGATTATCGGCAGAGGAATTGCGAAAGCATGTACTAAATCGACCTGTTTGTGTTGCTTCATTTGCTCCAACAACTCGTGAGTAAGTTCGGTAATCCGAGGAGCCAATGCTTCAACTCGATTTTCAGTAAACACCTTCTGTACTATTGAGCGCAGTGATTTATGTTTAGGCGGATCTGTGGAGACCAAAGACTGAGTAAAATCTTTTTGTTCGGGGGGTTGCGGTACTTTAGATGAAAAGGTTTTCCATTCGCTTAATACCCGTGCCACGTCATCATAGCGAAACACCATCCAACATTGATGCTCTGTGTCGTAGAAAATAGGTGCTTCCCGACGCATTTTAGCCAACCAAGAAAAAGAATTGAGTAGGAATTGTGAATCGGTCGGTAAGAATTGTAAAACGGCAGTCATAAAAATCTCCTTGTGTAAAAAATTACAGGTTGAACTGAGCTAGATAGTGGTGCTATCTGGTAAATCATTGACTGTGAGAAAACTTTTGTGAAATGACTACATTTGTAGTAGAGCGATGTCTGCGACAAGACGTTCGCGTAGCGTCTCCGACAGGAGAAGCGTCCACGCGCTGATTCCAAATGTAATCAACACAGCTATGGCAAAAAGCTCTAGACGCAAACATCAAATTAGGAAAGCGCCCTTCCTCAAGCTTTTTTAAGCCTGTCTTAGATTACGAATTACTCTCGCGCCAGTTTTAGCAGAGTTTCAATCACCTGCTTTTGCAAAGACTCCTCCGTGACTCCAAGACCAAGGAGGTGGGCAAAGGATAGACCATCAAGCGCTAGACGAATCACTGTTGCCATTGCTGGATCGAGTCCACTTGCTTCAATTTGCCGTTGCCAATCAGCAAATTTTTCTTGAATTGGCTGAAGTAATTCTGGATTTTCCGCAACCGCTGCTAGCAAACTGAATTGAGTTGCTGTAGAGTGAGCATCAAACTTTCCATGTGACCGGATATAGGCTCTTAGCCAATGTCCTGGTGTATTCGGTGCATCATCTTGCTCCAATTCATGCTCTAGTAATACTGCCCTTTCATCAATTAGCTGTTGCAGCATCCCAGCAATCAAGGCTTCTTTGTTGGGAAAGTGGTAAAGTAATCCACCCTTACTGACACCTGCTTCGCGGGCAACTGTCTCCAACGTCAATGCCTTTGAACCATGAGCTACCATTACTCGCCCTGCGGCTGCTAGCAATGCATTACGGGTGACAGACGTAGATTTTGTTTTTTTGGTAGCAGTCATAGAGCTTGAATGATGGAACTAGATAAATTGTCCGGTGAAAACAGTTTATCTGGCAACGAGATTGTCAATATCTTCTCTCATTGCTTCATCTGTGGGGCAGCAATGCCAGGACTAGATTTATTGGGTTGGCATACTTGCTCTGGTTGAAAATCGTGGGATACAATCATACGTTATAAAGTTTTATCCAGCAAATCCGAAGCACGTCGAACCTGCGGATTTTGAGACAGCCGCGTGCTAAGGTAAGCGATCGCAGTTTGATTAGAAAAGGGATTTGCAATTGTGAACATAACATTCTCAATCGAAGATTGATAGAGATTGGATTTAAGTCTCTGCTATTTAGTTAACCGTCTAGACCGTCTAGTTGGCTCACTAAACTTACTATACCGTCCAGATGGTAGATTGTCAACTAGGTAGTTCCAAATTTTAGATAATTGATTCCTTGGAAGTCCCTTATCAGAACTGAGTTCGATGAGGAAAAGTCGGGAAACTATAGAGAGTAGAGCTTCTAGCAGCACACGTCCATTTAATTAAAGTTACATTTGCAACGACGTTAATAGTTGACAGCAGCACATTACCAGTTACCTATATTTCTCTTTAAAAAGAAAAAGAGTATACCTCTTCTGAACAAAAGACATAATCAGCAAATGGAAACTATAACGGTATTAAATCATTCATTAACAATAGATAACTTTGTCGGGTTGGCAATCCTCGCGCTTGCGTCTTGGTGGTTTTTCTTCACCGGAGAAAATCCAGAAATATGATGATTTCGTAAAGTGGGTGAGCGACAACCTCACCCACCAAGCCTAAAAATTTTCATCCTGTCCAGTCAGTGTCAAGAAGATTGTCAACAAACAATGTTTTTATCCGAACTGTTCATTTACTTCTACCTAGTTTCCCAAAAGGTTAAATCAATGCGTTTAGATGCACGTAAATTTGAAACAAAGAAAACAGAAATTGTAGAACCAAAAGTTTTAAAAGAACTGCGAGAAGAATTTACTAAAATTGCTGAGATCTCTGATCCAGTATATCGCGAATATAAATTATCATTATTAGAACAAGAAGCTGAGCAGTACGGATTATCTAAGGAAAGCTACCTCCGCTTATTTGAAGCATATCTTCAAGATAAAAAATACGTTTCACAAACTCCAAAAAGATGGTGGATACCTCTAAAAACACAACTTTCTTTCACAGGAAAACTATTTTTCTTGGCCTTAGAAAAGGGGTTTTTAGTTGCCGCTGCTCTTGGTTTATTTATCTATGCTTGGGAAGCACCAATACGACAAAAACAAGCGCACTATCATGCTTGGCAAATCATTAACTCTGCTAGAGGTCAACAAGGTAGCGGAGGAAGAATTGAGGCTCTGCAAGACCTGAATAAAGATGGTGTTAGTTTGAATGGGCTGACTGCTAAAGGAGCAAATTTATCTGGTATCCAATTAGAGAAAGCCGACCTCAAATTTGCGAACATTCAAAACGCTACACTTACATGTGTCATGCAGAACGTCACCGTCAACAAAAAAATCTGCTCTAATCTCCAAGGTGCTAACCTTTTGGGAGCCAACCTCCAAGGTGCTAACCTTTTGAAAGTTAACCTCCAAGGTGCTAACCTTGAGGCGGCTAACCTTGAGACTATTAACCTCTTGAAAGCTAATCTTAAGGCGGCTAACCTCTTGGGAGTCAATCTCCGGGGTGCTAAACTCCTGTTTGCTAACCTAGAAGAGGCTAACCTCTTAGAAGCCAACCTTCAAGCAGCTCAACTGCAAGGAACTAACTTCAAAAAAGCCAACCTCTTCGGAGCCAACCTCCAAGCTGCCAACCTTTTAGAAGCCAACCTCCAGACTGCCAATCTCCAAGCCGCCAACCTCCAGTTCGCCAACCTTAAGGAAGCTAATCTCCAGGATGCCAATCTCCAGTTCACCAACCTTAAGGGAGCAAATTTTCAAGCCGCCAACCTCACTGGATCTGATTTAGAGGGAGCTGACCTGGAAAAAGCTAAAGAACTAACGCCAGAAAGAGTCAAAGCAGCTAAGAATTGGGACAAAGCTCATTACGACGTAGAATTTCGGCAAAAATTAGGATTACCACCGGAAGCTCCTAAAAAATTACCAACCAAGGCAAAAGTAAAAAGTAAAAAGTAAAAAGTTCATAGGAATAAAATCGGTCTTACATTAAGGCATTTTTTCATAGAAAAGAAAGTAAAGATTTGTTTCGAGATGTACTTTTAACATATTTCACGAAATTCCCCGTCTTCTTAAGGCGTGGTACTTCACAATAAAGTCGTTATATCAAATCCGCTGGTATCGGAGTTATTCGTCCTTCCTCTTTCTCTGCGGTTTGTTATCATTCAGATTTAACAGGGAAAAGAGAAAAGGTTAAAATTTCCCCTTTTCCCCTTTTCCCCCTGCTCCCTGCTCCCTGCTAAGAGCTCCCTCTGAAAGAAAACTTTAAACGGTTGCAACTACAGAAGTTTCTAAATTTGCCACTAATTTGACACCAAATTCTTCCTCAAATACACCTTTTTTATAATCTAAATTCCATAGTTCTAAGGCGCAGTCATCATCGGTACGAGATGGAAAAATTTGCATCTTGAATTCCTTTGATTCTGGACGATATTCACACTGGACTTGTGTAATTGCTCCTATTTGCCGCCGATCAAGAGCAACTGCCAATCTTAAGATAGCACTTAGTTGGTTTACTATTTGCCGATGCTGTTTGCGCAGCAGAAGACGGTAATTTTCATGCTTTTTCTTAGGAGGAGATTTGCGATGATAACGTGCTATGTTAGCAATGATTTCGATCTCGGTTTCTGTATAGCCGAGTAATTCACCATTGCGGATGAGATAGTAGGAGTGTTTGTGGTGAGCAGAATGGCTGATATAATGACCGCAGTTGTGTAAGGTTGCAGCAGCCCAAAGCAGTTCCCGTTCTTCTTTACCCCAGTTATGCAGTTTGCGTTGTGTTTGGTCAAACAAACTGATGGCAAATTCTGTTACCCGTTGGCTGTATTCCAAGTTAACATGGTATTTCTTCGCAGTTCTGAGGACATTCCGCTGGCGGATTGAACCTTGGTAGCGCAGGCGGTCTTCAATTAAGCCGTGGGTGAGCATCCAGTCTACAATGACACCTTCTCTGAGGGAACGCTCACACACGGTGATTGACTCAAGCTCCAAGAGGGTCATGGCTTCCTGTAAAACTACTGCCCCTGCCAGTATAACTTCTGACCGTTTATCTGGCATTCCTGGAATCATAGCTCTTTCTGAATTATTGAGTTTACGTAAGCGATTAACCAACTCCCGCACGTCTTTGAGACCCAATTTGTAGCCATTGAGTGTGGAAGGTACAGAACCCAACTTTTCCCGTGCATGGACGATCGCTAAGGTTTCAATTGTGCCAGAAGTTCCAACCAACCGAGGCTGTTCATCCAAACGTATATTCGTCCGCACTTCTTCTACAGCGCGTTCCAATATACCACGTATATATGCCTGCATGTATTGAAACTCAGCATTACTAACGGGATCGGTAGTGATTAAATCCCTCTGTAGTCGTACTGCACCGATTTTAGTACTGGTGAGGGCTCGTTCCTCATGACTATCACCTAAAATTAATTCTGTGGAACCACCACCAATGTCAATAATGATGTGGGGGTGGTTGTTAAATTCCATTCCTGAGAGCACGCCTAGGTAGATTCGCCGCGCTTCTTCTTGACCAGAAATTAGGTCAACACTCAAACCTATTTCAGCTTCTATCTTTTGCAAAAATTCTTGACCGTTAGGGGCTTCCCGCACCGCACTCGTTGCTACAGCAATAATGGTTTCAGCGTTGCCGGTTTTGGCAACTTCTTGAAAGCGTCGCAAAGTGGAGATCGCCCGTTCCATCACCTCCGGTTTGAGACACCCTGTCTCTGGATCGAGATCGCCTAGTCTTACGGTTTCCTTTTCTCTGCCGATGATGCTAAAAGCTGGTAGTGTTGGTTCAATTCGCACAACTACCATATGTAGAGAATTTGTCCCTAGGTCAATAGCAGCGATGATTCGGCATTGCTCATCTATTTGAGTAGGAATACTCTCCCAGTTAGTAGGAACTAAACTCACCATCTTGTTTTTCTCTCTAATTTAAGGATGGCAAAATCTCGCAGCACAGGCAAAATGTAAAAAAACTTTTTTCTCATTGACTCAGATTTTACTAGAAATGTTGCACCAACACGCTCCTGTTAGTTGTAGGGTTATAAATTCATCAAAATTTATTAACCTACCTATACACTCACGTAAGATTCTTCACTGCCTATGGATGAAATTCTGTAAAAATAGTGAGTAAAGATCTTAAATAATTGTAAATAGTCGTAAAACAATATATCTATATGTATGATGACAACTCCAGAATGCAACCAGGAACCCGTATGGCTTGTAATTATCCGGCTTTTACGGTGGCATAAACCGGAAGGACGATTAATTCTGATGATTCCTGCCCTTTGGGCTGTGTTTTTAGCAGCTTCTGGGAAGCCACCTTTACCATTAGTTGGTATTATTGTCTTAGGAACTCTTGCTACAAGTGCGGCTGGGTGTGTTGTCAATGATTTGTGGGATAGAGATATTGATCCACAAGTGGAAAGAACACGCGATCGCCCCCTCGCTTCTCGGGCACTTTCTGTGAAAGTTGGTATTGTTGTTGCGATCGTGGCGATCTTATGTGCTGCAGTTCTTGCTTTCTATCTTAACCCACTCTCATTTTGGTTGTGTGTGGCAGCAGTGCCGGTCATTCTACTTTACCCAGGTGCAAAGCGAGTGTTTCCCGTACCGCAGCTTGTGCTTTCTATCGCTTGGGGTTTTGGAGTTTTGATTAGCTGGAGTGCAGTAACGCAAAACCTCTCCCTGGCAACTTGGCTGCTTTGGGGTGCAACTGTATTTTGGACATTAGGATTTGATACTGTTTATGCTATGAGCGATCGCGCTGACGATTTGCGGATTGGTGTTAATTCCAGCGCTCTATTTTTTGGGAATTACGCACCTGCTGCTATTGGAATTTTCTTTACTGGTACTGTCTTTTTACTTGGTTGGTTAGGTGTCATTATTCACATTCACTTAGCCTATTGGATTAGCCTCGCATTTGCTAGTATCGCCTGGTTTTGGCAATACATTCGATTAAGACAACAAGACTTGCCTAACGCTGAGTACGGTAACATGTTTCGGCAAAATGTGTGGATTGGCTTTATTCTACTTGGTGGGATGATTATAGGGAGTTAGGTGCAGGTACAGCATCAGAAGTTGCCCTAGCTTTGAAAGGAAATAAGACGGTTATTTTGTTAAATGATGACGAAGAAAGTAAAGTTTTCTTTCGGAAATTATCACCGTCGAATGTTTATGTGGTTGAAGGTCATCATTCAGAGGGAGCTCTTAGCAGGGGGAACCCACGGCACCCATCCGTGGGATTGGAACATTGACGCCGTGTGTAAAATGCTGATAAAAGAACGCTATCGCTTACTGAAGCAAATTGGTCAAGGGGGATTCTGCAAAACCTTCCTCGCGGTGGATGAAGGTTCATCTCCTGTAGTTCGTTGTGCCGTTCAACAACTCTGGCTACAAAATCAAACACCTGAAGTCTTTGAACAAAAAGCACAACGACTCTCGGAGTTAGACCATCCACAAATTCCCACGTTAATAGCACATTTTCAGCAGGATCATCACTTTTACTTAGTGCAAGAGTTCATTGAGGGAACTAACTTAGCTACCCAAGTGGAGAAGGGAGGAACCTTCAGTGAAACTCAAGTTTGGCAACTTTTAGAAAATTTGTTGCCTGTTCTCAAGTTTATGGGCGATCACAACATCATTCACTGCGATATTAAACCCAAAAATATCATCCTCAGATCCCCTACTCCTTTTGCAAAGCAAGGCTTAGGAGAAGATCTCGTCTTAGTTGATTGTGGATCTGCCACACTGGTAAAAACAATGATATCAATCCCTAATAGGGAGACAATAGAACCCAGTATTGGTAGTCCAGAATATGCTGCACCAGAGCAAGCTATAGGAAAACCTGTATTTGCAAGTGACCTTTACAGCTTGGGTGTGACTTGCATTTACTTACTTACCCAGATTCCTCCTTTTGATTTATTTGATATTGCTAATAATTGTTGGGTTTGGCGACAGTATCTGCTCACAAATGTTAGCGAAAAGTTGGGGAAAATTCTCGATCATCTCCTGCAACATCATGTTAGTCATCGCTTTCAATCAGCTGATGAAGTCATGCTAGCAATGGGCATGCCATTTAACATTCCAAATCCAAAATCCAAAATCCAAAACAAATCTCCGCAATGCCTCCATACACTAACAGGAAATGCGGGTGTATTAGGTAGCGTAAATTCAATTGCCATCAACTCAATCTCCCCATCATTAGGCGGACTTGGGGGAATCTTAGCCAGTGGACATGATGACAAAACGATTAGATTATGGGATTTAAATACAAAAAAAGTGATATGCACCTTCACTGGACATTCCCAGGCTGTGAGGTCAGTCACCTTCAGTCCCGATCAGAAAATTTTGGCAACGGCTAGTGATGACAAAACAATTAAATTATGGAACGTTAACACACTTCAGGAAATCTGTACGCTGTTTGGACACACAAGCGCCGTTAAATCAGTCGCCTTTAGTTCTGATAGTCAGCTACTCGCTAGCGGCAGTTGGGATAAGACAGTTAAAATCTGGGATGTCAAGACTGGAAAAGAGATTTGTACACTGAGTGGGCATCAATTACAGGTGAGTGCAGTAGCGTTTAGTCCGATCCCCCTTAGCCTCCCTCGCCCCTTATCCCCACAAAGTGAGAACCCAGAGTCAGCCAGAGGGGAAACCTTTACCCCCCGAAATTCGGGGGACAAAGGGAGGATCATCGCCAGTGCTAGTTTTGACAGAACTATTCGCTTATGGGAAATCCCTGCGGCTTTTGAGTCTATGGGAGAAATTCAAACCCGCCGATACACCTTTTCGAGTATCCTCACAGACCATACATGGGCGGTTTTGACAGTCGCCTTCAGTCCTGACGGGAAAATTCTAGCAACTGGTAGCGATGATAACACGATTAAATTATGGGAAATAGACACTGGTCAGTTAATTTGTACACTTCTAGGACATTCCTGGTCAGTCGTAGCAGTAGCTTTTAGCACTGATGGAGAAAGGCTGATTAGTGGAAGTAGGGACAAGACAGTCAAACTCTGGAGGATAAGTACAAAACAAGAGATTGCGACTCTCTCTGGTCATGTAGACTCTGTGTCTGCCGTTGCAGTTAGCCCTGTTGCACAACTAATTGCTAGTGGCAGCAGGGATAAAACAATCAAACTTTGGGAGCTTGTACAACAGCAGGGGGAGTTGATTAACTAAGCACTACCTGTGAAGGTAACTTCAGGAAATTTCAACTGGGCTTCAGCCATCGGGCGATTTCTGCCTTCCTCTTGCCAGTAGTTAATAACTTCTGTCGCTTTATTGAGCAACTCCACCCGATCTACTTCCTGTATCCAGTGTTTTAACTCTATTTCCTTTTTCAACTCTTCCCAGGCATCATTCCTAGGCCAGAAAAAGTACTTAGTCAAAGGACTTGTGCCTTTGCCCACCACTTGATCTACCGCCAAGGCGACGTTCTCATCTAACCACAAAATCTTCAGAATAAACTTTGTCAATCGCACCTCCGGGATATCCGGGCAATACTCACTTTGCAATCGCTAATTCTAGCGCAATAACCTACCATCTGGGTAAAATTGGGGAGCGGGGGGTGTGGGGAGTGTGGGGAGTGTGGGGGGTGTGGGGGGTGTGGGGAGATAAACTAGCAACTAGCAACTAACAGGTAACAGGTAACAACTAACAGCTAACAACTAACAACTAACAATGAAAGTAATTGTGGTTTTCGATATTGATGGCGTGATCCGTGATGTTGGTGGTTCCTATCGGCGAGCGTTAGCAGATACTGTGGAACACTTTACGGGGGGAGCGTATCGCCCAACACCAGTTGACATTGATCAGCTTAAGTCTGAAGGCATCTGGAATAATGATTGGGAAGCATCCCGAGAATTAATTTACCGTTATTTTGAAACTCACTCCCATTTTCGCGAGCAACTGCAATTTGACTACAACGCTATTGTCGCTTTCTTTCAATCACGTTACCGAGGCCCAGATCCCGACAATTGGACGGGATATATCTGCACTGAACCTCTATTGTTACAGCCTAGCTATTTAGAGGAACTGACTTTGGCTGGGATTCGGTGGGGATTTTTCAGTGGTGCAACTCGTGCTTCTGCTACCTATGTTTTGGAAGGACGCCTCTTTTTAAAGTCTCCAGTGCTAATTGCGATGGAGGATGCACCAGGTAAACCAGACCCTACGGGACTTTTAGCCACTGTTCGCTTATTGGAAAATGAACTTGACAAATCAACAACAGTAGTGTACGTAGGAGATACCGTAGCTGATATGTACACGGTGAAGAAAGCGCAGTCAGTTTTTCCCAGTCGCACTTGGCTTGGTGTAGGGGTTTTACCCCCTCATGTGCAAGAAACAGTAGCACATCGTGATGCCTATGAACAGACACTGTTCATCGCAGGAGCATCTGTAGTTTTGAGCAATGTAGAAGAATTGACTCCAGTAAAGATTCAAACATTACTGCATTCAGAGGCTAGATTAGCGAACAAAGTAGACTAGCACCATCAAAAATAACCCCAAGGTTGGGGTTATTTATTGGGAAGTTATTGAGTAAAACTCCCAATCACTATATAGTGGCGAATGGAAACGTTTAAGTAACTAAGCCCCAGTACAAACTGGGGCATTCCTTCTGGAAAGAAGCTATTGTACTATTAACTTTTCGATTTTGTCGAGAGCGGGGTCACACCTATGGCACTAACCCGGATATACCGTTAGCGTTTGAGCCAAGACGGGCTTCCCAGTAGATACAGCCTGTTCTACAATATCAGCAGCTCGATTTACCCCACCTGCTTGACAAATCGCCTCTTTTAATCTGGATGCATTCTGTTGATAAGAATCTTCCATCAGTACCCGCTTTATAGCCTTTCTGAGTCTGGGAACGTTTAGGAGGGCTAAGGGTACAGCTTCACCAGCCCCTGTCCAAACTATACGCGCCGCTACCCCTGGCTGATCGTTGGTGATTGGAATTGCTACTATTGGCACTCCATTGCTTAAGGATTCCAAAGTCGTATTCATGCCTGCGTGTGTAATGGTGAGAGTGGCTTCCTTGAGGAGTTCCAGTTGGGGCGCATAACCAACAACAAGGGGCGAACCAGGCAGTTCTGGCAGAGATTCTAAGCTAGCACCGCCACCAAGAGAAATCACTAGTTGAGCATCTAAAGAGTTGCAAGCTTCTGCAATATGTTGGAAAATTTTCAACAGGCGATTTTGTACAGTCCCCATTGAGGCATAGATCAACGGTTGCCCAGTCAACTTTTCAGCCGGGAAAGTGGCTGTTTCTCGACCAACTGAACTATGTAATGGCCCTGTAAAATGGAACCAGTGGGGCAAGTGTTGTCTTGGGAATTCCAATTCGGCAGGCTGTTGACTGATCTGAGCCAGTTGAGAATAGCCTTCATTAAGGTGAGTGAGTGTAGGCAAGTTCCAATCTCGGCGATACTCATCTATCACCTCCCCGCTTGATTTCGCCAGACTCAGCAACTCGTAAACTGCCCGGTTACGTAGGTGTGCCCACCGAGATGGATTATAGCGCCAGTTTGTGAAATACGGAGGAATACTATCCTCTCGATTGAGTATGACAGCACTGCAAATGGTAATAAAGGGAATGTCCAAAAATTCTGCCACAGTTCCGCCTTCTAGTGAAACCTGGTCTACTAACAGTGCCTCTACACCTGTCTCTTTGATTGCAGTCGGGACATCCCGGAGCATAACAGCCGCGTTCTGCTGAAGCACACTAACAGTATATTGCAATGCCGCAAGTCCGCTGAGTTTTCCTAGGTGAGTCAAATGTTGTGCGATCGCCCCCTGAGGAAACTCAGCCCTGCCAATTGCCCGAAATTCCAACCCTGCTTTCAGTGTCTTAACTTGAGCATCAAGTACACCGAATAAAGTGACGCGATGACCACGCCCTTGCAGTTCGTGACCCAGTGGAAACATGGTGTTCAGGTGCCCAGTTGTTCCAGGACAGATGATGCCGAAGTGAGTCATAGTAACTGCTTATCATTTATGTCGGCATCGATAACTTTATCTAACTAATCAAGGAATGAAAGGGGACTAGGGACACTTCTCAATCTGCTTCGCGTACCAGTTGTAATTGTGGCATGATTATTAATAATAATTCTCAATTAATAGTGAGTTCAGTACGTACAACTCCAGCACGCTGATGATGGGCTGACAGTTTGACTGTGCCACCTTGAGGCGCATATACTACCCATTCTACCTTAACTCGGTCATTGGTAGGATCTGCATGCCGCCTAATGGGAGATGAGGGCTTATAAGCGCGTCCCTCTAATTGACCTATATCTTCACGCAGCTTACCCATCTCTAAACTTCCACCAACGGGCAACTCAATTTCACAGATACAGCCCCGCACCAGCTTTTTCTCTAAGGCTTTTTCAGTGACGTAGGTGGGTAGCCAGCCTGTGTTATGGATAACCAGTCGCACCCGATAAGTATTCTCACCCAAATTATGAACACTCGCTTCGTAAATCTCTAGGTACGGAGAGATTAATAAGTGCCACACTAACCATTCAGGGAAGCGGGCAATTTCCTTCTCCAGAAACTCTGGTGGCGGATTTGACCAAGCATACATAGTATCCCAACCGCCCAGTTCTATTTGACCAAGTTGGGGATGGTCGAATGGATACCAGTCAATGTAGCCCTTTCCTTCCAGTTGTTCGTCGCTCCAGCGTAGTAGCTTGAAGTCATCTTCTAAGGGGTGTTCTCGTTGCCAGTCAATATATTTATACTCAGTAATACCCGCTTGGCGCTGAGGACTCCAAACTTCTACTGTCCAACCAAAGACACCTTGGTGTTCATAAACCCAGTCATGGAAGGTACCACCGATCACCTGTTTGGGGTGATAGCGGAACTCATGAAATACGGAAATAGCAGGGTATGCGGTTAGTTCAGTACCCTTTTTGCCGATGCGTTGGTAGGTACGTAAATCGTTGAAAGGTAATTCCTCATCACTTTGATAGGCGTAGGGGCGTAATAAAACACCACTGAAGGTGTGGAAGGAAAGAGCGCCCGTAATGTTGGGATGAGTAGTCACAAATTGTACCAGCGATCGCACCTCTGGTTCAGATGTAGGATAAGGGCCAGATCCAGTCTGCTCATGCTCCTGTCGCCACATATCGGGAAAATTGCGGTTTAAGTCTAACCCTTCCTTGGCAGGTTGGACGTGAATCTGGACTCCGTCATAGTTTTCTATACGTCCTTCTGGCAAGACTCGGTAATACTGACCACCTGTTTCTGTTGGCAGACGTGGGATCAACAGACGTGGTTCAGTGGGACAGATTTTCCAAGCCCCATTAGGATCAGGAATCCGCATCATCAAAATGCGGCGATCGCCATCGATATCTTCAATCACTAAACCATCATCGCCTTCGTCATCATAGGGATAGGGGCGGGTACTGGAGCGAATAAATTTCGGCTGATCAGCCAATGCCAACTCAACTCCATCAGGGTTGACACGGGGGCAGATGTAGAAGGTACGGGTGTCTAAACAACGGGTAATATCTGGGTGGGTTCCGTAGCCCGTAACCAACGTTTGTAGGAGATAGAGGCAGACACTCGATGATGCCACCTCAGCAGCATGGATATTACCATCAACCAAAAGAGCAGGCTTTTCCTGAGCCGAACCCATGGTAAAATTAGAGACCGTAATCAACCAGATGTCACGCCCTTCATAGCTCTTGCCGATACTTTTTATACTTACAAGGTGGGGAAATTCCTCAGCATAAGCATGTAGGAGGCGCGTTAAATCTTCATAACGGTAGTATTGATCAAACCGAGCGTCTGGCATAGTAAAAACACTGTCGATAAATGCACTTTACTATATTTTCACCTCTTCAAAGTGTTCAACAGTTGGAAATGGCTCATAAAAATGGTGAAGAAGTCTTTTCCACTCTTGATACTCCGGAGAGTCTCTAAATCCAATGGTATGAGCTTCTAAACTTTCCCATCTCACAAGTAGTAAATATTTGCCTTTAACCTCCATACATTTGTGGAGTTCATGAGATGAATATCCATTCATAGACGAAATAATACTGGAAGCCTTTTTGAAAGCAGATTCAAAATCTCCTTCCAAAGCGGGTTTGATATTCAGGAAAGCAGCCTCTAGAATCATACTTACAAAAATAGTACAGACGATACATGGAAAAAGTCTCCTAGGGCTTTGGCTTGACTCTTACTAATACCTCTTTTGCCATTGATCACTTCTGAAGTAATACCTTTAGAACCAAAAATTTCGAGTAAGTCTTTTTGTTTTAGCCCTCGTACTAGCATCAATTCATTCAATATTTCATGAGGAGTTGCAGCTTGTAACTGATAGTGTTCATCTTCATACTCTTCAATAAGTATTGCTAGCAACTGTAACACTTCAGCTTGTTCTGCTGTCAGGTTATCTCCCAAATCCATGAGCTTGCTTACCTCACCGAGTAGGCGTTCATACTCTTCTTCTGTGTCAATGGCTCTTGGCAAAGTTTCAGCAAGCAGTTTAATGTATTCCTCTTTATTAATTGTGCTAGTCATATAAAATAACCCCTTAGATATCGTTGTTTAATCTATGCAGGAACCACTGCTGTTGTGTTCCTACATAGGTCAATGTTCAAAGTTGGTCAAGAAGACTATTAAATTGGCAATCTCTGAATTTTAGCTCATTTTTTCCATTTACCTTCGTCATATTCCGTGTGTGTTAAAATGTACCTTATAAAAATAGTCTGACTTCTATAGTTAATTTCAGTGATTAATCGATAATCATTACCTTTAATATTAAAAATTGTATAACCGTCTACAAAATCAGCATCAGGACGTACCTCCTTTACATCCATAATATTTTTCCAGTTTGCCGACTTAGCAACCCGATACCATGTATCAAGAGGAGCCTCAGCATTAGCATGAATTTCACTAAATTCACGCAGTGCTTTGCGGCTAATGATATGTATCACTATGAGTATCCTCCTAATCTGGAAAGCAATGTGTTATCTCAATAGCCGTATGACGTAGCTCTCCGAATTTATGTTCTCATTTTGAGAACAATTTGTCAAACATCTGTCCAGTCGTGTTTGCTCCCACCCATTCTCAGACATTCGTGAGAGATAGCTACCTTCTTCACGGACATAGCGATCGCCTGTTGAAGACAATCCTCCAGCTAGCACAGCTATAATTGAGAAAAGGTAGCCAGGTTTTTGCCCTACAATGCAGACACCACAAATAGAACAAACAGCGGGAAGAGAAATACAAAGCCTCTATGAAACAGACTTTTTGGCCTGGACTCAGCAACAGGCTAACTTCCTTCGCGATCGCCAATGGAGTCAGCTTGACCTTTCCAATTTAATTGAGGAGATTGAGTCCTTGGGAA
Organism: uncultured cyanobacterium; assembly: GCA_903903925.1. Classification (GTDB taxonomy): domain Bacteria; phylum Cyanobacteriota; class Cyanobacteriia; order Cyanobacteriales; family Nostocaceae; genus Stigonema. The sequence goes on from CAIVAU010000036.1 coordinate 42,843, forward strand.
GACAGCAACGTGCTGAACTGCGAAATCGCTTAAGTGTGTTAATTGGACATTTGCTGAAGTGGGAATATCAGCCTGGGCGACGTAGTCGTAGTTGGTTGAATACAATTCGCATACAGCGTCTAGATACGTTGGAACTCATTGAAGAGAATCCTAGCCTCAAGCTTTATTTGCAAGAAGTTCAAGAGAAAGCTTATATCAAAGGAATTATCCTGGCTTCAGGGGAAACAAATTTACCCATAAAAACATTTCCGCAAGATTGCCCTTACATGTTGGAAGATATTCTGAGCGATCGCTTCTATCCGGGTGAACCTGCGACGGATGACCTCATGGAATAGACATAGTCGTAAAAATTAATTATGCGCTCGTTGAAATCCTTGGTAGAGGCTCAGTGCCTACAACTCCTCAATAATCGTAAACTCTTTTCTTAAGTCGTCATCATGTGGTCGTTTACGGAACTCTTTGTGAGTGTATACCCACACCAAGTAGACGATACACAATTCCTCGTGAATGACATAAATCAAACGACCATATTCAGCAATGCCTTGCAATTCAGGCATGTCAAATCTGATTTTTCTGAATTTAAAAACTGGTTGATGGGAGCCTTTTGGAAAACTTTCATCCTCTGAAAGTGGGCAAGAGCTAGGATTCTTAAGGAGTTCGCCGATAAAATACTCAATTAACTCCAAAAAAGAATTCCAGGCTCTTTCGTTTTTTCGATAATGGCTTTTCTTTAGCTTATGGAGGCTACTTTCAAATCTCTCCAAGACCACTATTTTTTGACTCTCCCCTGGCTAAAGCCGAGGGGATTCTTTCGGTGAAGGGTTAGGGTTGGGAAGTTTCCACAACCTAATCCTGCCTGCTGTGGTCAAGCACAGCCTACCCAGTCTGCTTAAGTCTATGCCCAAGTTTCCGGCTAC
>CAIVAU010000037.1 GCA_903903925.1 uncultured cyanobacterium
AGCCTGGTAATAATTCACTATATAAAAGGGAATGAATGCACAAAAAACTGCAAAGAAAAGGCTGAGAAATATTCCTCTTAACTCAATAGGAAAAAGGCTGTACAGAAAAGTAATTAATGCAGTCAGGACTATTGCCCATATCCATGTAAGAAGGGCTTTTTTTGAATCGCTGAATACCCTGTTCTTCGTACAATTCTGCCAAATTGTTGAGGCTTAGTGCAACGTCAGGATGTTCTTTGCCCAGTACTTTCTCATAGATAGCGAGTGAGCGCAGTAACAAAGGCTCGGCTTTTTGATAATTTCCTTGTTCATGGTACAATCCTGCCAAATTATCGAGGCTTTGTGCAACGTCAGGATGTTCTTGACCTAGTACTTTCTCACGGATAGCAAGTGAGCGCTGATACAAAGGCTCGGCTTTTTGATAATTTCCCTGTAAATCGTACAATCCTGCCAAATTGTTGAGGCTTAGTGCAACGTCAGGATGTTCTTTACCCAGTACTTTCTCATAGATAGCGAGTGAGCGCAGTAACAAAGGCTCGGCTTTTTGATAATTTCCTTGTTCACGGTACAATGCTGCCAAATTGTTGAGGCTTAGTGCAACGTCAGGATGTTCTGGACCCAGTACTTTCTCATTGATAGCGAGTGAGCGCTGATACAAAGACTCTGCTTTTTGATAATTTCCCTGTTTTTTGTACAATCCTGCCAAATTATTGAGGCTTTCTGCAACGAGAGGATGTTCTTGACCCAGTACTTTCTCACGGATAGTCAGTACACTTTCTGCCAAAGGAATAGCAGTGCTATACTTGCCTTCTTTGTACAATTGCACAACCTGTTGATTGAGGCGTTTGGCTTCTTCTAAAGCTGCTTTTTGGTCTGCTTGCTGTGGTGGTTGAGATTGTCCTATCACCACAATCGGATTGGTTCCCACTACAGAGAATGCTACAGTGACTGAGACTAACCAAGTAAACCATTTCAACTGGCTATAAACCTGAGATTTTGGCTTTGGTCTTTGTGTAGACATTGATTTCGACTCCCAAGGAGAAAGTAAAATAGCGCTTTACATCTATATACTTCTCACGAAACCAACGTTATGCTACTCCAATTAATATGCTACATATAGCAGGATAAACTTCAACTGGGAATGCGAGGAAACTTCAGCACCCTCTCTTGCTTCATGAAGCTCAAACTAAGTCAAAATTTAATTAAAGCGAACCAACATATAGAGCAATGCAGATTACCCAGTGTCTTCATACAGCCATTCTCGTAACTGACCTAGAACAAGCTGAGCATTTTTATGGCACAGTATTAGGATGGTCTAAAATTGACCGCTCCCTGAAATACCCTGGTACATGGTATCAAGTCGGTGCATATCAAATTCACTTGATAGTCGCGCCAACAACACCAAAACCCCAACATGAAAAATGGGGACGCAACCCCCACATCGCCTTCTCAGTTGCCGACTTAGACGCCGCCAAACAGCAGCTTCTAAATTATAATTGTCCCATCCAAACCAGCGCCTCCGGTCGCGCCGCCCTCTTCACCCAAGACCCAGATGGTAACATTATCGAACTAAGCCAGCAATGAGGCGATTCTTACTCCCTCCCCATAAATCTCCCTAACTCAGATCTCCGTGTCCTCTGCGCCTCTGCGGTTCATTAGATTTCTTGATGAAAATCTTCGCTTACACCTACACTGACCCTCTCCTAGAACCCACTCCTGACCCTACCGATTGGGGATGGGAGGTAGACCAAACTTATCAAGATTTGGGAAAGCGATCGCAACTACAACAACTCTTCAACGACTGTAAAACCCAACCCCCAGATTATCTTCTCATCCGTCGCTTAGAAGAATTGGGAGACAGTGTAGAATCTGTCAGCAACGCGATCGCACAATTTCAAGCCCTGGAGGTCATACTCATTGCTGTCGAACAATCCTATAACTCTTCCCAAGAAAGTACCAGTCCCCGCCTTGACCTACTAAAATTGCTACAAGAAATCCAGCACCAGCAACGCAGTCGTCGCATCCGTTCTGGACACGCCCGTAACCGTCTTAACGCTGCACCTCCACCCGGCAAAGCACCCTACGGCTACCGTCGAGGCAAAGGCAAATACATTATAGACCGTAGTACCTCCCCAGTTGTCAAAGATTTTTTTGAACAGTTTATCCTCTATGGTTCCTTACGCGGCGCAGTGCGGATGATGGCGAAAAAATATGGCAAAAAAATCTCAGTTACCACTGGTCGCCGTTGGCTGACTAATCCAGTGTATCGTGGTGATACAGCTTATCAAAATGGTGAAATTATCTCCGATACCCATACTGCCATCATTTCTAGAGAAGAAGGTGCCCAGGTTGATCGACTGTTGCGGCGTAATAGTCGTTTACCGTCACGCACTGCAAGTGCGCCTCGTTCTCTAGCTGGATTAGTTGTCTGTAGTGAATGTCAGTCACATATGACAGTCAGCCGTGTCACTATCCGCAACCAAAACAAAGAGTATCTTTACTTACGTCCTATTACCTGCCAAAAACACCCTAAGTGTCGTGCCATTCCCTATCAAGAAGTATTAGAATATACCATCAATGCAGTTTGCCGCGACTTACCTCTTGCAGTAGCACAGATGAATTTTCCTCAGTTAGACGCAGTAAAAAATAGTTTCAGTGAAGCGATCGCCCGTCAGCAAGAAATACTAGATCAATTACCTGCGCTACAGGAAACTGGGATTTTAGATGAAGAAACAGCAAAGTTTAGGGCTTACAAACTCCACACAGAAATATCCGATCTCCAAGCAAAGCTTGCGACTCTCCCACCCGTGAATTTGCGTTCTGTTGCTCAATCAGTATCTATTCCACAATTTTGGTTAGACTTATCTGAATCAGAACGACGATTTTACTTTCGAGAATTTATTCGGCAAATCAAGATTACTCGTCAAGATAAAGAATGGAAATTACAAATAATTTTTATTTTTTAAAAGGAGTCAGGAGTCAGGAGTCAGGAGTAATACAGGCTTTGTATCGATCTTTTAGACAAAAGTATTATGCCTTACTTACTCGCGATATACTTAATTCCTCATTAATTACACACATGTTTAAATCATCATCTAATTCATTCTGACTCCTAACTCCTAACTCTTCTCTCCTGACTCCTGACTCCTAAATTCTTAGTTTGTCTTCCTCGTATCAATTTTATCTTTTTTAAATATTTAAAATCAAAGAAAAAATGAATAAAAATTTTTCTAAAAAATTATCAATAATTCTTGAAATTACGTTAGCTTATTAAGAACAGTAGTTGTTACTGGATGGCAACATTCGCAACTCCAGAGCGTCTCTGTGTAATCTAAAGTGCAAGGAAAATGATCATCCCAGAATATGCAAGAAGACAGCTTTATTTGGGGTCGCCGAAAAAAACAGTATCGTGTGGTTGAAAAACGAATTGATTGGGTATGGGTTGTCGTGCTGTTTTTAGCAGCATTGTTGCTTTTCACTATAGATCTCGGCGGATTGCCATTACGTGACTGGGATGAAGGTACTGTGGCGCAGGTCGCCCGTGAAATTTGGCGTGCGCCTGCTGGTTCGATGCATTGGCTTTACCCAACGCTCCTAGGTGAACCATATCATAATAAGCCGCCGCTGATGCACTTGCTGATTGCTTGGGCTTACTCTTTAGGGGGTGTGAATGAGTGGACAGCACGCTTACCAGGGGCAATATTAACAGCGACTTCAGTACCTTTGCTGTATTGCGTTGCACGAGAAATATTTCGCCAACCGACAGCAGCAATTTACAGTGCCTTGATTTATCTCACAATGCTACCAGTAGTACGTCATGGACGGTTGGCAATGTTAGATGGGGCGGTGGTCTGCTTTTCGATGGTGATGATGTTGTGTGTATTGCGATCGCGGCGGGATTTGCGTTACTGTCTGGGTGTCGGCATCGGTTTTGGGTTAATTTGCCTAACCAAAAGTATCTTGGGGGTTTTGTTAGGTGCGATCGCGCTGATATTTCTCTTATGGGATACACCGCGACTGCTCACAAGTGGCTATATGTGGTTAGCAATCTTCATTGGCAGTGCGCCTGTGGCTATTTGGTATTATAGCCAGTGGTTGCACTACGGTCAAGCTTTCACCTCAGTAGGCGTGGTGGATCAGTCCCTCAGCCGTGTTTGGAATCGAGTTGAGGGTCATTCCGGACCACCCTGGTACTATCTACTAGAAATTCTTAAGTACACATGGCCTTGGCTAATTTTTTTACCACTCAGTTTACGCCTAACCTGGGAGAATCGTAACCTAAGTTGGGCAAAACTCGTGCTGGTTTGGAGTGTTGTTTATCTCGTAGCCATTTCTATAATGGGAACCAAACTTCCCTGGTATGTATATCCGATTTACCCTAGCTTAGCTTTAGCCTTTGGTATCCAAATAGCACAAATTGAGCATTTGCCTTTAATGTCATCTTATCCCCGCCCTTGGGTAGTAGCTTTAACTGTTATGGCTGTGGTGGGGACTTCTGGAACGATATATTTTGGTTGGGGTACACAACCGAAACCAGATTTACAACTCATTTCGGCAGCAGTAGCTGTGACAATGATTCTAGCAGCTATTTTGGTAGGGCGAGGTGACAGACAATTCCTAAAGGTTCTGTTATGGGGAAGTTATATTTCGCTGCTGCTGTTGATGAAATCCAACTACTGGGTATGGGAATTAGGGGAAGCCTATCCAGTTAAGCCTGTCGCCGCCATGATCCAGCAGGTAAACCCATTTGTGAAGATTTACACATCTTTTCCTTATCGGCGTCCATCTTTGGATTTTTATAGTGATCGTATTGTTATTCCTGCTTCTATTGATGATCTGCAAAATTATTGGGACTCTAAAGAGCAACTATACTTGCTGCTTGATGCCCCATCTCTGAAAAAACTCCAACTAAAGTCAGCGAAGCGAGTTGATGACACTTCTGGTTGGACACTCATTACAAGAAATACAAAAGCCAGTGGTTAGTCATAATCTTTGACAACTAACCACTAACCACTAACCACTAACAACCAACCACTAAAATTTTTCTCCTAGTTCTCTAACTTTCTCTGTTTTTGGAAGTATTTGGAGATCGTGGTTAGTACCACGCCCAGCCACAGCTATCAAACTTAAGACAATTGCACTTCCCAAAACTAGGGCGACTACAGGACGCTTGAAGAGTACAAAATCCCGTATAATCCTAGCTAAAGGTCGGCTTTGACGACGTAGCGCCGATGAGATCATGATCTGTTTAAAAATAAACGGATCGCGGACGTAATGGCCGCTTTGACAAACTACTAACCTTTCCTGACAATATGGACAGGTAAACAATCCAATGCACGTCTTCACTGGCTTTGGCTTCGTATTTTTTTGGCAAATTGGGCAAGTAACATAATGATTATCAAAGATGTGCGTATTCATCTACCTCGTCCGCCTAGTCCATTTACTCGCTCGGTCACAATATTGAATTCCCACTTAACACACGCGCAGATTACCCAATATGGTCTAACATCAACCATGAATCATCGTCCCAAGTCAGCTGGTCAACTAAAACTTTAGAAAAGGAACTTCTAAGCACTACTCGGAGCCCCGTCTGGTGAGCGAGCAGGGTTATTGACGAGTATAGCTAGATTCTAGCTAAAGATGACACCTAGGCCATCCTCAAAGACTATACCTATGGTTAAAGAACCTCCAACTATGACCATTGTTCATCAATTCTCTACCATTTAAGCATTGTCCCTACAAAAATTTTGCTTCGTAGAGACTTTTTTATCAAAGCTTTGTAAATCTGATAGATCCGTGAGGGATAGGATTTAACTTCTTCACTCGTCTGGTTGATCAATGATCGCTCACAATGAAATATAAGGCATAAACATTTAAATTTTTTATTAGATTTACTACTCTCAATGACTCTCCTACCTCTTACTGAATTGCGGAAGGTGATGCAACCACCTGCAAATCCCGATCTTTCCGCTCGTCTAACTCACCTAATTAATTATCTTCAACCATCCCCAGAAACTATCGTGCTGCTTTTATCCATACTTATAGGCGGTGGTAGTGGTATGGGTATTGTCACGTTTCACTATTTAATCGACCTGATTCACCACTTGATGCTAGAAAATCTGATGGGCGCAATAGGCGTGTGGGGCTCTTGGACTCTAGCCTGTGTCCCTACCCTAGGCGGCTTAATCATCGGATTCATGCGCTGGCGCACCCAAGACTTTGGCCCTGGACTTTCGTCTTTGATCGCTGCTTTTCAAGAAGGAGAGATACACCGAAAAGTACGACCAGTCACAAAGATGCTAGCAGCATCGGTTTCTTTAGGGAGTGGTGCTTCTTTAGGCCCAGAGGGTCCGAGTGTAGAAATTGGCGCAAATTTTGGACTGTTGTTGTCTCAGGTGCTACAAGTCTCGCTTGAGAGACAACGTTTGCTCTTAGGTGCTGGGGCTGCGGCTGGTTTGGCGGCTGGATTTAATGCCCCAATAGCAGGTGTATTTTTTGCCTTAGAGGTTGTACTGGGAGGCACATCCTTTGCTACCTCCGCTGTTAGTGTGGTGCTGTTAGCCGCAGTAGTAGCAGCGTTGGTTGCTCAGATTGGTTTAGGGGCACAGCCTGCTTTTGACTTACCTGTTTACCAAGTACGCAGTCCTCTAGAATTGCCGTTGTATCTCGGCTTGGGTTTGGGGGCTAGTTTGGTTTCTCTTGCTTATACCGAGTTGATCCGTCTGGTGAAAGCCTGTTTTGATGGGAAGGTGTCCTATTTGCGATGGCTGGGACGTATACCTAAGCCAATTCATCCGATCATTGGCGGAGCCATTATTGGTGTAGTCGCCTTAAAATTCCCGCAAATCATGGGCATCGGTTATGAAACAGTAGAAGCGATGCTTCAAGATGTGGAGTTTTCGTTACGTCTATTGATTGAATTGCTGCTGGTCAAACTGGTGATGACGGCAATTAGTTCTGGCAGTGGTTTAGTCGGCGGTTTATTTGCACCAGCAATGTTTTTGGGTGCTTCTTTTGGCAGCGCATACGCCCACATTTTAGCGCATGTAGCTCCGACAGTTAGTCATTATATGGCATCTCCTCCAGCTTATGCAATGGTGGGAATGGCTGCGGTGCTAGCGGCAAGTGTCAGAGCGCCGTTAACAGCAATTTTGCTCTTGTTTGAATTAACGCGAGACTATCGCATTGTTTTACCGTTGATGGCAGCAGTAGGTTTGAGTGTTTGGCTCGTGGAGCTGATTAAGCCAACTCCCAACCCTAACTCAAATCTCCAGCGAATCGGTCTTTCTGGGTTGAAAGACGACCAAGCTGACATTTTGCAGCAAATTTTAGTCGAAGATGCGATGAACTCTTGTCCAAAAAAGCTGCCAGCAATGATGAAAATTTTGGAGGCAGCTTTGGAAATGACAAGCGATCGCTGCCATCGTGCTTTAGTAATTGATGAAGCCGGGAAATTAGTTGGGATCATATCTCTGGAAGATATCAACCGCATCCTTTCCGTTGGGCAAGATTTCCCCAATTCCTCTATCGAAATTAAGGAAAATTTAGCCAATCAGATACTGATGGACGTATGTACGACTGAAATTCTCTATGCCTACAGGGATGAACCTTTATCTGATGCTTTAGATCGTATGGCTGGTAGAGATTTGCATCAATTGCCAGTGGTAGCACGAGACAACAACGAGCAGATTTTGGGTTTACTAGAACGGGAGCAAATTGCTTTGACCTGTGATGTAGCAGTAACCCGCAGGGCGATTCGCCATTATCTACCAATCTCGCTAAAAACAGATGTAGCGATCAGTTAGTTAGGAGTTATGAGTTATGAGTTATGAGTTAGTTAAGAGTCAAGATTCCATAGTAGATGAGTCTAGAGTCTAAAGACTCCAGGGACGCGAGGTTCTGACTCCTAACTTCTAACTCCTAACTCCTAACTCTTAAATTTCTAGGCGCTAGCTTCTAGGGCTTCGAGCTCTTCTCTCTCCTCTGAGTCTACTTGCCTCAGACGGATGTGCTTTTTGCCTAAAGTGATGACGAACTCATCTCCTGGCTTGAGATTCATCTGTTTCGTATAAGCCGACCCTATCAGCAAGTTACCGTTTGACTGCACACTAATTCTATAACTAGCACTGCGTCCGCCACGACCATTTGCACTAGGCGCACTATCTAACTGAATGCCCTCTGCATCAATTAGGGCATTCAAGAATTTCATCATGTTAACGCGCTCTATACCATTTTTTGTCACGGTATAGTAGCCGCACTGTTTAGCTTTTTCTTCTTTGCTTAGGTTCTCTAGCTCTTTAACTTTTTTGAGCAGTTCTTCACCGACTAGGGGTTCAATTTTTTTCTGTTTAGCCATCAACTTAGATCGAAAACGAATGATTGAAGTGTTTGAATCGATTTTATTTTAACTGACCTTGAGCTAATACGATCAGATTCCTTTAATTTTTCTTTGGGCTAATGCCAAGTATATTACACCCACAAGCAGAATTTTTGCATTCTTCCCAATATTGTCAATACAATATATATGAAAGACTACTGGCAATGGTGATAACTATAGTTTGTGAATGAGCAAAGAAAGGATGAAGTAAGATGAAGCAGGATAAAAGTCCAAGGGGAGTCCTGACTCCTAACAAAAATGAAATTAACCACCAAAGGACACTACAGTGTTAAGGCGTTGCTAGATTTAAGCTTACAACCGGGTTATGGTCCTGTATCTACCAGAGCGATCGCCTCCCGCCAAGAAATTCCTGCTCCCTATCTAGAAAAACTGCTGATAAAAATGCGTCGTGCTGGGTTAGTGAAATCAATTCGCGGTAGCATCGGCGGCTATCAATTAGCGCGAGAGCCTGTAAAGATATCTTTAGGAGAAATTTTAGATGCCGTTGGTGAAACTATTCAACCCTTGCCTCATCACCAAGCAGCTCCTGCACAGGCTGAAGATTGGGTAACATTTAGCCTTTGGCAGAGGCTGCATCAAAAGCTCAAAGAAGCTTTGTACAGTATTACCCTGGAGGATCTTTATTACGATGCTCGTAGTTGGCAAGCTTCTCTTGGGGAAGAGGCTAGTTTTATTGTTTAGTTGTTGGTTGTTACTCCCATGCCCTATGCCCCATAGCATCTATGTTTTCATCCTTGCTGCTACTTTAGATTATTTCATCGGCGATCCATTGGGTTGGCTTCATCCAGTACAAGTTATGGGGTGGGTCATTTCTCGCTTTACCAAATTTGCCCATGTGTACTGTCAGGATTCTCTAACACAACGAATAGCTGGAATAGCACTCTCGCTGATCCTAATATTTTCTAGCGGGCTTTTTGGCTGGTCAGTCATTCAAAGTGCCAGATGGTTACACCCACTCTTGGGAATAACTGTGGAAAGTATTCTCTTAGCTAGTTGTTTTGCTCTCAAAAGTTTGAGGGTAGCAGCCGAATCAGTTTTACAACCTTTAACAGAAGGACAGTTAGGAGATGCTCGTTCTGTGTTAAGAAATTACGTCGGTCGGGATACAGAAAACCTCACAGAACCAGAAATTTTGCGAGCCGTTCTCGAAACTGTCACGGAGAACGCCACTGATGGAGTTATGGCTCCACTTTTTTATGCAATTGTGGGTGCGTTTATCCCAGTTATAGGTCCAACTCCCTTAGCTTTAGCATATAAAGCGAGTAGTACCCTTGATTCAATGGTGGGCTACAGAGATGCACCTTATACTTATTTAGGATGGTTTAGTGCGCGGTTAGAAGATTGCTTAACTTGGGTTCCGTGTCGGTTAACGGTGCTGACTCTAGCACTCCTGTCAGGTAAACCAAAGCATGTTTGGCAAATTTGTCGAAAATACGCAGTTGCTGACCCTAGCCCTAACTCTGGTTGGAGTGAGTGTGCCTATGCTGCTATTTTGGGTGTGCAGATGGGAGGTACGAATTGGTATCGTGGGGTGGCTAAACACAAACCACTATTAGGAGAGCCTAAGTATCCGATCACCCCAACTTGCATTGATCAAGCCCTGCGACTCACTCGATATTGCTTTTTGTTGTGGTTGGGATTAGCGATCGCCTTACAAACTGGGGTGTGGGCTGTAGTGAGTCAAAAATTGATTCACGCCCACATTAGTTTTTAGATCTTTATCCCCTGCTCCCCTGCTCCCTACTCCCTGCTCCCTGCTCCCTGCTCCCTGCTCCCTGCTCCCTACTCCCTGCTCCCCACTAACCAGACTCAGCGCCTTCTTTTTGAATGCCGTTTTTCTCCCGTTTAAGGCTTTCTTCTAGAGCTTGAATTTGTTCCCGTCGCGCTTCCAATTCCAGGGAACGACGCGCCAAGTCTTGATTTTGCAATGTCAGGCTTTGCCGCCACTGTTCTGCTCTCTCAGCTTCCTGTTGCAAAAATTCCGGAGTAATACCAGTGGTCAGGTAGGCTTGCACCAAATCCAGCACCCAGTTTGTGGCTTCTTCTATTTTTTCGATGTCACCAGTGGGGGAAAGCTCTACTAAAACCAGCAATTTCTCCGTCAGAGAGTTGCTTTTTCCCAGCAGAATGAAAGCTTCTTCTGGAATCATCGCCCATACATTTTCAGCTTCATGACGTGCCAACAGCCTCAGCTGGGGTTGGTCTAAAAATTCGTTTTTATGTACTTGGGCTAAATACAGCATGACGGTTGTTTAAGAAATTGCAAGCATAAAAATGTACATTGATTCTATGTTAACCTACGCAGGCGATCGCGCAAGATTTCTGCTTGTTTTTCTGCTTCTGATCGGGCATCCCTTGCTCCTTGTACCACCTCTGGTGGTGCTTGCTCTACAAAATTAGGTTTGCTTAACCGAACACTTAGGGAGTTGATTTCCGCTTCTATTTTACTGAGGCGCTTAGCGAGTTTGGCACTGAAGGCTTTAATATCAACCACCCCCGTAAGAGGAAGTACCACTTGTATCGTACCCACAACACCTGCAACCGCTTCTTCAGATGTCTCTTGCATTTGCTCGCCAGTGATAGTTAAAGTCTCAACCTTTGCCAAATCTTTAATATAAGACTGTCCAAGATTAAGAATTTGCCGTTCTTTTTCACTTTCGCTTTGCAAATGTACTGTCACTTTCACTCCAGGCTTAACATCTGCTTCTTGCCTAAGATTGCGAATAGTGCGAATAGTTTCAAACAGCAGACCAAACTGTTCTTCCAGATCCGGATCAATTAGGTTAGTTTCGCTTGCTGGATATGCTTGTAAAGATAAACTCTGCTTGGAATCTGTTGGTTGCTGGGTGAGGGTGTGCCAAATTTCCTCAGTAATGTGAGGCATAAAGGGATGAAGTAGTTTCAAAACTCCTTCTAGCACGTAGGCAAGGGTTTGTTGTGCCACCCGCCGGGATTCAGGGTTAGCATCTTTTGGTAAACGAGATTTAACAAGTTCAATATACCAGTCGCAGAAGTCACCCCAGATAAATTCGTATATTCCCTTCGCTGCTTCTCCTAATCCATAGCTGTCGATATAACTATGAGTTTGTTGGATAACTTGATAGTAACGGGAAAAAATCCAGCGATCGCTCAATTCCAAACCCCCCTGCTCCCCTACTCCCTCAGAAAGGTTTAGGAGGTTCGGTTCTTGACCATCTAAATTCATCATCACAAATCGGGCAGCATTCCACAACTTGTTAGCAAAATTGCGAGACGCCTCCACCGATGACGATTCGTCTGTCTTGCGATTGTAATCTAGGCGGATATCCTGACCTGCTCCAGCGACTTCTTTCACCAAAGTATAGCGCAGAGCATCTGTGCCATATTTATCAATTAAAATCAGCGGGTCAATCCCATTACCAGCGGACTTGGACTGCTTCTTGCCATTTTCATCCAGTACCAACCCATGAATATAAACTGTTTCAAAAGGCATTTGACCTGTAAAATGCCCAGCCATCATCGTCATTCTGGCAACCCAGAAAAAGATGATATCAAACCCAGTCACTAAAGTACTCGTTGGGTAGTACTTTGCCAAATCTGGAGTTTGTTCCGGCCATCCCAAAGTTGAAAAGGGCCAAAGTCCAGAAGAAAACCAAGTGTCCAGCACATCTGGATCTCGTTCTATCTTGACATTTTCTCCAAACTGTGATACAGCTTTTTCCCGTGCCTCTACCTCCGACTTTGCCACCACAAACGGTGTATGGTCGGTAATTTCTCCCGCAGTTTCACTCGTCACGTACCAAGCGGGAATTTGGTGTCCCCACCACAGCTGACGGGAAATACACCAATCCTTAATTTTCACCAACCAGTCACGATAGACCTTAGTCCAACGTTGAGGGACAAAATCTGGAGAATTTTTCTGGTCAAGGAAAGAGAGCGCCTGTTCTGCCAAAGGGCGAATTTTGACAAACCATTGAGTCGAGAGGAGAGGTTCAATGGGGACTTTACCGCGATCGCTATAGGGAACAGTATGCTGATAATCTTCCACCTTCACCAAAAAATCATCTGCCTCTAACCGAGAAACCACATTCTTACGAGCAACAAAACGGTCTTGTCCTTGAAATGTACCAGCATTTTCATTGAGAGTGCCGTTCTTATTCATAATGTTAATAAACGGCAAGTTGTGACGCTTACCCATTTCAAAATCATTCGGATCGTGGGCAGGAGTCACCTTGACACAACCCGTTCCGAAAGTAGGATCAACCAACTCATCAGCAATGATTGGGATTTCGCGATTCATAATTGGCAGAGTCACAGTCTTGCCAATCAAGTGCTGATAGCGGTCATCATTGGGATTCACCGCCACCGCAGTATCACCCAGCATAGTTTCTGGGCGCGTCGTCGCCACCTCTACATAACCAGAAGCATCCGTGAGAGGATAGCGGAAGTGCCAAAGATGACCATTAACCGTCTGATTTTCCACCTCCACATCAGACACAGCAGACTGAGTCGCTGGACACCAGTTCACCAAGTACTCACCTCGGTAAATTAACCCTTCCTCATAGAGGCGAACAAAAGCTTCTAAAACTGCTTTGGATAAACCTTCATCTAGAGTAAACCGTTCCCGTGACCAGTCTACCGAGACACCCAGACGTCGGAGCTGATTAACAATAGTTCCCCCAGATTCTGCTTTCCACTGCCAAGTCCGTTCCAGAAACTTCTCGCGTCCTAATTCGTAGCGAGTTTTACCCTCTGCTTTAAGTTGCTTTTCCAGCATTGTATGCACACCGATACTGGCGTGGTCAGTTCCGGGTAGCCAGAGGGTATTGCGTCCTTTCATTCTGTGGTAGCGCACAAGGACATCGATTAGCGCACCTTCAAAAGCATGTCCCATGTGCAAACTCCCAGTCACATTCGGTGGTGGAATCACAATGCAGTAGGGTTCGCCGCTGCTGTTGGGGTCAGCCTTATAGATTTGGTTTTCTTCCCAAAATTTTTGCCACTTGCATTCAGTTGAGAAGGGGTCGTAAAGACTAGGGAGGTTCGTTGTTGTTTCGGTCATGCGGGGAACAGAAAGACTTTTATAAATTTTGCCACAAGGGAATAGGAGTTAGGAGTTAGGAGTACTCTCCACTCCCCACTCTCCTCTAGTAATTTCTCGGAGATCTTGCACTAAAATCCCAACACTGGTACTGTTAAGTATGAAACATATTTCTTATGTTTTGCTGACAAAGCATCTATCAATAGCGCATTCATAAATCAACCATTGGCGATCGACGATTATATTGCGCCAAGCGATACAACCTGTCCTGCTCCCAATGTATCTCCGGCTAACGGTGTCCTCAAGGGTAGTGGGTTGCCAGGTGGTTGTACTGAAGATATCGTACACCGCTTTTATCAAGAGCAGTACCATCTCAATGGTGGACAGCAGAACCGCTATGTTACGGGTAGTGATGCAGTGATGCCGTTGGGTTAACTGTGGGTCACTAAAGCACAACTAGAAGCCTTCTAAGTCGTGTTACAAAATTTTACCGAAGAAAGGCAGAGGGCAGCTATGCTGAAGGCAGAAGGGAAGAGATCTAAGGATGTGCCCGATGCCACTGGGAGTAGCGCCCCTAACTTTAGTTATGAAAAATAAAGAAAATATGTATTTCGCTCTGGCGTAGCACAAGAAATACTGCATCCTTAGTAAATCCCCTGAATTTATTTATGGGGATTCCTTCTGCCTTCTTACTTCTGCCTTCTTAAATAATTGGTATTATTCTCGCCGACTTACTTATTGTCGAACCAAACCTCTAAGTCTCTCACCGAAGTAAAATCAAGTAACGCCTCACCTAAATTCTCCAACTCAGTAGTTGATAAATTTTGAATCCGCTCTTGCAAATGGGGAGTTAGCATCCCAACACGATAGTTAAGTTGGCGCAAAATTAGTACCATAGCTTCCTGTTTTTTTCCTTGTTCGATTCCTTGTTCGATTCCTTGTTCGATTCCTCGTTCAATTCCTTGTTCAATTCCTTGTTCCATCCAACTGGTAATAATCTGCATCACTCCCTCCTGTTGTCTTGGTTCAATGCTAGCAAGTTGCTCAGAAAACAGTGCTGTTTCTTGAGCATTTAGTTTAAGGTAGGTGTCAATAAATCCGGAAATCAACTCTACTTGTGCAGGATTTAATCCTAAACTGGAAAGTAGTTGTAGTGATAATAGCTTAACTTGATGACGTTCAGCTTTATCCATCCGCATCTTTGCCATCAATGCACTAGCTACGGGATTTCTCTTATTGACAAAGTCCTGCCAGTGTAATTGATTTAGTTGAATGACTGCGTAATTGAACTCTAGTACAGTCTTGCCAAACAATTCTATGCGATAGGAATTTGGTTCAATTTTGGTAGGTGCATCGTAGGAATAAATGACAAGTTAAGACCTATAGCACCCGGTAGATTTTGGGTGCTAGGTGCTTAAGACACTGGAAGACGACCTCGTATCAACGGACTTGATCTCTTAGCCATGAATGCACGTCCAAGGCTCCAGCATAGAATGAACTAGCTCTGATTTGGGAACAATAGTCACATACTGTTAAAACAGTATCAGAAAACTTAGCGTCAAAAAACAGCCTCACCAAACTTCACCAATGCAAATTTGGACACCAAATCAACTGGTGCAAAAGGGTAGATTCACGATCCAAAAAATCCTTGGTAGCGGTGGCTTCGGTATTACCTATACTGCTATAGATCAGCGAACTGGTAAATTGTTGGTCATCAAAACCCTTAAGCACGTACAACAAATCAAGCAGGACTTCCAGCAGCGACAGGTAAAGTTTATGAATGAAGCGCTGCAATTAGCCAATTGTAAGCATCCTCATGTTGTACAAGTTCATGAGATCATCGACGAAAATGGACTTTTGGGGATAGTGATGGAATATATTGATGGTGTAGACTTAAACACTTATGTTGATGAGCGTGGACGATTATCAGAAGATGAAGCACTACGCTACATTGACCAAGTGGGGCAAGCTCTAGAATATGTCCACTCCCAAGGGTTTTTACATCGGGATATCAAGCCCCATAATATTATATTGCGCCGTGGAAAACAAGAAGCAGTATTGATTGATTTTGGCCTTGCCCGTGAGTTTGGTACTGGTGAAGTACTCAGCATGATGAGTGACAGAACGGAGGGTTATACACCCATTGAACAGTACAACAGTAAGGGCAATTTTGGTGCTTATACTGATGTTTATGGTTTAGCCGCAACATTGTATTTTTTGCTGACAGGTAATGCGCCCAAAGCTGCTGACGAAGAGATAGTCACATCTTTTCGTCGTAAGTATGATCACCAACAATTACCACCGCCAAAGGAATATAACCCCTATATGAGCGATCGCATCAATCAGGCTATTCTCAAGGGGATGGAGTTAGAACCGCAAAATAGACCACAGACGGTGTTAGAGTTTCGGACATTGCTAGATCTGGGTAGTGGGGAATCTTCATCAATCAAATTAATCACCGCCAAAATGGACTACACCCAACTGCGCGATTTACTTGCTGCGGGTAAATGGCGAGAAGCGGATCAGGAAACAGGGCGAGTGATGCTAGCAGTAGCGCGGAGAAAAAAGGAAGGTTGGCTGAATGCAGTACATATTGACAACTTTCCCTGCGAAGACCTGAGTATTATGAACCAACTTTGGGTAAAGTACAGTCATGGACGATTTGGCTTCTCCGAGCAAAAGCGCATTTATCAAAGTCTGGGTGGAACCAGAAGTTACGACGAAAAAATTTGGCAAGGGTTTGGCGATCGCGTTGGCTGGCGTCGTGGTGAGGAGTGGTTGTACTACAAAGACTTGACTTTTAACCTATCAGCACCTGTAGCCCACCTCCCAACTTGTTGTCCCGACTCTCCTCACATCATAAGGTTTGGTGGTGGGCTTTGGTTTTGGTTTGGTTCACTGGTGATTTCTTCTCTCGCGTCGAGGCTGGCAAAATGTAACATATAAAGCTTTAATATTCTGAATCGGTTGTAGACTCAGGCGATAGCCGAGATTGTGCAGGATAAGGCTGATGGTTCGATCGCGCTAGAAGATTACCTATCTAATTAACCGCAGAGGCGCAGAGGACACGGAGATCTGAGTTAGAGAGATTTAGGTAATTTTTGACGGGGGAGGGAGTAGTTTGGTTCTTTTGCTCTGACCTATTTAACGAAGCTAAAAATTATTACAATAGTAGAATTAAAAGCTTACGAGGAATATCTAGATCTCAATACCGCCTTCGAGTTGATGAAATACGAGTTTTCTACGATGTCACTGATGAGGTTGTAGAGATTTTTGCAGAGGCAGAAACTTGGTTAGCAGAACAAGGAGAATGAGATGAAGGAAGTAGTCTTAGCGGAAATTCAGCGTGATTTATCTAGATATTTAGAGTTGGCTGAAACCGAAGAAATTATTATTATCAATAATGGTAAACCAATTGGAATTTTAATCGGCTTACAGTCAGATGATGATTTGTTTGATTACCAATTAGAAAATGATTCGCGGTTTTTAAATCGTATTCAGAAATCACGGCAAACGTCAAAAAGATCAAGTGACTGCTGAATTAAAATATCGTATTCGAGGAACAAGCGAAGACGGCATAGAAGTAGAGGTCATTGCTAAACTGAGTTTGATGGGAAAGTTAGTTATCATTACCGTATATCGGGTCTAAGATGGGGAAAGGCAATGCAAAAGTGTGATATTTGCGGAAGTGAAGGAGTCAATATCCGCAGGGTTTCTCGGACGTATGGCAAAGGAGAAGACTTGCTGGTTATTGAGAATATTCCTGTCATCAGTTGTTCTCATTGTGGTGAAAGCTACCTCACAGCAGGAACTTTGCATGAAATTGAAAGAATTAAGCGCAACCGGAAAAACTTGGCTATTGCACGTTTTGTAGAAGTGGCTAAATTTGATGAGGGAAACTCGCCTGTTGCTGTATAGGTAAGAATTCAGGAGTCAGGAGTCAGATTTTTTAAAACGAAGAATACCCGGTGAGTAGTCAGAGATTCTAGCTTGGTAGGTGTATCCTATGCGTACAGTTGATAATTGCCCCAATGACAGTGCATGATAAAAGTACGTTAACGTTTTGGGTTCTCTGTGCAAAAGCGCATTTATCAAAGTCTGGGTGGAACTAGAAGTTACGACAGCAAAATTTGGGAAGCATTTGGCGATCGCGTTGGCTGGTATTCTGGGGAGAAGTGCTTCTTGTACTACGACGACTTGACTTTCGACATATCAGCACCTGTAGCCCACCTCCCCATCACCCGTATGCGACATTTCGATCCGGTTATTATAGGTATTTCTTCTCTCACGTCGAGACTTGTAAAATGTAACAGATAACGCTTACAGATTTTTGTGAAGATTTATAACTGCTCCGTTTTCCACGAAGTCTTGCAGATTATGGGTTTTCGATACCTGGACTGCTTCATTCTCTAAAAATTATTACAATAGAAAAACATCTCATAAGTCCCGTCGATAAAGTATGACGACTGAAATTGCCAGACCTTCATCCTTACTTGGCAGCATCAGAGTTGAAAAGGTAGATAATTTTCATCTTTTCAAATTTAATGATCGACTGCAAGTGCGGATGGAAGAACTGTTGGAACGCAAAAAGGCTGATTTACTCACTCCAGAAGAAGTTATAGAACTTGAGGAAATTGGAGAACTAGACAGGATCTTCACCCATATAAATGCAATGCTAGTAGCTCAAAGATGACCATTGATGATGCTACCAGAGAATTTGTGCGAGGACGAGCAAATTATCTGGGGCAAGGTTGGTTGGTAGCTCAATGGATGTTAAAATATCGCATAAGGCTTAATGCATTTATCAAGTCGCTATATGGCTATTTTTGTTACGCTTAGTCCAGAATTAGAAGCACTACTGCGAGACAAAGCTGCAAGGCTTGGTCAAAACGTTGATCTTGTTGCATCCCGATTGCTAGCCAATGCCCTAGAGTGGGAAGTACAAGACTCACAAGAGGCGATAAAAGGTATTCAGCAGGGGTTAGATGATTTTGAGGCAGGTCGATTTCGTTCTTTTGATGAATTTGCTGAAGAACAGCGTCGCAAATATAACCTACCAGCAGATTCATGAAGTATCGCCTTGAGATTTCTAGTGTGGCGGAGGCTGAGGTAGATAGTATTTTTTTGCGCTTGTCACAAGTGACATCTGCTATGAAGGTAAGTCAGTGGTATGCAGGATTATTAGAAGCAATTGAGTCTTTATTGCAAATGCCGCTGGGTTTTTCTAGGTTTTTTCCGCTTCATTTGACCGGATTCATGTGATATTTGTATTACGTTGCTGGCAAACAGTGGGTGATAACAATTTGCCAAGATGAACATGGAGGCAACTTTTTCGATTTCTTCATTTTTCACGAACCATTTATCGCAAGGACGTTTCATTTGTCCGGGAAAAGATTTTTTGCCTTTTGCTTTCAACAAAGCCCTTGCTATAAATACTAAAGCATTGCGACATGAAAATGTAGTAAAACTCCTCGATTATGGTTACTCGGAAAATATTTTCTTTTTTACAATGGAGTATTGCGAGAGGGGATCTGTTGCTGATTTGATAGTTCAAAAAGGAGGACGGTTATCAGTAGATATTGCTGTACCAATTATTCTCCAAGTTTTAACTGGGTTAGACTATGCCCATAATGCAGAGATTCCTAACATCAAACTGGGTAGTGGTGGATTTGGTAAAGGTAGGGGTTTAGTTCACCGTGACTTAAAACCAAGTAATATTTTCTTATCCAATGTGAATGATAAACTCACAGTTAAAATTGGAGATTACGGTTTAGCAAAGGCATTTGATTTAGCAGGTTTAAGCGGTCAAACTTTAACTGGTACTCAAGCTGGGACTCCTGTTTTAATGTGTCGCCAGCAACTGCTTGATTACAAGTATGTCAAGCCAGAGGTTGATGTGTGGGCTGCTGCTGCGTGTCTGTATTTTATGCTTACTGGAAGATACCCACGTAATTTTATTGGTAGTGACTCATTTTTAGCAGTTTTACAAAATGACCCAGTACCCATTCGCCAGCGTGATGGAAGTATACCCAAACGTCTAGCAGAAGTGATTGATTTAGCCTTGGTGGAAAAGCCAGAAATTTATTTTCAAAGTGCGAATGAATTTAAACAGGCTTTGTTGAATCTGTTTTAGGGTTGTATTTGAAATTAACCGATCCTTCTGGGAAAACTAGGTTTGTCAGAACTCTAATAAATTTTGCTACAGGCTTAGAGAGGGTTTTATGGAAACGAACCGCAGAGGCGCAGAGAGAACAGAGTTAGGAAAGGAGATGAGTGAGTTGACTGGAGAAGTTATTGGGGCAGCGATTGAGGTGCATCGGGTCCTGGGACCGGGATTTTTGGAGTCAGTTTATCATCAGGCTTTAATGTTGGAATTTCAGATGCGAGCAATACCTCATAAGTCTAAACATTCAGTAGCAGTAAACTATAAAGGTTGTCAAGTCGGTGAAGGCGAATTAGACTTTCTTGTTGGTGATACTTTAATTGTGGAATTGAAAGCCGTCGAAAAACTTGCTCCCATCCACGAAGCCCAAGTCATCTCCTACCTGAATATGACCGAATATCCCCTTGCCCTCCTCATCAACTTCAACGTCCCTCTCCTTAAAGAAGGTATCAGACGTATTATCCTCTCCTCTTAACTCCCTCTGTGTCCTCTGCGCCTCTGCGGTTCATTACCCCAACTCCCCAAACAGCTTCGCCAACACCACATTAGAAAACAAAAACCCTTGGGGATCAGTTAGCCGTAACCTTCCTTCCACCACTTCTACCCAACCTTTCTCATAGTAAGGACTGCAACACTTGTGAATTTCCTCCACCTTCCCTTCCCCAAAATTCTCTGCTAATGCTGCTAAACTTACACCCTCTGCTAAACGCAACCCCAACATCAGGGTGTCTAACAAAATTTCATCAGGTGGTGTGACTTCACAGTCAATCACGCTTCCATTTTGCACCCACTGATAATACTCTTTTGTCTTACGCGGACGAGTGAAGCGTTTCCCTTCGATATAACTCGCTGCGCCCATGCCAAAGCCATAATAAGGGCGATTTTGCCAATAAACTCGATTATGCTGACATTGATGCCCTGGCTGGGCGTAGTTAGAAATTTCATAATGTTCGTAAAGCGCATCTGTTAACGTTTCCTGCGCCAAAAGGTACATTTTTACTGTGGTTTCGTCGGTGGGTAACGGTTGATCTCCTGGTTTATAGTAACGACCAAAGGCAGTTTTTGGCTCTATAGTTAGATCGTATATGGATATATGGGTGGGGGCGATCGCTATTGCTTTTTCTAAAGATTCTTGCCACCTATCTAAAGTTTGATGCGGTAATCCTGAAATTAAGTCTAAGCTGAGTTCGGGGAGATCCACTTGATGAATCAAGTCCACGGATGCGAGGATATCAGAGACTGAGTGCGATCGCCCACAAACCTGCAATAAATCTTCTTGAAACGCTTGTACGCCCAAACTCACACGATTCACACCTGAACGGCAGTAGCCTTGGATATGTGTTAAATCAAATGTACCTGGGTCCATCTCCAGGGAAATTTCTGCCCTAGGAGATATGCCAAATCGGCTGTCAAGTGCTTCTAATATCCGTTGCAACTGTTCTGAAGACAGAAGTGAGGGAGTCCCACCGCCGAAGAAGATTGTGACTAACGGTTGACCAAAATCTGGCGTTATGTCAATTTCTTGACATAAAACTTCAACATATTGGGAGATAGTACCAGATGTTTCACCCCGCAAGCGATCGCCCACAATAGATACAGGAAAATCACAGTAAAAGCACCGCCGTCTGCAAAAGGGGATGTGGATATAAGCAGAATTTGGTATATCAGCAACAAAAGTTAAATTGTGATTCATGAGGAGTCAGGAGTCAGGAGGTGATTCAAACCTACCATGCAATTGTTGACCAATAAATCTTCTCCTTCTCCTTTCGGAGACGCCACTGGCGTTTGATTTAACTCTGTGCTTAAACCCCTTTATTCATCCGTCAGTCGTGCAGAATTTATGCCCTTATTCTGACTCCTGACTCCTGAGTCCTGACTCCTGACTGAAAAGCTTATAGCATAAAACTCTTTAGTTATAATGATTGCAGATGTTGTCATACTAAACTTTTAGAATGACCGTAGTTATTCCTAAATCCATATGACCGATGAAGTAAAAAATACTTCGCTTTCGCGGTTAACACAGTTGCAGGAAAACAACAAAACTATGCTTGATGCCATTATCATTCTTTCGTTCGTCCTGGCAGCAGCGGGAATAGGGTTCTATAGCACCGAACTCCTACCATCTGGGACGCTAGATCGTGTAACAAATGTAGATGCTTTGCGCTTTATTGTTGCGGCTTTTGCCGCCATATTTGGTGGTGCAGTTGGACTGCGTTTCCAGACAGCATATCGTCGCCTTGAAACTCAAGTTCAGGAATTGCCGCTTGAAGTTATCTTAACGCGTGCCATTGGCTTGGTGATTGGGCTATTAATCGCCAACTTGATGCTTGCCCCTTTGTTCTTGCTGCCAATTCCAGCAGATTTTGGCTTTATTAAGCCATTAGTGGCAGTTGTCGGCAGCATCATCTTGTCGTATACTGGCATGAATTTAGCAGATGCTCACGGACGCGGGTTATTACGGCTCCTTAATCCCAATACCGTGGAAACGTTAGTGGTAGAAGGAACTTTAAAACCTGCTAACAGTAAGGTTTTAGACACGAGTTGTATTATCGATGGTCGGATCGAAACACTCCTAGAAACGGGGTTTTTGGAAGGACAAATTATTGTACCACAGTTTGTCTTGCAAGAATTGCAACAAGTCGCTGATGCCAGCAAAGATCAAAAGCGGGTGCGGGGAAGACGGGGACTAGAGATTCTCAACCGCATCAAAGCAGCCTACCCAGATCGGATCTTGATTAACCCAGTTGATTATGACGATATTGCGACAGTAGATGCTAAATTAGTAAAGTTTGCTCAAGAAATTAACGCCACACTCCTCACAAATGACTACAACTTATCTAAAGTTGCCAGTGTCCAAAAAGTACCAGTTTTGAATGTTAACGATTTGGTAAACGCAGTTCGTCCTAACTATTTACCAGGCGACAACATTGACTTGAAGATTCTTAAAGAAGGTAAAGAACCTACTCAGGGGATCGGCTACTTAGACGATGGCACAATGGTTGTCGTTGAAGAAGGAAGGAGTTATGTCGGAGGCGAACTCCGAGTGGTAGTCACCAGTGCTTTACAGACAGCTGCTGGTCGGATGATTTTTGCCAAACCTCAAGCTTCGGCAATTGCTTAAGGGAGTTAGGAGTTAGGAGTTAGGAGTGGGAGTGGGGAATGGGGAGAATATTTCAACTAACAACTAACAACTAACAACTAACATTCATAAATCTCCAATGGCAGTGAATCTGGGTCTTTAAAGAAGGTAAATCGCTTACCTGTTATTTCATCAAGTCTAATATTTTCTACTTCTACTCCTTGCGATTTTAAATCTAGAACAGCTTGATCTATATCATCTACTTTAAAAGCAAGATGTCTTAAACCACAAGCTTCTGGACTATTAACTCTTTGAGGCGGATGAGGGAAAGAAAATAACTCAATTTGGTCGTTTTTTCCTACACGTAAATCCAATTTATAAGAATTTCTATGAGCCCGGAAAGTTTCTTTAATAACGGAAAAACCTAAAATTTCTACATAAAATTTTTTTGATCGTTCATAATCTGAACAAATAATTGCCACGTGATGAATTCCACTAGTTTTCATTCATGCGCCCTCACACTCTCCACACTCCCCACACTCCCTGCGCCCTTTACCGTTCGGGCGAGAGGCAGGCGAGAAAGCCTGCCCATAACAAGCTAAGAATCCTGTAAAATAGTTTTAGAAACAATCCTGGTTTTCTTGCGATCGCCCTCCGATAGGTCTTCTCCAGCTTGCAGGCGAGTAGCAGAAGTTTGCAACACTGTCGCTGCACTTTTATCTCCCATCTGGAGTGCAGTTTTTGCAGCGGTTTGCAACATTGTTGCTGCACCAGCGCGATCGCCTTGTTGCAATTTTGCCTCTGCCAACTGTGTTTGCCGATACTTCGCTAATGCTAAAATATGTTGCTGGACGTTGGGATCAGTAGATGGTTGGTAAGCACCAACCACGTTTGCTTCAATTGAAAGATTTTCTGAAAGTAAACCTGTCTCGTTTTGCGCTGGATCATCGTAACGGACTTGCAACTGGGCAATAGTCTGTCTACCTGCTTGTAGATGTCCTATATAAAGGTTTGCCAAAACTACCCGTTCGACATCCTTCATCAAATCTCCCAAACGCACTGCGAATCGTCCATCAGCTTCTTGTTGTACTGGCAATTCGATAGTATCTGGCGCTACTTGCGCAATGGGTTTTAGTTCTGCTAGCCGCACATTTGGTACGAGGGAGAATAGCAAATAAGCATTAGTCAATCCTACCGTTTGCATCCGAATGAAAAGGCGACTAAACTCATCCAACACTTGATCTGGTTGTTGAATATAAGATAGTGTCCCACCACCAGCATCTGCAATTGTTTCTAAAACATTCTGGTTCCAATTGTCACCAAATCCTAAAGTGTTTAAAGTCAAATTGTAACCAGCAGCCAATTGGGCAAATTTTAAACAGCGATTGTTGTCTCCATGTTCATTTTCCCCATCTGTTAATAAAAAGGCTTGAGAAATCGTTTCTTTTTTTCCCTTTGCCAGTTCCTCAATCCCTAAACGCAGTCCTTCATCTATCGAAGTGCCACCATCAGCAGAAAGGCGGTTAATTTGCTGTTTAATCCGTTCGGGATTTTCAATAGTTTGATTAGGTACTAAGACTTTAGCACGGTGATCGAAAACTACAATACTGAGGCGATCGCCAGGATTGAGGCGATCAACAATACTGGTTGCTGCTTTTTTGACTGTTTCTAGTGGACGCCCATTCATCGAACCACTATGATCAAGGATTAGGCATAAATTCAGTGGGGCAGCGCGGTCAAAATTTTCGGCGATCGCAGAAATCGAAATTGCCAGCTGACGCTGGCTGTTAGGTTGATTGGCATCCAATTTGTCATCGTTCAGAGTCGGCTGTAAGCTAACCTTCATAACCCAAGTTTCCTATTTATAACAATTAATGGGCATCGGGCATGGGGCATCGGGCATTGGTGAAGAACAGTCAAATGTAGAGAAATTTTTAATTTATGCCCATTGCCCATCGCCCGACGCCCATTGCCCCTCACCTACTTATCTAGAATAACTTAGTAGCCAGACACTGAGGCATGTAAAGCTTCCTCTCCAAAAAGCGAGAAATCCGCACCTGCAAGAGTGCTACCATCGCGCTAGGATGTATTAGAGTTAACGGCATTCATTTTAGGCGACAGTTGCTATGGACATTTCTCCTATCAAGGCGGTTCAAGCCCCCTACTATGGTGACAACTTTTACCGTACACCGCCGCCAGATTTACCCTCCTTATTATTGAAGGAGCGAATCGTCTATCTTGGGATGCCACTGGTGCCTGCTGTGACGGAACTGATTGTTGCTGAACTGTTGTATTTGCAGTCTGATGATCCGGAAAAACCAATAAAGATCTACATCAACTCTACTGGCACTTCCGGTTACAGTGGCGACCCCATTGGCTTTGAAACTGAAGCATTCGCCATCTATGACACAATGAAATACATTAAACCTGCTATCCATACTATTTGTATTGGTTCAGCGATGGGGATGGCAGCAATGCTCTTAAGTGCAGGAACCAAGGGTTGTCGAGCCAGTTTACCAAACTCTTCCATCATCATGCATCAACCTAAGAGCTATGCCCAAGGTCAAGCAACAGATATTCAAATTCGGGCTAGGGAAGTTTTGGCAAATAAGGCAACAACACTAGACATTCTAGCTCAAAACACAGGTCAACCCAAAGAAAAAATTGAGAAGGATATGGATCGTATCTTCTATATGACCCCCTACCAAGCTAAGGAATATGGTTTAATTGACCGAGTTTTTGAGAAAGAAGAACTTGCTCACCCCCCATTGCCCGCCGGAGTTCTTTAACCGAGAGTGAGGAACCAAAAGTGAGGAATGAGGAATGAGGAGTGAGGAATAAAAAGATAACCCTTATTGATCAAAGTGAGCAGTTAATTCCTAACTCCTAACTCCTAACTCCTAACTCCCCAACCATCCCCAATTATTTCCAAACGGAGTAGTAAAAATGCCTATAGGTGTTCCTAAAGTTCCCTACCGTATGCCAGGGGAACAGTATACACAGTGGATTGACATCTACAATCGTCTTTACCGGGAACGTGTTATTTTCCTGGGGCGAGATATTGATGATGAAATTGCTAACCAAATTATCGCCGTCATGCTGTATCTGGATTCGGAAGATCCAGGTAAGGATATCTCTTTATACATCAATTCCCCCGGCGGTATGGTCACCTCTGGCTTGGCAATTTATGACACAATTCAACACATTAAATCAGATGTGATTACGATTTGTGTCGGTTTAGCAGCTTCAATGGGATCATTCCTGCTAGCAGCTGGTACAAAAGGTAAACGATTAGCATTGCCTCACTCACGGATTATGATCCATCAACCTTCTGGTGGTACCCGTGGACAAGCAAGCGATATTGAAATTGAAGCTAGGGAAATTATCCGGATTCGTCACCAGCTCAATAATATTTACGCTCAAAACACTGGTCAGCCTTTGTCAAAAATTGAAAAAGATATGGATCGTGACTTTTTCTTATCTGCTGAGGAAGCCAAAGAATACGGTTTAATTGACCGTGTCATTGAGGAACGACCGTAGGTAGAGAGTGTGGGGAGTGTGGGGAGTGTGGGGAAGTAAGTGAATAATTGCTTTTTATTACAAAAATATTACTTACTCATGTTTTCCCCACTCCCCACCAAACTGTAAAGCGTGAACTTTCAATTTAAAATTTAATAGCTATTATTATCAAGCATTCAGCTATAAACACCCTCTGGGTGACTTCCAGTAGGGTAAGCTGATAGCTGATATTCGCGCTTCTAATAGATCAAAGATGGATCTCGGAGATTGCTACCGTTTATTGGGTTTAAGGTCAGGAGCAGCTTTTGCCGACATCAAAGCTTCTTACCGTCGATTGGCACAGCAATATCATCCCGATATTAACCCAGATGATCACAAAGCTAAAGAGAAGTTTATTGCCTTGACTGAGGCATACAGACTGCTTTTACAGGTGATCCAGCCGGAAGAAATAGCCCAACACTCAACTCACTCACGAGTCTATGGATATGAAAAACCACCAGCAACGAGACAAACACCTGCGGAAAAACAAACACCAAAGCCGCCTAATTTTTTTGAAATAGAACAGCGGCTGAAGTGGAAGACTTATGAGCAGTTGCAGCGGTTTTTAAAAGAGAGACGATTTCCACAGGCGATCGCCTTGGTGGAAGCTTTAGCACAACGTTTACCAGAAGATGGGGAAGTGCGTCAATGGCAAGCTATTGCCTATCAAATTTGGGGACGGGTACTCATTACGGAAAATCAGTTATTGAAAGCCAGAATCTATCTGAAGAAAGCTCTAAAGACAGACCCCCATAACAAGACTCTCTTGTCTGAGGTGCAGCGGGATTTTCAGCGGCTGGAACAGACTTTTTAAGTCTTGAAGATGAGGTGAACGCAAGGCTTCCTCATCTGTTCTTTAGGCATGGGATATGGAGAGTGCGGCTAAAGTCGCCTTCCCAATACTTCCCCGTCTCAAGGCTTAGCAGCAGTTATGATGCTTTTGTTAAGAGACTGTAACGCCACCAGGACTTTTTGCTTGTTTGGTGCAGAGGCTTTGAGTCCTCCTGTAATTTCATCAGAGTTATCTTCAATTGCCTTGTAGGCATGAGGAGATTTGACTTTTACTCCGTCCTCAACCTTTGACCAGAAACTCTCAAATTTCCCAAATTCCTCTTTAGCTTTGGCAAAGTTTCCAGCTTCAACTGCCGTCTTGGTATGAGAAACAACACTTAGTAAACCCTTGAAGTCAGCTTTCCCAGTGGAAGTAGTCTTTGTTTCAGCAGCGGGGCTTGCTGTAGATGAGGGCTGGGTAGAAGATTTTTCAGCATTGTTGCATCCTACCAAAGCCAAAAGACTAATTGCAGTCATGATAAATATTTGATTAAGACGGAACATCATAAACTCCTCAACAGGACTAATTTTTATATACTACGATTAGGGGTTGAGTAGTGCTAGATTTTAAGAAATACGGGCATTGGGCAATCGGCAATCGGCTTTTCAAACATTCTCTAAGATGGCGATCGCCCGCGTGCATTGTGGATCGGACTGAGTACCAAATAACGTAGGGTTAGCCTCTAGCTGCTGCTGCTGGGTTTGTGTCAAGTCTATCCTCACATCAGGCGTAATCCCTTTGTGACCAATATCCGTGCCCTTTGGTGTGAAGTAATGTTCTACTGTGACTGCTAACCCAGAACCATCAGAGAGGGAATGTACCGACTGGACTATGGCTTTGCCAAAGGTTTGACTTCCAACAACGACTGCTCTGTTGTTATCCTTGAGTGCAGCAGTAAGAATCTCACTGGCACTAGCCGAGTTGCCATCTACCAACACCACTAACGGCTGTTGAGTCAGTGCTGTCTGATCAGCTTTGGATACTTCCGTGTTTCCCATTCGGTCTACCTCACGGACAATCACACCATCATTCAGCCACATGCGAGCAATTGCTACACTTGAATCCACTAACCCGCCAGGATCGTCGCGCAAATCCAGCAGATATCCATCGACATGTTGGGCGTTGAGTGCTTGGATTGCCCGACGCATTTCATTTGGAGAGGTAGCACTAAACTCTGTTAAACGGATATAGCCAATGCGCTTTGAACCTGAGGACTTGAGAGTGTAGTTCACTGTTGGCAATTCTAGATTCGCACGGGTCAGCTTCAGTTGAAAGTTGCGGTGCAGAGGTCTTCCAATCAGTAGATTGATCGGTGTACCTACTTGTCCGTGAAGTAGTTTCGAGATATCTTCCCATCTCAAGCCTTGAGTGGATTTACCATCAATCACTAAAATCTCATCCCCAATCTTAATGCCAGCCTTGAAGGCGGGAGATTTCTCAAGTACATTCTCGACTATGATCTGCCCAGTATCTTCCTTCTTGTCGATCATAATCCCCACCCCAGAGGTTTCCCCGGCGGTTTCGTCTGTCAAGGTTTGGTATTCCTCCGGGTTCATAAACCGGGTGTAGGGATCTCCTAAACGTTTCAAAGCTTCCTGGATAGCGGTGTAAGCCTGTTCTCTAGAAGTGTAGTTTTTGCTTAACAAACTCTGTCTGGTTGCTTGCCAGTCAACATGATTGAATGTCCCATCTACATAATCGTGGTTCACAATTTGCCAGACTTCATCAACCAGGGCTTTTGGACTATTCTGTAACTCAGCACGGACTAAGCAACATCCGGTAATGTTAAATAGAGCTAAACTAGCAGTCGCAGCGATCGCTCCACTTAACAAAGCAAAAAAGCGCAATGAGCCTTGTTGTGAGGATTGAAGCATTAGAAGAAAGTGCCTTAGCGTTGTTGACTTAACATAAAATTGCCATTTTGGACTCATAGTGATGCATCAATAGCCCAATGACACTATCGTGCATCCTTATGCTTGCCAATATTCAAAGAAGCTATGTCAAGCATAGAAATTAGAGTCAAATGACACTATATGTCGCAAGTCATGAATCTAGCTGTGATAAAAGTCACGATGATTTGTTAACGGTTGACTGTTAACAGTTAACGGTTAACTGCTTACTTGTTGCTTCACGCAGTTCGTCTATTCACAAATTTACTGTAAAGCTTTGATGAAAATACTGATTTTTAAGAGTTTCATAGTCTTACTTTAACCTTACACAAGTAGACTACTAAAAATGATACATACAAGTATAAATACTGAACTCAGCATGAAAAATTATAAAGATAAAGGGATAAACGTTTGATTCTGTTAATAGTTGAATCAAACCCCTTGAGTTAAATAAGGCACTTCTACAGATGTGTATGCCTAGGACTCTAAGGCATACCAGTAAGTTTTGCGTCTTAATCTAATCTGACTTCCTAGGGTGGGCACTGCCCACCAATTACCCAATTGGTAGGCAGTGCCCTTCCTAAGGGGTTCTCACGTTTACTTCAACTTCAATTCCACTAGGACAACTGAATGATCTTTAACCGTTCCAAACTGGCACTTGCCCTCACCATGCTTTGTGGTGCCTCTGCTTCTATGGCGATTCCTCACCGAAGCGCGATCGCCGGTGAAGCCCCTGGACAATACCAACATGTGTTAATTTTGTCTGTAGATGGCTTGCGTAGTGCAGATCTTCAAGACCCATCACTGCAACCCTACTTAACCAACATCAACAGCCTCCGTTCAGTGGGGGTAACTTACCCTAACGCCTTCACCACTAGCCCATCCGACTCTTTCCCAGGAACTCTATCTTACCTCACTGGTGCAGGGCCTGCGACCACTGGTGTTTACTACGATGATACCTATGCTCGCGATTTGATTGCACCAATTGCAAATGGTGGTAATATCAATAGCCCCTTGGGAACTGAAGCAACCTACTTTGAATTGATGGATTATTCCATTCCTGCCGATCCCAGCAATCCTGATCCAACCAATGTCCTTTGGAGACTTGATGGTGGCGGTTATGAGAGCGGCGACCCAACCAAACCCTTTGTACAAGGGGATTATGGCAAGGGAAGCATCGACAAAACTCGGTTGCCCCAAAATTGCTCTAGCGGCACCTGTAAGCCAGTTTATCCCTGGCAATATCTCAGCAACGGCATCAATACGATTTTCAATGTGGCTCATAACGCTGGGCTATACACTGCCTTTTCTGATAAACACGCTGCTGCCTACAATATCGTTCAAGGACGCGGTGGTGACTCCATTAACGACTACTACTCCCCTGAGATCAATGCAAGTGTCATCTTCGATCAAAACGGCAAGTTGACAGATGCTATTACCTTTGACGCAAATGGCAAGCCGATCATTGATCCAAACGCTCATGTCGTCACAGATAATACAACCTATACCAAGGCTTACGACGACTTGAAAGTTCAAGCCATTCTCAATGAAATTAATGGGCGGAACTCTTTAGGAACCCAGTATGCACCTGTTCCTAACGTTTTTGCAATGAACTTTCAGGCTGTGAGCGTTGGTGAAAAAGCACTGAATGGTGGCATTAACAACAGCGGTAATCCGGCTAACAATCCGAAGGCGACCGGGGCTACTCCCACCACTGGTCCGTCTAGCGTTTTGACCGATGCTGTGCAACATACTGACGAGAGTATCGGTAAAATTCTGACAGCAATTCGCAGTAATCCACTTCTAGCGAAAAATACCCTGGTGGTTCTGGTTGCTAAGCATGGTCAAGACCCCCGTGATGGTGTCGGCAATCTGCTTCACGATAACCTGATCCCGGATGCGATCGACTACCACCTGGGAGATCCCAATGCTGTGAGTCAAGCTACTCAGGATGATGTCTCTTTGATTTGGCTCAAAGATCAAAGTAAGATTAGCGATGTCACTCAATATCTGCGCAGTTTGAGAAAGCTCCCTCTGTGTACAGGTACTTCATCAGGCTCTACAACTTCAGCACCTACCTGTAATCCTGGCATTAACAACGTTTACTCTGGGGCTAAAGCCCATCAGCTTGGTCTGGCCCCCAGCCCCAACCCAGACAACCGCACTCCTGATGTGTTTGTCCAGACTCTGCCTGGCTACATCTTTGTTGGTAATCCTTCAAATGGTAAGAAGATTGCTGAACACGGTGCTTTGTTTACTGCGGATGCAACCAACATCGCTCTAGTGATCGGTGGTGATGGTTTACCTTCTAAGGTTAAGGGCACAACGGTAAATGATGGTGTTCGGACAACTCAAATTGCTGCAACTGTTTTGAATGCTCTGGGTCTTAATCCCAATCTCTTAGCAGGTGTACGGATTGAAGGAACTAAGGCACTACCTGGAACTGGAATCCCAGCAACTTCTAAATAGTGCACAAATTCTGAATTTTTAGTGATTATATCATGTTCGGATGAACATTACACATAGTCGTGAAAATTAATTAGGGCTTGCTGAAATCCTTGGTAGGGGCGTATTGCAATACGCCCCTACATGATTTCTGGAGATGTCTATTGATAATTCGTTTGTAGTTTGCGCTTTAGCGAAGACAGCGCAAAACTACAAACGAATTATTTTATGAACTCAAAGTAGAGTAGTAGAGACGCGATTCTGAAGCGTCTTGCCAAAACAACCAACCAACAAAAATGCATCAAACTTCCGGTCGCTGGCGTTTCGGGTTAGGATTGTCACTATTGACCGTTGTTTTATGGGGAATTCTACCTATTGCTCTGGTGGTGACCTTACAAGCACTTGATGTCTATACCGTCATTTGGTTTCGCTTTT
The DNA here is from genome assembly GCA_903903925.1 of uncultured cyanobacterium. GTDB lineage: Bacteria > Cyanobacteriota > Cyanobacteriia > Cyanobacteriales > Nostocaceae > Stigonema. The sequence continues at coordinate 31,820 of CAIVAU010000037.1, forward strand.
TGGTGTCTTTTGGGTTGCTTGCTGTTTATTTAGGAGTACGGGGGAAATTACCGACGCAGGAACAACTACGTTCTGTTTCTTGGAAGTTGTTAGCGATCGCAACGATATTCTTAGCAGGTAATTATATTCTTTTCACGCAAGGTTTAGTATTGACCGCACCCGCTAACGCTGAGGTTATTATTCAGTTATCTCCCTTGCTGATGAGTTTGGGTGCTTTGGTTCTGTTTCAAGAACGTTATCGGTTGCGTCAGTGGATTGGTGTTGGCGTGCTGACTTTGGGTTTCGCGTTGTTTTTCCATGAACAACTATCAAATTTAATGACAGTACAGGGTAAATATCTTCTCGGCTGTGGTTTAACCGTCTTAGGCGCAGTAAGTTGGGCTGTGTATGCTTTGGCACAAAAGCAGTTGTTACAGTCTTTATCGTCTTCTTCCATCATGCTCATGATTTATGGAGGTTGTGCATTATTATTCACTCCTTTTGCTACAGCAGAAGCTATCTTTACACTCAATTTTTTCCACTCAGGAATGTTAATTTTTTGTGGTTTAAATACTCTAATTGCTTATGGTGCTTTCGCCGAATCTTTGGAACATTGGGAAGCCTCGCGTGTGGGTGCAATATTGGCTTTAGCCCCCTTAATTACTTTAATGGCAGTTGGTATTGTATCAATTGTAGCACCTGATCTCATCACACCAGAACGTTTTACCTTAATAGGAATCGTGGGGGCATTTTTAGTTGTGTCTGGGTCGATGGCGATCGCCTTGGGGAAAAACCGTTAAAGTTAATAGTGACATCCAACAGCCAACAATGACACAAGGCTTCCTGAATCTCAACAAACCATTTGACTGGACTTCCCACGATTGTGTAGCGCGGGTACGGAAATTACTGCGCCTTAAGCGGGTGGGACACGCTGGTACTTTAGATCCAGCAGCAACTGGAGTGTTACCAATGGCACTCGGTAAAGCCACAAGATTATTGCAGTATCTTCCAGGGAAAAAAGCTTATAAAGCAACAATTCGTCTGGGTGTGCAGACGACAACTGATGATTTGCAAGGTGAAGTGATGACTTCTCAGCCTTGTACTGGGTTAAGTTTAGCTACAGTCAAAACAGCGCTGCAACAATTCAAAGGCAAAATCACCCAAATTCCACCAAATTATAGCGCTATTCAAGTTCAGGGGAAACGCCTGTACGATTTGGCACGAAAAGGAGAAAAGGTTGAAGCCCCGTCAAGGATAATAGAAGTTTTCCAAATTGAAATTTTGGATTGGCGAGAAGGAGAGTTTCCCGAATTGGATGTGGCGATCGCCTGTGGTGCGGGTACATATATTCGGGCGATCGCCCGCGACTTAGGTACTGTCTTGGAAACTGGTGGTACCCTCGCCGGATTGACACGCACTGAAAGTAGTGGATTCCACTTAACAGATAGTCTGACCTTGAGTGATCTCGAAGCACAACTGCAAACTGGAGAGTTTCAACCTCTGATTCCCGATGCACCATTACAGCATCTTGCACAGATTACTTTACCAGCAGATGCTGCTCAAAAATGGTGTCAGGGTCAGCGGCTTCCCCTAAATGTTGATATTTCTGACACATTGCTTGTTTACCATGAGGATGGACGCTTCGTGGGAATTGGTAAGGTGATAAACTTAGACAGCGGAGTCATGCTAACTCCAGAAATGGTCTTTGAGCCAATTTGAATGAAAATTACAAAGGAAGGGAGCTCTTAGCAGGGAATAAAGAAACCAGATTTCACTCCTGACTCTTGAAACAAAGTTAGCTAATGCGCGTCCAGATTATAGAACTACTCATCGTAGTCCTTGACTGTTAACTAAACCGGTATATTTGAAAAAATACGGCAGATAATATCCAATGTCTCAAAAAGTTAAAGATCCTATCCTTAATTATTATCGCAAGATTACAAAGTCAGACTACTTGCACTACGGTTATTGGAATTTAGAAGACGAATTAAAGGTAGAAAATCTACATCGAGCACAAGAAAGGTACATCAAACATCTGATTTCATTAATTCCACAAGGCGTTGAGACAGTTTTAGATGTTGGATGTGGAACTGGTGGAAATGCACTACTCCTACAAGAAAAGGGTTTTCATGTGGAAGCTTTGTCTCCTGATATAGCTCAAGCGGAAGCATTTAAAGGTAAAGGAGAAATTCCATTTTATTTAACTAAGTTCGAGGATTTTGAGACCGATAAGAGATATGACCTGATTTTAATGAGTGAGAGTAATCAGTACATTCCCATGAGAGAGGGATTTAAAAAATGTCGAAACCTATTAAATAACAAAGGAAGTTTGCTAGTTTCAGACTATTTTTTGAGAGATAATTTTGATCGGGATCATGTCCTCGCAATTTGCACTCACGAAAAACAAGAGTATCAAAAAACAGCCGAAGAATTTGGCTTTGAGATCATTAAATCAGAGGATATAACATCAAGAGTAACACCCACTTTAGATCTAGCAAGATTGAAATATGATGAATATGTTCAACCCACTTTAGAACTCTTCGATGACCTTTTAATAGGTTGGGCACCAATTCCATACAAAATTGTAAAATTCCTGGCTAGAAAGCCATTGAAAACCTTAGAAATGCAACTGCAACTCATAGATAGTCACCAGTTTTTGCAACAGCGACAGTACATGATTTATTTGTTTGAATTGGTCTAACGCCAAATTGAACAACCCTGTCTTGAGGCTGAGCCAAGACAGGGTTGTTCAATGATATGCTGGATCATGAAAATAAAGAAAATAACACCAGGGTTGTCTTAATTGGTTGATTTTAAAGCTGCCGAAAGACTTTTCGATTTACCACAACTGCAAGAGCGACAAAGCTTTGTATCAATGTTCGGTTTTTTGAAGGGTAAAAACAGGTGAGGCGGGAGCAGTGGCTATTGCTATTGTTGTGGTTTGTGATTGGTACTGGCTTGCGCTTAACTCAGCTAGATGCAAAGCCCCCTTGGACTGATGAATTTTCCACTATCGTTTTTAGCCTTGGCAATAGTTTTCGCAATGTACCGTTAGATCGGGCGATATCCCTTGATGTCCTCTTGCAACCAATGCAACCCAACCCGGATGCGAGAATTGCCGATGTGCTTCAGAATTTGTTCCAGGAGACGAATCATCCACCGCTCTATTTTGTGTTAGCGCACTGGTGGATGCGGATTTTTTCACCTAGCGTTGGAGGTTTAGCTTCTGTATGGGCGGCGCGATCGCTTAGCGTTATTTTTGGTGCTTTGTCCATACCAGCTCTCTATGGGTTGAGCTGGCTTGCCTTTCGCTCTCAGTTGGTGAGCCAGTTAACTGCTGCTATCATGGCGGTTTCTCCTTACGGCATCTTTATCGCTCAAGAAGCGCGTCATTACACTTTGGCAATTTTGTGGGTGATTGCTTCCTTGAGTTGTCTGGTAATTGCCACAAGACACATCCAACACCGGACATTTATCCCTATCTGGATCGTAGTGATCTGGATAGCTATTAATTTTAACGGTATTTCTACTCATTATTTTTTTGCTCTCACCCTCGCCACTGAAGCTTTGTGGCTGATTGTCTTTGGTTGGGTTGAGTGGACAAGGAGACCAGGGAGATCTGGGGGAGCTAAATGGCAAATCTCCGTTGTTGGCATTGGCACAATAGCAGGGTGTTTAGTCTGGCTACCACTGTTTTTACAGGCAAATCGTGGAGGTGAGTTAATCAAGTGGATTCAAAGTGGCGATCGCACGTTGTTGGAGTGGATCAGCCCTTTGTTTCAAGCTTTGGCTACATGGATTAGTATGCTGTATTTGTTGCCAGTGTCATCGGACTCGCTTTTTGTGGTCATAATCTCTGGGTTGGCAATGCTCTTGTTCTTTATTTGGTTACTACCAATTCTAAAGCGAGGTGTTCTGACCCTGGTCAAGCAACCAATGACGAGTTTAATGACCCAGATGTTTATTGTGTTAGTGATAGGAGGGATCGCCCTATTCTTTTTCTTTACATATGTTCTTGGTATAGACCTGACACGGGGTGCGCGATACTACTTCGTTTACTTCCCATCGATCATAGTTTTACTTGGGTCAAGTCTTGCAGTCTGTTGGAAAACTCCCACAATTAAGCAAAATTTTTTCTCCTCATCTGGGAAAACATCTGTTGCCATAATTTTGTCCATGGGATTCATCAGCGGACTGATAGTTGTCTACAATTTGGGTTACCCAAAATACTACCGCCCTGACCTTTTAGTCCCACTGATGCAAAAGGTATCTCAGTCACCGATGCTTGTTGCCACAACCCACAAAACCCATGTTCAAACTGGGGAAATGATGGGCTTAGCTAGGGTGTTCAAACTCTCAGGTTCACCGACAAAGCCTCTATTTCTTCTTGCCCATCAAGACCAAAACCCTGAGACTTCGACAGTTGTCCTGAAAAACACTTTGGCACAGTTACCACGACCTTTGGACTTGTGGCTGGTGAACTTTCATGCACCAGTGCAACTCGAAAGTTGTGTTGCTGACAGTCAGTCTTTTCCTCTGGTGAACGGCTACAATTACGAGATTTACCGTTGTCAATAATGTCTTTCTGACTCAAAACTTCTTGCTTGGTTCAGAAGTGTGATTTCGAGATGCGGATCAACTGGTAAGTCCCAGATTTGCCTAAGTTCTGGTATTGATCCGGTTTAAATCCTATGGCTGCTAATTTTTCAGGCTGACTAAGGATGAGTAGGGTAGGTTGTTCAGGATGAGTGACGGATATTTTTTTCATCTCTGTCAAAGCATCTCCGTATAACTGAATATACTCAACTGGTCTTTGCGTGTAAAATACGAGACTAGGCTTTTTGAACCCAATCATAACTAAGGGTTCGCCTGGTTGCTCTACTTTATTGATGATCGCAGACAACTCTCGTAAGGGTAGCTGACGCCCTTGGTCTATGAGTAAACCCGTAGGCATGAACACGAAAATCAGAAATGCCAAGAAGCCAAGCAAATTCATCATCAGCACTCCGCCCCAGCGCCGATGCCATAGGAAAATCGCAATAGCCACAGCGGTCAATGACCAGATGACACATCCCAAAACTGGTAACCCTGACTGTTCAATCAACTGGCGTGGATTCACAATGGCTGGGTCGTAGCCGATGAAGTGGGGACTCCAGAAAAATACTCCAGCTAATGCTAATAGAAATACCACATTCACCCAACCACTCCAGAGGAGAGATGGGGAGGCGGGGAAGGAAGAATTACTCTCTACTCTTATGAGGTTGCTCCACATCAGCGCGACTAGAATAGAAGCTGCTGGCATTAAGGGCAATACATAGTGTGGAAGTTTGGTAACGGCAATGGTGAAGAAACCAAAAACACCTATAAACCAAAACCAAGCAAATAGACCAAGCTGAGTGGAACGGTTGGAAGAACGCCAGTACGATCGCTGCCAAAATTTCAGCCGTGCGATCGCCATTGGCAAATAGATTGACCAAGGTACAAAGCCAACTAGTACCACGAGAAAGTAAAAGTACCAAGGTTCCGAGTGGTGATTAACGACACTTGTAAACCGCTCTAGGTTGTGATATCCAAAAAAAGAGTTGATAAAAGCCCAGCCATTGCGCCAGATCACGAGTACATACCAGGGCAACGCCAGTGCAAGAATGAGAACACTACCCCAAACGGGACGCATTTCTTGCCAAACTTCCCGCCAATTACCGATGTAAAGCACAAATGCGCCAATAATTAGCCCTGGCAAAACAATTCCTACTGGTCCTTTTGTCAAAATAGCCAAGGCAATTAGCACGTAAAAAACAAGATACCAACGAGCTTGTAGCTTTGGTTTGGTCGGTTGAGTATAACCAATAAAAAAGGACAACAATGCCCCATCAATACATCCGGTTAGTAACAAATCAGCCGATCCGATTCTTGCCCAAACTATTGTCACTGCGTTTAGTGCCGTCAAAGCAGAACCTATCCCAGCACACAGCCAGTACCGACGTGTTTGATGTGTGTTGCTATCTAGCTTAGACTGGAACTGGTTAGGACTAACGACGCCAAAAGACCACAGTGTATAGAAAACTAAGCCCATGAGCCCGAAGGCACTCAGTGCTGATGGGAGGCGCACCGCCCACGAATTGACACCTAGGATTTTGTAGGCGATCGCCATCAGCCAGTAGATTAAAATCGGCTTATCAAAGCGAGTCTCACCATTGAAAAAAGGCGTGATCCAATCCCCTGTCACCGTCATCTGGCGAGCTGCTTCAGCAAATAGTGGTTCTGTTTCATCAACCAAGCCAGTACTGCCCAAATTCCACCCAAAAGCCAACCAGCCAATCAAAAGCAACCATAGGATCGACAATGTCCATGCCATGGCTGGATTCTGACCTTTATTTTTAAACCAATGGTCAAAAGCACGATGACTCATACTATTTTTGATTTCAAATTATAGTCAAGAGTAACTATCATCGCGCTTCCGTGGTCAATTTGGCTGATCGGGGCAGGTTTCATTTCACCTCGTAAGTCTAACAGCTGAACAAGGATAAGGTAGGCGATCGCCAAGATGATAGAAATTGCGCCTGTAAGAATGGCAACTATCTTAGATCGGTTCATTAGATCTCCTGCAAGTTTAGAAAACACATGGCTTTAGCTTATGGAGGTAAAATAAGCGGTGCGAATTTATTTCCTGTAAATGTAGCACAGGATAAGCTGTGACCTAACTTAGCCTTCATGTTCTCCTTTCTCAGACTAAAGCAGGACTATTTCTTGTGATTTTATTAAAATTAGAGAGAAAAATAGTGAGAAGAGTTCCCTTGAATTCTGATATTACAAACATACTACGATCTGACCGCCGACTTCTAGGTAAATCTTCTTCTGAACGCTGAAGGCAAAACGTCCATTGCTGGATTCTACCCACAAATGGTCTATTCCCGCAAAGATAACAACACTTATACCAATCGCCAGGGTGGTAGGAGAGGCGATTTCCTTACCGCAAAAACTTTACAGGTTTTGATTGCTAACTATAGTACATTAGTGGTGTAAACCTGTGTGGGCAACTAAAATGTGTAAACAAAAGTGTATTACCGCGTATTCGAGAGATTGAGCGAGGGCGCATCGAATTAAGAAATATTTTTATATATTCAGAAGATTTTTTCGTATATCAAGTAGATATACCCTACGACGATGATTTAAGTGCATCTAACAGAATTCTTTACTGTAATGAAATACCAGATGATTATCTGCCAAAACCTGGACATGTAATCCATTCTAGTAATGAATATGATGATATACTTATAGAACAAGTTGCTAACGAGAAAAGAAGAGAAATCTTAGATTTTATTTTGCAATTTCCAAACCAAGAAATATCAGAAGCACCTATAGGGAATCTGGGGCTTGTCCTGTCTTCTATGCAAGAAACAATTGATGCTATAGGGCAAATCAAACTTGGAAAGTCAGAAAGTCAAATTATACAACTAGAAGTGACACAAAAAACGAAAATAGTTTTATCGGGTACATTCAAAGGTTCTTTAAAAATTGATGAAGATGAAGGGCGATCACCGCAATAATTTATCAGTTACAAATGTTGATGGTAGAACGAGTATACCCGCCATGTATCTCAGCTTAATGCTAAGTCAATCCATCAAAATCAGCCGTAGGGGGTCTAAACGAATATGCCATGGAGAAGGTTGGTCTTTCAGGGTTGCCCATTTTTCCTTGAATACCTCTGCTTGCAGGTCGTAATCGCTGGAATGACTAGATGGCTGGGATAGCTTGAGAAAAAGCGTCATCCGATGCGGCGTTTCAATTGTCTTCACCAGCCAGCAGTGTAAGGTGTTTACATGGGATAAGTCGTTAGTGAAGTTGATCTGATGGGCACGAATCCCTATGTATGAGAGTGAGTTGGAGACAGGTTCAACAACTTGCAGGGTGCAGCCCCAATCAATCGCCTCCACCTGTTGCGGTGCTTTTACTACAGCACGGGAGAAGTTCTTACACCCCGTCAGTTGAGCAACACTTAAGGTCGCAGGGTGTTCAAAAATATCTTGTTTGGAACCATATTGAACTACTTTTCCTTGTTCCATTACCAACAAATTTGGACAAACACGATAAGCCTCTTCCATATCGTGGGTGACAAATAAAGTGACTCCGTTGTAGGAGGCTAGGGTTTCGATCATTTGCTGTACCAACAGGCTACGCAAATAGGTATCTAGCGCAGAAAACGGCTCATCTAGTAACAGCGCTTCCGGTTGACTGGCTAAAGCTCTTGCTAAGGCTACTCGTTGCTGTTGACCACCAGAGAGTTGATGCGGATAACGGTCTGCAAATCCCTGCAACTGCACTGTTATCAGTTGGGCTTCGACCTCTTGCCGAATGGCAGAAGCTGATAGTTTCTGACGCACGCCGAAGGCAATATTTTGTGCAACAGTCATGTGGGGAAATAGGGCGTAGTTTTGCACTAAAAACCCAATCCGGCGATCGCGAGGAGGAAGATTAATCCGACTTTGAGAGTCGAACAACACCCGTCCATTCAAAACAATGCGACCTTTTGTTGGTGTTTCTATTCCCGCAATACTACGCAAAATCATACTCTTCCCAGCCCCAGATCCTCCCAACAATCCTAAAGGTTGGTGATCAGTGCTAAAAGTAACTTTCAATTGAAAGGCAGCAAGTTCTGTGTCAAGATCCACAACCAGTGGGGTGCGGGATGAGGGGTGTGGGGTGTGGGATAATTTATCTCCCCCGCTCCCCCGCTCCCCTACTCCCCCTACTCCCCCTACTTTTCTTTTCTCCCGCCTTTCCTGCCACATGTTGACTGTAACAATTGTGGATAGGGAAAGAGTCATGATCACTATTGCCCAGAACCAAGCTTCGTTCATGTCTCCGGCTTCCACGGCAAAATAGATCGCCATTGGAATTGTCTGGGTTTGTCCTGGGATATTACCTGCCAACATCAAGGTAGCACCGAATTCCCCCAGGGCACGGGCAAAAGCTAGAGTCGTTGCTGCTAAAATTCCAGGGAATGCTAAGGGTAAAGTGATTTGCCAAAAGATTGTCAACTCAGATGCGCCAAGAGTTCTGGCTACCTGTAAAATGTTCTGATCAATTTGGGCAAAAGATCCCTGTGCTGTTTTATACATTAATGGAAAAGAAACAACTGTAGCAGCGATCGCCGCACCATACCAAGTGAAGACAATGCTAAAATTCAAAGACTCCATCAGTTGCCCAAGCACACCATTTTTGCCGAACAGCAGCAGCAATAAGAAGCCAACAACTGTGGGAGGTAAAATCAGGGGAGAGACGAATATACCCTCAATCAGTGATTTCCCTTTGCCTCGATATTCCAGCATCCAATAAGCAGCCGCAATACCTAGAAAAAAGGTAATAAATGTGGCTAATAAAGAGACTTTCAGAGATATCCATAAAGGAGAAAGGTCGAGGGGCATAGTTCAACCAACTAAACTAATGGCTTCCAACTGGCGATTTGACAAGAAAACCGTATTTTTGGAGTATAGCTTGAGCTTGGTCACCGGATAAAAATTGGACAAATGTCTTGGCGACATCAACATTTTTACTACTTTTAAGTACCGCCATCGGGTAGACAATTGGGGAGTGGGATTTTTCGTCAGCAACGAGTGCAACTTTTACCTTGTTAGAGATTTTGGCATCAGAGGCATAAACTAACCCAGCATCGGCGTTGCCACTTTCTACTGCTGCCAAGACTTGTCGGACGTTGCTGGCAAAGACCAACTTGGGCTTAACCTGATCATAAATCTTCAATTGCTTTAAGAGTTGATCGGCGTATTGCCCCGCAGGGACACTTCTCGGTTCGCCAACTGCAATTCGCTTGACTTTAGGATCTGTCAGGGTGTTAAAGCTGTTGATGTTAAGAGTACTATTGTTGGGAACAATTAAGACCAAACGGTTATTTGCCAGATTGGTACGAGTTCCTGGAACCAACAGCTCTTTTTGCTCTAATGCATCCATTTGCTTCTTCCCAGCAGAAATAAAGATATCTGCTGGTGCACCTTGCTCAATCTGTTGCTGCAAAGCGCCAGAAGCGCCAAAGTTATAATTAATGTTGACGTTCGACTTATTTTGTTGGTAAAGAGGCTTAATTTCTTCCAGCGCATTTTGTAAGCTGGCGGCAGCGGATACTAGTAAATTGGCGTTTGACTGTGCTACTACAGGGGAGGGCTGTACCAACCGGAAGCCAAGCACTAAGAGTAGGCTAGCCACAGTTGTGGCAATCAAGCTAAGCAGTTGTCTTCTTTTCATGGGAAAAAACTAAAAAAACTAATAGTTGGTTTTGGTAGTAGCTTACCAACATAACTGGATAATTACTATATTTAGTTGGTATTAAAATAAAGGAGTTCTTAGCGGGTAAGAACCTATCTACAAAGCTTGCTGCATAAGGGATAGGACATTAGCTCAGTCAGTAACCATCTCACGCAGCGTCTCGTAGACAAGCAGATTCACCCTGTGTAACATCCACGACTCTTCTTCCTCATTCTTCGTATTCAAAAAAGGAAATGTCTAACGATAAGCCATATACGCACTTAATAAACTAACAGATGTTTTAAGTGTCGGAAGTTTGGGTGAATGCCCTAACCCAAGTACGGAAGGCACGAGTAGTCGCTATTTCTCCATTCTTTCTCGCTGCTTGGATGAATTGGGGAATTTCTTTTACTGGTACAGGAGCAAAAGTAGGGCTGGCTTGAACCTCTGAATATTTCTGGTCACTGAGTATGTAAACTCGCAAGACACTACCGTTGTACCGCCAGAATTCAGGGATGCCCATTGAGGCGTAAAGAGTCAATTTATTTACGGCAGAACGTGAGTACTCGACTTCAAGCACAAGGTCTGGCGGTGGATCTGTGGCTAGGTCTATATTTTCTTTGTCTCTAACCAAAGACTCATTCTGAATATAGTAGCTGCTGTCTGGTTCACCTCCCTTCTCCAAGTCATCTCGTGTTAAAGTCAGGGAGCCAGTGCGTTTAATTTCCAAGCCGAGTTCTTCACATAACACCCCAACAAAAACTTCAATTAAACGGTTAGGGTTCTCATGTGGCATGTGTGGAGACATGATTTCTACTATTCCATTGTCGTAGGCGAGTCTGGTGTTACGTTCCGAACCCATATCAGCCAACATACTTTTGAACGTTTGCCAGCTAATGTTTTTGAGAACAGTCCTAGCTTCTGTGGGTGTTGATGTTGTTGCCATAATTCAAAGTATCCTGATTCAGTCAAGCCAGTGAGCAAACTCTGTGGCAAAGCGATCGCTCAATATTGCCTCTCGGATCTTTTGAGTAAAGCGAATAAGTTCGGTGATGTTGTGAATACTTAACAAGGTGTAAGCTAAAATTTCTTGTGCTCGTACCAAATGAGATAAATAAGCACAGGTAAAGTTTTGACAAGTGTAACAGGGGCAGGTTTTATCTATGGGTGTGAAATCTTCACGAAACTTAGCATTTTTTAGGTTCCAGCGATCGCCTTGTACTATCGCTGTACCATGTCTTGCCCAGCGTGTAGGAATCACACAATCAAATAAATCTACACCGGATGCGATCGCAATTGCCATTTCCCGATATGTACCTACGCCCATCAAGTAACGCGGCTTTTGAGGTGGTAGCAACGGTGCAGTTGCTTGCACAATTTGAGCTATCAGTTCTGGCGGTTCTCCCACACTTACACCACCAATAGCATATCCAGGCAAATCTAACTGAGATAAAGCTACAGCAGCATGAGAGCGTAAATCTAAATACACACCTCCCTGTACAATGCCAAACAAAGCCTGATCACTGCGTTGATGTACTGAAATACAGCGTTCTAGCCAGCGATAAGTGCGTTCTGTTGCTGTTTCTACGTCTTGGCGACTAGCTGGATAGGGAGGACACTCATCAAACGCCATAATGACATCCGCCCCCAGAGTATTCTGAATCTCTATAGAACGCTCCGGTGTGATTTGAATTATTTGACCATCATGAGGTGAGCGAAACGTGACTCCCTCTTCACTCAGGGATCGCATTTCGCTCAAGCTAAAGACCTGAAACCCACCTGAATCCGTGAGCATTGGACCGTTCCAGCCCATAAACTTGTGCAAACCTCCACCTCCAGCGACAATTGCCTCACCAGGTTGAAGGTGGAGATGATAAGTATTAGCTAATATCATCTGCGCTCCAGTATCCCTAAGTTGGGCAGGCGTCAGGGTTTTGACATTTGCTAACGTTCCTACTGGCATAAAGCGTGGAGTTTCAACCGGACCGTGAGGGGTTAAAAAAACTCCAGCCCGTGCTGAGGTCTTGCTACAGCAAGCAAGACATTGAAAAGAAAATTTAGTCATTAGTCATTAGTCAATAGTCAACAGTCTAATAGGTTATGGTCAAAAGCCCCTGATTTGATGAGTTTGTCTTCCATATTCTATAAGTTGGTAATTTTTTGGTTGATTAGCATTGGCTATTGACTTTTAAAACAAATCAGAATTGTCGTCGTCAATTTCTGCATCCAATTGGGCCGAGAGTACCTGCTCCATCATTGCTTCTAGAGCGCTGACATTCAAGGAACGCTCTTTTCGCTCTTGCAGAGGGGTAGAGAGGGGAATCAGCCGCAGACAAGTACCTTCTTGCATGAGATCAAAGTAGGTTTGTTTTTGCGGGGACTGTTTTAGTTCCAAGTAATCAAAACTATAAACATTAAGATAAAGCGTATGGTTGGCCACTAGAGTAGACCGTCGCGGATTTGCAAACACTTCCAGCACATCCCCTTCACCCTCGCTTTGCAATATACCTTCTTGGGTGTAGATGTAGTGAACACGACCTAAATCCCCTAGCAATCGTCGGATATCAAGCTTATTGACAATCACTCCTGTGTTGATAATGCATGGAGCCGGTATCTTGGTGTCGGGTAGATGGTGACTCATAATTAAATAGCAAATGAGCGCAGAAGAGATACATCACAGCTAAACAATCTATTGAACAGCTTTGTTGATCCCCTACATTTTAATAATTATCAACTTTGTAGAGCTATTTTGTGAGAAGCTGCGATAAGTTATTTGTAAAATAACGCCTCGAAAAAATTGTCATCAGTGAAATCCCGACTTTTTTTGCGAAAAACGTACTTTATTATACATTTTTAGCTTGATGGGTAGGATCAGCATAACAAAAATTTTCTCTCTAGATTCCTCCCAAGTATAAATCTTATTTAAACAAGAAGTCAGGAGTCAGGAGTCAGGAGTCAGGAGTCAGGAGTCAGGAGTCAGAATTCAGAATTCAGGAGTCGGGAGTCAGGAGTCAGGAGTTAGGAGTCAGGAGTCAGGAGTCAGGAGTCAAAATTCAGGAGTCAGTGTAACTAAGATGATTTATAAAAACCTATGGGGAAAACAACTACTTTTATCGCTAGCAGCATCTGTTGCTTTTTATACTAGCATTCCCGTACCATATGTGGAAATGTTAGACTACTCGGAGGTAGCACGCTTTGCTCCACAGGTAGGGCTGATGATTGGGGGCATAATAGCGCTATTGGATGCTGGGATGAATTATCTGAGTATGCCGATGCTAACTCGTAGTGCTTTGGTTGTCGCTGTTTGGATTGCTATTACTGGAGGACTGCACTTAGATGGGGTGATGGATACTGCTGATGGATTAGCTGTGGGCGACAAAGATCGACGATTGGAGGTGATGGCAGATAGTGCCACAGGTGCATTTGGAGCAATGGCAGGGATCGCCCTACTGTTGCTGAAAACAGCAGCTTTGACGGATATAGAGGGAAACCGTTGGTTGGCGTTGATGGCGGCTTGTGGCTGGGGACGCTGGGGTCAGCAACTGGCGATCGCCCGATATCCTTACCTGAAACCAACTGGCAAAGGCGCTTTTCACAAAGCAGCCATTCGTTCTTACAAAGATTTACTCCCAGGACTGCTGTTACTCGTGGGTTTAAGTTGTTTCCAAATACTGCTGGATAGAAAGCGGCTATTGTTCGTTCTGTTAATCACACTTGCTGGAAGTGCGATCGCTTTCCTGACCGGTGCGTGGTTTGCTCGCAAACTAGGGGGACATACAGGAGATACTTACGGTGCTGTTGTTGAGTGGACTGAAGCCTTGTTTTTGTGTGTGCTTACAGTACTCCTAACTCCTAACTCCTAACTCCTAACTCCCCACTTTACTTAACTGGTTGCAGTCGTGTCACCTTGAGTTTAAAAGATCCGCCCCCAGTTTCACCAAAAGAGTGGACACGGATGACATATGTCCCTGTCTCAGTGATGCGGGTAAAAAGCTGGGAATTACTTGTACCATCGGGACCATCATCATTTTCTGCTACTGTCGATCCATCTGGTGCCAATAGGGTGACTATAGTGTCAAAGCTATCGGAGCTTAAATCAATTACCAAATTATCGCCCTTGTTCAACTTCGTCATGTAATCACGAGCAAATCCACCTTGACCTGTGGGAATGTCTTTGTCCGAGAGTGTATCGGAAACTTCATTACTCTTAAGTAAAGGTATTGGACTATATAACTTATTATTAAGTTGAGCCAAAGTTGCTGTCGTACTTATGCTAGTTGTCAGCAACGTTGCAAGAATGATTGTGACAGGTCTCAATACCACGGTAAATGCCTTACTTTTCATCCCAAAGAGTCTTGCTGCAAAAACAGGTGGTCTGGTTCATTATAGTTTTACTAGGTCTAGGTTGCTGATGAATTCTTTGTTTGTTGATCTTTTAAGGCAGCAGCAGTTGCTGCTAACCCTAAGACTGCAATTCCTGCCTGACGAAGTGTTTGTACTGCAGACTTGCCAGTAGCACCTGTCGTGTATATATCATCTACCAACAGCACTTGGGTATTTGGGTTGTGATGACGAAAGTCTCTTCCTAATCCGAATGCTTGAGCTAAGTTTTTTTCTCGCTCAGAAGCTGATAATACATACTGGGCTTTAGTCTCTCGCACCCGTTCCAGACCATTTAATTTCAATTTGAACCCAGTTGTTTCGCAGAAGCTTTGTGCTATTAGGGCAGCCTGGTTGTATCCCCGTTGTTTTTTCTTGCTAGGGTGAAGTGGGATGGGGACAACCACAAGTTGGGTCTGCTGAGAGAACTTTGGTGAATTTGCTTGCCATGCTTCTCCTAGCCATTGCCCCAAAGGACGAGCAATTTGGGGCTGATTTTCGTATTTCATTGCAGCAATTGCCCTTTTTAGGATACTGCTATATGTCCCCCAGACAAACACTGGTAGCGGGTTCTGCCAGAGGAAACTGGGATCAGGTAAGTGACATTTTTGCAAATTTCCATAACATTTTTGACATATTTCTTCAGAAGTTGGACCCTGGCACAGAGGGCAATTTGATTTGAGAAAAAGATTTAGTAAGCCTTGAATAAGTTGCAAAAGCTTGAAATTTCAGTGTATTTTGTTTACTGATTAATATTATAACTAAGTAAAACACTAAAAGTCAAAAAATCAACCCATACCTGTCCCTAGTACAGCGGGCGCGGAAATAAACAGGCTACAAGCAAGTATGTATTTTTCCCGACAAAGCTCCTAACTCTTAACTATGAATTCTAGGTTCTGGGTGCAAAGTAGCTAGCAACTCACTTTCGACTACTGCCAATTCATTTAGCCTTTGGATAAAAATTTCTCGTTCAAAATAAGTGTCAGCCAAGACCCAGTAAACGCCAAAGTGCCGTGCTTCAGACGCCATTAAGCTGTGATAAAATTTGGCTAGTTCTGGCTCAGGACAGTGAGTAGCAAGCAATCCTAGGCGTTCGTGACTGCGAGCTTCAATTAAACCGCTGATTAGTAAAGAATCCAAGAATCTATCAGGTTCTTTGGGGCGGATTTGTGCTTTCAAACCAGCACCATAGGGAGGCGGTGCTAGGGGACTCAGGGGAATATTGCGACGTTCTAACCTTTGATTGACCTGCTCAAAGTGTTCTAGTTCTTCACGGGCAATTCTGGTAAGCTCCCGTACCATTTTGGCATTGGAAGGGTAGCGACATATTAAGTTTAATGCTACCCCAGCAGCTTTGCGTTCACAGTGGGAGTGGTCAAGGAGGATCGTGTCTATGTTGGCGATCGCTTGTTCTACCCAAGCCCAACTGCTAGGTTGTCTCAGGGCGTTGATAGTTGGTAATTCAGAAGAAAGCACAGTCAAAGATTAAAAAACTTTACCTCTTTAATTTTAGAACTTATGCATTAACCGATGACTACTAAATGGTAGCAAATTGCTAACTAGTTGTTAACCTCTGGGGTAGTGTGCATGACAGGGAGTTCCCCAGCAAACTTGCTCTGATGGCATGTTACTAAAAACACTGCTACGAGCACCAATGACAGCATTAGCTCCGATTTCTACTCCTGGTCCAATAAAGCAATCTGCTGCAATCCATACACCATTGTCAATGCTGATACTTGCTGTTTTTAACCCAAAGGCTGGGTCATTGATGTCATGGCTACCAGTACACAGATAGCTTTTTTGGGAAATTACGCAGTGTTCACCGATGCTAATGTAGTCAAGACTATATAAAACTACATCATCCCCAATCCAGCTATAACTGCCTATCGACACTTTCCATGGATAAGTGAAGCGGGCAGTAGGTCGAATTAAAACACCTTTACCGATGTGAGCACCAAACAGCCGCAGCAAGGCGCAACGCAAACCATTAAGCGGATGAGGAGTCAGGGGAAAGGCGATCGCCTGTACAAACCACCACAACAAGATATACCAACTAGCACGTCCCCTGTCAAACCAAGATTGGTCATATTTGCGTAAATCTATAAAAGGTTCAGTATTAGTCATTAGTCATTAGTCATTAGTCATTAGTCATTAGTCATTAGTCATTAGTCATTAGTTCATCTCCCCACACTCCCCACACTCCCCACACTCCTAACGCCTAACTCCTAACTATTTCTTGAGTCCGGGATGCTGGTGTAGCAGCAATTGTGGATGTAGTATTTAGCTGACCGCCACAGCTTCGTAATTCGTAGAGTTTGACTCCTATTTGATATTCATATTGACTCAAGAGCCGTGCATAGATATATCCGGCTTTGCCATCCAAAAAACCACGCTGGATGATGTAAGACAAAATAAAACGTAAAAATGCTTTAAATGGTAGCCGCACCCATACTTTTTTCAAAAAGCGCTTGCGTTGTAATGCATTACCAAAGAGATTTGCACCAATAGTCACGGTATCATTTTTGCCTGTAAGCAAATTCAGATAGACACGAGCTTCCCAGTTGGAATAGCGGTTGTGACGTTCTATCCAGTGGTAAAGGTCACGAAAGTCCTCGTGGATCATATCATTTTTTAGATATCCAGCTTTTCCTGCTAAGATAACGTGTTCGTGAACTTCGTTATCGCCAGTATTGAGAATTTCTTCAGTGTTGAGGTTTTCGTAGCGGCCTTTTTTGTGCTGAAATAGACGGAGATTCCAATCTGGATATCTACCACCGTGGCGAATCCATTGACCTAAGAAAAATACACGACGGTTAAGGTAGTAACCATCGTATTCGGGATTTTGAATTGCCAGGGCAATTTCTTCCCAAAGTTCTGGGGTGATGCGCTCATCGCAATCAACGATGAGAACCCATTCATTGCGGAAATTTATGTTGTCTAAAGACCAATTTTTCTTTTTTGGCCAGCGTCCATTGAAGTGAAATTGTACAACATTAGCACTGAAGTTTTCAGCAATTTGTATGCTTTTATCGCTACTTTGAGAATCCACGACAAACACTTCATCAGCTCTTTGGACACTGGTTAGGCAGGCAGGCAAATTTGCTTGCTCATTTTTCGCCGGAATGAGTACGGAAACAGGTATTTTAGAGGACATGTGTTATTATATTTTTATTGTTAGTTGTTAGTGGTTGGGTGTTTTTGGGTGGAGAGAGAAGACCCTGAATAGCTGCGGTTAAGTAACCAATTTGACCGTAGGCATATACTATTTTGTCGAACCGTTCTGCTGGGTCTGAAAAATATTGCAATGTCTTATATAAGCCACGTAAAAACCGTTCGCTACCGCGTTGCAGTTGACCTATACCGTCTTTGCCAGCAAGTTGTTCTCGATAACACTCACTGATACCTTGCCACCAACCTCGGCTAAAAAACCAAGAACGTTTAAGACGTTCTGGGGAGACGTTGTGAGCAACTAAGGCGTTGGGAAGATAAGCAACTTGCCAACCTCGTTGCAGGGCAAGTTCGGTCATTTGCAGTTCTTCATTCGATAATAATTTTTTGCCGACTCGACCCAGGTGAGTATCAAAACCTCCTATTTCTGCTAAAAAGCTACTACGTATTGAGTAATTCAAGCCTCTGGGGGTTAAACCCGGATTTTCTATATAAACTATACTGTCGCCTAAGTCATAGGCACCTAAATTGGCGGCTAATCCCGTTGATAGCCAGTGTGGAGGTTGAATTCCTTCGGGCCACAATAGGGTAACTTTGCCACCGGCAATCGCTAGAGTAGAGTTATTTTGATAAGCACTATATAAAGCTTGCAGCCAGTCAGCACAAGCCACCGCATCATCATCTAGGTACGCCAGAATTTCACCACAAGCGGCTTGAGCGCCAGTGTTGCGAGCGACTGATAAACCAATGACAGGCTCAAAGACATATTTGAGACGGGGATTGTGGGTTCTTTGTTCTACAACAGCGCGAGTGCGATCGCTTGACCCATTATCTACTATCACGACTTCAAAGTCATCGGCAAAATCCTGCCCCAAAAGGCTATCTATGGCAGCGCCTAAATAGGTATCTCGATTGTGAGTACAGATAATGGCAGAGATTTGCATATGTGGTTGTTTGTTGGTTGGCTGTTGGTTGTTGGCTGTTGGTTGTTGGCTGTTGGTTGTTGGTTGAGATTACTTCGCCACTAACCACTAACCAATAACTACTAGCAATTTTAATAGTTGCTGCTCATGTGCTAATCTAAACCAAAAACTCCTGACTCACCAACCGAGGATTTACGGGCGATTTTTTCTTTTGTCAATGAGATTGAATGTGGCTGTGCAAAACCACAAGAGTTTCAGCGAGTTGAGTTAGGCGTGTTTCTAGATATTGCTTGCGTCCCAACAGTTGGCGCAGTTTTTGGTAACGAGCGATCGCCATACTGACGCTGGCAACTTGCTCTGGTGGACAGGGGCGCGACCACACTTCGCCAGAGGCATCTAAACCGCACAAACGGTATCCTGCACGGTGAGATGGACAAGGTGCTTTTGTACCGTTAGCGCAAATTTCTTCTACGTAGTCCATTAATCGGTCTACTTCTGCATGGCGTAGTGTTGCGGTTGCTCCCGGTTCTGGTTCTGGTTGCCTTTCATGAGACTCTAGCCAGCCATTGACTATCGGACCTTCTAAGTAAATATCCTGAATTTGCCTAATTATTTTTTGCAGTTCTAGCTGCCAGGAGACAACTTTCTCCTGAATTTCTTGTAAAAGATTCATTGCCAATGCTGGGTTAGCCCCATTGCGATGGCTCGTAAAATTGGGAGTTTTGAATCTCGGTAGGTTTGGTGTTTTGCCTCCGATGTCTTGTGCAGGAAAAGTTTGCACAGAGGGATTATGGGGAAGTAGATTCTGTTCTTCTGATTGTGTAGAAGGTTCCTCCTGGGATAGCAAAGGATCACCATCTGGGTTTTGTTGTGTTCCTACACTGATCCGAAATGAGAAAGACGGGGTTTGCGAACTACTTTGTTCGGTAGTAGAAGCAGTGTCGCTTTTTCCCAAATCGTGTAGAGTTGCTTCAATGCGTTTTAAACCTGCTTTCATGGGAGATCTCGAAAGTTGTTGTACCTTATGGTGTTTCATCTAGCCGACAGGGTGGGAAGTCATGTATGTTAGAGATGTTACATGTAACCTCTCTACTGACTGTGGGTCATGTCAGTTTTCTCAGTAGTTGCATCAACGATGCAGGTGGTAATTTAATCTATTAAAAGTTATATCGGGGAAAAATCCCATCAGTGAGATGAAAAATTGTTATGAAAGATTGCCACCTTCCTCAATACTAAGATACTCAGGAAACAACTGTGGGTAAACTTACCTTGGTAACTGGACCAGCTCGCTCTGGTAAAAGTGAATGGGCGGAAACTCTGGCGATGCAGTCACACAAAGCGGTTGTTTATGTGGCAACGGCGACTCTTGTGGCAACTGACCAAGAGTGGCAGCTACGCATTCAACAACACAAACAACGCCGTCCTCAAGACTGGGTAACATTAGAAGTTCCCCATGAATTATCTGCTACCTTAGCTGAGGCGAAGCCAAATACCTGTCTTTTGGTAGATTCTTTAGGCACTTGGGTAGCTAATTTCTTGGAACAAGACGAGGTGATTTGGCGTGTCACTGTCCATGAGTTTTTGGAAACGGTGCAGATGGTTGCTGCTGATATGATTTTTGTGGCTGAGGAAACTGGTTGGGGAGTGGTGCCAGCTTATCCTGTTGGTCGGAAGTTTCGCGATCGCCTAGGTTCGTTGGTGCGCCATTTGGGTTCCATCTCTGACGATGTTTATTTGATTACTGGAGGTCACGTTCTCAATCTCAGTTTGCTTGGTGCCCCGTTGCCGGTGAGTGAGGGATAAGGGGGAATCTATCATGTTTTGATTCAAAAGTACTTGGTTACTAAATTATAGTTTGGGCTGTTTGTGTGAGATATTTAGTTTTTTACTCTGGTAATTAGACTCCCAAAGTGCTTTAATATCTTTAACACTTGATGGAGATTATTGCGATAGGGCGATCGCGTTGTAAACAAATCAGAAACGCCGTACTGTTTTTCTAAAATTTTGATAAACAAATAGCTGCTACCATTTGCGACCATACCATACAGTGGTTGCTCCGGTTTTGGATTTGCTGCCATATACGCCAGTGTTTGGGGAATTACTAGTTCTAAATCAAACGTTGTCTTTTTCGACTCAATCAAAACAATCCAGAGTTTTTCAAGCATTACCAACGCATCAATCCGCCCACGCAAAATTTCATCATTGTCCCCAAGAACTGCAATCTCCACAGAAACTTCTGCCCTAAATTTGTAAGGTGCTTGATAAAAACCAGCGAGTTCAAGTAACGGAGAAAGCACGACCATTTTAATTGTTTCCTCCAGAAGAATGCCATCGGAAATCTGGTAAAGGTAATTCCGTCGCACCTGTTGCAAGCGTGCTTGCTCTAACTCACTTAATGGAGGCAATTCATCCATCCATTCTGTGAAAAATTCGTGATTTTCGGTTAGTGTTAAACCTAGCTTGGTCTCGACTTGTCTAAAAGTGGTAATATCTTCGGAAATTGCGAGAATTTTAGGCATAGCTAGTTTTGTGAATCATGCCATCACCATATTCCAGTTATAGCTAATTTTCTTGATCATCCTCAAGACTATTGCTACGCCACTCAAGTAGACCAAGCAATCCTTTGCTGTTAGCATACCTATGAATGGCACAAGCGTTCTTGGAGTTAAGGACTAAAGTCCTTACTACGAACTTCTTAACCCGTGAGAATTAATGACACGAACCACTAGTCGCTGTGGCGGATTGCGGATTTTGGTTATGAAGGACTACCAAAAACCGTGCCACTATAGAAAATAGAACGCTAAATTTAGCAAGAGGAAGGCAGGCATAACGCAGTGCAGATAACATTCCTAGGGACGAGTTCCGGTGTACCGACGCGATCGCGTAACGTTTCCAGTGTCGCTTTGAGATTGCCCCAACGGGCCCAGATGTGGTTGTTTGATTGTGGCGAGGGTACTCAGCATCAAATTATTCGGAGCGACCTAAAAATCAGCCAACTCTCCCGAATTTTTATCACCCATATGCACGGCGACCACATTTTTGGTTTGATGGGTTTGCTAGCCACTTGCGGCTTAGCTGGTAATGTGGAACGCATTGACATCTATGGTCCATCTGGATTAAATGAATACCTGCAAGCAGCCTCGCGTTACTCCCACACGCACTTCTCCTACCCCGTCAAAGTTCACGCCATTCAGCCAGGGGTGATTTACGAAGACGATGAATTTACGGTCACCTGTGGTCTTTTGCATCATCGCATTACCGCCTTTGGCTACCGTGTCGCAGAAAAAGACCGAGTAGGACGCTTTGACGTGGAAAAAGCCCAGGCGTTACAAATTCCGCCTGGTCGCATTTACGGTCAACTCAAACGCGGTGAAAGGGTGACCCTATCTGATGGGCGAGTCATTCATGGTGCTGACCTGTGTGGACCAACGGAAATTGGACGCAAAATAGCTTATTGTACAGACACCGTTTTCTGCGATGGTGCGGTGGAGTTAGCACAGGATGCAGATGTGTTAATTCACGAAGCCACCTTTGCCCACCAAGATGCCGATATGGCTTTTCAAAGGCTGCATTCCACAACCACAATGGCGGCGCAAACAGCTTTAGCTGCCCAGGCACATCGGTTGATTATGACTCATTTCAGTCCCCGCTATGCTCCTGGAAATACGTTGGAATTGAAAGATTTACTTCATGAAGCCCGTGCTATTTTTCCTCCCACAGACATGGCTTATGATTTCATGAACTACGAAGTACCAAGACGGAGAGAAAAGCAGTTAACGGAGTTAGGAGTTAGGAGTTAGGAGCAGGGGGGCTTTCATTCGTAGTGGGTATTGGAAGTGTGTGGGGGCGGGGTCTCCCCGCCCTTACTGGAATTATCATGCGCAAATTTTCAGACAACTTTATAAAATCTTTAATTTAAATATTCCACTATTATCCATAATTTTTCAGTATTTTATTTTGATTTAAGTAAACGAATACACAAATACTTTATTTCTAAAAGACATATTTAAGGATTTTACGGTGTTTACAAGTAATTGTAATATACAAGCTTACTCTATTGATCAAACTATTACTTTCAAGAAACGTGGAAAGCTTTACTAGTTACCATTTCACTACTAATCCTACTGTGATTAAAATGTAAATAACTAAATGGTTGCTTGGATGCCTTACCATACTAAGCATTTAGCTATAATAGCTAAGCTGAATTCATGGACTGTATTGGTATCTTTTTGAGTTTATTTATATACAAAATAGTTGAAGTTAATTTAAAAAATAAATTATTAATTCAAGTGACAATTATTTACGTAGAAGTTAGATTTGACACCACAATAACAATTAACAGCAATCATTGTATAAAAACATCTCTAATTTGCTACGCAGGAGAAAATATCTAACTAATAACGATATGGTAAAGATTAAGTGAGAGGGTTGACTATCTCAATATCGTGACTCTAGGTTGATATGAAATAGAGAAAACATTGCCAGCAAAATCTGTTTAAAAACTCATACTTTTGGTGGAGGTTATATAACAACGAAGAAGTCAGGAGTCAGGAGCCAGGAGTCAGAATACAGCTTAGGTATTCTGTTTTACTAGTGGATGAATCGTGGTTTAAGGTAGAACGTTTTTAACCGTAGAGTATAACGAAAAATTTTTACCTTACCTGAAACTCCTGACTCCTGACTCCTGACTCCTGACTCCTAACTCCTGACTCCTGACTCCTAACTCCTGACTCCTGACTCCTGACTCCTGACTCCTAACTCCTGACTCCTGACTCCTGACTCCTAACTCCTGACTCCTGACTCCTGACTCCTGACTCCTGACTCCTGACTTCTTTATTCGAGGATTTTGATAGTGGCTGACACTAGTTTGGAACATGATCCCAAGCAAGGGCAATTAGTTATTGCTTCCCCACAAAGCGCTGATGATATCAGACAAGTCTCTACAACTATGCGTCGCCGATGCTTGCTCATCTTGGGTGTTTCCTCTGTAGTCATGACGGTTGCTGGTCTTTTGGCTTTAACGACAAAACCAACGTACCAGAGCTACATGCAGATACTGATAAGTTCTCACCTCAATGGGGGTGTACAGGCAAATAATGTCGAGAATGCAGACAGTGGGCCTGGTGATCCCAATTTTGAAGCTATGGACTACAACGCTCAGATGAAGCTGATGCTCAGTTCTATGCTGATACAGAAAGCTGTGGATATGCTTCGTGATAATTATCCGGATATCACAGTAGAAGATATTAAAGGTAACAAGGGTAAACAAAGACCTCTGGTTGTGACCAAACTAGAGGATGAAACAGGGCGCAATCAAGTTCGCGATCAAGTGCTTGAGGTTTCCTTTAAGGCTGACGACCCACTTAAAACACAAAAAGTGCTTCAAGCTTTGGAGAAAGTCTATCAGGAGTATAATGCAGAAGAACAAAAAGAGCGTCTTTTTAAAGGGCTTTCTTTCTTTAAAGATCGCCTGCCTAAAGTTAAAAATGAGGTGGCTCAAGCTGAGCAAAATTTGAACCAGTTTCGGAAGAGAAATAATTTACTCGATCCAGAAATACAAGGAAAAATCCTTCTGGAGTCTCTTGCTGATACGAAAAAACAACTACGAATCACGCGTGCACAGATCCAAGACGCAAAGGCTCGTTACAATTACCTACAGAAAGAACTAACATCCTCAACTCAGAAAGAACTAGCATCCTCAACTCCGAAAGAACCTGTCTCCTCTCGTGTAAATCAGTCACCCCACACCCAAATACTGCTTGATCAAATTCATAATACTGAACTGGCTTTAGCTAGAGAGCAGCAGCGTTATACAGACAACTCCCCAGTCGTAAAAACACTAATACAGCAGCGTCAGACTCAGATGGCGCTATTGCGGGAAGAAGTAGGACGATCTCAAGGGACGCCAAACACATTGACGCTACTCGCGGTAAGCAGCCGCATGGACAAATTCCCCAATTCATCTGAACTACCTACAGGAGTTCCCTCCACAGTTCAAGCCCCCTTCAGTAAACAAGTGTCAAATGATACTTTGTCTAACTCAAAAAACCACAGTGCGCAAGTTTCTTCAAAGCTGAAGGAAGATTTAATGAATCTGGAGACAACTACCTTGGGACTCAGTGCCAATGAAAAGAGTCTAGTTGAGTCAGAACAGCAAATCCTTTCTGAACTAGGCAAATATCAGAACTTAATGGCAGAGTACAAGCATCTAGTACCGGAGGTTGAGAATAATCGCAAAGCACTTGAGCAACTTGTGGCGGCGCAACATTCTATGGAACTTAAGATTGCTGCGGGAGGGTTTGATTGGCAAGTGTTGGAAGAACCCCAACAGGGAATCTATTTAGGTAGCAGCAGGTTATTGTTTTTACTTGGGGGATTAGCTATCGGACCAATTTTGGGTATTGCTGCCGCTGTATTGCGAGAATCATCAAATGACACTATATATTCTCCGCAAGTTTTACAAAAGTTGACAAATCTTCAGTTATTGGGGGTAATACCAAAACTACCGCAGCAGCTTAGGAAAAAGAAGCTTTTTAACCTGCCTTTAGGTTGGAGGCGATCGCCAGTTGATGACGACAAGGCTCTTGACATCGACACCTGTTTGCCCTGTCATGAAACGCTGGACATAGCATACCAAAACATTCAAATCTTGGAGTTTCCCTTAACCTGTAAATGCTTGATGTTGACTTCAGCACTACCAGGGGAAGGCAAGTCAACCGTAGCTTTGGGATTAGCGGTTAGTGCTGCCCACATGCATCGCCGAGTACTACTCATAGATGCTAATTTACGCCAGCCAAGTCTACACAAAATGCTGGAACTTTCCAATGACTGGGGACTATCTCTATTATTAATAGACGAGATAAATACCGACTTGAAAGAGTACATCCAGCCTATTCATCCTACAATTGATGTTTTGACTGCTGGCCCTACACCAGACGATCCGGTGAAGTTGCTCAGTTCTGGTCGAATGAAAGAACTGCTCGATTTGTTTGAGCAAACCTATGATCTAGTATTGATAGATACGCCTTCGATTCTAGGCACAGTAGATGCCAGACTCTTAGCCTGTATATGTCATGAAATTGCGATCGTGAGTCGAATTGGTCAGGTAACCAAAACTGAACTGACTCAAGCGACAGAAATTCTTCGCAACAGTAAGTTAAATGTAATTGGAATGATCGCAAATGGGGCAAGTCATTGCCCATAATTCGTGAAAATAGTTAAACTATTAACTGTCAACGGTCAACAGTCAACTTTCTTGATGTTATTTTCCCAAATTAAAGGACGCCATTGGTGGCTTGGTATCCTCTTGTGGATTGTTTTAATCACCCCAGCGCAAGCATCTGTTATTCTACGCGTGGCAATTCAAAAGGGAGTCAATCAGGTCAAAGTCGGCAGTTCCACGAGTGCAGTTGTCAAGGATGGTAGCGGTCGTACTTTAGGACAGTTACCATCGATGAGCGCCTTTTATGCCCAAGCGGTTCCAGGTGGAGTTGCTTTGAATAATTGGCAGTCTGGTTTATTTTGGATTGAGCCAACAGGTAAGGGATTTGTTTATATTAATGATCGTTGGTATAGAGGCAGAACCCTTGTTGTCCCCACAGAAAAAGGTATAGCTGCCGTTAACTGGGTTGATTTGGAAGAATATCTCTACAGCGTCATCGGTGGCGAAATGGACACCGCATGGCCCTTAGAAGCCCTGAAAGCCCAAGCGATTACCGCCCGTACCTTTGCTCTCTATGAGCGAGAAAGACAGCGGAACAATCCCATTTACGATTTAGGCGCTAGCCCAGATCACTGGCAAATGTACCAAGGAGTCAGTAGTGAGTCTCGTAGTACTTACGCTGCTGCAGATGCTACAGGCGGACAGGTACTCACTTACAAAAACAAGATCATTCTCTCTGTTTTTCATAATTGTTCTGGAGGACATACTGAAAACGTAGAGGATGTTTGGGGAAGTACCGAACCCTACCTACGTGGAGTGCAAGACTTCGATCAAGATGTCAGAGAGTGCAATTGGGTGAAAACCTTCTCCCCAGCAGAAATTAGTACCGAAATTCCTGAGGTGGGCAATGTTCAGCAGATGATTCCAGAAACTTTTTCGCCCTTTGGCAGTGTGACAGCCTTGAAAATTGTCGGCGATAAGGGTATGAAGGAGCTAAAAGGCGAAGATGTCCGGACTGTGCTCAGGCTCAAAAGTACCCGCTTCACTGTCAGCAAGTCAGCAAATGGCAGTTTTGTGCTTCAAGGGCATGGTTGGGGTCATAGTATAGGTATGAGTCAGTGGGGAGCGTACAATATGGCTCGGCACGGATACAACCACCTGCAAATTCTGAATTATTATTACCAAGGCGTAGCCCTAGCGCCGATTCAGTCGAAGTAGTCGTTGGTTGTTGGTGATTAGTATACTGCAAACGGCTAATCGTCGTTTCAGACTTGTAGGGGCGTATTGCAATACGCTCCTACTGTGGACGGGAAGACTCTCATTCGTAAAAAAAATCAAACGCTTAGTCTAACCTTACTCCTCATCATTGATTCCACGCTGTAAGCGCCTTTGCCATTCTTCGTCGTTTTGCTCTACTTCCTGTTCGAGTAAGTCGGTTTCAGTGGTGTAAACTAAGTCTTTGTTTCCAAGCACTTTTTCTTTGGCAAACTGTTTGGCGTAGGCGATCTTTTGCTGCAAATAATTATTCGCGTTTGCTAATAGCCTTGCTCGTCCGAGGCGATCGCGGTTGCGTGCAACTATTTTTTGATTGCGCCACTTCATCCAGAAATAGCGTACTAATGGGACGCCTAGGAAACCTATTCCATAAGCCAGCAGCAGCCAGTAAATTCCTTGCACAAAAGCTACCAGTCCTCCCAACTGAGCAGCCACTACACCGTCTCTGAGCAACCGCCCCAGAATTAAGGCTCCGACAAAGTTTAATACACCCAACCCAGCACTGAGCAGAATTTGTCCTGAAGTTGCTGCACTAAAACGCCAAGGCAATTCTTCTAGGTAAACTGAGGCTGACTGGCGATGTTTGTTTGTTGCACTGATCTGCAATTCTGGGAAGTAGTATATAATCTCCCCTTCAGGGCTCACTGCTGGTTGCCCATTAAAGCGAGTCAGCACGGGTAGCATATAGTCTTCATAGTCTTTTGCAGAGCCTTCACCGAGATCTTCGAGATAGGGAGCAATTTGTTCGGCTACCACTGCACCACGGTTATTCCGAATCACGGTAGCAATTTCTTGCCAGCGGCGTTCTTCTAAGTTGGCGTTAGGATTGCCATCGCCAAACAAAAACGAAAACACAGCTTCAAAGAAGTTCATCTCACTTTTCTCCCGCCGCCTTTCCTTCTGGCGGGTGTTGTAATTTGGGCTAAAATACCAAAGTAAATCCGGGAAGTAGAAGAAGCCAATGCCACCGCTGGAATGACTGCTTCTACCACTGCTATTGCTGTTACGATCTGAGTTAGCAGTGGTAATGATGATGATGATGGTGATGGTTATGAGCGCAATGGAAACAATTAAGAAAATTCCAAAAGAAATCCGAATTAGGTAAAATAGAACGCCCCAAACCTTTTTCCACCATTCTTGCAACCGTAGCTGGAAATATTTGTTGCGCAAAATTGTCTGGAAGTTTTTAGGAAATAGGTAAAGAATATCACCTGTATCAGCTACCTGCAAATGTCCGCCTGCGTCCG
Source organism: uncultured cyanobacterium (assembly GCA_903903925.1). GTDB lineage: Bacteria > Cyanobacteriota > Cyanobacteriia > Cyanobacteriales > Nostocaceae > Stigonema. The sequence continues at coordinate 60,211 of CAIVAU010000037.1, forward strand.
AAGCTAGGGCTAACAACCCTTGGTTTGCCTCAGCAACATTCAATCCTGCCTGGGTTGCCACATCACCAACAGTGACGCGATAACCCAGTTGTTCTACGGCTTGCATGATGAGGTTATTTGACCTAATATCAAACCTTTGAGCTTCTTCTGGCATCCCGCTACCTCCCTACATATCTACCCCTTACTTCCTCGTATGCTAGCATACATAAGTTTAACTTATAAAACTAAGGCTAACTATAAGAAAGTATTGTGAGCATGAGTGTAAGTCCGCTTAAATTCCGTGACTTTTACCAATGACCCAATTACGTCGGAAGAACCGGGCTAAAGCTTGCTCTTCTAGAGATAAACAAATAGGGCGTCCGTGGGGACAGGTACGGGGGTTGCGAGTAGACTGCCATTGCTCTAATAATGTTTGCATTTCTTCCAGGCTCAAGGGTGTTCCATTGCGAATAGCGCTGCGACAAGCGACGGCTACTTGAGCGGTTTGTAAGTCGCCTCCCCAACTGAGTTCTAAAATTGCATCTGCACAGTCGTCTCGGGACAGCAAAAGTGCAGGGGCGCTGCGGATTGCCCAAAGTTGCTCGCCAAAGGGTTCTATATCCAATCCAATGCGTTGCAGTTGCGACACTTGAGTGGCAGACAATTGATAAAGAATGACTGGGGGTTCGATGGGAATAATTTGCCAATTGTCGGTCAATTGCTCATACAAAACTCGCTCATGGGCAATATGTTGTTCTACCAACCACATTCCACCAGGGTGTTCTGCGGCAATATAGGTGTGATTAATTTGACCAACAGCTTTTAGGGAGTGAGGAGTTTGAGGAATGGAACGATTGAGGTTGTAACCTCCTTGTTCTTCTGCTGCTTTGAGTAATTTACTCACTCGTGTTGTGTGAACAGCTTCTTTGAGGGTGGTAGAGTTGATTCGGAGTGCTTGGTCGATCGCCTGGGTAATTTGCTCTTGCCAGTAACTGATTTCGTTGAGATAAATTTCTGCTTTTGCTGGATGGCGGTTCCAGTTAATTTGACTAGGAGAAATGCACAGATGGAGGAAACAAACTGGATAGCGATCGCGTGGTAATGTTCTGTGAAATGCTGTCAGGATCGTTTGTTCTAGTTCTGGTGACTTCACCATTCTTTTATTGACAGCTACTCGCACCCAGTCTGGACGATGGCGATGACAGCGATCAGGCAATCCGATCACCAAGTGCAGTCGGGATGCAGCCATGCTGTGTTTGTCAGCTTGGGGTGCATTAAGTACTTCTACTTCTAACTCGTGCAAGTCACTTTGTCGTACTTGATGTAAAATCTGAGGCAGCAGTTGTCCAACTGTAGTGGCAGGACTGATGGTGAACCATTCACGGTCATTGTGCCAAACTTGCCAAGTGACATGGGGATGACAGAGCGCAATTTGTTGAATCGTTGCTTGCACAGCCTTCATTTGCTGTGCTATGTTTGGCAACCCTTGACGACGGGCTAGAAAATTTCCAAACAGATTAGAAACCGTCACGACTGTACCAGGGGCGATCGCCGCCGCTTCTACTTGTATTGCTTCCCCGCCATAACCATATACCACCTGCCAGCCCAACTCAAGAGCCGATGGACGACTCACAATCTCCAAATCCGCTAGAGTTGTCAAACTGTGCAACGCCTCACCACGAAAACCCAAACTAGTAATTTTCCATAAATCTGCACAACTGCGAATTTTACTAGTACTATGGGCAGTTGCCGCTTGCTGCAAATCATCCAAGGTCATTCCACAACCATTGTCTGATAGACGCACTCGCCATTGCTCAGGCCAAAGACAAATGACAATTCGCGTTGCACCTGCGTCAAGGGAATTTTCTACCAATTCCCTTACCACAGAAGCTAAAGAGTCGATCACCTCTCCAGCTGTAATTAAATGTACAACTTCTGTTGGTAAAGCTTGAATAGTAGAAACCATATTTACAGTGTAGCTTAGGGTTCAACCGCCTCTGTATAGAATAGCAGAGCTGAACAACGCTCCTTATAAGAAAGCATGATCTTAAGTAACCCTAAGAGGTAAATTATACAATGCGTACGGGCGGCTTGACTGCACCGAATGTGACCGAGTGCATACTAATAATCAAGAAGGATAACATAAAGCCTGATTGATAGACTTAAACCAGGCTTTATATTCTTTCAAAGAATACTCAAATAGTACTGCTTGGTTCCCTAATTTTCTTCTTAGAAGAAGATAACAATTCTTCTTTAGTAACTGGCGTTCTTCTGAGGGTATCTAAAGGAAGTAAAAACTCACCTGCTTGAATTTGAATATCCAGCGCATCAATCACAAATCTTACATCAAGAAAACTGGCAGATACATAATCATTATCTTCATATTGCCTAATCTTTTCTTCCGTTAACCCAGCCAAATCAGCCAGTTCTTTTTGACTGAGTTTAGCTGCTATGCGTGCTTTAATGAGAATTTGCGCTAAATAATCAATATCATCTAACCTGAACACAATTAGTGTCTGACTATCGTGGGATGTCAGCATTTCATATTCAGCAATTTCTGCTTGCAACTTATCAAGATGACATTGTAATGCCCCTCGGCTCAATTCCCATCGTTCGGGATCATCTCTTTTTCTTTCTTCATCTTGTTCCATTAAAGCTATAGAATATTGAAATTTCATGGCGCACTCTTTGCTATATTCATACTGTTTTTCATTTTTAATCATGGTTCCCACCTTACCAAATCAATAGCGATGATGCCTTTTTTGTTTCGCAACCTATCTCGTTGAAAAAACTCAAATGAATTTAAATTATAATCACCAACTGGCTGGTTTGAAGGGAAAATTTCGCCTTTATATTTTGCTTTCTGACCAGTACGGTCATAATGATTTAGCAATTTTGGAGCATAAGTTCTAAGATAATCAATATCTACAGTTTCGTCATCATAACAAGCATCAAAATCACCAGGGTCTTCTTTGCTAGTAACAAAGCTGCCATTGATATAAATTGTTCTACAACCAGCTTTCCAAAGTTGTTCCATCGCCATTTTTAGACCTTGCATCAAACGCAACCTCAATTCTGTTGTACCAAATCGCTCGACAAATTCCTCCCAGGTACAGAAATGCACCCCTGGTGGTAAATTGCCATTCGAGTCAAACTCCGGAATCATTAACTCACACCATAACAAATATTTTAATTATCTGCTATTAACTGTACTCATTTTTACCAGTGGAGGAATGAGGAAGCTTCAATCTCTAAAGCCCTTTTTTACTTCTGACTCCTGAAGCAATGCGCGTAATCGCTTCACAGAACAATTCAACTTCGTCTTCGGTATTGTAGTAATGAACTGAAGCACGGATGATACTTGCCAGTCCACGCGCCTCCATGTCAAGACGAGTCGATGAGGCTCGTGAAACAGAAACATTAATCTTCTGTTTCGCGAGTTGATCATAAACTTCCTGTGGGTTCTGTCCGTCAACTGTAAATGCGACAATGCCGCATTTGTGAAGTCCCAAATCTTGCAATTTGACATGGGAAATGTGACTTAAATGAGTCCGAAGCGTCTCAGCAAGACTGGATATTTGTGCCCAAATGTTTTCAAGTCCCCAGGAAAGGGCGTAATCCACAGCAACCCCTAAACCGACCTTTCCAGCACAATTGGTTTCCCAATTTTCAAACCGACGGGCATCGGTGCGGATTTTAAACTGATCTTTCGTCACCCATTCTGCGGCGTGAGAGTCTAAAAAGGGTGGTTCTAATTGTTCAATGACATTCTGTCGGACGTATAAAAAACCAGTACCTCGTGGACCCCGCAGATATTTCCGCCCTGTCGCCGAAAGCAGATCGCAACCAATGGTTTGGACGTTTACGGGCATTTGCCCAACAGACTGGCAAGCATCTAATAAGTAAAGAATCTTTGCTTGCTTTGCTACCTCTCCAATTTCAACCGCAGGATTGATCAATCCACTATTGGTCGGGATGTGCGTAATCGCGATCAGTTTGACACGTTCATCGAGCAGATTTTTGAGTGCTGTGATCGAAACCTGTCCGTACTCATCATTGGGAATGACGTCAATTACTGCACCGGTTCTTCGGGCAATTTGGAGAAAAGCTATATAGTTGCTGCCATATTCAGCAACAGATGTGAGGATGCGATCGCCTGACTTAAACGGAATCCCATAAAATGCCATATCCCAAGCACGCGTTGCATTCTCAATCAGGGCAATTTCATCGCGTTGACAGCCAATCAGCGAACTTGCTGCATCATACACGTGCTCTACAGCATCATGTGAGAGTTTTGCCGCTTCATATCCTCCGATTTCGGCTTCTAATTTTAAGTGCCCTATTGTAGCATCTAATACTTGATTTGGCATAAGTGCCGCGCCTGCATTGTTGAAATGTAAGACACTTTTACAACCCAGAGTGTCTTGGCGGGCGCGAAAAATATCAATCTCATTTTGACCCATTGTCACGATCTCGTAATTAATTTGCTCCTCTTGGGCGATCTAGACAAAATTTAATGGGGGTAATCCCTATGTTATTGGGTACATCTCCTACTGTGATTTGCTGGTTAGATTTTATAGCCTAGTGGTGCAACTCAATATGATCCCCAGTCATTTTTGCTCTTGACTTTTTCTTTAGCAATTTAGGTATTGTCCTATGGAAACTTTATTAAGATTTCCAAAAAATCCGCCCACTAAACTAGTCACTAGGCGCACTCAGACAACTAGGCATTTTTGCCCTTGCTGTTCAGATATTTTACTCCGCCACATTTATTCAGGAGAAGTTTACTGGCGTTGTAGTACATGTTACCAGAAAATGCCAGTGTGCGAACACTCTCTCTGAAGAAATTCATGGGTTTTAGCAACTTTTGCGCAGAAACCCCAAACCTTAAGCTCATCCCATCTCTTGAAGAGGAGGGATGAGCGCATTACATTATTAGGATAGTTTAACACACTCAGGCACGCTACCTGCTAAAACCTCAGAGAAGATTTTCTGGCAAGATAAATAAGATAGTCTCTATAAATGTTTATAACCCTCATGTCAGGTCAATCTTTTGGTCAACCGATTACCCAAATTAGCGTAAAAGAACTCTCACAACGTCTAGCTTCAGATCATCCTGGTATTCAGTTACTGGATGTGCGTGAACCACAAGAGGTGGCGATCGCTCACATTGAAGGCTTTGTCAACCTACCCTTGAGTCAATTTTCAGCCTGGGAAAAGCAAATTCCAACTCGTTTTGATCCCCATGCTGAAACCCTTGTCATTTGTCACCATGGCATTCGTTCTGCCCAAATGTGTCAGTGGTTGACCACTCAAGAATTTACAAATGTGAAGAACATTGCAGGTGGTATTGACGCCTACTCTAAGCTAGTTGACCCTTCAATTCCCCAGTATTAGGAGGGAGCAGGGAGCAGGGAGCAGGGAGCAGGGAATAGGGAGCAGGGAGCAGGGAGCAGGGAGCAGGGAGCAGGGAGCAGGGAATAGGGAATAGGGAGTAGGGAATAGGGAGCAGGGAATAGGGAGTAGGGAGTAGGGAATAGGGAATAGGGAGCAGGGAGCAGGGAGCAGGGAATAGGGAATAGGGAATAGGGAATAGGGAATAGGGAATAGGGAGCAGGGAGCAGGGAGCAGGGAGCAGGG
>CAIVAU010000038.1 GCA_903903925.1 uncultured cyanobacterium
AGCGGTTTCCAGTTGCGCCCTTTAATCTTGCGGGAAACCCAACCCCAAACCTGAACCCCCTGGCGGAATTTCTGTGATAATCTTGCGCTCAGTTGACTCCACATAAACTGGATGAAAAAAATTCCGCGCTCAACCCACAGAATTAACAGCCTAGATTCGACCCCACCCTACCGAGACACACTTGTAACTCAGATCTTGCATCTCTCCGTATAAACCCATATAACGTAAAAATATGGGCGATAAGGCTACTTAATTTTTCTGGGTTTTTATCACTAAATCAAGGGTTGTAGTTTAATACTGAGTAATTAAAATACCACCCAATTTCCAGGTGCAAGATGTGAGGTAAGAAGTGGGGGACAATAGACCCATGTTTCGCTCCGGGATACAGCAGGAGTCAGGGGTCATTTCCCCCCACTAAGAGCCCCCTGCCTCTTTTTCAAGTTCCATCCAAGCGCGGGAAATTATTCGGATTTCACTGGTACACGCTGGATTTTTGCTCGTAAAGTCTCTAAAACTTCGGGTGTAACTATATGCCACCAGGGGCTTTTAGGAGTTTCCTGGAAAGCCTGAATAATTCCTTTTGCTCGCCAGTAATGAATGGTATGAATTCCAACACCCAGTTTTTCTGCTAGGGCACTAGTGGAATAGTAGCCTTCTGGACTGACCCCAGATTTGGCAACATTTGGGTCACTTAAAGGCTTATCAATCCCAAATTTCCAACGAATCCAGGCTATACCTTTTTTGGTGAAAGCACGCCCATTCGCATTGACTAAACCTCGGCGATTCAGTTCCGAGGCAATTTCAGTATCAGTTCGACCGGGAGCTAATTCTTCAATCAGTTGAAGAACTGCGGTAGGTGTTCGGAATTTGTCTGCATTTGTTGGACGTGTCGCAACTAAGCTACTTGTAGCTCCTGTATGCCACAGTATTTGGATCCGAGTGGAGCGCTCTGGAGCATCGATTGGGGTGAGAGCAACTTGTTTGACTAACAACCCCAGTATCTCTTTACGCTCAAGGTTTGTCGTACTACTAGCGTGCCAAACTGTTGGAATATCATTAGCTAAGTGTAAAATTTGCTGCCGTTGCTCTGCTGTTAATTCCAGCCTTTCTACAAGGTGAGCTTTCTGATATGCATCTTCTAATTCTGCCAATTGCTGTAATTTTTCATTCCAACGTTTTTCTAGTGTACGGGCGACTAAACGATTTTCCGGCTCAGTAGCATCATATTGTCGGAAAGCTCTGTCAGCTTCGTAACGTGCCCTCTCGAGTCTGAGTTGCCATGTCTGATCTGCCGAATGTGCTTGATTTTCGATTTCCGAGAGTACTGCAAGAGAAATGTCGAGTTCTTCATAAGTCAAAGCTTCAAGGACATGAGTCGAAACGGCTGTATCAATTGCTGCTCCTGCTACGGTCCAGCAAACACCGACGCTACCATCTTGTTTACGAGCTTGAGTGCATTCGTAAGCTACTCTACAACCCCCATTCCCGTGGTAACGGGGACTCATTTTTCGTCCACATTTACCACAAATGACTAAACCTTGAAGAAGAGCAAAGCCCTCTCTTGGTCTGCCAAAACAACCTTCAGACATACCAAATGGGCTATTGCGTC
>CAIVAU010000039.1 GCA_903903925.1 uncultured cyanobacterium
GAATGAGGGTGTCTTTCTTGGATGCTTACTTTTTGAAACTATCAAACCGACAAGGTTGTAAAAGCTTTGCGGAATTCACACCACTTCTCAAGCATGCCGTGCCTCATTTGTCAATACCTTCTACTCGACCGGCGCTCTAGAGGACGACCAGGCTGCTGTCCCAGCCACTCTGGAACTCCCTGAAGTAAAGCCCGGAGAGCTATCTGTTGAGTTTCGTTACTAGCAAAATTTTGGAAAAGGTCTTCCAGACCATCAATAACTATAAGCAGTCGCTGTTGCTTCTGAAGTAAATATTCAGTCAACCCTCGACCAGCACCCTCTTTTTGAGGTTGTAATCCAACACCCCAAGCAATCACATCTAACCAACGTTCTCGCCACTGACCTTCCAGAAGGTTCTGTTGACAAAAATCTCCAATATGGTCACGAATACTCTGGATATCTCGTGGATGATCAAAACCTAATGCCTTTGCTGTCTTTTTCTGAACTTCACCTACCAATTTCACACCAGAGGGGCGAAGGTTTTGAGATGCCAGAATAGGGCAAATGAAAGCGTTAACTTGGACTTGAGTAGCGCAGGCATCTTCAGCAAAAGTTTGCCAGTTTTCTCTGCGAATTATTTGTAAAAATGTGTAAGTTTTTCCTGAACCTTTTGCACCCACTACAACTGTAATCGGAACTTGCCGTCTGTGATCTGAAGCCAAGTGACGTAAAGGAATAGTAGCTAAAAAATCTTCTGCTTCTGCAGTTTCTGCAAACACCAGTTTTCGAGTGATGTCTCTGAGAGCTTCTCTTTGAGATTTTAAAGTTGGGAGGTTTTCCTCAATGATTGGAAGGCTTTCCTGAATTATTTGACTACGCTTTGTAGGTAATAAATCGAGCAATGGACTTACAGCATCTACAATCCCTGAACGACGGAGCCGAGCGATTACCTCTTCCCACATTGACGGTAAGACCTGCAAACTATCAGCAAATCCTGTAATTACTCTTACAAGTTGTAGGTCTTCTCCTAGAAATGATTTAGCAGCTTCCAGAAGCTTTTCTTCTTGGTCTAATAAGAATTCTGTATTCTGGAATTCATCACGAACCTGACTGATAATTATTGCTGGTAATGGATCTGTATTTCGCGTAGAAGGTGCTCGCTCTCCCAAAAGCTCTAGTAGTCTAGTTGTTCCTGAAATAGACTGTCCACTTAAAGTTGTCACAAAAATGCGGTAAACTCGTGGATCTAAAAGAAGCCCTGTAGAAAGTTCAGAAAGTCCAGCACGCAGGTCTACTAATACAACATCTACACCTAAATTTTTTCCGAGATCGGCTAGTATTTGTGTCAGTATAAATGGGTTTTCAGAACCTTGTATGAGATGCTCAGGTTTGATCTCTAAAGATGAAAATCTGTCAGTTGAACGAAATGAAGGCAAGACATAAATATCATCAATTAAGGCACTTTGGAGCCGATCAGCAACTAATTGAACTGTGTTGTTTGCGGATGGTGACTGATCGCCATGAGCCAAAGCTAGCAGGTCGGCAAAAGATACAGGTGGAGAAGGTAGCCTTCGCTCCAATAGCCAGCTGATTCCTGGTGCTTCCATATCCCCATCTACAAGTAGGACACGATACTCTCTGTCTATTAGAGCCTGTGCGAAAGCAAGAGCATTGGTTGTGCGTCCAACGCCTCCTTTAAATGAATGGAAAGCGACTATTGATGGAAAATCTGAGGTAAAGCTTGGTGGAAATTCAGCAGATTGATGGTGTGGAACAAGTACTCCTGGTCTTGCCAAACTGGGTACAAGTCTAGGAACTGGTGACTCTTCTTCTGTTTCCTCCAAAATCACTGGTAAAATTTGTTCTACTTCAGGTAAACTCTCTAAAAGAATTAAACCGTTAACCATATTATTTTCCGAATCAATTCGGAATCGAGGATCATATACCTCACCCAGCCAATCTTTTGCCTCTGCTTGATTACCGGGACGAATTCCAATTGTTAAACTATCCCAATAGGCTCGCACCCAAATTAACCATTTTGGCAAACTACCTTGTTGAGATATGCGAAGTAAAACTTCTTCAGCGTCAACCCAAGTATAAAGGCGAATATCTGGAGGAATCATCAGTTAATATTTTCCTTAATCCAATTGCAGAGACTATCTAACCACTCAACTACGGCTTTTTCATCTTCAGACTTCATCTGAACACCATACCGCCATGCTTGGTGAGCTTTTCCTATATCCCAACTAGAGCCACCCCTAGCAAGATGGAAATCGGGAATCTTGTTAACTATTGTAGGTCGTACTCATGTTACTATCCGGCTTGCTTTTTTGACCTTTCAGTTGCACAATCTCATTTTTGAGCTTGTACGAGAAAGCAATTGCAGCTTCAGGCTTGTCGTTGATGAGCAACTCCATATGATTAAGTATTCGCTCAATCTTTTTAAGTGTTGCCAAGTCAATGTTAAGTCCAGAAAGGTCTAGATTTGCAAGCGAGTCAGACATAAATATTGAGATAAAATAGACTCTTTAGTTTAATTACAGCCAATAACTTCTTTAAGTTTACGTTTTAAGTCATTAGAAATAAGTAAACCATGAATTTCTCTACAAAGACTTTCTATAGACTCTGTCTTCTTACGTTCTTTATATACTTCTGTAAGAATTGCATCAATACCGTATTTCCCTAGAGCATCAGCAATCAATGCTGCTACTCCAAGGAGTCCAATACCACCTATCATGCCAAAAGGACCACCAAGTGTTGCCAAAGCTGTAGTTATAGCCGCAGCACCTGCAAAACCTGTTGCAGCCATTGTTACCACAAGTAGTACGCCAGGCAAACCTAAAGCAGCAACCTTTCTAATGACTTCGTCCATAATATTTAATTACCTTTTTATTAAAAATATTGCCTTACTCAGGAATTTGGTTACATTTTTACATCAAATAGTTTTCAAAGCCTCTGTATTAATACCGCTATTACTATAGGAGCCGACTCCATTGCTGCTTAGTTTCGGCTAATTTCCTGATTATTCAGCTTGACCCAATTTCAAACTTGAAGTTGAGTCCCTCTGTCGTGCCCCTGCTTGTTAATTGCTGGTCGAAACCGGATTAGTCCAAACTCCAGTAAGATCCACACCTTCGTAAATATCAGCGATCGCCATGTCCACACCAATAGAAGAAAAAGTCATGCTGGCATCCCCTGTTTCATATTCCCGAAATAGCCATTGACTTTCTTCAGTTTTTATGTATTGTTCTACTTGAACCTCATATTGGTTAATCAACACATATTCTTGGAACCCAGGAATTGAACGATAATACCGAAACTTATCTGTATGATCGTACTTCTGGGTTGATTTTGACAGGACTTCCATAATCAAGAGGGGATTTAGGATTGTATCTGTCCGATTTTCTTGCAGTGCAGGAGTTCCCTGAATAACCAGTACATCTGGGTAAGTATATTGCCGATAGCGCGGAATCCACAGACGTAAATCACTTGTAAATACCTTACAATTCTTACCCCGCAATGCAACCCTGAGAAACGCACAGAGATTAACCACAATACAGTTATGGTTGATTGAACCTCCGGTCATGGGTACAATTTCTCCGTCTCGATATTCACTACGAAATTCCGCATCTTCTTCTAGTAACAGGTATTCTTCTGGAGTGTAGTCATGCTGCTGAGGTTGGATTTGCATCTTCAATACTTCCCGGCTTCAGATGAATTCTATTTCTTTGTTGTAGCCCTGTTGCTGAACTCCTAACTCCTAACTCTTTCAAACACAGCACGATACACAGGTTCACCCTTCTCAGTAGTGCTGATTTCCCGTTCGGTAGAAACAGGGAGGGGGTTTTGTGCTAGCCATTTTCCTGTACCAAGTCGATGAAAAGCGGGGTTTGCAACAAAGCGATCGCGCATTTCCACAGCCACAAACTCAATATCCGACTGCAAGAATACAATACCTCCAGGCGCTAAATAATCTGCCAGTTCTTCCACGAGTTGTGGTTGTACGATTCGCCGTTTACCGTGGCGGGTTTTGAACCAAGGATCGGGGAATTGAATTGTGACGCGCTGTAAAGTTCCTGTGGGGAGAGAAGATAAAAGCGATCGCAACGAGTGATTCACATTGCAAAACAAATAGTGAAGGTTGGTCAATTCCAACTCATCGCGCCACTTATTCGCTTCGTGTACCAATGGTTCCCGAATTTCCAAACCCAGAAAATTCCAGTCGGTTTCAATCTGCGCCATACTTAACAAAAATCGCCCTTTAGCACAGCCAATATCTAGATGTAGAGGTTGGTTTGGCTGAAGATAAACTTTTTCCCACTCTAGAGGACTAAGAGGTGTTTGATACTTTTGTGCTAGCGGATTAACGTGTTGACGAACTCGGACACGCACCAATGATTATTACCTCCTAAAAGCCTTTCAAGCCTTGCTGCTTGGTCATTTATCGCCAATTATAGCCCAATGGGAGGCGGGGGAAGAACTTAAAGCCAGCAAAGGCAGAGCAAAAAATCTCCCCCCACTCCCCACTCAAGAGCAATTCTTGCAACAATAGTAATCACAGCCGTCAATCGAAGCCTGCACAAAGCTATGACAGACACAGTACTTAGTATATCTCAAGCCGATATTCAAGCCCTTGAGCAGTTGTACACCTTTAGAGAACGAACTGAAGTTTTGGAATTTCTAGCGAAGCACTCGTTTTTGGTTCCAGTGTTGCTGGAAGCACCTGAGAAGATTTACAACTACTTTCCCGACCCTCAACTCTTTCTGGAAGTCATTGTTGATCCAGAAAGCATAGACTGGGTGCAGTTGCTACTATCTATCTTCGTGAAACTTGACCCCTATGATGCAGTTAAAAGGTTAAATCAGCTCGACTGGGATTGGGGGATACATAACTCTTATGAAGTCCGGAATAAGTTTTTTACCACTTTAGAATATCCAGATGAGTTTTGATTGGTCAGAATACCTTAATGTCGCTAAAGAACTAGCAGGTATTACAACTACTCCTGCCAATCAAGAAGCTAAATTACGTGCTGCTATCAGTCGAGCATACTATGCAGCGTTTATCAAAGCACGAAACTATCTGCGCGATCAAGAAGGACATTCAATTCCGAAAACAAGTGATGCCCACAAATACGTTAGGAACCAATTTGAGCTTAGTTCTGATCCAATACGTAAAACAGTGGCAGAAAAATTGGCTCGGTTGCGAGAATTCCGTGGACAAGCAGATTATGTTGATAGGTTCCCTGGCTTACTTGGCATCACACTAACAGCTTTAATACTATCTGAAGAAGTCATTTCAACTTTAAACAGCTTGTAAACATCTACCTTTAATTGTAAAAAATTATGCTTGCCCAAGACAAAGAACAACGCAACTGGAAACCTATTATCAAACAATTTGAAGCTGTCCTCGGCAAAAATGGTGTGGTGCAACGTCGAGAAGAACTGATTACCTATGAGTGCGATGGACTCACGAGTTATCGTCAACGCCCTGCTGTGGTGGTGCTACCAAGAACGACGGAACAGGTTGCAGAATTGGTGAAGATATGCGATCGCAACTCCATCCCGTTCATTGCACGCGGTGCTGGTACTGGTTTATCTGGTGGGGCTTTACCTATCGAAAATTCTGTTTTGATTGTTACTTCATTAATGCGGCAAATACTTAAGATAGACTTAGAAAATCAACGGGTTATTGTCCAGCCAGGAATCATTAACAACTGGGTGACACAAGCCGTAAGTGGTGCTGGATTTTACTACGCTCCCGATCCCTCCAGCCAAATTATTTGCTCTATTGGTGGTAATGTAGCGGAAAACTCTGGAGGAGTGCACTGCTTAAAGTACGGTGTCACGACTAACCACGTTTTGGGATTAAAACTTGTCCTTCCCGATGGTTCAATTGTAGAGGTGGGAGGACAAATTCCAGAAATGCCTGGTTATGACTTGACGGGTATATTTGTTGGTTCTGAAGGAACTTTGGGAATTGCAACAGAAATTACGCTGCGAATTCTCAAAAGTGCTGAATCAATTTGTGTACTTCTAGCTGATTTTACTAATGTTGAAGCAGCGGGGGCAAGTGTTTCTGATATCATCAGCGCTGGAATTATTCCTGGTGGTATGGAAATTATGGATAATATTAGCATTAATGCTGTCGAAGATGTCGTTTGCACAAATTGTTATCCCCGCGATGCTGCTGCTATTCTGCTAGTAGAAATCGACGGTTTAGCAGTAGAAGTGGCGGCAAATCAACAGCGGATTGCGGAAATTTGTCAAAAGAATGGTGCGCGTAACATTACTATTGCAAGTGACCCAGAACAACGCTTGAAATTGTGGAAAGGACGCAAAGCAGCTTTTGCCGCAGCGGGACATTTAAGCCCAGATTACTATGTACAAGATGGTGTCATTCCTCGTACTCAGTTGCCTTATGTACTTAGTGAAATTGAAAACTTAAGTCAGAAATACGGTTACCGCATCGCCAATGTATTTCATGCAGGAGATGGTAATCTTCACCCACTGATTCTCTACGATAATTCTATCCTAGGAGCATTAGAACAAGTGGAAGAATTAGGAGGAGAAATTCTCAAGCTTTGTGTCAAAGTAGGTGGTAGTATTTCTGGCGAACATGGTGTTGGTTCAGATAAAAAATGCTATATGCCAGAGATGTTTACTGCATCTGATTTAGAAACTATGCAACTGGTAAGGCAAGCCTTTAATCCCAAAGGTTTAGCAAATCCAGGAAAAATATTCCCCACGCCACGTACCTGTGGAGAAGCTGCAACAGCCATGGGAGAGACAACCAAGCAATTTGAGAAAATAGAAAGATTTTAAAGCTTTCGTTTTCATCTTCCAGCTTCTGGCTGGGAATGCGATCGCACACTTGATGCTATAGTATTTAAATTTGGGCGATCGCAACATCTTTCTCATCTTGAGAATTTCCTGAGAACCTAATATCTTTGTTATTTATCCTATACGAATAAGGAGAACTAACATGCAAGCCTACAAACTAACCGCAACAGTTGATGAATCTGGTCAATTAATTATTCAGCAACCTCTTAATATTGCTCCTGGAAAAGTGGAAGTCATTATTTTGCAATCAGAACCCTCTGTAGAAACTTCTACAGAAACTCAACCTCAGCCACAGGTTGCAACGCAAAAAAGAATAGTAGAATGCTCTATCCCCATTTTAAAAGAGTGGTTGGAAAACACAGAGCCAACTCCTTCAGATTTTGACATCGACCAAGCAAAATGGGAATATTTGAAGGAGAAACATAAGTAGCAACAGTAGACCAAGCAGTCATCTCAATGGCGCTAACTACCAACTTCAAAGATTTTGAAGATGCTATTCAATACAGTACTGCGTTACTCAATCAATTAGATGCGATAATTACTCGCAACCTGACCGATTTTCCAGTCACTACTCCGCGAATAATGAATCCTGAACAATTAATTCAAGAATTAGCAAATCCTTAATAGCTTAAAAGCTCAGTCCGATTACTACTACACTACTTAAGGTATAGAAAAATGCATGTACTTAGCTGATTCATCCCGCATTTATGCAACCCCTGGTAATACTCACGAGTTATGAGAGTTTTAGATGTCTATTGATTTGAGAGCAGAACGCCTAGAATCCTTCAAAGCTGGCGTGATAGCAGCTTTTTGCCTGACTTTTGCTTTTGTTGTCACTAGCTTAGTGAATAGCTTAGTACTAGCAAGGTTGTTTCCAGCACTTAGCAGTCTGGAAATTGATATGCTGAACTGGCATTGGTTGGTGAGTGGTGCGATCGCCTGTTTCTCTGGCTTGCTGTTTGGTGTCACCTATCGCTATATCATCCGGTCAGATAAAAACCCGCAACTGAAAGCTGGAGGGGTGCTTGCTTTTGCCTTAGTGCGAGGCTTAGCCCAAGTCGATATTGCTTTTTCTTCTGCATACCCTATTTTGCCTTTTATTGTGCTGGGTGTTGAGAGTATTTTGTGGTTTGGGTTAGCGGCTTTAGCCCTTGATATCGCTATGCAGTTTGGTTGGCTCAAGCCTTTTCAATAGCTTGCTAGGGGATACCGAACAGTAAAATGCTGAAGCCTAATCAAAAGGTCTAAGCCATAACTGAGAAAAGTTCATTTTATGGAATCATCTACTTTACGGAGGAAGTATTGCTATACTATCAATTTATATTGTGACTTTTTATATTAGGTTTATACAGAGGAGCGTCAAGGCATGATATTCCAGCGCAATCCTTTCTACGTTGGAGGTGCTGTCCCCCCAGAATACTTCGTGGGACGGCAACCAGAAATTAATTCTGCTTTTGATGCTATATACAAACACGAGCATTTGGCTATTTATGGTAGTCATGGGATGGGCAAGTCCTCGCTATTGCGATTTCTCGCTTGGCCTAAAACCTGGCAAGCCTATGGATGCAATTCTGCAGATGCATTTATTGTTTTTCTTAATTGTGCTGAGATTCAGCCTTTTACATCTGCTGGTTTCTGGAAAAAGGTGCTGCGTTTGCTGAAAGAGCCGGTCGTTGGTAGTGAAGCATTGCAAACTGAGATCGATCAGTTGTTAAACAAAGATATTTTAGGAATTGATGATTTACGCGGTGTTCTAAGCCTGATTGGACAGCAAAACAAGTTCCTAGTGTTGCTGATTGATGAGTACGATACTGCCCTCTACGTCAATGATTCCTATACTATGGCGAATATGCAGTCATTCTTGAGTGATTTCCGCAATCTAGCAACTCATGGGGAAGAAAGTCGGTATCTCTCGACCATTGTGGTTTCATTGAAGAGTCTCATCAATCCAGATTTAGGACCTACGCTTTTACCAAATGCATCCCCGTGGCACAACCACTACAAATTTCGCTACCTCAAGCCTTTTACAGAGAAAGATGTGACATTGTTACTAAGTCGTCTGCCTGCCCAGTGGATGCCTGATTTATTGGCAGGGGTGCAAGAAATTTGCGGTAGACACCCAGCCCTTCTCCAGAATGCCTGTACTTTGTTGTATGAGACTTGGCGAGATCGGATCACTCAAAGTGTAGCAGAATTTGCTACAGAATTTGAAAGTGCCACTCGGCAGTTCTTTCAAGGTATATGGAATGAGTCCAGCGAGGACGAAAAAAGTTTACTGAGGTTGATCGCCCTTTCACGCTTAGACGGTCGCTTGAATCAACGGCGTAAGTACAAACTTGATGGAGTAGACACCATTTTGAGCCAGAGACAAGGAGAACTGCGCGTTTTGGAAGAACGGGGAATTCTCCTGCGAAAAACCATTACGATCACAAAAGAATCAAGTGTGTTCAGGCGTAACGCTTTGCCAGAAGAAAAAGAAGTATACATCTTTTTCTCATCGATTATGGAATGGTGGGTGGTTAAGGAAATTGAACGTAACCCAAATCTACCCGATTTGTCAACAAGAGAGAAAGTGTTTCTCAATCTCAGTAGTCTCCAAGTAGAGCAGATGAGAGCTATCCTAAAACAGGTATGGCAATATAAAGATACGGCTCAATCAATTGCAGGCTGGGTTGGCGGGCTATCAGGAGCCTTTGTCAAAGGGTTTGCAGGGAGCGGCACACCTTAAATGCAGGGGATCAAGGGGTATACTTGTGCCTAAAGATCAGAGAAATCCATACGTTATTGGTCGTCCGATTTTCGAGCGAGATTTGTTCGTTGGGCGAGAAGAACTATTCCAATTTATTGAGGATAACTTACTGCAAGGCTCAAAAGTAATACTGCTAAATGGTCAGCGGCGTATTGGTAAAACCTCTCTGCTGGCTCAGATCCCAAATTTTATTCAGCTAGAGCAATTTGTCTTCGTGTCGCTTTCACTTGAGGGGAAAAGTCAGAAATCTTTGGCGGAAGTTCTCCACTATTTGGCTACTGAAATTCTTAAGAGATTCAAACTCCTGGAACTGTCTGTAGAAAAAGTAGCTGTACCCTCAACCACTGAACTGGAGATAAACCCACAGACATTTACCATTGATTTTCTGCCCCAAGTTTACCACGTACTGAAAACTCAGAAACTAGTACTCCTGCTAGACGAGTTCGATGTTATCGATAACAGCCACCAGAGTGCCGTTACCAGTTACTTTAGTCTTCTTCCGTCTATCATCGTCAATGACCAACAGGATACACTCTTCATCATTCCAGTGATAGGGCGACAGCTGGGAGATCTGGCAACTTTAACAACGTTGGGGCTGTTTCGGCAAGCGCCCAAGCGAGAAGTGGGTCGGCTAAACGAGACAAATACTAGGCGACTCATTACAAAACCTGCCGAAGGCATCTTACAATATCACCCTGATGCCATACAGGCGATTTGGGAGTTATCCTCTGGACACCCCTATTTTACTCAAGTGCTATGCAGTGTGGTGTTTGAGCAAGCTCGGGATAGGGAAGAAGATGACTGGCAGCAAATCACTGGTGAAGATGTAGGCAAGATCGTAGATAGAGCTATCGAGGCGGGTGAGGGTGGGTTAGACTGGTTTCGGCGAGGGCTACCTATTCCTGAACAAGTGGTATTTGCAGCCATAGCAGAAATGCAGCAAAGATCCCGTTCGGAACCGTGGAGACTGTTAGAAGATTCCGGCATTATTTTAACAGAGGAACTCTATCAAGCAGAAAAGAATTTGATAGAGTCGGGATTTCTGAAACCGAGAGAGCCTTTAGAGCTATCACGAGAACAACCATACTCCTACGTTGTTGCTGTAGAATTAGTGCGTCGTTGGTTATTGAAGAAACACCCTCTACAGAAGGAGATTTTGGAACTGGAGAAACTTAATCCAGCAGCCATGGATCTTTATCAAAAAGCAGTTGATTTGCGTCAACACGGCGACACACTGGAGGCAATCGATCTACTACACCAGGTTTTGAAGGCTAATCCCAACCACTTTAGCGCTCTATTTGAAATAGCGGAAGCTTACTTGGAGATAGACGAATTCAGCAAAGCTGTTGAACTTTACACACGGGTATCCCAGGTTGCTCCAACCCTACAGTACATGGAAGGGTTTTTAAAATCACTCCTAGGCTATGGGCGTGACCTGATGCAACAAGGCGAACTAGAATTGGCAAGAGAACAACTCACTAGAGCGTTGGAACTGGAACCAGATAATAAGCTAGCACAAAGGCGTCTGGCAGATGTTCGGGCAGGGTTGGCACAAACAGAGGCGCAACTGGAGAAAGCGCGAGAGAAAACTCGCCAAAGTTTACAAACGCGACGAAATCCCTTTTTTATTGGAGGTCCAGTCCCGCCAGAATATTTTGTTGGGCGATCCTCTCAAATCAGCGCTGCATTCGATCAGATCGCTTACCGTACTCACCTAGCTATTCATGGCGGTACAGGAACAGGTAAATCCTCAATCCTGCGATTTTTAGCATCGCCTCAAGCTTGGCAAGACTATGGGCTGATACATGATGAGGCAATTATTGTTAGCCTGGACTGTGAAAGTATTATTCCTTTTTCACCTCTTGCCTTTTGGAGAGAGATACTGAATTTGTTACGAGAACATTTGCATGATGAAGACGCTCTGCAAGCTAAAATCGATGAGTTGTTAAAGCAGGAAATCCTAGATAAGACGAGCATACGCGAGATACTGAGACAGATAAACAAACGGAATCAGTTTCTACTGTTGTTGTTGGACAATTATGAAGCTGCTCTATCTCCAAACGAGAACTACACTGAGGCTGACATGCAGATCTTTCTAAGTGAGTTCCGCGACCTGGCAGTTCATTCTGCGGAACGTCGAAATCTCTCAATTATTGTGACATCGTCTCAAAGATTGAACGATTACGGTCCTCAAGTACCTCCAAACGCTTCTCCCTGGTACAATCACTATCTATTTGGATCTTTACCACCTTTCACTACTGGTGAGGTAACTACTTTACTAGACCTCATGCCTGCTGAAGTGAATCTGACGCCAGAGTTAAAGCAGGTGATTCAAGAAATGTCTGGTGGATATCCAGTTCTTCTCCAAACAGCTTGCTATTTGATCTATGATAATTGGCGGAACGGAGATGTCTTTACTATCGAAAGTTTTGCAGAAAATTTTCTGAGGAATACCGAACACATTTTCCAAAATTGGTGGTCATCTTCCAGTGAAATAGAGCAAATATTGTTAGTATTAATTGCCCTATCCCATCTGCAAGGTCGTCTAAATAGGAAGCTGCGGTTTGACTTGAGCGATATTGACGTGATTTTCAGTCAGCAGAGCCGAGTCATGTCTAAACTAGAAGATCGGGGATTGATACAGCGTACAGAACAGCAAAGAAAAACTGTTTATCTGTTCACTTCTTCAATGATGGAATGGTGGGTAATTAGGCAACTTCAAAATAGCAGTGAAGCAACACTTCTTGAGAGAAAGAAATTACTGTCTTATCTAAGCCGTAGGCAAGTGGAACAAATCACGAATATTATCCAGCAGGTATGGGAATATGGTGGTCTAATCCTGTCACCTTCTAGGTGGTTAGTTGGGGAGAACGCAACAAGCCATGATATAATTAGCTTGCTCGGACATCATTATATCTGACTAAAATGTCTGGCTCAATCCTAACTCAATAATTAACACTTCAATAATTTAGTCCATTTCAATGGACTTAAACTATTAGCCCTGCACTTAAGTGCAGGGCGACTTCGTTACTCCCTCATCGCCAACACTTTAGGGGTTGAAGGATTCAATAACCCATTCAACAGCGACGCCGGACGTTTACCATAGGGCCAAGCAAAAGCATGACGGAAGGCTGCATCTTGACAAGCTTGTAACTGGTCAAAGTTGATGATGTCGTAAGTCAAAAGATTCTCATACTCAAAGGGGAGACGCACATTATGTAACCCAGCGTTATCAGTACAAATAGCAATGTCCACGCCTGCGTTGAAACAGCGGTCAAACACTAATTTGAGTTGACGAATATCTTGCAAAGTACCAGTTTTTAAGTAGGTTGTGGGGCAAACCTCCAAACACTGATGACGCCTAGCCAAATCTGGAAGTAACTCTGGATACAGCAGCGGAATTTGGATACCGTGACCAATCCGCATTAAATACGGGAGTAGTTCCGGATAACAACCAGTTGTGGTTTCGTAAAGGTGTCCAGTGGTCTTAACGTTCAGCGATCGCGCATAACTATACAGCTTGACCCATTCATTCAATCGCTCAGTAGAATAGTTATCTCCCCCAGCCACATCTATAGCACAGACATAGTGCCTATTGTCCGCTGCCAAATCAACTATCGCCTTATTCACCTCATAGGGTAAGCGCGTGTGCATACAGAGAATTTGGCTAGTTACTATCGGATATTCTGATAGCTTGCTTGCTCTACCCACAACTTCCACAATTTCTGCCATCTTGTCAATTCTTTCTGATTGACTCAGATGCTCAGGTGTCCGCAAATATGGAGTATAGCGTAGTTCCAGATAAGCCAAATTTTCAAAAATGTATGCACCCCTAAGGAGGCGATAGATAAAGTAAGGCAAAGTCTCTACAGTTTGCACACTTTCTACAAGAGTATGCAACTCTAGATACTCGTCTAAAGTATTGCGCGGACGTGTGTAAAAATCTTCAAATTCTTCATAGTCAGCAAAGCGGGAAATTTCCTTAGAAGAATGGCGCTCAAAGTATCGCCATAATATACGGGGGACCACAGAACCGCCCAAATGCCTATGAAGTTCAGCGTATAAAGCCATAGTAGTCTTTTCACTATAAATTTTAATTATTATTAACAGTAACAAATTAAAAAACAAGCTATACCCGGATTAAAATTCACAATATTTTTAATTTTCCTCAGTGGGTGATACTAATTGTTGGCAGAAACCCTTACCTCTCAAAGATTTAGGCAAAAGTTGCTTTGACTTTCCAGGTTGATGTTTTGGCTATCCTTTACTTCAAAAAGTACGTAAAATGGTGATATTTTTAACCTTTGTGAGTGATTCTTTTTGACCAAATAACAGTAAGAATTTCAACACCACGTAGATAAAACAATCATAGCCAGATTAAAGGGATCAACAAATAAGTTGTAGTGGGCACATTTATTATTCGTAAGTACTTAACTGCTTATAATTCATTTTTTATACATTAACCGTATCTTTAACAAAAATTAACAATTTCTTTATGACTGAATAAAGAGATAGATCTGGGACTTTCCTCCTTGACAAACCTTCTCGAAGAGGTTTACAATATTAATTTGTGAAAACTTTAGCTTTATAATATAAACGCTTGGCTAACGTCATTGTCATAGGTGCCCAGTGGGGCGATGAAGGAAAAGGTAAAATAACAGACTTACTCAGCCGCTCAGCAGATGTTGTTGTCCGTTACCAAGGGGGTGTCAATGCTGGACACACGATTGTAGTCAAGGATCAGACCTTCAAGCTGCATTTGATTCCCTCTGGTATCTTGTATCCCAAAACCGAGTGTATTATTGGCTGTGGAACAGTCATAGATCCAGAGGTTTTACTCAGAGAACTCGACCAACTAAAAGAACTTGGTATTTCCACTCGCAATCTGCTCATTTCTGAAACTGCTCATGTCACAATGCCCTACCATCGATTGATTGATCAGGCATCAGAAGAGCGAAGAGGAAGCCATAAAATTGGTACGACAGGTAGAGGCATTGGTCCTACCTACGCTGATAAATCAGAGCGAATTGGCATCAGGATGTTAGACTTGATGGACCAACAGGGGCTACATGAGCAGTTAGAGTGGACAATTAATTATAAGAATGTCATTCTAGAAAAGCTTTACAACTTACCACCGTTAGATCCTCAAGAGGTGATTGACGAGTATCTAGGGTATGCAGAACGGCTGCGTCCTTATGTGGTCGATACCTCCCTAAAAATATATGATGCGGTTCGGCGTCGCCGCAATATTCTGTTTGAAGGCGCACAAGGCACACTCCTCGACCTAGATCATGGGACATACCCGTATGTCACCTCCTCTAACCCAGTAGCAGGTGGGGCTTGCGTTGGTACAGGGCTAGGCCCAACAATGATTGACCGGGTGATTGGGGTAGCAAAAGCATACACCACTCGTGTTGGTGAAGGTCCGTTTCCAACTGAAATACATGGGGAAGCAGGAGAACATCTGTGTTCTCGCGGTGCAGAAGTTGGTACAACTACCGGACGTCAGCGTCGCTGTGGCTGGTTTGATGCTGTCATCGGTCGCTATGCCGTCAGAATTAATGGTATGGATTGTCTAGCGATTACCAAATTAGATGTTCTCGACGAGTTAGAGGAAATCAAAGTTTGTGTCGCCTATGAGATTGATGGGGAAAACTGCGAACACTTTCCCCGAAACGCCCGTCAGTTTGCCCGGTGTAAACCCGTGTATAAAACCCTGCCAGGATGGCGCGTTTCTACCAGTGATTGCCGTTCCCTAGAAGACTTACCGGGGAAAGCCTTAAATTATCTCAAATTTTTGGCAGAATTGATGGAAGTCCCCATCGCGATCGTCTCCTTAGGAGCAAGCCGCGATCAAACTATCATTGTAGAAGACCCGATCCACGGGCCTAAGCGTGCTTTATTGCATCCAGAAACTACTTCTGCTTCGTTGCTAAGCGCTTAAAGAAGTTAGGAGTTAGGAGTCAGGAGTCAGGAGTCAGGAGTCAGGAATAGTACTTTTGAACAACTAACAACTAATAACTAACAACTAGCAACTAACAACTACTAACTAACAACTACTAACTAACATGGATTTCACTATCGAATGTCAAAAGCGACCAGAAGGTAGTAAGCCGAATGCTTTGCGCCGTTCTGGGAGAATACCTGCAAATTTATACGGTCATAAGGGTACCGAATCAATTGCTCTCACTCTGGATGCTAAAGTTGTTGAGCGCCTTATGAAAAGTGGTTCGGTTAACAATACCTTGATTGACCTCACGGTGACCGATGCTCCTTGGCGTGGGAAAACACTACTGCGGGAAGTCCAGATTCATCCAGCTAAGCGTACTCCCTACCACCTCAGCTTTTTTGCTGTCGCAGGTCATGGTAATACTGATGTGGAAGTCTCACTGCGTTTTGTGGGAGAGCCCATCGGTGTGAAGCAAGAAGGTGGTGTGTTAGACACCCAATTATCACAATTGCAGGTGAGTTGTGCGCCGGAAAACATTCCCGACACAATAGAAGTTAATGTCTCTGACATGCATGTGGGAGATAGTTTACACATTGAGGAACTGACCTTACCTGAGGGTGTGAAAGCGCTAGGTGAGCCCAGACAAGTTGTTATTTCAGTTTTACAGTCGCGAACAAGTTCTCAGTCAGAAGCAGAATCAGCATCTGAAGGTACTTAAAGTTTGTTATAGTGACCGTAGAAACCAGGGGGTATACCTCTGGTTTTTTTGTATGTGAACCGCCAAGACGCTAAGAGATGTAACAGAAGATGACACAAGTTTCTATTCCAAGTTTGATTGAGCAGATGCTACAGCCTGGGTTTTACTCCCATGCAGTGAAGGAGCCGATTCAGTTGATTCAGACTCACATTTCTTATGTGTTTTTGACTGGTGATTTTGCGTATAAGGTAAAAAAGCCGATGAATTTTGGCTTTTTGGACTTCTCGACTTTGGAGAAGCGAAAGCATTTTTGTCACGAAGAGTTGCGCTTGAATCAGCGGGGAGGAGCAGAACTGTATTTGGAAGTGTTACCTGTGACTCTGGTGGGGGAGCAGTACCATATGGGAGGAGCAGGAGAACCAGTGGAATATGTGCTAAAAATGCACGCATTTCCTCAGGATACTCTATTTAGCTCGCTGTTTGACCAAGGTAAGTTAGATGAGGCACACTTGGAAGAATTGGGACGGGTGGTGGCTCAATACCATGCTAAAACTGAGACGAACGATTACATTAAGAGTTTTGGAGAAGTGCCCCAGGTTAGGAATGCGATAGACGAGAATTATGAGCAAACAGTGAAGTATATTGGTGGACCCCAAACAAAGGATCAATTTGAGGAAACTAAGGCTTATACTGATCGCTTTTTTGCGGAACATCCAGAATTATTTAAGAGCAGAATTCAAAACGATTATATTCGAGAATGTCATGGGGACTTGCATCTGAGAAATATTTGTCTGTGGCACGATAAAATTCTGCTGTTTGATTGCATTGAGTTTAATGAGCCATTTCGCTTTGTGGATGTGATGTACGATGTGGCTTTTACTGTGATGGATTTGGAAGCACGGCACAGGAAAGATTTGGGTAATGCGTTTTTGAATACTTATGTGGAGCAAACTGGAGATTGGGAAGGTTTGCAGGTGTTGCCTTTGTATTTGAGCCGTCAGGCTTATGTGAGGGCTAAGGTGGGTTCGTTTGTCTTAGATGACCCTGGTATTCCGGCATCGGAGAAGGAAGAGGCGGTAAAAACAGCGGCTGGTTACTACAAGTTGGCTTGGGATTATACGAAGCCTCGGCAAGGACGATTGATTTTGATGTCGGGTTTGTCGGGTTCTGGCAAGAGTACGACAGCGCGTTACTTGGCTCGTCAATTAGGAGCAATTCACGTTCGTTCGGATGCAGTGCGGAAACATTTGGGGGGAATTCCGTTGTCGGAACGCGGTGGCGATGATTTGTATACAGCAGAAATGACCCAGAAAACTTATACACGGCTGTTGGATTTGGGAGTTATGCTGGCAGGGCTTGGTTTTTCAGTGATTTTGGATGCTAAGTACGATAAACAGCCCCTGCGGAAGCAGGCGATCGCTCAAGCGCAAGAATACCAAATTCCCATTGAGATTATCCACTGCACGGCACCCGTGGACGTGTTACGCTCTCGGCTACAAACTCGCACTGGTGATATTGCTGATGCTACTGCTGATTTATTAACATCGCAGGTTGAACAAGCTGAAGCTTTCACTGAACAAGAAAAACCATTAGTTAAAATTTTGGACACAACTCAACCACTAGAGGCACAATTAAAAGAAGTTATTAGCCAATAGTGTTCACCTTATGGCAGAACCAAATAAATCCGGCAATCCTCTGCCCTCCTTATCGGGAACCTTCCTCACTCAACTGCTATTTGGGTTATTTTTATCACTCGTATTTGCAACGTCACTCAAGAACCTACCTCTGAGTATCTTCTTGGGTGTCGTGGGTGGTTTAGCCGTAGGCTGGTTTACAACCGCAGCGACAACTGGACCCCAAACCCAAACTGTAGCTTCCGCTGAAGGTATTGATGCTGGACTGAAATACTGGTTATTTTTCTTGCTTGGCTTTGCACTTTTGGGGTATCAGCCATCTATGAGTATCTTTTTGGGTGCAGTAGCTGGTATGGGCGCAGGTTGGACTGTTGCTTGGTGGAAAACAAAAGAACAATCTAGAACTCAACTGCCAGATCAAGTCTCAGAAGACATCGAAGCTGAACTAGCCAACGAAATGGTAACGACTAGACGGCGCAGAAGAAAACAAACTCGCCGTTACCGTCGTGTTTCCAGATTCCCCAGTTTTAGGTTTTGGAGAAGGGACTAGGGGGCAGGGGGGGCTAATGCCCAATGCCCCATTGCCCATTGCCCATTGCCCAATTCCCCAAAAATCTTATGTTTTTATATCTCTCTAAGTTACTACCGCTGTTTTTTTACCCGTTGGGATTAGTCTGTATAAGTTTGCTCCTATCACTGGTCATGTTATGGAAAAGACCACGAACTGCGGCGATCGCCATCTGCTTCGCGCTCATTGTGTTGTTATTAGGCAGTAATGGCTGGGTTTCGCACTCGTTAGTGCGATCGCTAGAATGGCAAAATCTTCCCCCTGCGGAAATTCCTCATGCGGAAGCAATTGTCGTTTTGGGTGGTGCAACTAAACCAGCTTTGCCACCACGACCAACTGTAGATTTAAATCAACATGGCAATCGCATCATTTATGCTGCTCAACTCTACCGCCAGAAAAAAGCTCCTGTCATTATTCTTAGTGGTGGTCGCATCGATTGGGCTGGTCAAGGTCACTCAGAGTCGGAGGATATGGCAACAATTCTCACTTCTATTGGTATACCAACAGAGGCGCTGATCCAAGAGCCTAACTCTCTCAACACTTATCAAAATGCAGTGTATGTTAAGAAAATTTTAGAGTCTCGTGGTATTCATCGTGTGTTGTTGGTAACTTCGGCAATCCATATGCCGCGATCGCTCCTGATCTTCAATCGTCTTGGTATCGATGTCATTCCTACACCCACCGACTTTATCATCACTGAGAGTGACATGAAAGACCTTGTCGGTACCCCCAAAGCCGCAATTTTGAGTTTTTTACCTGATGTAGAGAACCTAAATCAGGTTACTAGCGCTTTAAGAGAGTACGTTGGTATAATTGTTTATCGCTTGCGCGGATGGGCGTGAACAAGAGTCAGGAGTGAGGAGTTATGAGTTATGAGTTAATAATAAATAAGGAAGCTCCCCGTATTCCTAACTCCTAACTTTATTAACATGTCTAGAGATTTACCCCATATTATTCCTTCTCCTCAACTTCGGGCTGAGGAAACTTTTGCCGTTTATCAAGCAGCCCACGAGTTTTATCACGAAGTTCGCGTACGCTCAGATTTTAAACTTTATTGTGAGTGGCATTATACAACAGCAGAAAGTCATCGTCAAGAGCTTAAAAGAATGCGCGGCGAACCGAATATTTTCCGATGGTTTCGCCGCCGATGAATAATTTAGATTAGTTCCAACTCATTTTCACGCAAATGGGCTTTAAACTTTTTACTAAACTGGACATAAATCGGCAAGTTAGCGCTGACAGGTCTACCTTGCCACTGATTAATAATACCGATCACTTCACCTTCTATGCCTTTGAGGTCAAAAGCTTTACCGCGATGCTCAGGATGATGATAAACTACTACGGAATCTTTAACACGCACGCGATCGCCAATTTTCATACCAACTTTTATACCTAGCGTTTGCTTTTCCACAAATGTCTCCACAGCCAGCCGTCACAGAACCCGTCAATCAAAAAATAGACTGCTTGCAAAAGTTATCAATCAGTCATAGTCAGCACAGATGTCGCTATAGCTGCTAGACAAACAAAGCCTGCCTATGCAGGCTTTGTTATTCATTGGCCAAACTTGGTTCATATCCCCTTGTTTTCCCAATGAATGGGGAGATAAAACAAGGGTAGGGTGACATGAGGGCCTAGTACTTTGGCAAGAGGTCTAATGCTTTTATCTTCACTTAGTGTGCTGCATTGGTCAACTCTTTGCTTTTGGGAATGGGAAATGGGGAGAGAGGGGGGAGATAGGGGAGTGTGGGAGGTAAGGAAGGGGAAGAAGGTGAGGAACACATTACTCCCCCCTCTCTCTTCTACTTCCCTCTTCGACACAGTTGCTGAACTTTTTGGGGAAGTTGGCGACATATTTGCTGGAATGCTGGAGAATTAGGTTGCCACCTAGCAAAGAATGCCAGACTCAAACCTCCAATAAGCAAAACTAACAACCCTCCAAGCAGCACCCACTGCTTTTGCTTTCTTTGACTTTTGAGAGTTTGGGTTGCTGTCGTGACATCCGTGGCTGTAATGTCCAACTCTAGCAATGCTTGAGAACTTTCTGCCAACTCAGTTTGTTCTTCTGGTTCTACTTGTTGGATCTCAACTAGTGGTAACGTGCGAGTTATTGGTACAAGGTATCCTGGGGAGACACAGCAATGGGTCAGAACCACTGACGTATTATCATGACCATTTTTCTGGTTTGCCAAGTCAATCCACTGGCGCACAGCATCTTCTAAAACAAGTTCGCCTGTTAAGAGTGGGACACCATAATCCCGCCAAGATTGTTCTACCAACCTATTGTCACTTAAACCATCAGAACATAGCAGTAATATGCCGTCTTCATCTAAAATGAATCGTTGAATCACAGGACGGAGAAATTCGCCATCTTTTGTTCCTAACGCTTGCGTCAGGGAAGTAGCATCTGGACGCTGCAAAGCCTTTCGATATAGACTACGAACAAAGCGTACTTCCCTTGCCGCCACATCATCATCTACTGTAAGTAGCTGGCAGTGGTTGCGCGTTATCCAGTATGCACGGCTATCGCCGACATGAACTAAGAAAAGTTCATGAGCATTTTCTAAGGGTCGTCCAGAAAAGGCACTCGCGTGCCCAGAAAAATTTGAGTGGTGGAAGCCGTCTTCCTCCCGTTGAGTGAATTGACGGAGTGTTTGAACACGTTGTGGCACTTGCACAGCCATCACAAGGGTTGTACCCATCCGCTGAGTCCCTTCACGTTTTTGCTCGTTATTGCAGTTGCAAATAACGTTATTCACAATTCGCAAACTTGCTTCTAGTTGTTGCTGCAATAAGTCTGGTGACAAAAGTTCGGTTTGTTCTGCCACCTCCGTTAGTAAGGCGCGGATTTGCAACTTTAGTGACTGCACAGCCAATTGACTTGCAACCTCGCCGCCTTCGTGTCCACCAATACCATCGCAAACTATCGATACTCGTGGCAATAAGGGATCATTTTTGTCATCAGAGTCCGTGGGAAAACAAGTGTCTTCATTTTGCATCAGTTCTGACCCAGAGTCTGTTGCCCCTACTACCTTTAGAGTTAATGGTAATTCCGCCGCCGATGATAGTAATAACTCATTCAGTTGGGTGGCAATTGTCTCTAACTGGGCTTCTCCCCCACACATCTGCTGGACTATGTTCTGTATTCCTTGTGCTACTGGTGTTTTTGCCGCAGCAACCCAAGGCTGCCAACACTCTCCCAATCGTTGTAGAGACTTTGTATGCAATGTCTCTACAAGCTGTACTGTCTCTACAAGTTCTAGGAGGCGCACGCACCAACCTTGCACTCGCAAGTTGTCTGGAAGCAGTAAACTATCTGCTACTCCCAATTCTGATAAAGGCATCCACAGTTGAAGAATTTGCCACAGCCAGTAAACTTGTCGTACTGGTGTCGCTTGCTGCCATGCATCTGTAATTGCTGGGTAGAGATTTCCAGTCTCATCTATGGGCACATTTTCCAATAAGAGAATATCACCCTCAAATCCATAGACCTGAGGCAAGTGCAACTGCTGTTGATATAATTGTAGATAAGGAATAATTTCTGTTGGCAATTCTTCAGGTAAATCTGGCAATAGTCCTGGTCGAGTATCCAACCAAATCTGGGGTTTAATGACCTCATATCTATTTGCTACCTTTTCTTGTGGTCGGATATTGGCTTGTTCCGTGCCAATTGCCCAGAGATAGCGCTGAACTTGGGGAGTTTGGCAATTTGCACACAGTAAAACATCGCCCATAGGATTAATCGGGTTAGTGCATCCTGGATTTGTACAGTAAATGATCCGCTGAGTAGAAATCATGGAAGTCTAAATTTTGGGACAAATATATTAGGTTTTAGAGATTTCATCTGGGTGGCTTATTTACGCACCCCCCGTACTAGGGGTTAGTGGGGGATAGGTAACAACTAAAATGCATTAGCCAGAGCAAGGTATTTCGTACAGGCTCCTACATGCCCTAAGTATCAAAGTATTTTACAAGACTAAAATATAGCAAAGAAAACTTAAAGTTAGCGAAAATTACTTAGGAGTCAGAAGTCATTATTCTCCCCACACTCCCCCCTCTCCCCACACTCTTATTCCACAGCTACCTGACACTGGTCACACAAACCAAAAAACTCCAAGGTGTGATAGAAAATCTTAAACTTATGGGTAGCTTGCAATTGGGTTTCTAGGTCATGAACGGGGCATTGATTGAATGCAATGGAGATACCGCACTGCAAGCAGGTCATATGGTGCTTGTCTTGCTGCGCTAAGCTATAGAGAGCTTCACCGTTAGCCAATGTCCGCACTTGCACTAAGCCCTCTAGTTTTAAAGCTTCCAAGGAACGGTAAACTGTTGCTAAACCCATGCTCTGATTGCGGTTACGCAGTTTCACGTAGATATCCTGCGCGGAAATACCTTTTTTGATTGTTTTGAGCAGGTTCAGAATCCGCTCTTGACTGCGGGTGTGTGCGTCTCTCATAGACAGTTTTTTAAAAGCTTTTCTCCTGGCTGAGTTCTAGCTTAACGCTAATTAGTTTCTAATCTGATTGTTGCCCAGAGGGTGTAGAAAGATTATATTATGAACTTATCAGGATGAGAGCAAAAGCCAGTGCAAAGGAAATATCGAGCCAAAATTTTTGTGACGCTTCGTCCTTCAGTCCTAGACCCTGCTGGTGTAGCAGTACAGTCTGGGCTGAAGCAGTTGGGATACGATAACGTTGAGCAGGTGCGGATTGGCAAGTACATTGAAATGATCCTCTCCTCACCTGATGAAGGTACAGCGCGTCAGAATCTAGATCGGATATGTGACCAAATGCTCGCAAATACCGTCATCGAAAATTATCGCTTTGATTTGATCGAGGTGGAATCACAAACAGGAGTGGTTAGTTGATAGTGGTTAGTTGTTAGTGGTTAATCAAATAACCAACAACCCTTTTTCTGTGGTCGTCGCTACGCTTAGCTTGACACTCGCAGATTCATCGACAACTAACAACCAACAACTAAATAACTAACAAATGATGAAATTTGGAATTGTTGTTTTTCCGGGTTCTAATTGCGATCGCGATGTTGCTTATGTGATCAAAGATGTGCTTGTTGCCCCAACTCGCATGGTTTGGCATCAAGAGACTGATATTTCCGATTTGGATGTGGTGATTCTACCAGGTGGCTTTAGCTATGGAGATTATTTACGCTGTGGGGCGATCGCACGCTTTTCTCCTGTCATGCAGCAAGTGGTAGAACATGCAGAAAAAGGGAAATTTGTCCTCGGTATTTGTAATGGGTTTCAGGTATTAACTGAAGCTGGGCTTTTACCAGGGGCATTGGTGAAAAATCGGGATTTGCATTTTATCTGCGATCGTGTTCCGATCAAAGTCGAGCTAACTCATCTACCATGGACTCAAGCTTACGCAAATGGTGAAATCATTACTTTGCCGATTGCTCATGGAGAAGGCCAATTCTACGCAGACGAGAAGACATTATCCGAAATTGAAAATAACGGTCAAGTCGTGTTCCGCTATGCAGGAGAGAATCCCAACGGCTCAATCAACAACATCGCTGGTATTTCTAACCGTCAGGGTAACGTGTTGGGAATGATGCCGCATCCTGAAAGGGCGTCAGACCCAATAGTAGGTGGTTGTGATGGGTTGAAGCTGTTTCAGGGGTTGTTAGATCTTCGGTTCAAGAATGAGTAGCAGAGCTTTTAGCTTCGCGGTATGCTGTTGTTTTAGCTGGTCTTTTTCAGAATGAGCAGTTTTTTAGGCAAATTTTACCTGTAATCGCATTGCTTAAGCCAAATTCGCTTTTCAACATGCGAACTACAACAGGTAGTGCGATCGCAAGACTTGGGTAATTTTCTACAACTTCTTGAGAAACCTGGCTATGCGGCATCTCAAACTTGCTCCAAATTGGTTGCGGTTTTTAATTATCGTTGTGTTGGTGGTGGGAATATGTTTTCGCTTCTATAATCTTGGCAGCAAAGTTTACTCGCATGATGAGACTTACACTTCATTACGGATTTCTGGTTACACATCTGCTGAAGTGAAGCAGCAAATCTTCAATGGTCGTGTCATTACTAGGGAAGCTTTTGCCAAGTTCCAAAGTCCCAATCTGGAAAAAGGCTTAGGTGACACAATTAAGTCTTTGGCAGTAGAAGACCCGCAACATCCACCACTCTATTATGTAATAGCTCGATTTTGGGTGCAAATCTTTGGCAATTCGGTGACAGCAATCAGAAGTTTGTCGGCTTTGATCAGTTTGCTCGTTTTCCCTTGCGTTTATTGGTTATGCCGTGAATTATTTAATGTGCCGTTATCGCTGCCAATGCTTGCGATCGTCTTCATGGCAATCTCTCCAATTCACCTGATTTACGCACAAGAAGCACGAGAATATATGCTGTGGGTAGTCACCATACTACTATCTAGCGCCTCACTGCTGCGAGCCATGCGGCTGGAATTCAAACGGCAGCCAAAGTCAGATCGCATCTTGACTTGGGGAATTTATACAGCAGCTTTGGCACTCAGTCTCTATACATGTTTATTAAGTGGATTCGTTGCAGTTGCCCATGGAATTTATGTCCTTGCCATGAAAAGATTCTCTTGGACTAAGACAGTCAAAGCTTATTTCCTATCATCAATAGCGGCTTTTGTCAGCTTTACGCCTTGGATTATAGTTATAATTGTTAATTTTTCTCAATTTCAAGATGCAACAGCAACGACAATGACAAATTTGTCGTTTTTTGCTTTAATTCAATCTTGGTTTATGCAGATAAGTCGCATTTTTTTTGATTTGAACTTTGGCTTTGAAAATCCTTTCAGCTATCTAATCACGCCATTTTTTTTGATTCTGGTAGGATATGCAATTTATTTTATTTATCGTACAACTCACCCACAAGTATCGTTATTTATTATAACATTAATTGCAGTACCAGCACTGCCTCTCATGCTGCCAGATTTGATTTTTGGCGGACAGAGGTCAGTTGCTGAGCGATATTTAATGCCTTCTTATTTAGGAATTCAAATCGCTGTTGCTTACCTGCTAGCAACTCAGATCTATAACGGCAGTTCGTCACCACGCCGTAGAATCTGGCAAACTATCATGGCACTAGTGATTATAGGCGGCGTGGTTTCTGGTGCAGTGAGTTCCCAAGCAGAGATTTGGTGGAATAAGGTTGTCAGTCAGGGGAATCCACAAGTTGCCAAAATCATCAATCAGGCTTCTCGCCCACTTTTGATGAGTGATTCCTTGGGCATTAATTACGGAAATGTTTTTTCTCTCAGCTATCTTGTAGAACCAAAAGTGCGGTTTCAGTTGTTCAAGAACAGCAATATTCCCAAAATTCCTCAGGATACCAATGTGTTTTTACTTAATCCTGTAGCAAAAATCCGAAAGGGAATAGAAAAAAAGTACAAATTTAAGGAGAAAATGGTTTATAAAGACAACGATGAATCGCTGTTTAAACTAGTAAAATGATAACAAAACATTGTTGAGTAGGAGTGCAGTTACTCATGTTAAAATACAAGCTAAACGAAACAGACCTACAAAATGCATTAGCAAATCTGTCAGGCTGGACAGTAAAAGAAGGCAATTTGCACAAAGAATATAACTTTGCTTCTTTTGGTGAAGCAATGGGTTGGATGGTGAGCGTCGCCATCTACGCTGAGAAAATAGAGCATCACCCTACATGGTTGAATATTTACAACTTGGTTCGGGTTGATTTGGTAACCCACGATCTAGGTAATGTGATCAGCAACCTGGATGTAGAACTGGCTCATCAAATGAATCAACTAGCTGAAAACAAAGGGTATAGGGGTTAGGGTGTGGGGTGTAGAGATTGAAAAAATCCTACATCCCTCTGAGTAGCACCCACCCCATACCCCACACCCTATTTTTGTAATTTATGGAAACAGCAGATGCTATCGTTATTGGTAGTGGTCAAGGTGGCGTTCCCTTGGCGACAGATTTAGCTAAAGAAGGCAAAAAGGTTGTGCTATTTGAACGCGATGCCCTTGGTGGAAGTTGTGTTAATTATGGCTGTACTCCTTCTAAGGCTTTTTTAGCAGCAGCCCATGGTGCAGGTAGGGCAAGACAAGCAGATAAATTAGGCATTCATACTCAGGTTAATGTTGATTTTTCAGCAGTTATGAAACGGGTGCGTGATATCCGTGGAAGTTTCAATAGCGGTGTGAAGACTCGTCTAGAAAATGCTGGTGTAAAAGTCATCAAAGCTGAAGCTTCTTTTACCGCAGAAGGTACAGTAACAGGCGGTGGTAGCACTTTTCAAGCACCACTGATTGTGATTAATACTGGTACATCACCCTTGATTCCTGATATTCCAGGTTTGGTAGGTACACCTTATTTGACGAACTTGAATTTCTTTGATTTACAATCATTACCACCGCGAACTTTGGTGATGGGTGCTGGCTATATCGGCTTAGAATTAGGGCAAGGATTAGCACGATTAGGCAGTGAAATACATATGATTGTGCGGGGCGATCGCGTCCTGAGTCAAGAAGAACCTGATGTCAGCGAAGTCTTAGCCCAAGCCCTGAAACGAGATGGCATCAATCTACATTTTAATGTGAATGTAGAGACGTTGCGTGCAACATCTTTACAGGCTGATCATAATGTCTTCACCCTCACTCTCAGTAACGGAGAAGAATTACAAGGCGAAGCATTAATGGTTACCACTGGACGCCAGCCTAACACAAAAGCTCTCAATACTCAGGCGGCTGGTATTGAATTGGATAACCAGGGCTATATCAAAATTGATCCCAAATTTCAGACAACTAGTCCTGGTATTTATGCTATTGGTGATGTAGCAAAACAGCCTGCATTTACCCACGTTTCCTGGGAAGATTATCGGCGACTGAAGGGAATTTTAAATGGGGAAAATCGCACACGAGATGACCGAGTGTTAGGTTATGCAGTTTACACAGAACCACAAGTTGGGCGTGTTGGGCTAACTTTAGAAGCAGCTCAGAAAAAAGGCTTGCGTGCGCGTGCTGTAACTTTGCCGATGGCTAACATTGCCCGTGCGATCGAATGGGGTCACGACTTAGGATTTTACCGCATGGTTGTAGATGACGACACCAATAAAATTTTAGGGGCAACCTTGGTGGGATATGAAGTGGCTGAGTTAGTTCATGTGTTTTTGTCTTTGATGGAAGCGGGTGCAAGTTGGCAGCTACTAGAACAGTCAGTGCATATTCATCCTACATATGGAGAGGCATTGCCTAGTTTGGCGCGGTTGTTGATTTAGGTGCAACATGATTTTTCTACTCCATTGGATACAATACATTGTAGGGGCGCAACGTTATTGTGTCCCTACAAGCAATTTGTATTTCACTCAATTGAGAACTGCCATCGTTGACTTAAGAGCCCGTTATTAACCTTCTTTACCCTTCACGTATTTGTAAACTTTATATCCTCCATAAGTTAACAATGCTCCTGCTGCTATAACTCCCCCTACTGGCAAAGTAATTGGAGCAGCTACGACCGTCGTAGCAGTTGTCGTGAAGCCTAGCCAACCTGCAATACCAGCAGCTGGTAAAGTCGTAGTCACAGCTAAAGGTACTGTAGCAACAGTGATCGATCCTATTGAAGCTCCAGCAATAGTTGTAACCCCTGTAATTAACTCGTCTTTCATCTTGTATCTCCTTATAGACTTTGGCTTTGAATCAAAGAAATAACTTTTGGCATATGATACGCTAGCCCCGCCGATGTAATATCTTCTCAATCTGCTTTAGGATGAGTATTGAAGTTTATACAGCGACTCTTTTATACTGACTTGTATAATCACAGATTCGGTTTAGAGATGATAAAAAACTGGGTGAAGAGTTGGCAAACACTTACTTAGTCAAGCACGCCTCTTGTATCACCTTGTTTACAGCTACTAAAATGTTAGCATCGAGCGCTAACCTGATCACTGCTTGGACTTCCTTGGTGCGAGAACTTCAACCAAAGTTTCCTCATCTAGCCCAGTTTCTGCCATCACTCTTTCAACTGCCTTCTCAAGGCGTTCCCAGAGAGCATCAACTTCAGCTTGATCCTTAGTTTTTACTGGGTAAAAGTATCCCAGCAATTTGCCATTATACTGAACTGCAAGAGCTTCCTGTTCTGTCAATAGCATTTGCTCTTTTAAGTTGCTCAGTTCTATACTTTTCATACTCTACTTCTGTGTTTTTACTCTATAAAAAATAAATACTAACACTAACATGTCACTAATTCTTCCTTAGTTCCTCATTAGGGTCACTCGCCTTTGTAGTTCATAATGAGTCTCATCCAAAAAGTTTTCATCTGCAAAGAGTCTAAATTCAGGACTTCGCAGTAACTCCCGTCACGAAGTCGCAAAAGTCCCCACACTAGAACATTAGCATTGACTACTAGATTCATTGCAAAGCTCGTTACCAAAAAAGTTTTTGGTGTATTTGCATTTTTGCGAGTACTTAATGTCCATCTCCCACCGAGGAATAAAGGAAACGTGAAGATTGTGCAAGAGGTATCATTAATTAGTCGTGGTAGCTTTGAGGAGTCCCAACAGTGGAGTGTTATTCAAAATGAGATCCGCAGTGCTATCGAGTTGATTGTTTGGCCGCCTGGTACTTCAAACTTCACGATTAATCCTGCACCTCATGGTAATGGTGTCAAGCCTATCAAAAATGCTTGTATGGCGGCTCTTAAGGAACATTTTGTTTGGCAACTTGAGACAAAAATAACGTATGCAACTAGATCGCCAGGACGAGTAGATGCAACCAAAGCCTTAAATGGACATTCGTTTGCCCTGGAATGGGAGACTGGCAATATTTCATCGAGTCACCGTGCAGTTAACAAAATGGTTCTGGGGCTTTTACGAGGTGTGTTTCTGGGTTCAGCTTTAGTGCTTCCAAGCAGAAAACTATATCCTTATCTTACTGACAGAGTTGGTAATTACGAAGAATTAGAACCTTACTTTGATGTGTGGCGGGCAGTTAACATAAACGAAGGATTCCTGGCAGTATTTGTGGTTGAACATGATGCTGTAGATAGCAGTGTGCCAAGAATTACCAAAGGCACAGATGGTCGTGCTTTAATATAGAAATGTAAAGCAAAAATTCGCGTCACTATTAATAGGAAAATAAATCTAGTTGTGTTGAATCGTTTTGCGGGATTTTAACTTTTTTCTTTCCCCTTGCCGATTCCCATTCTTCTATCTTTCCGTTCGCCAGGTCAGTCAATCGCTTAACTGCTGGCTGTGTATCACCAATTTCTGTACCTAGCCAATATCGGTGTAGCTTCTCTGCTGCATAGAATGTAGTCCCAGAACCTCCAAAGGGGTCAATCACAATTTGTCCAGGGTTCGATGCCATAGCAATGATGCGTTCAAGCATAATAGGCGCTAATTCATTTGCTCCCCTGTTTTTGTGCTGACGATGGCGCACGGGCGGAATATCACTCCACATTTCCTCAAGTTCCGTCCACAAAGTTTCCTCAGCATTATCACCAGTAGAGGCATCCTCCCAAACATCCTCAGGAGCATCCCAAGTATCCATTAAATTGATACCTTTGGGATTTAACTTTTTGCGATGTCCACCATAATCTCGAATTTCTCCACCACAATGCCGGCAAACTTGAATCGGTGTATAAACTTTATTGAAAACTGCTGGGTCTCCTTTTGTATAGTAAAGCAATCCGTAATGAGCAGGAGACATTCTCTGACCACGAGGAAAAGCTTTAGGCATTCTACAGGCGATCCAGTGACGAAAAAGCATACCTTTTTGATTTAGATATGCACCATACTCAATGCACCACTTAGGTAAGTTAAAAACAAATAAACTGCCTCCTGGCTTCAGCACACGAATGCTCTCACTGAGCCACTGCTTTGACCAGGCAAGATACTCATCAGATTTCATCTGATCATTAACACCTTTACCGTAATCCTTGCCAAGGTTGAATGGTGGATCGGCAAATATAATATCTACACAGCCATCAGGAAGGGCATTTAAAAACTTGAGACAATCTCCCTGATAGAGAATGCCGTAATCACTTTGGTAAACCTCAATTAATCCCTGATTAATAGTAGTCAAAGGTGATATGAGGTGGAAATGTAGCATTAAGGTATTCTCTGGTTTAGTAAAAATGACACAAGAATGTTAGCAATAATAACATACATCTAAAATAATCAGTTCAGGCGAGTCCATCATCTTCATCTGGTTCAGGTGCTAATTCAAAGTTTTCAAAATACAGGTCATCAGATTTTTCTGCTCCTGTGTTTACATAAGCAAATAAACGGATATTTGGTTTTAATACAACTCTAATATTTTCTGGGATCAGAGAAGCTGGAAAATGAACAACCTTATGCGGGTTCCAACTTGGAACAAATGCATCTACAACAGGTTGATGAGATTGCTCATCGATATTAGTAATCCTAATTATCGTTCTACGAGTTTTTCTAGTACTCACTATTTTATTTAAATCTTTTGCTTTAGCCTAGCAAACAAAACCTATCCTTGAGCGATCGCTCATATTGGACGCCAAACACGTCTCTCACTGCCAAAGTGCAGGCTTCATTGATCCAGCAAGCTGCATAAAGGTACACGCCAAGCAAAGCGCGATCGCGTCGGTTGACAAAGCCCTCGCTAAATAGGACATTAAAATAACCCTATAATAACCAGCTAATTGAATTTTCTGCAAACTCATTATGGCAACTTTGGTGGGATATGAGGTAGCTGAGTTGGTTATGGTAATCATTCGCCATTATCGGTAACATGGAAGAGAACGATTGATAGGCAACCATTTTCTCCTCTTCATACCACTTACTCTATTTTGTGACTATGGTGCAAACGATTCAGGCAAAAGAGATTTCCCTTCTAGAACTAGAAATACTCTTCCAACTCCAAAGAGTTGAAAATCCACAATTCTTTTATGAGTGGCAGGGCAATTTGCCTGAACTAAGCGAGTGGCAAAAGCAACTGCTGGATCAGATCAAGGCAGGTTACTTAAACCTACTTAAAAAGCCACCTTTGCTGGAAAAACCTATAAACTTAGCAGTTGTTTCTCCACTACTTTTTACCGGGCAATTTTACTTATCCCCCTTCGATCTACGTGCAGAGAAAAACGTTGAAATTTCAGCTGAAGATGAAGAAAACTCAGTCATTGTCAAAGGTAACTTGGATACTTTGGTGCTGAAGGATAAGCTTTGGGTCATGGTGATTGAATCCAAACAGGCTAAATTCTCACCTGAAGCAGGGCTAGCTCAAATTCTTGCCTACATGCTCAATCATCCAAACCCAAACAATTCCTGCTTTGGCATGATTACCAACGGTGGAAGCTTCCTGTTTGTCAAATTACTGAAAGGCGAAATTCCTCAGTATGGGACTTCTGATTTGTTTAGAATCAACAATCAAAAAAACAACTTGTATGACGTTTTGAAAATTCTCAAACACTTGATTGGGTTGGCAAGTGTTGATGCATGAGTCATGCTACAGCAATCCTCGCTTCTTCATCTTTGCCAGTGCATCTTCGGCTGCTTGTTTTTCCGCATCTTTTTTACTGCGCCCTTTAGCTTCACCACAGAGTTTATCACCAACATAAACTCTAGCGATAAATTCTGGAGCATGATCCATTCCACCTACTTTTTCTGTGACATATCTTGGAGGAGTTGTTGCA
Source organism: uncultured cyanobacterium (assembly GCA_903903925.1). Classification (GTDB taxonomy): domain Bacteria; phylum Cyanobacteriota; class Cyanobacteriia; order Cyanobacteriales; family Nostocaceae; genus Stigonema. Next base: position 32,038 of record CAIVAU010000039.1, read on the forward strand.
CCGTTTACCTGTGCCCATTCCTGAAATCGGTTTTTAGAATCTATAGTTGATCGAGATACAACAACCCCTTCGCGCACAGAATCAAATAGCTGCTCAACCAAAGGATAAACAGCTTCAATACTGCGCTTATTATCCAGATAGTAGGCTCCAACAACGGCTTCAAAAGTGCTACTCAAGAGATTTGGATTTTGATAACCTCCATCTCGAATCAGACCTTGCCCCAGTCGCATTCTGAAGTCCAGACCAATTTCAATTGCAAATCTGGCAAGTTGTTTTTCGTCTACAAGGGCTGAGTGTGAGAGTCGGAGGTAATGCCCATTGAGACGAACACTCAAGGGTTGATATTCGTCTAGCTGTTCCTATCAAAACATACACAAATTTGCTTGTCAATATCTAGATCTAGAATTGATCTAAATCTAAGGCCTGCAGCAATACGTTTATACACTACGCTGATATAGTGCTGAATCAGCAACGGAATATTATCTATATTTCCAAACATATAAACTAAAGTGAAGTGGCTACTAGCCATAGACAATTTGTTATAATTAGGGGTCTTAAGGATAACAATAATGTGGGTTGAAAGCATTACTCTCACCAACATCAAGTGCTTTCGGGAACAAAAGATACTTTTTACTCGTAATAGCAGCGCAGGTCAGAAGGCAAAACCCTACTCTTGGATTACCTTATTAGGGGAAAACGGAGTAGGAAAAAGTACATTAATTCAGGCACTGGCACTACTTTTAGCTGGACCAGAAGCGGCAAAAGAACTCCTCCCACGTCCTACTGGCTGGGTTCGCGACCCCTCTAAGCCAGGTAAACTAACTGCGGTTCTGCACCAAGCAGACACTGATGCTGGAGTTTTCGGTGAAAGCAAAGTACGGAAAACTTTTTCCTATACCTACTTTGTTACTGGTGGAATACCCGTTCAAGTTGGTAAAGAAAAGGAAACTTATACTGAACCTGCGCTCATTGAAGAACCATCAAAAATTCTCAGTTGGTTACGAACAAATGCTTTTGCCTCAGATAGTAGAGGATGGTTTGCTGTAGGCTATGGGGCTTTTCGTAGACTGACGCGAGTAAACCAAGTTTTGATACCCAGTTTAGAGCCGGCAAAGCGATCTAGTAACTTCATCACACAGTTTGATGAAGACAGCGCCTTAAGCTCATTTGAACGGTGGATGGTTTACCTAGATTTTCGGATTGCTAAAGATGCCAGCGACACAAAAGCGAGACGAATGCGAGAGGTCGGGGAAGCAGTAATTGAAAAGCTTCTTCCAGGAGGCGCAAAGATTGCTGAGGTAACTGCTGATGGTCTCATACAGTTCACCGTAAATGGTCAAAAAGTCCCAACTATTAGTTTGTCTGATGGTTTTCGCAGCGTCATCGCGCTAGCTGGAGATTTAATCTGGCGCTTACTTCAGGCGTTTCCCAATTTGGAAGATCCAACCCAAGCATCCGGTGTTGTGTTGATCGATGAACTAGATATCCACCTGCACCCATCCTGGCAAAGGCAGATTGCTGGTTGGTTGCGAGATATCTTTCCAAATCTCCAGTTTTTTGTCGCTACCCATAGTCCGCTTGTAGCAGCAGGAGGAGGAGAAAATGCCCTTACTCTTCGCTTAGAGTTAGTAGGTGGTGAGGTTGAGGTTAAGCAAATCCAGAATGTTTCAGCTTATGATTCTGACTATATTCTTAGAAGTGAAGCTTTTGGCTTGGAGTCCACCCATTCTCCTGCTACACAGGATAAAATCAATCGTTATTACGAACTGAGAAACAAGATAAATCATCTAATGGAGCAAGAACAAAAGGAGTACGAGCAACTTAGGCAATTTATGAAAGAAGCACAGCCAATTGGTGGTCCTCCTGAACCAGATAGTTTAGAAGCTCGTACTAAGGCTTTTTTGGAGGCAAATCTGCCTTAATTTTTGTATCTAGACCACAAGAACCACCAACTGTTCTGAGACGAAATGCTAATAGATGGTTGGGTAAACTACAGCAGGCTATGACTCATTTAGACACAGTCAAAGCTGATCCATCTGCAAGCAAAGAAGATATCGCTAAAGCTGAAAAGGATGTTGAGAAAGCTAGGAATAAGTACAGACATAAAGATATTAAAGACGCTCTAGAGCAGATGTTTCACGGTAAATGTGCTTACTGTGAAAGTCAGGTGACAACTACAGGATATGGTGATATTGAACACTTTTGTCCAAAAGGAAATCCACAGTGCGTCAATTTGACTTTTGAGTGGAGAAATCTCTTACTCTCATGTCAAAAATGCAATGATGCTGGACATAAGGCTACACAATTTCCACTCGACGCAAATGGCAACCCAACGCTGATCGATCCAACTGATGGAGTGACAGATATAAATAAACATATCCAATTTTCCTGGGATTCAGTAGATGGTGCTTTGGTTAAAGGTCTTGACGCACGAGGGAAGGAAGTAGAACGTATATTTGACCTCAATTCCGAACACGGTACGAGAAAAGAGTTAATAAAACACCGCACCCAGTATGTTAGAAATATGCTTTCTGTGCTAGGGATTGCTCGACAGACTGGTAACCATGAAGCTATCAAACTTCTTCTAGAATACTGCCAGTCTGATGCTGAGTATAGTGCTTTTGCTCTTGTTCATATTCTCCCATACTTAGCTCACCATTCTCGTGTTCGAGAAGCGATCGCCCTCTTGAAAGAAGTTAGCCAGAGTAGTCCTGCCTATGCTGCTTTCGCCCGCATTAATCAGTTATCGAGTTTACCCTAAGTTTGGGTGCGACAAGCAACATTCGTCATTATCAATTACGCATTATTTTGGACGCTTAATTCCACCTTGCCGTTTTACTTTAAATTTAATACCCCTTCGTCGATTAATCGCATTATCTCATGTGAATGAATTTCTTCTACATCTTCGCCATGTATGAGTATTTCCCATCCTTGGCTATATCCACTTATAACTTCTGATGGATATGTTGCATTTAGATTTGCCTGATTAAATTCTTCCCTAACTATGACTATATCACCTTTATTTCCTCTATAGACATTTTTTATTAGTCTCAAGTATGTAATCATAAGTTACGGAAAAGCTCATAGGGTGTCGCCGATTAGTTAGAGACTTAAATGTACAAATTTAGTTTCTGGTCGGGTGCAGTGATTTGTTAGACCAGCGATTGATTGGAAGCCTTACAAGTCTAGCTTTGTGGGCTACTTGCTTTTGTCTCAAGTCATCAAAAATCGCTCGTAAATCATATTGAAATGATTGAGCATATTCTTCTCTATATTTATGAATCTCATCAAGAATTTCATTCTTGTACATAATTTAGACCTCTAGGTTATATCCAATAATGTTACACTTCGATGCAACCCCAACTGATTCCTCTTTAATTCAACCAACTTCCCCGAACGCCTCTATGCGCTTTACCATCACTTATTGAGAAGTTATATTACGCATTATTTTGGACGTTTAATTCCACCTTGCCGTTTTACTTTAAATCCATATAAATAAATCTCAGGCATATTAATGCGCTCATCAGAACGGCTTTCAACAATTCCAAGTTGCAGTAAATAGTTCAAAACTTCCTCTGGTTTAGAAGTTGGGGGACGTTTTGCTGGCTGTTCACTCCATTCTATATTTGCAAGTACATCCAAAAACTTGGTTTTTCCAATGGGGACTTCAAGCCCGTTGAGACATGGTTTCATCGCTTCTAGCCAAGGATATTCTTCTTGTGCTAACTCACGAATGCGATCCACAGAAGTCTCCATCAGTGCTTCTTGTAAATCAAGTGGCTGTAGAAGCGTATTTCCTGGAAGATTTTGTTCGCTAAATTTGTCCAATCTACTCTTCGCAGCTATTGAGAACAACTTTAAAAAAGAGCGTGGTGCAATTCTACCTCCAGCATCCTGAAGATGGTTAGTAATCCACCTATATGTATAACCCTTTCTAGCGTTAGCACCCATAAATTTGCCAATGATTTGTTCAATCATTAATTGAAAAAGTGATTCTTCTGATGTTGTAATTATTCCAAGAGCAGTATTATTTTCCTTAATTAAATTTGGAACGAGATGCAAATACTCCGTCATTTCCGAACCAGAGTTTGCTAAACGCTTGAAGAGCAACTGATACAACCACGACGACTTCCATTCTAAATTTATCTGATGTGTTCGTAGCTTGGAAGCATCAGGAAAACCTAAAAAATCTTCTCGGAAAAGGTCTGTACGCAAAAAAATCTTTGGTCGTATCCGTACCCAGCGACGCCACCGATCCAGCCAAAAAGCTAAAAGTTCCCGAATAGGAGCAGCCAGTTTGCTATATGAGGACACTAACCTGTCTAATTCATCATAAGTCACAAATAGCCATTCATCAGCTTCAATCAATTTTTCGTCCAACAAATCTAGAGCATAATTGATCTGTTCAAGATTCTGGCGTACCAGAGGAAGCCAATCTGAAAGCAGTGATAGCTTATCTGTCAAAGCTTGACGAATTTTCAAAGGTATGCTGTCCGCCCAAGTCGTATTTAATGCTCCACTTTTTTGCCGCAGCATTATTCCCAACATCAACCCCATCCAGAAAGCACGCCAATCAATGCTATTAGCATTTTCCATCCGTGCGTCTACAGTTTCTGGCACTGGAAAAGTTTTTTCCTGTTGTCGGGTACGACCAAAAGCTGCAATCCATACCGTTTTATCCAAGGAAGGCAAAGCCCTAATCCCTAAGTATTCTACTAATGTGGCGCGTCCAGAGGGCAGAGCTAATAAACGAAATAATTCTGTTTTGCCTACACCGCGTCCTCCTAAGATTAACAGTGCGTCCGGTTCTAAGGCTCGACGGTAGTCAGGAACAGGGAGAAAGTTCGTGAGAAAAAGTCTATCATCATCACTTTCATGCTCTGCTGTTCCCATTCCCGGTGCTATTTCAACCATCAATTCCAGCAGTTTCTCTTTATTAAAATCACTCATGCCCCTACCCCATTTTTCTTGTCCAATTCCCGCCCAAAAAGTCGGCAAAGTCTCTCTGCTAGCTCTTGATAAGGTTGGCTTGTGATCGCACTAACAAGTCCTGACAACCGACTGGCTTCTTCTGGACTCTCATCACGAGGGAATAAAGCAATATCCCCTCGTAGGTCATCCAGTAAAGGCAACACAACTGGTGTAAAAGGTGCGTCCCGGTCATTAATATTCGGAACTGTCTCACTTTCGTAATAGTAGTTTGTTTGAAAAATTTGATATGCCTGATCTGCAAAAGTTTTCAATACCCCAACTCTTCCCACGTCCCTTAGTGCAGGGGCTAAAGCGTGAACTAATAGTACAGGTAGCTGTTCTTGTACCAGTGGTCTTGCCAGACGACGAATAACGTGAGTTAATCCAGCCCAGCTTTGGCGGGATTGTGTGCCAAATACAACTACAGCGTGGGATAAATCCGCTATTGCCAATCCGCCAATATCGTGGAATCCTGCTCTAGCATCTAGAAGGATAAAGTCTAGGGGTCTAGCTGCACTTTCTAGTTCGCGCAACATCTCTCGCAGAGTATCGGGTACTTGATTATCGACTAGATTCTGAAAATCCAGCCTTGCCAATTTTTCCAGATAGTTACGATCAACAGCACCAGCCGGAAGTAAACGCAGCGTTTCCCCAAAATCCCCCAATATTGCTTGAGCGTTAATAGATAAAAGATAGTTTTGTAACCGCCAATCACTCTTTTGGATCTTTTTCTCTAACAGATAATCTGTAACACCAACGTTGTCTAAAGTATCTGACAAGAAGATTGTCGATAGACCTGGAGCTTCTAGATCCAAATCTACTATAGCTACTCGATGACCATGACGAGCTAGTATAAGAGATGTTGCAACCAGTGCTGTAGTACGACCAACACCGCCTTTAAAGGAAAAAAAGGCTACTATCGCTGGTTTATGTCCCTGATCTACAAGCTCCTGTTTCCAGGGTGTATTGCCTGAATTTTTGTTAGTCCATGCTTGTTTAGCAACATGGCGTTCTAGTAGATACCAGCGCGGTGAAACAGTATCATCATCCCATTCGGCTGGAACTCTCTCCTCAGTAATTACCTTAATCAGAGCTTTATAACCATCCTGTTCGCCTTGTGGTAACCAGATATCTTTCCCGTAATAAGAACCAAGTTTTTGAGATAGGCAGGTTTCCAAGTTAGTTATGTCTGCTTCTTTAGGAGGAGAACCTTTTACAGGTTCAAGATAAAGCCGTATTTTTCCATAAACATCACGGATGATAGTTACAGACTGGAGATTTGGTGTTAGTTGTGATAATATTGCTGGCTCCTGAAAGCATTCCTGTACCTTGTTAAAGGTTTCACCGAAACTAATCACCATCCTCTAAAGTTCCTTACTTGAAATTCTGCCGTCTAAAACTAGTTTAGGAATAATCTCATGATAAATGTCTTCTGCTCGCTTAACCGCTTCCTTTGCTTGGATCTCACTCCATAGCCCAGACTTGTAATAGCGTCGTGCTGGATGATCTTGATTTAGCACAGTTCCTGTTATACGGGGAGCTGGGAGTTGGATATCAAGTACCGGATACATCAAACGTAGCCTCTCCATTGCTTTGCCTTGCAGTGCTGCTAGATCATGACCATATTTTTTAGGTGCTTCTTGATCAATATATTTTTCCACTAAGACTTTGAATGAGCATTCCACAACATAACCTGCAAGGTACACTGCATTATCCCATCGCTGGCTACTGAGCAAGACATTTGCATCAAATAAATGCCTTGCGGCTGCTTGTGAAAAAGACTCTGACATGATTATTCCTCATTTGTCGCAGTCAATACCAAGAAGTTTAGGGGAAGTCTCTAACTCAAATTCAGACTGTATAATATCCGAAATTTTATTACTTTTATCAGGCAAAGAAAAATTCATAAGAGTATTGAGTTCAGTCTTTCTAATTTCCCCTGTCTGAGGTACTGGATGACCTATCTTTTGCAAAATTTCAGAAAGTTTTATTGAAGGACAAGAATGAACACTGAAAGTCGATCTATCTTGATTCGCAAAGCGGATGTACCAATCGTAGTCCACCAAAGTATTTAGTTAATGACTTAAAAAAATTAGATGGGGGTTTGGGAATAATTTGCCGTTGTCGGTAACATGGAAGCAGAGCAAGTTCGGCATCAGTGCCGTATCTACACTATGAATCCCAATTCCATTCCCGTTGCTCAATCAGATCCGCCCCTGCCGCCAGAGCAAACTCTGCCGACGATGTATGATCTCAAGAGTGAAGATCCAGAGGAACCAGGTTTGCCAGATGAATTTCATGATCTCCAACCCGAACTATTGAGTCGTA
>CAIVAU010000040.1 GCA_903903925.1 uncultured cyanobacterium
ACTCCTGACTCCTGACTCCTGACTCCTGACTCCTGACTCCTGATTCCTGACTCCTGACTCCTGACTCCTGACTCCTGACTCCTGACTCCTGACTCCTGATTTAACTGAGAAAAGCAGATTTGTGAATACTATCCTTGAAGGAGCTATGAAAGCTCTTGAGCTATTAACCAGTGGCAATAGCGACGTTTTCCAAGTGATGACGATGACATTATTTGTCTCTGGAACAGCCACAGCTATTAGCGTTTTACTAGGACTACCATTAGGAATGTGGCTCGCTTTAGTAGATTTCGACGGTAAGCAGACCGTGACTAGTTTGATTAACTTTGGCATGGGATTACCGCCAGTCGTCATCGGTTTAGTCGTCAGTCTGTTTTTGTGGCGGTCTGGACCGTTGGGAAACTTTGACTTGATGTATACACCTACAGCAATGATTATAGCCGAAGCAATCATTGCTTTTCCAATTGTCGCCGGCTTCAGTTTTGCTGCAATTATCAGTATTAATCCGAAACTAAGGTGGCGATTGCTATCGATGGGGGGGACACAGTGGCAAGTTAACTGGTTGCTGATCAAGGAAGCACGGTTAGGGTTAATGGCAGCAGTCATAGCTGGTTTTGGTCGCGTCATCTCCGAAGTTGGTGCATCGATGATGGTAGGAGGCAATATCAAGGGGCAAACAAGAGTTTTGACTACAGCGATAGTGTTGGAAGTAGAGAAAGGAAATTACGATGTTGCTATGGCGATCGCATACATTCTACTCATCATTACATCCACCATTATCGTATTGCTGACTATCCTACAGCACGACAAAAAAATCCTATGAGTATGTATCAGTATGAACGAGTATGTCCTAAATATGCAGCAAGTGAGCGTCGGTAGCAAAAGATGTAAAAACATTCTATCAATTGAAAATTTTGCAGTCCGTCCTGGGGAACTTGTTGCTGTGCTTGGACCCAATGGTGCTGGCAAAAGCACTTTGTTAAGAACGATCAATCTATTGCAACCCTACCGTGGTGAAATGCAATTATTTGGACAAGATATCCGTAATGCCAATAAAACGTTGTTGCGTCGTCGTTCGGCTTTGGTATTTCAGGAAACATTACTACTCGATGACAATGTTTTTAATAACGTTGCCAGAGTACTCAAGTTTCGAGGGACACCAACACACAAGATTAAGCAAAAGGTACACACTGCACTTGAAACATTTGGCTGCGATCATCTGGCAAATCGGTCAGCCCGTTCTCTGTCCGGTGGTGAAGCCAAGCGGGTATGTATTGCATGCGGATTAGTCGCTGATTCAGAACTGCTACTTTTGGATGAGCCTTCTGCCTCTTTAGATGTGGGAATACGTGCCCAGATGATTGAGAAAATTAGACAATGGGCCGAAGCTAGGCGATCGGCAGTCATATTAGTCAGTCATAACTTTACCGACATCCTGCATTTTGCTGAAAGGGCAATAGCTCTATTTAACGGTCGTATTGTACAGGATGATAAATTGGAAATGCTTATACGCCGACCAGCTAACGAGCAGCTCGCAAGACTAGTAGGGATGGATAATATTATTCCATGCCAGGTAGAACGGAGCAACCGTGATTATTGGATCAAGCTCGCGAACGGTGTAGGGTTTTTATACCCTGGCGAAGTGAAGACACCAATCACAGCCTGTTGTCTGTCTGGCGATGCTTTCTATCTTGATGATACGAGTTCTTTAGCTCAACACCAGCCGTCGTCAGTCATGATTGAGGGGCTAGTAGAAAGAGTTTTACATGGCATCGGGACTTATACTATTTGGGTTAAAGTCGGAGAACAAACTTTAATCGCCAGAGTACCTCGAAGTCACATCTCTAATAACGTGCATCGCCATCAACCAATTAAGCTGGGATTCAATCCTACAGATGCACATTTTATTTAGAGGGCTCGTGGTTTTGAAACATTTACACCATGTTTTTTTAGTATTCAGATGCACCGGGATTTGACATTACCGATAGCTCTCATTTTACTCCTTATCACATTTTTTATCATGCTGAACTTTCAATCCATTCGTACAACAGCAATGCAAAAAGTCCCATATAACTGGGCTTTGATCGAAAACCTGCTCTCAACAGAGGCAAGCTTAGAACTAGCTGCCAGTTTTCCTCACGAAGAGTTTCGCTTATCGGAGGGAGAGGGATATGGTTATCTCTGGGGAAAGATGCTTGCCACAAGCGACGATATTTCCTTGATGCTCAAATTAAGCGATAATCGCTGGCGAGAGCGCATGGAACAGGGAAGACTTACTTCTGACTTGGGACACCTCAGTCATGTCTGGCAACAGTTGATAGAAGGACTGTGGACAGATTCTTATCGCGCAGCTTTATCAGAACTGTCTGGGTTGGAACTCAATAACTGTGTCATGGATATTGGGTTACGTCGGTATAATGTAGGACAGTGGCATCTTCCCCATACAGACGAACCGAACAAAGTTTTAACTCATCTGTTATTTTTCAATCAACAATGGTCTGTAGACTGGGGAGGCTGTTTGCGAATACTCAACGACTCCCAGCCTGAATCTATCTTCCAAGACATCCTCCCCCTCAGCCATTCCTCAGTTGCGATCGTGCGTTCTGACAATTCTTGGCATATGGTCACTCCCCTTGAACCCTCTGCATCTGAATCTAGGCTGGCTTTACGAGTTGCTTTTTTCAGGATCTAGTTATTTTTGCGTGGTTTGTAGTGAGGACTTCAGTCCTCAAAAATGCGAGGACTCAGGACTACAAACAAACAAATCTCACTAGACCTTGACAGACCACTAGGATACACTCTCGGTATCCTAGCATAAACTTCATGCAACGCCGGATTTTGATGCCGTCTGGATTAGTATAGTCGCTACTTTTTTCGCCTGTGAAGCGGTTGACCAACTTCCTTCCATCATCGCAACGACGATCGCACCTTGGACAAGGAGAAGCAGTTGTCGGGCTAAGTGTTCCGGTGATGAAATTTCAGCAGATTGAGCTAGGCTTTTGATGTAGCAGTAGATCGATTGTTGATGTTCCAATGCCACTCGATGTCCAGGGTGGTCAGGATTCGCTAATTCCACTGAAGCATTAATGAATGCACAACCTCGAAAATCTGGTCCCTCAAACCATTCTCGTAACGCATCAAATATTGCTAGTAGTTGTTGAGATGGGCTAGAACTACGTTGCTCAATCGTGGTTTTAAGCCATTCGCACCATTGTTCATCCTGTTGTCGCAGCCATGCTTCAATCAATGCATCTTTTGACTTGAAATTATTGTATAGCGACATTTTAGCAACGCCAGATTCAGCGATAATTCTGTCAATACCAACATTCCGAATTCCCTCTTGATAAAACAAGCTTGATGCTGTATTCAGGATGCGATCGTGAACAGATTTGCGAGTTGTTTTCGGTTTAGGCATTTAGAACACATCCCTCAATAATATCTAATTTTTAACGGAAAGAACTCAGGAGCTAGGATTCAGAATAAATTCTATGTGACTGCCCAATATATAAAGAATTTTAAATCCCTATCTAATTAATTCTGACTCCTGAATTCTTTTTAAAATTCTGAACTGTACTGCACATAAAAATATATCAGCAGCATAAAATAAGACAAAAGTAATTGATGAACTGCAAGCAGACCAAAGTCTCAACAGAACTCTGGAACTGCTACCGATCTCGTGACTTCACAATCAAGCTTGAAAATTGTGTAGCCAGACCATCAGTTCATCAAACAATTGGTACATTCATGGGGTTTAACTTCTTCACTGATATCTTGCACCTGGGCTATTAGCCCTACACTTAAGTGTAGGGCGGAATATCGGGCTGATTCAGAATGATGCAAGAGGTCAGTTCACTACAGCGACAGAGTTGGAGAGCCTTTGTGCTTCAAAGCTTGTGATTCCCCATAAATCAAGAATATCATACATCTAGCAAATTTACTTGCGCTCACCCATAAATTTACAAAGAGTACTTATCGTTACAATTATTCTGAACCCAAAAGATTATCAGTCAACAGTTAGAAACTTCCAACCAAATTGCAATTGATAGTTAACCGTTAACTGTCAACCATCAATAAACAAAACAAGCAGGATAATTTATTTCTTAAAATTCCTTTATATCTTTTCTATTGTTTGTCTTTGATCGCTCATCACCTAACTTATAAATTCAAAACTCCATAATCATGTCACTACTTTCATCCTTACTATCCTGATTTTTAGTTAGAATATTCTGTCTATTCAACTTCTTCGTTATTGAAGCTATTCCAGAATATCTTCTTTCGTGAAAATAGAATGACCTGTCTATTTAAAACTAAAAACTATCAAATTCAAAAATATTTATTTTGAATATTGTTGCGATATTGACTATTATTAATTCAACCCCCTGTTAGGATTTTGGAATCAGAGAAAGCAAAGCCTTCTCTTTGGTCACTACACAACTCCAACCATCTTTTCTATTACCCGATCTTGCT
>CAIVAU010000041.1 GCA_903903925.1 uncultured cyanobacterium
AAGATACTCTTGGACAAGCAAAATAGATTATTTATTCCAATTTTACGACTGCATTTGCATACGAGAGAAGATGATGCTCCGATAGAAAAATTTATCGTATCTTGTGCTAATGTATTGGCTCATTTATTAAACGAGGAACACCGATCTAATACTCAAGGAGTTGATATTAGAGACTTGCATAGTATAGGGAAGTTTAAAATTCCCAATATCATGAGTTCTTTGTATTCTGTACTACCTAAAAAATTTAGATTTGCTAGTGCATCGGATTCTCCCACATTGGTCGATAAACTGGCAATTATTATAGTCTCCAGTCGGGAAAGCGATAGAAGATGGGGTAGTACTCAAAAACTTTCTAATTTGATGGGAGAAATTCTGGGTTTAAGGCGTCAGGATGGGGCGGTGAGAGTACAATTGCTGAGGACTTTCTCTGATAACTATGAACACCAACAGATGTTTAAATATCCAACGGCGATTATTGACGAAGTTGCTAAACTTTATCGGCTAGGATACAGACATTTGGTCTATATTGCCAAAGCCCCATATTCAAGTACATTGCATATGACTCAGACTGAAGATGATGGACTATTCTTCATGTCAAGAGAGGTGATTAGGGCTTTCAAACAAAAGCATAATGATATCAAAATCTACCCGATGTTTTTTGATAAATACTATGTAGTTAAGTTCCAAAAAAAAATAGAGGTAAGTTCTTTATATATTCAAGATACAGCAGAACTGACAAATCTGGTAGATGATCAGAGTCAAAAATCTGTTGTATTTTTTAACTTGTTTAATGGGGTTACAGTCGGTAATGCGGAAGATCGCAACTACAATGGCGTTATTTCTTACGCTACTCTGTTAAAAATATATGAAGATATTCTCGATGATGAAGATATCTACAAAGGTCTAATTTTTAAGGGGGAACTAAAGAATGATATTTTGCAGTATTTGACTTTGTTTCACTTCTCTCGCTATGAAAAATTTAAGCAAATTAGTCTGAAGCTAGATCCGTATGAAAATCTGATTGGAGATAAATCGGTTGGCGCACTATCTTTGTTTAAGGATATGAGAGGAAAAGGGGAATTTAATTTGTTGGCATTTCTGACGGAGGTTAAGAAGGTGTTAAATGGAACCGCAGATGGACGCAGATAGAGAGAAGTCTGAGCGGTGGAAGCCGCCGCTCAGAACTTCGGAACGCAGATAAATCTAGGGAGATGCGGGAGTAGCCTGAAGACAGATACCAAAAGAAAGATAAATTCTGACTCCTGACTCCTGAATTCTTACTAAAAACTAGTATGTCATCGAAAATAGCAGAAGAGTTGGGTCGTTTGTTTGAAGTGGGATTTAATATTGGGATTCTTGCTTATATTAAAGATAAGCAAATACAGCACCAATTTGGGAACTTGTATGTTGAGGAGTTACAGCAATTAAAGTTACTCAAAATGCTGAAGTCTATTGTTAGCCAGATTATTAGTACTGTTGAAAGGGAAATGGTTCAACAGTGGGGTACTTTTTTCCTCCAGAAGGGTTTTTTGTCTGGGTTAAATTTTATTGGTGAATATATCGAATCTATAGGTTGGAGTAAGTCACATAAATTTAACAATATCGAGATTTTGTATTATCAATGCAGGTTTAGTGGCGATAATAGCATGGGGACTTATGAAAATAAGAATACTGTGCAGTGGTTTCGAGAAGTCTTGGGTCAGTTGGCTGATTTAACAGAAGATGAAATTGAGCAATATATTGCCCAATATGTTTGGCAAGATTTAGATATCGGGAAGAAGGGGGAGTTTGTGAATGCAGATACTCTCATGCTGCTACGCAACCGTAGACAGGTTAGGATTCTCTGTGTGGATTTATCTGTATTTTCCATTAAGTCGGATCAGGAGGTAAAAAATCTTGACTATGTGGAAATTATCCGAAGTCTATTAATTAGGGATGTGAACTATTTACGTTCAAAAAGTGTTTTCTCTGAACTGCGGATAGATACAGAATCTTTAGGTTTGGAGTTCTCGCAAGATTTAAAGAGTTACTTGACTGCTTTTAAGTATAGAGATAAGGAAAGCGCTAAGTTAATTCAGGCTGCTAGCTATGCCTATAGTTTTTATGAATTTCTGCGGAAAATTGGTATGATTCATACGGGAACATCAGTGGTGTTAAATGCGGTGGGGTATAGCGATCGCGGATTAAGTACTATATCGGTCCGTCAAGACAATTTAGCGATCTTGAAAACTTGCTATGAGATTTACACACATGATTCAAGCGGTAAAGATATTAGTAATGCCCGCAAGCAAGTTTTAAATCGCATCAAACGCAGTGCATATGCAAGTTTTGCCCAAGGTAAAGATTTTATTGATCATCTTTTAGCCGTTTCTCCGAACAATACAACCATTGTAAATCATCAAGAAGAAGTCAATGGATTTTTCAATTCTGTGGGCGAAGTTAACAGTGAACTCATGAAAAAAATGGGTTTGACAGGAACTATGAACCTGCGACAAGCCCATGCACAACTGATTCAAAAAGCTCTGATTTCTGATGCTACTTATCTATTTTTAACTGGTAATCCTGGTATTGGTAAAACTACTGCTATTGTAGACTTTCTCAAAAGTTATATAGACGATGGGTTTCTATTTTTTTATGTTAGTCCTAGAAAACAAGTTAACCTGGATATTATTGAAAAGTTTAAAGACCAAGAAACAGGTAAATTGTGCGATGATAGGATATTAGCTATCAATACCTGTAACAACCTGATTACAGATAACTTCGGCGCATATACAGTCCAATACCTTTGGAATCAGCGTCAGGGAGATTTTCCAGAACAGTCTGTAAAGTTTCGTGATAGTAGGAGTATTGAAATTCAGGGATGGCGTTCAGATAGACTGAAAAGACGAACAGAAAATATAATTCAAGATAAGGGACACAAAAGTAGGGGTGTTTTAAATAGTATTTGCGAGGCTACAGCCACGATTCTAGATCGCGAACTTTCCAATAATATTGTCGCTACTGTGTCTATTCAGTCTTTGAAAAAAAACCATAGTGGTGATACTTTAAAGCATTTTGAAAAAATCTTTAGAAATGCCTACAACGAAAGAGAGAATGTCGTCATTCCTGCTGGGATGAGAAAGCTTTCTAGGAGAATTAAGCATCTATTTCTTATGATAGATGAAATTACAGGTGATGATAGCGGGGTAGAGTTCCTAGATGGTATTAGGCTTCTCATACTTAAGTATAAATTGATGCTTCCTGAGCATGGGTTTAACACCAAGGTGATCGTTGCTGACGCTTCTATTGTTGACAAAAATGTCATAAATCAACACCTTTGTGACAAATCACCGGAACCAGATAAAATTTATTTCCGTAGGGCTACTGATACCTTTCAGCCTCTTTCATCTGAGTCTTTTAAGTTTAACGACTTAGCTGCAACTGTGATCAATGCCAACTCCTACCCAGCAAGCAGTTTAGCCATTACATATAAAGTAGTGATAGAGTCTGGTAAATTTATTGAAGCGGTTTGTCTTGAACAGAAAAATAGTCTCATAAAAACCCTTCAAACAGAGATTTTAAAAGATATAGAATCTCTTTTAAGTCGGTCAGATATTGACCAAGTGATAGTTTATATCCAGGATAAAAGAAGATTAGCGGAACTGATTGATAAAATTAAAAATCAGTGGGATTTTCAGCAATTTAGTGATTATCTGGAGATTCATGCTAATATCTCTGAAGAAGAAAAAGAGAAAATTAGCCAATATAAAAACAATGCCAAAATCATTTTTATGACTGCTTCCGGAAGTCGAGGTTTATCATTTCCTAAGGCTAAACATATCTTGGTAGAGATTCCCGGATTTCAGATTGAGAAAAACCTAATGGAAGTCATTCAGGTGATTTATAGAGGGCGGGGGAATGATAAAATCGATAATCAGAAAAAAGAGTTAATTTTTTATTTGGCGGAACGCTCTGTTTATTATCAGGATGATACACATAATCAGCAACTATCTTTACAAGAAAGTGTGCTGAGTCTGTTAAATATCTTACTGATTTTGAAAGCCTCAATCATGACCAGAATTCTTGGTTATGGTACAATAGGTAGAGATAAGTTTATTATTATTCCGATTGGAGGTAAATCGGTATTTGCTGTTGGTGACACATTTTCTAATCAAATGGCAAATCTGATTAGCCAGCTAAAGCAGGAGCATAATAGAAATAGAAGCGATATTTTAGTGGAAAATGTTTATAAAAGTTTAGAACAATTACTAGGTAATACAGAATTTATTGTCAGTAGTAAAACTAAGTCTAATTATCTTGATTTACGCAAGTCTTTTAACAGTCAGTTTCCGCAAATTTGTCAGAACTTAGATAATTTATTAGAGTTTGGCAAAATTGAACCCGGCTATATTAGTGGAAGCCTGCTCGTAGTTCCGATAGCTCATAATACTTTAGAGGAAACTTACTACATGCATGTGCTAGATATAGCCACCTACGCCAACGAAGAACTTTGGCAAAATATGCACGTCATTAGCCGTCGCAAATCTTACCCAGAAGGTTTGCGTTCTAGCATCAAAGATGCGATAGAGTTAGTGAAAAAACTGAGGGATGGGGTTAATACAACACAGAAACTTGAGCAGAACAGCCAGTATGTTGATCAGTATTACGCATTACCGTTGTTTGCATTTATCAGCGGTGAGGCGATGAGTGAATATTTTGCCAATGAACCAGAAGAATCAGAAAACCAATGCTTCCGCAATATTCTTGCTGCATACATCCGCCTGCTGTACCCTGTTGGTAATATTTTACCTATTGGTCACAACTATCAAGATTTTCCTTTTGTCGTTTTTAGAAGTTATAGTCTAAAAGAAGTTAGGCAGAAAATTTTTACAGACAAGTATCTGTTAACTTCTAATGAGTTGAATGTACTGAATTTGATTCTTTCTCAATCAGACTCCTGACTCCTGACTCCTGACTCCTAACTCCTGACTCCTGACTCCTGACTCCTGACTCCTGACTCCTGACTCCTGACTCCTGACTCCTGACTCCTGACTCCTGACTCCTGACTCCTGTTGAAAAGAGAGAGCAATATGATTGAAGGCACAGAACACCACTATATTGTTAAGGATGATGAAATTTTAGGTGGTGAGCCCATTATCAAAGGAACCCGCACATCTGTTAGAGCAATTGTTGAGACATGGCGCATGGGAGTTGCTCCGGAGGAGATTCCTAAAGGTATGCCTCATGCTACCTTAGCACAAGTGTTTGATGCCTTGAGCTATTACAGCGACCACCAAAGTGAAATCAACGCCTACATTGAACGAAATCGGATTTCCAATGAATTGCTTGACCCTCTGGTGAGGAACCCATGACTAGTGTGTTCACCAAAATCTATCTAGATGAAGATGTCAATGTGCTAGTCGCTGACCTTTTAATAGCACGGGGTTTTGATGTAACCACTACACAGGATGTGGGTAAATTCCACAAAAGTGATGCTGAGCAACTCGCAGAAGCAGTGAGCCAACGCAAAACACTACTGACTCATAATCGAGTTGATTTTGAAGCACTAGCAAAAGTATGTTATGCCACAGGTCAGATGCACTATGGAATTATTTTTGCAGTTCGCCGTCCACCTCAACAAATTGTGCCACGACTTCTGATTATTTTGAATCATGTCACAGCCGATGAGATGCAAAATCAGGTGCGCTACATTTAACTAGGAGTCAGAAGTCGGGAGTCAGGAGTCAGAATCAATGAGAAGTCAGGATTCAAGTTGAATTCTAACTCCTAACTCTTGTAAATGACCTGCAAAAGTTGATTTTCTCCGAAGATTCCAAGGCAAAATAGAGAAACAGCAAACATTGAGAAGATAGAGATGGAAATTGCACAAAACATCACCGTAGATCCCTCAATCCACCACGGCACCCCCATTATTACTGGAACCCGTGTTCCCATTTCTCTCATCATCGGTTCTCTAGCTGGTGGCATGACCAAAGAAGAAGTTATGCAAGAATATGAACTAACCAAAACCCAAGTCGAAGCCGCTCTTAGCTACGCCACCGATCTGGTCAAACAAACAACAGTCACCGCCTTGGGAGCCTGAACCTTGAACTTCCTCATGGGACGTGGGCAAGATGCCCACACTACAATAATTTTATGTTTTTGTCTTATACAATCTAGCTGCGCATCAGCTTATCTGCGGAATAGGGGGTGCATTGTAGGTCATCATTAGTCAGATCAAACATCTGAATATATTCCTGGAGAGAACGTCCCCAAGGAACAACTTTTTCAAGCCTTAATCTCATACGTTTTTCCCTCGTGTTCGCACTGCATCATTTTAATATCGCCCTTTGCGTCGATCGCAGAATAATAAGCAGCCCAAATAGCAGTGAGAGAATCAGGTTTTCACAATGAAAGAGACAGCGAACACTATAAAGATCGCCTATGATAGAAGATTATTGCCGAGAACGGGACTCATACCTTATGTCTCTGACAATCAAAGACTTAGAACAACTACAGTCACAGAATCGTGATTGGCGGATGGAGCTCGTAGAGGGAAACATCATCGTTATGGGGCCATCGGATTATGAGTCAGACGAAATTGGTTCTCGTCTGTTAACGTTTTTGAATATTTGGGTCATGCCTCGTAAATTGGGACGAATGACTGGTTCTAGTGCTGGCTTTATTTTGCCCAGCATTGAAACCGATGAAACTATGGGCGACCCCGAAAAAAGAAACTTACGTGCTCCCGATGTTTCGTTTGTTCGGGCAGAACGACTCAAGAAAACTCAGCGTGACTTTGTGCAGTTAGTACCTGACCTGATGGTTGAGGTCAAATCCAAAAGCGATCGCCTTAAACCGCTAGAAGAAAAGATTAAACTCTTCCTAAAACTTGGCTCTACAGTGGGTATTCTTATCGACCCTGACAAACTCTCAGTCACCGTTTATCGCCCTAACCTTGAACCAGTCATTTTAAAAGATAACGACAAACTGACCGTACCAGAGCTACTTCCCGGTTGGGAATTAGCAATTACAGAACTATGGCCACCTGAATTTGAGTAACAATTATTACATTTTGAGTCCTAGTAGGCAGTAGTCCCTCGTGTACTTGTTAGATATTTTTGCTATTTCTATAACTAAAGTGCATAAATGATTTGACTTGTTCCTATTAAAACATGGAAGGCAATCTCGTTGATGCTTAACTTTGATTCTGCAAATCAAGCAAGCCTCTATTTGCAGAATCAAATTTTTGCTAATGCGGAAGTCTCACTACTAAAAGTGTGTGTTCCACTTTTGTAGTATTTGTTACCCACGTCATGAAGACAAAGATATGAAACGTTTCACTCTTGTTGCTTTAGCAACTCTCATTAGTGCTAGTTCTGTTGTAGCTTTTTCGTCAAGTGTTAAAGCCGAAACTCATGAAGAATACTGTAGACATCATGATTGTCGTCGCGATGACCGTTATGAGCGTGACCATGCTCGTGAAGAATACTGTAGACATCATGATTGTCGTCGCGATGACCGTTATGAGCGTGAGCATGCTCGCAACGAACGGCAGCGTGAACGGTACTATGATCGTGAAGCTCATGAATGGCGCTATAGGTAACGTTAATTCCGCCATCACTTAAACAATTCACGCCTTGCCAAGAGTTCCGACGAAATTTACAGTTCATAACTGTGTTTATCTTGCCGGATGAGTCAGGGGAGGTATTGCCCCTCCCCTTTTTGAGGTTTCACCGCCAGGTTCATCGCAAACAGCGAATTGCCTCTAAAAGACCCCTCGCTTTATTTAACGTTTCTTCATATTCTTTCTCAGGTTCAGAATCAGCAACTAAACCTGCACCTGCTTGCACGCTTAATATATTATCCCGAAGAACCATTGTACGGATTGTTATAGCACTATTTAATTGCCCTTCAAAATCGTAATATCCATAAACGCCAGAATAAACACCGCGCCGACAAGGTTCTAACTCGTGAATAATTTCCATTGCCCGAATCTTTGGTGCGCCACTTACCGTACCCGCAGGGAAGCAGGCTTTGAGTAAATCCCATGCAGTTTTCCCTGGTGCTAATTTACCCACAACATTACTAACAATGTGCATCACATGGGAGTAACGCTCAATCACCATTAATTCATCAACTTTCACCGTACCACTTTGGCAAACACGCCCCAAATCATTGCGTCCTAAATCAACCAGCATCACGTGTTCAGCAACTTCCTTCGGGTCTTCGAGTAAATCAAGCGCCAGTGTTGCATCTTCCTGTGGCGTCTGACCTCGTGGGCGTGTCCCTGCAATTGGGCGTACCGTTGCTATCACCCCAGAGTCTGGATCTTTGTCTGCTTTCACCATCACTTCCGGACTAGAACCGATGATTTGCCAATCGTGGAAGTGAAAATAAGCCATGTAAGGCGAAGGATTGATCTGGCGTAGGGAACGGTAAAGGGCAAAAGGTTCGCCAGTATATTCTGTTGTCAACCGTTGAGAAATGACGACTTGAAAAACATCTCCAGCTTTGATATAATCCTTTGCTTTTTGAACACTGGCGCAAAACTCTGCTTGCGTAAAGTTACTCTCATAGTCCTTTACTTCCTCTGCTACCCCCACTCTCTTACTCCCCGGTGGTGTCCATTCCAGTAGAGTATTTTGTCGTGACAGGGGTAGAGATAATTTACTCACCATCTGGGTAACGCGATCGCATGCTTGTTGATACGCTGCATGCAGTTCTACATCACGCAAATCAGCATAAGCAACAGCCCAAATTTTCCGCTTCACCTGGTCAAAAACCAATAGGTGATCTACCTGCATCCATAAACCATCTGGGATATTTCTATCATCCGGTGGATGAATTGACACACGCTGTTCTATCCAGTGAATCAATTCATAGCCCCAAAACCCAAACAATCCGCCAATTCTTGGTGGTAATTGAGGTAACTTAACCGGCTGATAAGGTTCCAAACATTTGGCTAAAGCTGTAAAGGGGTCTCCCTCAAATACGACTTGTGAACCGTCGCGGTGTGTTTGGGTCGTGCGATCACCCCTTGCTTCCAAAATCCACAGCGGATCGCAACCCACTAAACTATAACGTCCTAGTTTTTCCCCACCTTCTACCGATTCCAATAAAAAGCTATAAGGCTGACCAGCACAAACTTTATACCAAGCAGATACAGGTGTATCCAAGTCAGCCATCCATTCCTGATACACCGGGACAAAGTTGCCACCTTTAGCTAATTCGCAAAATTGGGAAAATTCAGGAAAAATCATATATTGAAGAAGAATTCAGAAGCCAGAAGTCAGGAGTCAGAATCAATTAGTGGCGGTTTTGATCCCCCCACTAATTGTAGACCGCTAAATTGAAGATTTAGCGAGGGTCATAAACCCAGCTATTCATGTGCCACTTGCACAGAATTCAATTCTGAATTCTGGCTCCTGACTCCTGAATTCTGTTTGATAAATTATGAGTTATGGAGCATCGTATGTGGCTGTACCACTAAATTTAAGTGACGCTGGACTGGGGTTTTCACCGATGCGACGGTCATTATAACGCACCTTTTCCCGACCTTGGTTGACTTTTTCTGGGAAGACACCGTCAGCTGGGTGGATCAGCTGAGTTTCTCCGCTAGGATAAATCCGGTAAATTTTATAGTCCGTGATTTTCAATTTCCGCAATTGCTGACCGCCAAGAAAGATACCATATTCTTTACGAGCGATGTACAGCAGGTTTTCCCCTTGCCGCATGATGGCAGTGCCACCTGTAGGCATTTCAAAAGGTTGTTCCTTGGGACTAGTCCAAGTGATCGCGTACTTTTCTTCCTCGTATGCCTTTGTCAACAAGCCACCAGTGCTGCCACCAAATATTGGGGTTTGTCCTGAAAGTGTTTCTGCCATGAAATCTCCCTCAACGTTCGACGTTTTTACGGCATCGTAGCACTGCAGCCAGGATCATATTGCGATTGTGTCATAGACTGTAACAGTTTTTTGGGAATGGGGAGTGGGGGAGCAGGGGAGCAGGGGGATTGTGAGTCTTCCGCATTCATTGCCCCCTACCCCATTCCTAACTCATAATTCATAATTCTTGTAACGGGTACGGTGAAGTGAAACTTACTACCCTGGTTTTTGCCATCTGATTCTGCCCAAATTTCACCACCCCAACCATTGACAATTTGGCGGCAAATTGCTAAGCCAAGACCTGTCCCACCTGTGGTACGGCGCAGCGCTCCTTCTTCTTGATAGAATCGGTCAAAAACGACTTCCAAGCGATTGGGTTCAATACCGCGTCCGGTGTCAGCTATGGTGACTTCTACCATTTGGTTGCTGTTGATTTGGGCTTTAATGGTGATTTTTCCTTGGGGTGTTGTGAATTTGCAAGCGTTATCTATCAGTTTGGCAAGCACCTCCACTAACCAATCACCGTCAGCTTTTACCAAAGGCAAGTTCTTGGCTATTTGGGTCGTAATTTTGGGCAGCTTTTCGGTGACTGCGCGGGCACGAATGCGGCTGAGTGCTAGATCAACACACTCTTGTAAGGTGAGCGATTCTGGATGCCATTCTACCCGCCCGCTTTCCAAGTTGGAAAGTGTTAAGAAATCTTGCACGAGTTTCTGCATCCGTTCTGAATCAGTTAGGGCTGTGGTCAGCATAACTTGCTGCAACTCCAAGGGCATATCTGGTTCACTGGCGAGGCTTTCTAGGCACACTTGAATTGTGGATAGGGGTGTGCGGAGTTCGTGTCCAGTGATTGCTATCAGGTTGCTGCGGGTGCGGTCAAGGGCTTCTAGCTGCTGGTTGAGGTCTTCCAAGTTGGCGTAGGCTTCTGCTTGAATGAGCGCTACTCCTACAGAGGTGGCGATCGCTTCCACTAGGTCAAATTCCCCAGCTTGCCATTCGTGCTGATTCTCTGGGCTATAGTGTAACTCAACAATGCCCAACAATCGCCCCTGATACAACACTGGTTCCATCAGCAAAGAACGAATTCTTAACCTTTGTGTGATTTCCGTCAGTGCTTTACAATTCTTAATCCGATCGTCAGTCTGAGTATCAACAACACGGACGCCTTCACCCTTTTGTACAACTTCCTGAAAGAGGGTATTCTTATCCAAAGACCAGGGTTGCCCCATAACAGAGAAAACACCCTGACGCAAAAACTCGTGTTCAATTATCGCTTCGGTATCGGTAGCTTGAGCACGGTAGATGAGACAACGACAAGCGTTGAGGTTTTGTCCCAGTTCTTGTGCTGCTACTGTCAGAATTTCTTGGGGATTGAGCGATCGCCTAATGGCAGTGCTAATTGAGTTGACTAAGCGTTCTTTGCGTGCCTGGGCGGCTATTGAACGGTAGGCTTTATGGAGTTTATACTGACTTGCTTGCAGGTAAGTTACCAAACGCTGTACAAAGGGGTCGGTGTCGATGTCGCAAGCATATTCACTTAGCTGCTTAGCTTCTGATAAGCTTTTAGTCCGCCGCCCTATGCCAAACCTCCGACGTGCCTGCTTTATTTTCCCCGACAACTCTGGTCTATAGACTATAATCCTCTCCAATAGCAAATCGGCTACTTTTAGGCTGACTCCCCTTTCTGCTGTCCAAATTCCCTCAAACCTTCGCGCCGTATCCATATCCAGATTTGGGCTAAACTCCGGCATGCGCCTATTTTTGGCAAGGGAGCCAAGGCTTTCCCGACAAACTAAGCAGGTCGCATAGTTTTGGGCAATGACGACCAAATGCCACTCTTGACTTAAGCCATCATCTGCTTGAAAGGCTATCTTTTCGTAGTGTTCTGAACTATGGGTGAAATCCGTTTCTGGTGCAGATAATACATATATTTGATCACTACGCTGAGCCAGCCGTTCATAACGATGAGCCTCTTGACGATAGAATCGTTCTCTTTGGAAGCTAGCAATGACTAAGGGCTGCTCTAAAGTGGCAGCCAAAACCTGATCCTCCATTGCATGGGAAAGCGCCGTTAGGGAAGCTTTAAAATATAGCTGGGGCCGCAGGTGGGGTAGAGCCTGTAGCAGATCACTCAGCACGGAAGTTGAAATGCTGCTCATCAATGTCGTTAAAGAAGAATACATCCGTCAGAATTCAGGAGTCAGAATTAATTAAATGGGAATTTACACCCCATCTAGTTGTAGACACCGTATAGACGGTGGGGATTTAAACCCCTTTACTCATCCGCCCTTCTCCTGTGGTCGCCGCTGCGCGTAGCTTGCTTCCCTGAAGGGGTACGGGTTGGTGCAGTCCCACAGAATTCCCAAACTGAATTCTGGTTCCTGACTCCTGCGTTCTTGCCGTTAAAAGCCCTATCTAGAAAAGATCCACGTCACAGACGATTGTACAAATTACAACGGACTCTTGAGTTAATAAGATAGTTGCGATATGTAAAGAATAGTAAAAAGTGACTCAGAACATTTTCCACAGCTAATAGACATCTGGTGAAAATTAATTATGCGTTCGTTAAAACCCTTGGTAGGGGCGTATTGCAATACGCCCCTACATCATTTCTAGAGATGTCTAATAGTAAAACGCTAATAACGCTAAGTTAGTGAAATTATACATTATGCAATAAAGCAGCATTGTATTTATGGAAAAATGAGCGCAATTATCAACCTAATTTATCTTTACAAAAATTAGCAATATTTTGTTTTTTGGTATTCTCTTAAGTAGGTGGGCGCGAATAAACTTAAGATCGCTAAAGCACAACTACAAGCCAATTACAAATGTGTTGTTTTTTGTTACATAGTTGTAAATTTTCCCGACTACCTACTTACTAAATAGCGAAAAAACCGAGTTTGTCATTTTTAAAATAAGGTAAGCTTATTTACGCTGCAGGGTACGTACTTCGCTCAGCGGAGGCAAAGCCTCTAGGGAAATATAATTAAAACAAAATAATTACATCAAAATTAATAAGATATTTAAATTATAATAATTAATATAAATCAAAACTGAAACGGCTTTCACCAAGTTGCTTTTTATATTCAGTACAAAGGCAGTTTTTAGTTTATGGCCGAGTCTTCAATGACCAGCAGAGTCAGGTCAGCGGCAAAGAAATGACGTAAAAATTCCAAATTTTAGCAAGGATATATTTATAAAGATTTGATGATATGGGTTTGATCCATCTCCCATTCCTACGTAACTGTGATTATTATAGTTTCCGATTAAAATGGCTCAAATGCGTTTTCAAGAGCGTCTTGCTTTTTGTTGACGCTGTTAAACCGACCAAAATATAGACCTGTACACGGAATATTAGCCAATGACACTGGATTCGCTGATGACACCAGACAAAATTTGTCTAGACGGAAAAACTTTTGTTCCTGCAGACCAAATACCTATTCCAGAGTGGCCTTGTGTTATAAGTGAAAGACCACAGTTGTCACTGACGGTGAAAGATGATGATCTATTTTTAGTCACAGACACTTTGGGTAACATTTCAGGTTGTTCGCTCAATGATGGCAATCCTAGCATGGGACTGTTTTGCTGTGATACACGATTTATCAGTCGCCTAGAGTTACAAATCGAGGGTCATTCACCTGTACTACTTAGTAGCACTGCGGATAAAGGGTTTTCACTTTCAATTTTGTGTACCAACCCTCGAATAGATGACCGTCTCAAGTCTGATACTGTAGGTATTCGCCGGGAACTTGTGCTAAATGGAGCACTATTTGAAGAATTAGAGGTATCTAATTATAGCACAACTTCCATTAGCTTTGAACTAAGTCTTAGCTTTGATGCAGATTTTGTTGATTTATTTGAGGTTCGAGGCTTTGGCAGGGATAACCGGGGTAGACTTTTACGCTTGGTGGAACCGACGCTTGAAACAGGAGACGGTGCTTCCTCCTCCCAACAGATTCAGCCACATACGCCTAAGGACCACACCTTGACACTCGCTTATCAAGGTTTGGATGGCTTGGTGATGGAATCTCGCATCCAATTCCAGCATCGACTACCAGACTATTTCAAGGGTTATACAGCGGTTTGGCAGATTGAGTTGGCTTCCCATGAAACCCAAAAGTTAGGCTACCGGGTAAATTCGTTCACCAACAACAATTCCAGTTCCACTGTTAGTGCAGCTTTTACCTTAGTACAGGCGAAAGCTGCTGAGTTGATGGAAGAGGAAAACTGGATGCAACAAATTACTCAGATCCGTTCAGACAAAAGTATTTTCAATCGAATTATTGAGCGGGCTGAGCAAGATATGTATTTATTGCGTCAGTCCTTTGGTAAGCATAAGACTGTTTCAGCCGGAGTCCCCTGGTATTCTACACTGTTTGGGCGAGATTCGGTGATCACCGCTTCCCAGAGCTTAATGTTAAACCCTCAAATCGCCAAGGAAACTCTGGTTCTGCTAGCAGCATACCAAGGCAAAACTGACGATGATTGGCGCGAAGAAGAACCGGGTAAGATTTTGCACGAATTGCGATTGGGGGAGATGGCTCGGTGTCAGGAAATTCCCCACACGCCTTACTATGGTACAGTTGATGCCACTCCCCTGTGGTTGATGCTTTACGCTGAATACTATGCTTGGACTCACGATCGCGAAACTCTAGAGCAGCTTTGGCCTAATGCTTTGTTGGCAATGGAGTGGATTGACCGCAATATGAAAGAATCCGGCTATCTCCGGTACTTCCTCACATCGAAAGGCGGTCTTCTCAACCAGGGCTGGAAAGACTCTAGCGATTGTATAGTCAATCGTAAGGGAGAGCTAGCCAACGGAGCAATTGCTCTTTGTGAAGTACAAGCTTATGTGTATGCTGCAAAATTACGGTTGGCAGAAATTGCTAAGATGAAGAAGCGACTTGACTTGTCAGATCGTTGGCAAGAAGAAGCAAGAAATCTGAAGCTTCGCTTTAACAGAGACTTTTGGATAGAAGATCAGGATTTTTGCGCTTTGGCTTT
The DNA here is from genome assembly GCA_903903925.1 of uncultured cyanobacterium. GTDB lineage: Bacteria > Cyanobacteriota > Cyanobacteriia > Cyanobacteriales > Nostocaceae > Stigonema. The sequence goes on from CAIVAU010000041.1 coordinate 14,871, forward strand.
GGATGGAGATGGAAAACAGGCGGATGGTATTGCCTCGAATCCTGGGCACTGTCTGAATTTAGGCATTTTTACACCAGAAAAAGCCTATAGTGTGGCGGAACGGCTACGAGCACCGGATATGTTTAATGGCTGGGGTATTCGCACCCTAAGTAGTCTCTCACCAGCTTACAATCCAATGGGCTACCATATTGGTTCGGTGTGGCCCCACGATAACTCATTAATTGCGATGGGCTTGCGATCGCTTGGTCTGATTGATCAAGCCTTGGAGGTATTTGAAGGGTTATTCGACATGACCAGCCATCAACCCTATCAACGTCCACCAGAACTCTTCTGCGGCTATGATCGTAGTAGCAATGCTACCCCTGTACAGTATCCTGTTGCCTGTACCCCTCAAGCTTGGGCAACTGGCAGTATCTTCCAATTGCTACAAATGATCGTAAACTTGGTTCCTGACGCTCCCAACAACTGCCTACGAATAATCGACCCCGCTTTGCCAGAGTCGATTAACCGCTTATCACTGCACAATTTACGGGTTGGACCAACCATCCTCGACTTGGAATTCGAGCGCAGTGGTAGTACAACTGCCTGTCGTGTTGCTAAGAAACGTGGAAACCTTCGGGTTGTCATCGAAGCGTAAATTGTCTTACTTGTTAGTTGTTAGTTGTTAGTTGTTAGTTGTTAGTTGTTAGTTGTTAGTTGTTAGTTGTTAGTTGTTAGTTGTTAGTTGTTAGTTGTTAGTTGTTAGTTGCTAAAAAGCGCTCCTGACTCCTGACTCCTGACTCCTGACTCCTGACTCCTGACTCCTGACTCCTGACTCCTGACTCCTGACTCCCGACTCCTGACTCCTGACTCCTGACTCCTGACTCCTGACTAACAACCTTCATCTTGTCTATTTCCGGGAGATGCTTCATAAAGAGCATCTAGTTGTTCGCGAGCATCGTCAACGTTGATAGAACGCATTACCAACAATGGTTCTTTAATCAGATTACCTGAGTTATCCAGTAACTCTGGATGGGGAGTTAACCGCTTTCTTGATGAGGCGTATGGATTACCCCTCTGGGGATAAATCCCCTCTTGGTCAAAACTGAACATGATTAGGTTGCGAATTAAGTTTGCAACAGCGATGAAGGCGAGGATAGTAAAAGCAAGAATGTAAAGTAGGTGTAACATCGTTTTTCCTCCAAAGATAGTAAATTACAAAAGTCTGATATCTTAAAAATGGAATCAGTTAACGCTGTGACTTCAGACGATGATGAATGGCTAACGCACTTCTTGTGCGTCAATGCCGTAACTTTTCGCTTATTTTTTAGCCTAAGATTAAAGAAAGTGGTATGTTATACATCTTGCCAATTTAAATGATGTCAAGTATTTTTCCTATCCTACGTACGTTATAGTTTTTTGAGCTTGTTAATAACAGCCTACCAATGCTTAAAAGTGGCAAGGGACAGACCACTGATTAAACTTCTCCCCCTTGACGAAAGCGCGTTGCTACATTCCAGCATTCTGTTACTAATTGATGCCAAGGCATTAATGTTGCCATGTCAATTCCGACTTTGGCGTCAGTTGCCATGAACAGCATCTTTGCTGTATGGACTTCTTCCTGAGCTTCCTTGACTCGCGTTAGCAGGTCAGACTGATCGCTTTGGCTCATAAATAAAAGTTGCTCTGTCTCCAGAAAGTCCCGTGATCGAGCAAACCAATACTGAAAATCTTCTAACAGTGGTTGCAAAAGCGTCCTGAGCAATTCAGTCTCAGGTGAATCTGAGTCTCGCATAAATGAGAGGCATATTTCTAACTTTCTTACTAAATATTAACGTTATTGATGATTCTTAACAATTTTCTTATTTTCGTCAGACAATTTCATCGACCAACTGTATTAATAAATACATCAGATCCAATTATAAAGACTTATGTAGATATCTGTACAGTACCGCTAGGGGGATTTTTACTCTTGACAAAAGAAGGAGCAGGGGGAGAAAAACATTTTTATGCAAGGCTTGTGAAATTTTTTTCATTTGGACTACCTCCTGCCTCCTGCCTCCTGCCTTCATTGATCACGTGTTATATTGGGGAAGATTTTTTCAGCTATCGAACTGAAATAAATCACAATTGTAATTACTTCGCCAATAGTTCAGCAGCCGATGTCGCCAATATCATCTTCCAATCAACCAGAACAAGTAGAAAAGATGTCTTTACCGCGTACCAGCGAGTCCGAGTGGTTGAAAAAGATTCGTCATACCGCTTCCCATGTCATGGCGATGGCAGTACAAAAGCTGTTTCCCAAGGCGCAAGTCACAATCGGTCCTTGGATCGAAAACGGATTCTACTATGACTTTGATCATCCAGAACCATTTACCGAAAAGGATCTGAAAACCATTTATAAAGAAATGGTGAAGATTATCAATCGGAAATTACCGGTTTTTCGGGAAGAAGTCAGCCGCGACGAAGCTGAACGCCGGATTAAGAAAATTAACGAACCTTACAAGTTAGAAATCCTAGCAGATATCAAAGAGGAACCAATCACGGTTTACCATTTAGGGGATGAATGGTGGGATTTGTGTGCAGGACCTCATTTGGAAAATACTAGCGAACTCGATGCGAAAGCAATTGAATTAGAAAGTGTCGCAGGCGCTTACTGGCGTGGGGACGAAACTAAGGCGCAACTGCAACGCATTTACGCCACCGCTTGGGAAACGCCAGAACAGTTGGCTGAGTACAAGCGGCGAAAGGAAGAAGCACTGCGGCGAGACCACAGAAAACTAGGTAAGGAATTGGGATTATTTATATTCTCTGACCTAGTGGGTCCAGGCTTACCTTTGTGGACTCCTAAAGGAACGTTGTTGCGGAGTCTTTTGGAAGATTTCCTCAAGCAGGAACAGCTGAAACGAGGTTATTTGCCGGTGGTAACGCCTCATATTGCCAGAGTGGATTTATTTAAAACCTCTGGACACTGGCAGAAATATAAGGACGATATGTTCCCTTTGATGGCAGAAGATGAGGAAGCTGCGGCTCTTGAACAAGGCTTTGTTCTGAAGCCAATGAATTGCCCCTTCCATATCCAAATATACAAGGGTGAGTTGCGCTCATACCGCGAGTTACCGATGCGACTAGCGGAATTTGGCACTGTTTATCGCTATGAGCAATCTGGCGAATTAGGCGGTTTAACGCGGGTGCGGGGTTTTACGGTGGATGATTCCCACCTGTTTGTCACGCCAGAACAGCTTGAGGCAGAATTCCTCAGCGTAGTAGATTTGACTTTGGCGGTGTTTAAGAGTCTGCAACTGAAGAATTTTAAAGCTAGACTGAGTTTCCGGGACCCAGCTAGCGATAAGTATATTGGTTCTGATGAAGCGTGGGAAAAAGCCCAAGGAGCAATTCGTCGGGCGGTGGAAAAGTTGGGAATGGATCACTTTGAGGGGATTGGGGAAGCAGCGTTTTACGGGCCTAAACTCGATTTTATCTTCCAGGATGCCCTAGAGCGGGAGTGGCAACTAGGAACTGCTCAGGTCGATTATATCTTACCTGAAAGGTTTGATTTGGAGTATGTCGCTGAAGACGGTTCTCGCCAACGCCCAGTGATGATTCATCGTGCGCCTTTTGGTTCCCTCGAACGACTCATCGGTATTTTGATTGAGGAGTATGCTGGAGATTTCCCCTTGTGGTTAGCGCCAGTACAAGCGAGGTTGCTAGCGGTGAGTGACGCACAACTCGATTTGGCTAAAGATGTTGCGGCGAAGATGAAAGCTATCGGGATACGCGCTGAGGCGGATACCACTGGCGATCGCCTCCCGAAAATGATCCGCAATGCTGAGAAAGAAAAAATCCCTGTGATGGTAGTGGTAGGTCCGAAGGAAGTTGAAACCAATACTCTGAGTATCCGCACTCGCGCCTCTGGAGAGTTGGGGGCTATTCCTGTAGATGAAGTGTTGCAAAAGATGAAGGATGCGATCGCCAACTTCCAGAATTTTTAACAACAGCACCTTAATTCCCCTTTTTTTAATCGGTAGCTCTATTACCTCAAAAAGATAGTACTATTGTACTGTAGTACATACTTACCCATATTCAAGCTATCTGCTATGAGTTTGGGCTTATGAGGTTTAAACTAAAAACAAGGCCATGTGTAAAACAAAAGAAAAAGTCAAATCTTTGTTGAATAAATTACCCGATGATTGCTCAATTGAAGATGTCCAATATCATTTGTACGTAATCGATAAAGTCTGTCATGGATTGGAAGTAGCAGACACTGAAGGCACAATTGCACAGAAAGAAGCTGAAAACCGTTTGAGCAAATGGCTTATCAAGTAGTGTGGTCTCCCAAAGCGTTAGAAGATTTAGAAGCAATTGCTACATATATCTCTCGTGACTCGGCTTCTTATGCTGCGTCGGTGGTCAACAAAATACTTGAAGTAACTCGCCACTTGAGTCACTTTCCTTTTTCCGGTCGAATTGTCCCAGAGTTTAGTGAAGATGCGATTAGAGAACAGTTTGCGTATAGTTACCGAATTATTTATAGAATTCATCGCCAAAATGTCACTGTTGCAGCAGTGATTTATGGCAAAAGATTATTGGATAAATTATAGGATGATTGGGATCAATATCCTAACCAGTCCCCTAAGTAAGGTATTCATATATTCCTATACATATAATCAAACATGCCGAAATGATTCCTGCCCATTTTCCCGACATTTTTGCCGAGGACTTTTCACCCAGAAAATATCCTAAGATAACCACTAATATACTCAATATAAATGCCAAAAAAGTTGTAAGAGTAACATTCAAGCCAGAGATTCCACCTCCTATACCGCTAGCTACGTTATTGATTGTTACAGCAAATGCTAAAGTTATAGATTCTTTAACATCAATGGTGCGAGAGTCGTCTAAATCTGCTTTTTCTGGTTTTTCTATAAAGGTGTTGTAAGAAAGGTCATTATCAGAGAAATCAGAGAATTTTTTGCTTCGATTTCTTTTTTCTCGTCTTTCTATCCTTAATGTATCCCATAGACTCCAAATTCCCAGAGCTACCAGAACACCACTCCCCAGCAAATTAGCTACATGTGCCGATAAAAACCTACTAATAATTTCTCCTACTGTCATAGAACAATATGTCCCTGAGGCAGAAACTACAGCAATAACTAAGTTACTAAATATACCTATTTTTATTTTTTTGACACCATAGGCAACACCTACAGCAAAGTTATCAACATTAGATGATACTGCAAGGAAAAACGAAGATAGGAGATGCCCTGCCATATAAACACGCTATTTTAAGGTTTGCTCAAAGAACTATTTTAGACTACATTGTTACATTTTTTAACTTTTTGATGTGGCTTGTCATGTGACGATGGTTGTTCCAGTTTTTCTTCACCAGATAGCACTTCTCAATGGAGTGCCTCACCGTGTATTGCACTCCATTGAGAATTCTATTTAGTTACGCGCCAGCGGTACTGGATTAAGCTTTGACCTTGATTGACTCTACTTGCTGACGCTTCTTGCTCAGCAAGCCGATGCTAGTAGCGAATATTGTACCGACAATAGAGAGGGGTTCAGGAATGGGTTGACTCTGAAAATAACTGACTGTACCCACCTGTGTTCCAGATTCTCCGTTGTCACTAACATTGTTATAAAATTTTGCACCTCCTGTATATGGCTCATTGATATGATCAGCTATGTAAAACTGATTGTGGACTAGATAATTCAAGCCCAAAAGACTTCCATTATCAAAGCTTAAAAGGGGAACACCTAAACCATAACCAGTATCACTCTTTTCAGTATAGGTAGTACCCAAGTAATTAAATAAGATGGATAATCCTTGGGAAACCCCTATGCTCTCAGAACCTTTTCCTGTGAGGGTCGAGTCATCGTAACTGAAAAAACCATGATACTGACCTACATGTATCCCAGAAGTCACGTCCGCAGTGAAAGTATAGTTAATTACCTCGGCGTGAGCTGCGGAAATGGCACAACCACTACTGAAACCCACAGCAACGGCAGCTATCGCCAATTGATACCTTTTTTTCATATCTTGCCCTGCTTTCTTGATATGGTTTGCACAATTACCATTGGCAGAACACCCTCAACAGTAGTTGTAAATTGTACTGTGATTTCTAAGTGAAGTTAGGAGCAATTCTTCATCAAAACTTTTTGGAAATCATCAGAATTTAAAGTTCACGTTAAGCTTTTAAGAAACAAGAGGGAGCAGGGAGCAGGGAGCAGGGAGCAGGGAGTAGGGAGTATTTAAGGAGGTGTTTCTGACCTTCATAACGGGTGGTACGCAGCCAGTGGGTCGCTTTCAATGAGCCCCTCCCGTAGAACCGCCTTTGACCTTTTTAGTAAAAAGTAGGGCAACACCACAGACTAGCAGTGCTATAGCCATGAAGTAAAAACAATCGTTGTAAGCCATGACATATGCCTCACGACGGATGACGTTGGCGATGCTTTGGAGAGCTTCATTGTGGGCGGTACTAGGATCTGCTCCTTGACTGATGAAGAACTGAGTCATTTGATCAATTCGTTGCTGGGTTCGAGGGCTATAAGATGTGATCGCCTCTCCTAGACGCTCCGAGTGAAATTGCTCCCGCCTAGTTAGCAGTGTGTCTAGGGCAGCAATCCCAACTGAGCCACCTAAGTTACGGGCCATGTTAAATAAACCAGAGGCTGAGCCTGCCTGTTCTTTTTCAATATTTGCCGTAGCAATAGACGAAAGCGGTAAGATCATCAGGGGTTGTCCCAAGGCTCGGACAAGCTGCGACCATTTCAGTTCTTGAATAGCTGTATAGTGCGTCATCGTGGAGTTCATAAAGCACGAGATCGCAAAAATGCCAAACCCTACCGCAGCCATCCACCGAGGATCAAAGCGCTGCATGAGTTTAGGCACGAACGGGATGAGAAACAACTGTGGCACTCCCGACCACATGATCACCTCACCAATTTGCTGAGGACTGTAATCTTGGATCTGACCAAGATACAGAGGAATAATATAGACTGTGCCATAGAGGCCAAGTCCGAGGGCCAAACCAGCTATACTAGCGATGCCAAAGTTACGCCGGATCAATAAGCGTAGATTGATAAAAGGTCTCTTGCGGGTTAGTTCAATCCAGAAGAAAAGAGTGAGAAAAATAGCAGCAACGATAGACAATTGCCTAATTGTTTTAGAACCAAACCAGTCCCAGCGCTCTCCTTCTTCTAAAATAACTTCTAGAGAACCTAAACCGATCGCCATAGAAACGATGCCCAACCAATCGCCTCCCTTCAATCGGTTCAGTTGTAAAGGCTGAGGATCAATAGCGTACAAAACTATGGCGACCAGTAGGATTCCTGGAATGATATTCAAGTAGAAGTTGTACTGCCAGCTAAAGTTATCCGTCAGCCACCCCCCAATTGTCGGACCAATTGAGGGTGCAAAGGTAGCTGTTACCGAAAACATTGCCAGCCCAATGGACTGTTTAGCTGGTGGTAAGGTCGTGAGTACGATCGTAAAAGCCATGGGAATCAGCACGCCCCCTGTGAATCCTTGACCAGCGCGGAATACAATCATCTCCCCGAGACTAGTGGCAAAAGCACAGCATAAGGAAAAGATGATAAACAGGATGGAATTTACGACCAGATACCATCGCACAGAAAACACTTGCGATAGCCACCCAGTTAGCGGAATAGTCACAATCTCAGCTACTAGATAAGAGGTGGAGATCCAAGAACCTTCATCTGTTGAAGCACCTAGTGCCCCAGAAATTTGTTGCAGAGAAGAGTTAGTAATCTGAATATCCAAAACCGCCATGAATGCACCCAACATAGCGCCAAAAAGACCAATCCAGGTTTTTATAGGAACCTCATCGGACATTGGCGATTGACTAGGCGGCTGTTGACTTTGCTTGTTAACTGCTGTTTGATTAGCCACAGTGTTTTTATTGATGACTTGATTCATGTCTACGAGTTTTCACGTAACTTTTCAACGTCTAATCACCAATCTTGAAATATCTTCCAATACATAGTAAGCAAGCTAGGCATGATAAAGATTTCTCCGGTTCCATGTCTTTTTATTATCGACAGCCGGATAACTTACAACTTCATCCTTACAGCTTTTCTTGCCTCTACTCAAAGGATGATTTAGTGTTAAGTCAGTTTGCCCTAAGGTATGTTAAAACTACGAAAATAAGATTGATAAAATTAAGTGTTACTACTTAAACCTTGGAAGCCTATATGAACCAACAAAAACCCTACTGGGATAGTATTTTTCGCATCAACCGTCGCAGAGTACTCCAATATGGATTGCTGACACCTGGCACTGGTATTGTAACTGCCTGTTCTAATAGTAGTGACAAACCTTCCGAGGTTTCTCCTTCTTCTAGTCCCATTGGTCAGAGTCAGGAGTCAGAAGTCAGAATTTATTAGGGTTTGGTATCTGTCTTTAGGCTCTTGAGATATCTTGTTATCTGCCAATTGTTTAACAATTCTGACGGATGTATTCTGACTCCTGAATTCTTACATTATGTTCTATAAATACTTAGTTGCACCCAACTCTAAAAAATATTCACCTAGCAACAGAAACTAAATCAGAAGCCTGAGAATTAGCCAATGATGGGGAAGTAAAAATACTGGAATATAAACTTGATGGTTGCTGATGAGCAACAACTGGTAGTACGTGGCGAGCATGGGCTGCGACTTCTACCGTCTTCACATCATAAGTCTGTGTCACAAATTTAGGATACAAACCAATACCGATGATGGGAATTAACAGACAAGCCGTAATCAACAGTTCGCGGGGTTTGACATCTTGTACCACTGCATCCAAGACCAAATTTTCATCTTGCTTGCCGTAGAACACTTGACGCAGCATCGACAGAAGATAAATTGGAGTTAAAATCACGCCAACCGCGCTCAGCAATACAATGACAACTTTAAAGCTAGAACTATAAACATCACTTGTAGCAATACCAAGAAACACCATTAACTCACCGACAAAGCCACTCATCCCTGGTAATGCCAGAGAAGCCATTGCACCAGTGGTAAATAGGGCAAATGTTCTGGGCATGACCTTTGCCATACCACCCATTTGAGACATGATCAAGGTGTGGGTACGCTCGTAGGTTACGCCAGAGAGGAAGAACAAACAAGCTGCAATCAAACCGTGGGAAAGCATCTGTAGCACAGCGCCATTGATGCCAAGGTCTGTATAAGAGGCAATACCAATCAGCACAAACCCCATGTGGGCGATCGAAGAATATGCCAAACGTCGTTTCAGATTGGTTTGGGCAAAAGCACAGCACGCACCGTAAATAATATTTACCACACCCAAAATTGCCAGCACTGGGGCAAAGTAAACATGGGCATTGGGTAACATTTCCATGTTGATGCGGATCAGCGCATAACCACCCATCTTCAACAATACGCCAGCCAAAATCATTGAAACGGGTGCTGACGCTTCACCATGGGCATCCGGTAGCCAAGTATGTAGCGGGAAAATTGGCAGTTTGACACCGAAGGCAATTAAAAAACCAGTGTAAGCCAGTAATTCTAAAGTTTTAGGATATTGCCTCATTCCCAGAGTTGCCATGTCGAAGGTAAAGGTATCTCCGGAGAACGCTATTGCAAAACCTGCCACCAAAATAAATATTGATGCAGCAGCAGTGTAAAGAATGAACTTGGTAGCTGCATAGCGGCGCTTTTGCCCTCCCCAAATAGAAATGAGCAGGTACACTGGCACCAACTCAATTTCCCACATCAGGAAGAACAACAATAGATCCTGAGCAACAAATACACCAATCTGGGCACTGTACATTGCCAGCATCAGACCATAAAACAAACGCGGCTTGGTTGTTACCTTCCAAGCCGCGAATATTGCGAGGGTATTAATTAAACCTGTGAGCATCACCAGGGGCATCGATAACCCATCCACCGCTACAGACCAATTCAAACCCAACTGCGGAACCCAAGGATATTTTTCTACCAGTTGGAATGCATAACTTTGAAAATCGTAGCTTCGCCAAAAGGCATAAATCATTAACGCCAAGTCGGCGATCGCTATTCCCAGTGCATACCAACGTACAGTTTTGCCCTCTTTATCCGGAACCAGGGGGATGGCTACAGCCGCCATCAGTGGCAATAGAATGATGGCTGTTAACCAAGGAAACTCAATAGCATTCATCTGTGACAATCAACGAAAATTATTTGGCATTTTATCTTTAAGTTACATTATATTAAGCACAGTTTAGTTTTGTAAACCTAATTTCTCCGAAAAAAAATCAAGTTTTTGTAAACTTGTGTTCAGAGGGAGCAGGGAGCAGGGAAGCAGGGGAGGCAAAACTCTTCAAGAGCCTCAATTTCTCCCCCTGCTCTTATACTGCTTGCCTCAACCAAGAAATTCCAAAACCTACGCAGTATTGGGGGGTAGGGGACAGGAACTTAAAGCCCACTTTTTTAAAAATGTATTTCCAGACGTGCAGTGAGGCAGTCTTCGACTAAGATGCCCATTCCCTGCTCCCTGCTCCCTATTCCCTATTCCCTATTCCCCTGCTCCCTGCTCCCTGCTCCCTGCTCCCTGCTCCCTATTCCCTGCTCCCTGCTCCCTGCTCCCTGCTCCCTGCTCCCTATTCCCTGCTCCCTGCTCCCTGCTCCCTGCTCCCTGCTCCCTGCTCCCTGCTCCCTGCTCCCTCTTCAAAAAACGCTTGTTGCTCCTTGGGTATCGACACAAAGCGATCGCACAACAGATGAAATGCCTTCCTCTTTCCAAGCAGATGCCATTGCTGCTGCTACAGCTTCCGAGTTTACCGTATCTGTTAAAGCCAAAAGCGTTGGACCAGCACCACTAATGACCATCCCATAAGCACCAGCAGCAACAGCAGCAGAATTCACAGCATCAAAACCGGGAATCAACCCTTTCCGGTAAGGCTGATGCAGCCTATCTTGCAAAGCAGCCCTCAACCAATCTCCCCTACCAGTTTCCAAACCGCGCAATAACAACCCTAAATGTGCCGTATTAAAAATCGCATCCCCACGACTCACCTCCGTTGGCAAAACCAGCCGCGCCTCCTGCGTTGAAAGCTCAAAATCCGGAATCGCCACCACCGGTACGACCTCCCCACACCAAGGAACCTCACAAACCTCCCATTCTCTGTGTTCTCCGCGCCTCTGCGGTTCATCTTCCACCCGCGTCGCCGCCAACCGACACCCCCCCAACAACGCCGGCACCACATTATCTGGGTGTCCTTCCAAAGCGATCGCCAACCCCATCACCTGCTGCTGACTCAAAGCTTCACCAGAGAGCAAATTTGCGCCAAGCAACCCACCAACAATAACCGTCGCCGAACTACCCAAACCCCGCGCCAAAGGGACACCCATCTGAATTTCAATCTTCACCGGCGGCGGTATCTGTCCCAAGTATTCATAAAACTTCACAAAAGCCTGATAGAGCAAATTGCTCCGATCAGTTGTCACCCTATGGGCCTCGGCACCAATAACATTGATCACCAATGCTTCTTCGTCTCTCCCTTGACAAGATGGGAGACTAGTAAACTTGAACTGATTGTACAGTGTTAAAGCTGCACCGATACAATCGAACCCCGGCCCCAAGTTAGCAGTCGTAGCGGGAACGGTGACAGTGACACTAGGTAATTCAAAATTCAAAATTCAAAATTCAAAAAAATAAAACAAGTGTATCTTATCACTAAAAAACCCGATTTCTTACAGAAACCGGGTTTTTATAGTTAAAAAAAGCGGGTTAATAGCAAATAACTTAATTAACCCGTGCAGCTTTAGGAACGTGCAGAAATACTATTGCAATACCAACTTAACGTTAGCATTTTGCAAACCGCGCTGTTTTACTTCAGTCAAGGTCTTGTTAACAGCGTACTTCTGGTTGATTGAGTTGATCAACTCGGTTTGGTTGTGCTTTTTAGCGACGCCCCACAGGTCTGCGATGAGGTCGAAAGAACCATCGCTATTGCGAGACCAACCCAGATCATATTCGCCATCCAAAACTGCAACAATGTCAGAACGAACGCGCTGACCGTTGTAACCACGGACATCAGCTTCGGTCTTAACGGAGATACCTAGGTCACGCAGAGAAGACTTGAGGATTTCTGCATCGGTGATTTTGGTACGCAGGGTGCTAAAATGAGACATTTGGGTTCCTCCAAAAGAGAAGATTGAGAAAAGGACAACGGTTTGTTTTAGCCTAAGCCGCGTGTAATTTCACGCGGTTTTTTCTTAACTGCTAGCATTCGGCGCTAGCCTTTCCCCCTGTAGTAGCAGGAGAAAGCTTTTAAAACTCCATTCGCTGATATTCAGCAAAGGAGGATGCTGCGGGTCTTGCTCGCTGTCTAGCCCAATCTCTCAGGGCTGTCACTTGTTCTTGCATCGTACGTGACAGCGGCAGCGTCGCCTTGATTGCAGCAATAATATCTAACTGGGTGAACTCCCGTTCTTGTTGAGCAAAAGCTTCGTACATTGCTGCAACAATCGCTTGTTCAATTTCTGCCCCAGAAAATCCATCAGACATCTTCGCCAGTTGTTCGAGGTCAAATCGCCCTATGTCTCCACGACGCTGACTCAGATGAATTTTGAAAATATCTTGACGTTCTTCGGGAGTTGGCAAGTCCACAAAGAATATCTCATCGAAGCGACCTTTCCTTAAGAATTCCCCAGGCAATCGTTCAACTCGGTTAGCCGTTGCCATCACGAACACAGGGGATTTTTTCTCTTGCATCCAAGTCAGGAAAGAGCCAAATATTCGGCTGGAAGTCCCACCATCGGAATCACCAGAACCAGAACTACCTGCAAATGATTTGTCCAACTCATCAATGAACAAAATCGCTGGGGAGATAGATTCTGCTGTTTTCAGGGCATTACGTAAATTCGCTTCTGAACGTCCAACCATAGAGCCGTCATAGACTCGCCCCATGTCTAGCCGCAGAAGAGGTAAACCCCACAGCCTTGATGTGGTTTTAGCGATCAGTGATTTCCCACAACCAGGCACCCCTAATATTAACATGCCTTTTGGTTGAGGTAAACCGTACTCCCTTGCTTTTTCGGTAAAAGCGTTAGAGCGTTGCTTCAGCCATTTCTTGAGTTCTGCTAAGCCGCCGACTGCATCAATGGTGGCATCTTCTTCTATGTATTCCAATATACCATTACGCCGGATGATTTGCTTTTTCTCAGATAAAACTATATCTAATTCATCTTCCGTCAGACGCCCTGTAGTTACCTGTGCCTTACGGTAGACTTTTTCAGCTTCATCCTTTGTTAACCCTAGAGCTGCTTTGAGCAGTTTTTCTCGCGACTCTGTTGTCAGCCGCCGCCCACGGTTTTGCTCTATATGGCTTGTCAAAACTTTATTCAACTCACCCATATCTGGCAGTGCAAAATCAAGAACGACAACCTCTTTTTCTAGTTCAATGGGTACTTGCTGCATCGGTGACATCAAAATGATGTTCTTCTGCATACCTTTGAAGCTAGCGATCGCGTCTCGTAAAGACCTTGTTGTCGCAGGCGCATCAATAAAAGGATGTAAATCTTTAAGAATAAATATACTTGGTTCTTTCTGCCGAATTATCCACTCTATCGCCGCTTCTGGAGAAACCGTGTTGTGTTGAGTGACGTTTCGAGGTTGACCATACTCAACGATACCGTGAGTTACCGTCCAAACATAAACTCGCCTTACTGGCTTTGATGCTTGAGCAGTTGTAAAAATCGCCTGCTCAGCCCGCTCTTCCTCGGAGGTCACAAGGTAGATTAAAGGGTATTGAGCTTGAACAAGAATATTGAGCTCTTCTTTCATACTATCGACCTACTTGGGACCTTAACAGACAGTACAGACATCGTTGTTTAGCAAATACTTGGGAATTATGAATGCATAATTCATAATTCCTGACCTAGCAAGGAACTAACTCTTCCTCACCCTTTTGCTTGTTTGTTTCTTCAAGTTCCATGTCGTCGATGGGTAGATGATCACCAATAACTCCTGGTTGATTACCCAAGGTAACTAGTTCCCCATCACGCAACACTAAAGAACTTTCACAAGTTGGACAGGAATATACTCTATGAGTTCTTCCATATGAATCCTCAACTTCTTCAACTAATTCCGAATTGGCCAAATAGAAACCTAGAGCACGCTCTGCCAGTTCTGACATTGGTTCGGAATCTACTGCTGAACGAATTTTTAACCTCTTGTGCAGTTCTGGCGACAAATACAAAGTAACCTTTTGCTTCGCTTGCATATAACTCTTTAGCAGTCTTACCCGGGTATGTATCTAACAATAGCGACTCCCTTTTTGGTTGTCAAGACTGTAAGACGCTTTAACGCTAGTTTTGTTACTTTTCTTTACAAAAGCAGGGATGAGGAGTTAGGAGTTAGGAAAATGGGCGCATGCTTTTCGCAAAGTGCCACCCAGACTCCCCAGACTCCCCAGACTCCCCACACCTCCCACACTCCTAACTCTCTATTTTTAATGGTTATATGGGACACAAACCTGATAGATTAAGCTATCAGCGAGTAAAAACTGGTAAAAATGAAAGTCCTGGTTATTGGTGGCGATGGTTATTGCGGTTGGGCAACTGCACTTTACCTTTCCAAGCAAGGTTATGAAGTTGGGATTTTAGATAGTTTGGTGAGGCGACACTGGGATAACGAATTGGGTGTCCAAACTCTCACCCCCATTGCTTCAATTCAGCAACGCCTAAGACGGTGGCAAGATTTGACTGGTAAATCCATCGACCTGTTCATTGGTGATATTACCAATTACGAATTTCTGAAGGGGGCGCTGCATCAATTTGAGCCTGAAGCCATTGTGCATTTTGGCGAACAGCGTTCGGCACCTTTTTCAATGATTGACCGCGAACACGCAGTTGCGACCCAAGTCAATAACGTCGTTGGCACATTGAATTTGCTGTACGCAATGCGGGAAGATTTCCCAGACTGTCATTTGGTAAAGCTGGGAACAATGGGTGAATACGGTACACCTAACATTGATATTGAAGAAGGCTACATCACGATTGAACACAATGGGCGCAAAGACACCCTACCGTATCCGAAGCAGCCCGGTTCAATGTATCACTTAAGCAAAGTCCATGACAGCCACAATATCCACTTTGCCTGCCGAATTTGGGGATTGAGGGCAACAGATTTAAATCAAGGTGTGGTTTACGGCGTCTTAACTGACGAAACAGGAATGGACGAATTGTTAATTAACCGCCTTGATTATGATGGGGTGTTTGGTACAGCGTTGAACCGCTTCTGCATTCAAGCAGCGATCGCACACCCCCTCACCATTTACGGTAAAGGAGGGCAAACTCGTGGATTCTTAGATATTCGGGATACAGTGCGGTGTGTGGAAATAGCGATCGCAAATCCAGCCCAACCGGGTGAATTCCGTGTATTTAACCAATTTACTGAACAATATAGTGTCGGCGATTTAGCAATTCTGGTGAAGAAAGCTGGAACCGCCATGGGACTAAATGTGGAAATCAACCACATGGATAACCCCAGAGTTGAGAAAGAAGAACATTACTACAACGCCAAAAACACCAAACTGCTGGATCTTGGCTTGCAACCCCACTATCTCTCTGATTCTCTACTCGATTCGCTGTTAAACTTTGCTATTAAGTACCAGACCAGAGTCGATCAAAATCACATTCTGCCAAAAGTCTCTTGGCGGAGGTAGTTAGGAGTTAGGAGTCAGGAGTCAGGAGTCAGGAGTCAGGAGTCAGGAGTCAGGAGTGAAATACTGTAGACTGTGAACTGTGAACCGTTAACTAATGACTAATGACTAATGACGAATTATGCGAATTGCCCTGTTCACTGAAACCTTTTTACCCAAGGTTGACGGGATTGTGACGCGCCTGCGTCATACCGTTGACTATTTACAGCGTCACGGCAACCAAGTGCTGGTAATTTCTCCGGATGGTGGTATTACGGAATACAAAGGTGCCAAAGTTTATGGTGTCACTGGTTTTCCCATGCCACTTTATCCAGAGTTAAAATTGGCACTACCGCGCCCAGCCATAGGTCAAGTGCTGGAAGAGTTTAAACCACATATTATTCATGTGGTAAATCCAGCAGTTTTAGGATTGGCTGGGATATTTTATGGCAAAATCTTAAATATTCCCCTGGTGGCGTCTTACCATACTCATTTGCCTCAGTATCTTCAGCATTACGGCTTAGGAATGCTCGAAGGATTGCTATGGGAATTACTAAAGGCAGGTCATAATCAAGCTACCTTAAATTTATGTACCTCCACAGCGATGATGGAGGAACTCACAGCACACGGCATTGAAAGAGTCAATTTGTGGCAGCGGGGGGTAGATACAGAGACATTCCACCCTGATTTAGCAAGCGTTGAAATGCGATCGCATCTGTCGCAAAATCATCCCAAAAGCCCCTTACTACTATATGTTGGGCGTCTTTCTGTGGAAAAAGAAATTGAACGGATCAAGCCAATTTTAGCCGCAATCCCTGATGCTAGATTGGCATTAGTGGGAGATGGACCTCACCGCCAACCACTGGAACAACACTTTTTCGGAACCAATACCCACTTTGTCGGGTATCTTTCTGGAAAAGAGTTAGCATCTGCTTTCGCTAGCGCCGATGCCTTTATCTTTCCTTCCCGTACAGAAACGCTGGGATTAGTCCTACTAGAAGCGATGGCTGCTGGGTGTCCGGTGGTAGCAGCCCGTTCCGGTGGTATTCCTGATATTGTTGCAGATGGAGTTAATGGATATCTGTTTGAGCCGGAAGCAGATATTTTAGGTGCGATCGCCGCCACTCTTCGTCTCTTACAACATAAACAAGAAAGAGAAATTATCCGTCAAAATGCCCGCAGGGAAGCAGAACGTTGGGGATGGGCATCTGCAACACAGCAGTTACAAACCTACTATCAAAAGATCATCCACTCTGATCAATTAGAGAGTGCAGCATAATTTTACTTTGGATTGCTTAGTCATTAGTCATTAGTCATTAGTTGTTGATTATTCTATTAACTCCTGACTCCTGACTCCTGACTCCTGACTCCTGGTAGCGTCCTAGCTAGGTGATCTGATCATTCCCGAAGGGGTTTTCACCAATTCCCAACTGTTTCTTCGAGTTCTTCAAGTCTTTCCAAAGAGCCTTTACTTGTTCGTATGCTTCTTCTGGACTGATTTTGCCAGATGTTTCGAGACCACAGATGTAGCTAATTCGTTGGGCAAATTCTTGTAAATTAGCGTTGAAAATTAAGTTTTCTGGCTTAACCTGACCGTAGTAGCGACTACGGGGATAGAGAAAATCATCTTTGTCCACTATATTCTAAAAATTTCTACAATTTAAGGTAAATAAAAAGATACCTGACCGTCTACGGTAGAAATACTTAATAGATCTCGATGAGAGTTTAGTGAGATCATCCTGATCAATTAAACCCGCCCCGACTAAAGATAAAATAGTTAAGCTTGAGAGCATCAAAGCTACTCATCGCTTATAACTTTACCCTTGACTATGTCAGTTCATTCTAAATTATACGAAGGCAAAGCAAAAATCATCTACACAACGGATGAACCAGGAGTTTTACTAGCAAATTTCAAAGATGACGCCACTGCCTTCAACGCTCAAAAAAGAGGCACTATTGCGGATAAAGGTACTATTAATTGTAGCATTTCCAGTAAGCTCTTTCAAGAGTTAGAGACCCATGGCATCCCCACTCACTATATTGACAACCCTAGCCCAGGTCAAATGCGGGTGAGGGCAGTCAAGATTCTGCCGTTGGAAGTGGTTCTCAGGAACATTGCTGCGGGAAGTCTCTGTCAACAAACTGGCTTGCCACTAGGCACCATACTGAAACAGCCGTTGGTAGAGTTTTATTATAAAAATGACCAATTGGGAGATCCTTTGTTGACACGCGATCGCCTCTACTTGCTGGAACTCGCCACTCCGGAACAACTAGACACAATTACCCATCTAGCATTAAAAATCAATGATGTTCTGAGCAACTTTTTCCAGCGATGCGGTATTACCTTAGTAGACTTCAAACTAGAATTTGGTTTGGATGCACAACAGCGAATGCTGCTGGCAGATGAAATTAGTCCCGACACATGTCGATTGTGGGATACCTATGCAGGAAGCGACCTTGATGGTCGGGTATTAGATAAAGACCGTTTCCGCAGGGACTTAGGAAATGTAGAGCATGCCTACCAGGAGGTTTTACAAAGAGTGCTAAAAGCAGTAGACGGTAATTAAAGTAAGTGGGCAAAAATCAATTAAACTCGTGTGGATTGTCATTTGTCATTTGTCTAATACCAATGACTAGTGACTATTGGCTATGAAGTATTGACTAATACGACCTTTTGATGGTGTGCGGACGTGAAGAATAATCTCAATAAAATGCGCTTATCCCCCGTTTTAGTAACAGTGGTGGCGATAGCAACCCCTCTGGGCAACTCGCTGAGTGCAAATGCACAAACCCTTAACAATTTCAAAGAAAAAACAAAGGTTTTTATAGCACTAACAAATCAGGATCATAGCGTTGCTAGTGTGTTAAGAACAACACCTGTATCGGTGGCGAAGCCAGAGATCATAGTGCCAACCTCCACT
Source organism: uncultured cyanobacterium (assembly GCA_903903925.1). GTDB lineage: Bacteria > Cyanobacteriota > Cyanobacteriia > Cyanobacteriales > Nostocaceae > Stigonema. The sequence continues at coordinate 33,421 of CAIVAU010000041.1, forward strand.
ACGCAAAACACAGCACAAAACCTACCGCAAACAACCCCCTTTCCAGATATTCCGCCGCCAAATACGCAACAGCAAACGCCAAACCTCACTCCTCCTACGAAAACTCCTACTCCGGGAAATTCCGACTTACCTTTTCCCAATACGCAACAACAAACGCCAAACCTCACTCCTCCTACGAAGACTCCCACTCCGGGAAATTCCGACTTACCTTTTCCCAATACGCAACAACAAACGCCAAACCTCACTCCTCCTACGAAGACTCCC
>CAIVAU010000042.1 GCA_903903925.1 uncultured cyanobacterium
CAGTAACAGAAAAGTTAATACAGGTGATAATCAAGACTACTCCTTGCCTGCACAAATTAAACAGCATCATATTTCCCACATGCAATGTACTCCTTCTCTGGTGAAGACACTGACCACTGACCCAGATGCACTTGATGCTTTACGCTCACTTCAGAAACTGATGCTTGGTGGAGAAGTGCTTCCCGTCTCCTTGGCAGAGGAACTTCATCAGTTGGTATCCGGAGAAGTTCTGAATCTCTACGGACCAACAGAAACGACTATTTGGTCTACAAGTTATCTAGTTAATCGTTCTGAAAGGACAATTCCTATTGGTAAACCAATTGCCAACACGGAAATCTACATTCTTGATCGACACTATCAACCAGTTCCAATCGGAGTCCCAGGAGAGCTATTTATTGGTGGTCGGGGTGTCGTCAGAGGATATCTCAATCGTCCTGAACTCACTTTAGAACGTTTCAGCCTCAATCCCTTTAGTCAAAAACTTGGCAACCGTTTGTATGCTACCGGAGATTTAGCCCGCTATTCCAGCGATGGTAATATCGAATTTTTGGGGCGTCTTGATTATCAGGTGAAGATTCGTGGTTTCCGCATCGAGTTGGGAGAAATTGAAACCGTTCTTAATACCCATCCCCAAATTCAACAATCTGTAGTCATCGCCACAGAAGATGTTCCAGGGGATAAACGCTTAATTGCCTATGTAGTGAGTTCTGATGACACACTCACCACCAATAAATTGCGGGACTTCCTTTTTTCCCAGCTACCCGAATACATGATACCCAGTACCTTTATTACGTTAGATACCCTACCTTTAACAGCCAATGGCAAAATAGATCGACTTGGATTACCAGTACCTAGCATCGAAAAAAGAAGCCATTTGCAATATATCTCTCCTAGAAATAGTACTGAGGAAATAATTGCTGATATTTTTGGTTCAGTTTTGAACACACAAAAGGTGAGTATCTATGACAATTTCTTTGAATTGGGTGGACACTCCCTTTTAGCGATACAAATCATTTCTAGAGTAAAGCAAGCTTTTGCAGTTGATATTCCTCTAAGAAAGCTGTTTGAAGAGCCAACAATAGTCGGCTTATCAAAAATAATTGAAACCAGCAATTCATCACTACTACAACAATTACAAACTACTTCTTCTTATAAATTAGAAAATCGCGAAGAAATAGAACTATGAAACCGATTCAAAAGTTTTTGTCCGAGATCGCTGTTTTAGATATCAAACTCTTTATGGAGGGAAATATCTTGCGCTGTAATGCTCCTCAAGGAATAGTTACGCCAGAAATACGCTCTCAACTAAGTAATCGCAAAGCTGAAATCATTGAGTTTTTACAAGACTCTCACTTACAAGTCATTCCTAGAAGTTCCCAAAATTACGAAAAATTACCTCTATCATTTGCACAAGAGCGACTTTGGTTCCTCAACCAACTAGAAGGGTCAAGTGCTACTTACAACATGCCTGGAGCAATTCGTATTAGTGGGAACTTAGATATCAAAGCCCTGCAAGAAGCACTATTAGAAATAGTCCGTCGCCACGAGGTATTACGCACCAGCTTCCAAACGGTGAATGGCACACCAATACAAGTCATTGCACCAGAAGTCACCGTCAATATCAAGGTGGTGGACTTACAGGAACTAGAAGCCACAGAACGTGAAACTGTCCTACACAAACTTGCACAACAAGAAGCAATTACCCCCTTCGACTTAGAAATTACACCATTAATTAGGTGTAGTTTAGTGCAGTTATCAGACAAAGAATATGTGTTCTTGTTGACAATGCATCATATTATTTCGGATGGTTGGTCAATTGGGGTATTCATCCAAGAACTATCTAGTTTATATCAAGCTTTTTCTGCTGGAGTTCCATCCCCCTTACCAGAATTACCAATCCAATATGCCGACTTTGCCATTTGGCAGAAACAATGGTTGAGTGGAGAAGTCCGAGAAACTCAACTCAATTACTGGCTGAATCAACTGCACGGTGCACCAGAATTATTGCAATTACCCACTGACAGGACTCGGCCCAATGTACAAACGTACCAAGGAGCTAGACAAACTTTTGCCTTCAATCATGAACTGATTCAGAAATTAAAAATCTTGTCTAGTGAATCGGGGACGACTTTATTTATGACGCTGTATGCAGCGTTTGCAACTTTACTATATC
>CAIVAU010000043.1 GCA_903903925.1 uncultured cyanobacterium
ACTTTACACTGACCCTGGCATGGACTACTACGAGCAGAAATACCAAGACCAAATCCTGAACAATCTCAGGAAAAAAGCTCAGTCTCTAGGCTTTGACCTGATTGCTCAACCCACTGCCACCGAGAGTGTTTCTTGAGAGCACCCCACGGGCGGCACACCACCCGTTATGAATGAAAGAAACTCCTCCTATTCCCTACTCCCTACTCCCTACTCCCTACTCCCTACTCCCTACTCCCTGCTCCCTACTCCCTGCTCCCTGCTCCCTCTTGTTTCTTAAGAGCATATTCTCTAAAACGCTCCAAATCAGCTTTAGTCGTTGATTCCACTACCCGTCCCAAAAACAAATTATCCATAATCTTGCCAAGAACACCAGGGATAGCGTAGGCAAAGGTAATTTTTACGATACTACTACCGTGGCGATCATAAAAACGGATCGCTCCCCGATTTGGCAAGCCATCTATCGATTCCCACTGAATAATCTGATTGGGAACTACCTTGAGAATCCGGGATTTCCAGGTAAATTCCAGACCGCCAGTCTTCAGCGTCCACAGAGATATCTCTGGATTATCCTCAGGAATCTTTACCGAATCTATCCATTTCATCCACCGTGGCATTTGCTCCAAATCAGACCACAAACTCCAGACTAACTCTATAGGAGCCTCTACCTCCACCTCTGCACTATGTTCCAACCAATCCGCCATTCTTTTCCCTTCCTCTACGGTTCGCTACTTTTTCACAGTCTCCAAAATTGCTTGAGCCGCACGCCGTCCTGAAATCGTTGCTCCTTCCATACTATCGATGTAGTCTTGCTGAGTATAACTACCTGCGAGGAAGAAATTAGAAATAGGCGTCTTTTGCTGAGGACGATAAACATCCATCCCCGGCGCTTCTCGGTAAAGAGACTGAGCAAGTTTCACCACACTTGACCAAGTCACATTCAACTCTCGTGACGATGGAAATAGTTCATGCACTTGGTTGGTGACATGAGTTGCGATCGCCTCATTACTTTGTTTAATAAACGGATCTCCTGGTGTTAGCACTACCTGTAATAGCGATCCCTGCCCTTCCCGGTAATAATTAGCAGGGCTAGTCAAAGCTAAATCGGCAAAACAAGAAAAGTCAGCCTCGTGAGTGTACAGTAAATTATCTATCCCAGCGGCATGATTTAGCTGTTTACGTTCAACGGCATTGTGTAGTTCTGTTACCCAACCATCAAACCGTAACTGAACTGTTGCCACTGGCACTGTATCTAACTTATAAATGTTTTCAAAAACAGACCACTTGCGCCACTCTTGGGGTAGGAGGCGCTGAATTCCTGGGAGATCACAAGCAGCAAGGTAAGCATCAGCCGTGATCAGTTCTTCTTGATCACCATTTGCCACTACCATACCAGTGACGTTGGTTTGTTCGCCTGACTCAGTAAACCGTATTTCCCGTACTCGTCGTCGAGTGTAAACTTTTGTCCCCCTAGCATCCAGATACTGCAGAATAGGCTTGTGCAGGTACTCATCAGGGGAACCCTCCAGCATTCGCAGCACCGACGCTTCGGTTCTGACTGCAAATAACTGGAAGATTGTTAGCATACAACGGGCAGAAATATTATGACTATCGATGAAACCTAGGGCATAGGCAATGGGATTCCACATTCTTTTAATGCTATCCTGACTACCGCCGTGTCTTATGAACCAGTCAGCAAAACTGACTTTGTCCAAGTTGCGGATAGTTCTCATTGCCCCCTCGAAGTCTACCAAACCTTGTACTACAGGACTAGTCCCTAGGGCGATCGCATTTTGCAATTTATCCTGCAAAGAGAGTTGAGACGTGGTAAAAAATGCCTTTAACCCATTGAAAGGTGCACCTGTGAAAAAGCGAAAATCTAGAGTACCAATGTGTCCATCTTTGTTGACAAAGGTGTGGATATGTTCTTTTAAACGTAAGTTTTCGGATGCTCCCACCTTCTTCATCAAGTCGAACATCTGGTAGTAGCACCCAAAAAACACGTGCAACCCCATTTCAATATGGTTACCATCACCATCTACCCAACTGCCAGCTTTACCACCAACAAACGGACGAGACTCAAAAATTTGAACTTCACAACCTGCATCAGCTAAATCTACAGCGGTCGCTAGCCCAGCAAGTCCCGCACCTATGATCGCAACGCGCATTCAGTCTTTCCTTATGCTGTTTCTTTACAGATTGTAACTTTCTTTGGCGCTACTCATTTGCAATTAGGGGCGGGTTTAGTCTATGTAAGCCTTGCGTAGATACAATATCCTGTTGAACCCCGCCCGAACGTAAGTCATGAGTTACAGACTGAACAAAAAACAAAAAACAAAAAACAAAAACCTATTTCCCTAACTGCCTACATCCTTGGGATCTTCAGACATGGGTAGTCCACGAATCAGTTCCCGAATAACATCCGTTGCTGGTCTACCTGTCTGCTGACAATATTTATCTAGTTTTTCCGCTTCCTGTGTTGCTAAATTTACAGTAATACGTTTTACGGCCCATTTCTTATTAGTCATTTTCTTCTGGTTTCTGCTGTATATTAACATCATCAACGCATTCTAAATTGTGGATGAGAAGGATAACATTATCAAAATTTATGTCAGTAAACAAGCTGTTGCTACTAACATGAGAAAATTTTTTCTGTGAAGCTATTGTTTAGCTTCTAATGAAATCTGGAAAGGTCAACCAATTTCTGACTATTGTGACAGAAAAAATAACGCACACTGACTGTCAGTCATAGTTGACGCGGTACGACGATGAATCAAGACTGACTAGGAGATTTTATAAATTCAGTCAGATGCTTGGTGTTAACTTAATAACTATTTCAGCATTATTACTCATCATTTGTCGTTTGACTTTCTTTCCAGGCGCAGTTCATGAAATAAAACTCTAAGGAAGAAAATATTCTCCAACACTAGAAAATAGATCATCAAGGTTTTTGATGGTTGATACAATCAAGCACTTAGATATTGCCTATCTTAGTAGCAAGTGCAACATATACGCGAGTTACACGCATCGGGTCAGGTATCTAGACTGCTAGACGCCCCATCTCTTTAGAGCGGGGTGCTGACCATTTGTAAATTCTGCTGCCTCATCAGCACGTTGTCGTGTCATCTATAGGTGGTGATCAATTGAAAGTGCGTGTCTGTCAAATTTCGTGTATCGTTCGTTTTTTCCGCGATAGCACTAACCTGGAGTTTTTGCAGAAACTTTTTAGCCGATAGCTGCGCAAAAGATTTAGCAAAAAACTTGTTTCTTCTGTCCCAAAAATGGGTTATATTTTCGTTCAAACATTCTTTTTTAGAACAAACATGATTTGTCAACATGGAGCCGATTGACCATCGATATCGATAATGTCGTTTTTTCATTGTAAATGTGTTTTACGGTTTTTTCTGATTCTTCAATGATTCTTTATTCATATGAAAAACTTAAATATCGCCTTTTTGGTTAGTAAAATAATTACGAAGAGAGTACGTCAGCTTTAAAGTAAAAGTTTATAAAGAATCTGCTCAATCTCTAATAATACTTAAGAATACATCCTCAAGCGGGAATAGGGAACTCTTAACGGGTAGCAGGAAAAAGGGAAATTCCCATCATTAAAATTAGGAGATTTTTGCAAGGACGCATTTTTTCAAAGGGCTACGCGTCCCGAAAAAAATATTTTTTTTAGTTATAACTAAGTGATTTTCAAATATAAAACAACAGTAATATAACTTAAATATTCTTTGTATTTTTACGTGAATAAGAGCGCCGACATTGCTCTCACCGACGCAAGGTGCGGGAGGAATACGGTTGTACCCCTTCTAGAGAAGCAAGCATGACAAGTAGCGGCGACTATAGGAGAAGGGGTTTCTAGACTGGTGTTTATCAGAACCGTATTGGGAGTGGGATGAATGACGAGTAACTGTGTTTATTCAAATTGCAGTTGCGGCATGAGTTGCAAAGTACCAATGCCTAAATCCTTTGGCGCAAGCGATCGCGCCTCAAACAGAGCCATCATATCTCGCAGTTGGGGATTTCCACGGGAAGCTCCCGTTAGTCCTTTAGCAATAATTAAGCCGCAATAACCTTTGGTATTTTTACACCGCTGATTCCATTTTTTCCGAGCCTCTACATGTATTGGGTCATCATCTTCAAACTCACCAAATAGGAACAATTCGCCATTGTCAGTTTGTAACAAACCTAGGTCGTAGTGCGTACCATCAAAAGGATCTGCACCTGGATTAAAGCAAATTGCTTTAAGTCCTCCTGCTTTTTCGATATTTTCAATGACTGTCTTCGCCTTGGGACGGGAAGTTTGAATTAAAATCACGGGTAACCCTTCACCATCTGGTGTGATTTCCCCAATTTTATGGTATGCGACACCTTTACGTAGGTACTCCAACATTTCCCAAGACACCACACCTAGGCTGAGAAATGAATCTTCTGGAATCAAGTCATCTCGCAATGACTGGAACGTTGAAATAGCTTGTGGATCGTCCTCAGTTGCTTCAAAACCTGCCATTTCTTCTAATTCTGCCGCTAATTGGGGCATTGTAGATACGGTGACAGAAACTGATTTAGTTGGCTCATCTGAGTGAGGAAGCGAAATTCGATAGCGACGACTGAGGGTAGGAAAGGTTTCCCCATCAAAATGGCGACGATGATCGCGGATAAAGCGGTAAAAGCTTTCAAGAGCTACGAAAACGACAAGTCCTTCCTCATCATATAAAACAGATCGCAGTCCTTCTAAGGGATGGATATTACCGAAAGTAGGGTCAATTTCCGATAACGGGAGATCTGCTAAATCTCCAAATTCATCCTCATCGTCTTCGTCAGATTCTTCATCTTCAGCATGTTCAAAAGTCAGGAATAAACAATCTTGCTTCAAGAAAGCTTCTTCTAAACGCTGTGTTGATTCTTCATCTCTTAAAACCGTTGCGCGGAAACGCTTTAAAGACTCTTCTGAACGATATAACAACACCCCATACTCCATCCCCAGCATTCCCATGACTGAGGCATAGAGTGTACCAACATCCCACTTGTTGATCTCTATCGACAAGATTTGCTGTTCTTCCAATAATTCCCAAGGAGCTGCTTGCCAAATTGCATATGCCTTTTCTCGCAGTACTTGTGCGTACTGCGGGGGTAAATCGGGAACTTGACTATCAAGGATTTCGGCGAACCCACGAAAGAGTTCATCAATCAAAGGCAATTCTGGAGCATAATCTATCGCTATGTCCAAATCTTGCAGCACTCCACGCAGATAGAATTGGATCTCTCGGTCTCTGACCACAATTCTTTGAGGGCGAGCAGGTTTAGCAGGACTGTGAGGATGTTCAATTGCTCGCATTAAGGTGCGAACAATTGCCTCCGGGCCGGTTTCTGGCGCTACCACGTCCATCCCCCGGACAATACCTTGCGAGCCATCCACCCAAAGAATACATTCGCCCTTAGCCTCTGAGTCATCGGCTCGGGTTTGTGTTGATGACAATGGACGGCGATCGCCCTCCCATACAGAAGGAATTTGAGTTAATTTCTTCAAACGACGACTGGTAGAGCGATTAAAACTTGTCATAGATAAGTTAATCAAAAAAAAGGCAATTTGAAAGAAAACTTTTGGGTCAGGACTGGTTGGTGAAAGGGGGGTACCTGGATTTCTCAAAGCGTGAGAAATCCAGGGAGTGTGAGGGGTGTGGGTCAGGACGCCGTATTTCTCTGACTACGTCTCTCATCTGGACATTTTTTCGTTTTCCACCTACATAAATGCAGGGGCTTGTACCGACCTTTGATATAGGCATCCAAATATTCCCTACACCCCACACCCTATACTCTGTGTTCGGTTATCCAAAAATACAGAATCTCTAAACACACTAGAATCCTTCAATTCTAGAATAAAAATCTTTGTATGCTTTTGACGGAGTATTTACAATTTCACAACTTCCGTCATCAATGTCGCTAGAATAAATACAAAAACTTGTTGGGCAATAATGACAGGCTTGGGGTTTACACCTCCGGTATTGTTCTTATGGACTAATGGTTTGACTAGCTTTGGAGTTCAAAAAGCAGATGACACAAGTACAAACGTCTCAACAACGAGGCATCCTGTTGAGCGAAACTGCATTGCGGCAGGTGAAGCTTTTGCAAGAACAGCAAGGCCAAAACCTATGCTTACGGGTTGGAGTGCGCCAGGGTGGCTGCTCAGGGATGTCTTACATGATGGATTTTGAAGACCCTAGTAAGATTACCCCTCAAGATGAAGTTTTTGACTACGATGGCTTTAAAATTGTTTGCGATCGCAAAAGTCTATTATATCTCTATGGCTTAATGCTTGATTACAGCAATGCCATGATTGGTGGTGGATTCCAATTCACCAACCCTAACGCCGCCCAAACCTGTGGTTGCGGCAAGTCATTTGGTGTGTAATGAGAGGGAGCAGGGGGCAGGGAGCAGGGAGCAGGGGAGCAGGGGGGCATTGGGCAATGCCCCCCTGCCCAATGACCAATGACCAACGACTAATGACTAATGACTAATGACTAATACAGTTGATTCCCTGTTTGATACAGGTTTGGAACGTTATAAAGCTGGAGAAGCAGCAACCGCATTGATCCCTGTGTTTAAAGAGGTTTGCGATCGTGCCCCTAAAAGTAGTTCTGCTTGGACTTGTTTAGCATGGTTGTATCTGCTTGAGAATAAACCCGACCTAGCTTATAAAGCGGCACAAAAGGCGGTAAAGCTAAATCCACAAGACCCACAGGCAAGAGTAAATCTCGCCGTGGCGATGCTGGAAACCGGTCAAAAAGGTTTACGGCAACATGTTGATTTTGCACAACAGTTAATGTTAGTTAACGAGGAATGGCACGAGGAAATCAAGAGCAGCATTGAAGAAGGTTTAAGTCGAAAATCAGATTGGCAGAGTTTAGCAAAAGTCAAAAGCTGGCTATTTGAGAAATAATTAAGAGGGTCGTGGTTAGTCGTTAGTGGTATTGTTGACAACTAACCACTAACCACCAACAATTAACAAACTCTCATTTTTATGAAAGATAAATTTTTGCGGTGGCTCAACTTTGTTTTAGTGGCAGATGTATTCTTGGTTTTGCTCAGCTTTGGGTGGTTGGTGATCGCAGTTATCGGTCATGAAGCCGGAGTACCACTGGGTTTAGATTTGTGGTATAAACTCTGGCAACCTGTCTTTAGCCCAAGCATAGGTATCCTCATGGTCGGTGCCATTACAAGCGGTATTATCAGTTGGATTTCTCAAAAATTAAAGCTTAAATCATAGGTTGGGGAATTGCTAAAACTGAATGTGAAACCATTTGGTCAAAAGAATGAATAAATTACTCTTAATATTAGCTTACGAATCATTTCCTTTTTTTTTCTGCATAATGATTAGTTGGCTAGTATTAAAGATGATTTATGAAA
>CAIVAU010000044.1 GCA_903903925.1 uncultured cyanobacterium
AAAAACTTTAGTGTAGCCACATACAAAAGCTTTCAATAAACCAAGACAAAATATCTCTTCAAGTAGAAAGCAAACGTTGGGCTTACACAATCATCTAGTGCAACCAACATACAATCGCTCTCTACAAAAGAAGAAAATACCAAAATATACCAACTGACTCAACCAAATACCAACATCTACTGCTAACTTTTGCCCCAACTTCAACAACTGACGATACCGATTCGTATCTTTGCCATTGACGAATGTCGCAAGACATTGCGGGACAATTTGAGTGTGTAAGCAACTGAAGTATAGTTCTTGGGATTGCTCAAGAGAGACGCCAAGATTTAGCTGATACGCTACATCTATTAACCGCTCTAAGCGTTGGATATCTGCATCAAATGTACCATTGGAATCATGCAATATTTGCCAAAGCGATCGCAAAATTAACTGCTCAAGTATCGGCTTACCTTGGGGAATATTCATCTGACAGCGCAGGTGCTTCGCTTCTGTCGCAAGGGATTCTAATTCTACGATATGATTCCCATTTAATAATCGCTCATTGAGGTCTTGCTCGAGCGATCGCAAAGTCATCATACACCGATGTCCTAAGGCAATTTCTGCTGCTACCTGCAACTCTTGCGGTGCGGCTAGTTCATCTCGGTGGAATGCCATCAATATGCTGTAATTTTCACGGTATGCCTGAGTATAAAGCTGATCTAAGCGTGTCAGGGTTTCCTGACTTAGCAGCCCCATCAACCGATGGCGTTCTTCGGCAAATAAATTTTGCAAGCTGTAAGCCTCTTCACCAAACAACTTGGTCATGACTAATATGGTCTGGGCGATACTAGCCTGTTGCAGTGCGCCAAACAGCTGTTCTTTTAACTGAGTATAAGTCCGCCGTCCCTCGAAGGGTTGAATGCAACAGTGAAAATCCCAGCCTCCAAGATGGAGAACAGCGAACACTAAATGTTCACTCTCCCAAGTGATGTCCGAGACAAGTTTCAAATTTCCCACTGCCAAAGTCAACGATCCCAACCGTTGGAGTTGATAATCTAGTTCGTTAACGGAGTAACAATAAACATGCTTTTGGTAGGGAAGAGGACATTTGTTGACACTATTTGTTTCCCCTTTGTGATTAGCAAACAGCGAAGCAATGGCGTAATGGGCTGCTACTTGCTTAAAGCTAACTTGAGCAGTCAGCACTAATTGGCGATAGACTTCAGCACCATCCCCAAAGAGATCTACATTACTAGTCGCTAGAGATAGGCGTTGGATGAAATCCGCTTCTAACTGCACGCCAGCCACATCTCCTGCCAGTTCTAAAGCACGGGCGGCGTAACGGAGAATCTGTGTCCCCTCTGGACGGGAGAGTTCATCAAAAAACCATCCGCAACTGGTGAACATCAGTAAAGCATGACGCTGCATTTCCAGAAGCCGCAGGGCATCTACTTGTTGAATTGATGTGAGTTTGTGCGTTTGGTGACGAGAGAGGAAGCGGCTGACATTTGCCGGAGAGCGATCGCTTAGCACCTGGATATACTCATCTCGTGCTTGCCAGGGATCAAGGAAAAACTGTCTGCCATGTTCATGAAACACCTCGATGAGGCGATCGCGCAGCCAATTCAAGGCATCCCGTAAGGGGCGACGCCATTGCTGATGCCATCCTCCACCACCGCCGCAACCGCAGTCATCTTGCCATCTGTCTACACCGTGGGCACAACTCCATGCTGTGACTGACTTCAACTCCACTTCCCAAGTAGGAGGATCTAAGCTGAGGTAGTGAGCGAAGTTTGTGACTGTCCAGCCCCGGTTCGGGAGATCCTGTGTAAAGGCGTACGCTAAAGTTTTCTCTGTCCCACTCTTGTGGTGTCCAAAGGTTTCTCCGTCTGTTGCTAGAGAAATGAGTTGTGCGGGGCGATGATCCCCACGCACTGCTGCGCCGACGCGTCCCGCTAAGTGACTGGAATTGTAAACGACGTCACTATATCCCATGTCTCGCGATATGGGCCCATCGTAGAAGAAGATATCGATGTAAGGTAGGGAGTGGTCTATTTCCCCACTCTCTCTTAAAAAGCACCTATAAGGTCGTGTGGGATCAATTTGACCACCGCCAACTTCGTACCATTCCGGGTTGGGATCATCTTTATTAGCTAGAAAACGGCAACGTTGTGCTTGAGAGGGAGCAAGCACAATAAAGCGAATACCTTCCGCAATGAGGGCTTCTAAGGTGGCATAGTCGATAGCAGTTTCTGCCAGCCACATACCTTCGGGATCACGTCCAAACCGAGAACGGAAGTCTTCTTTGCCCCAGCGGATTTGGGTGTATTTATCGCGCTCGTTGGCAAGGGGCATGATAATGTGATTGTATACTTGCGCGATCGCATTGCCGTGACCGTTCAAGCGAGCGCAACTATTGCGGTCTGCCTCCAAAATCCGCTGATAAACTTCTGCATCGTGGCGTTCCAACCACGACATCAGTGTAGGTCCAATGTTAAAGCTCAAATACTCATAGTTATTCACGATCCCCAGGAGTTCGCCTCTGTCATTTAACACTCTGGCAAAGGCATTCGGGCGATAGCATTCGTGGTAAATTCGCTCATTCCAGTCATGGAAAGGGGATGCACTTGGTTGGCGTTCAATTGCATCTAAGTACGGATTTTCTCTTGGTGGTTGGTAAAAATGTCCATGCACCGTTACGTAAACACCCGTAGCCGTTCTCAGGGGATCAGGCGTTTTGGTGTTTTTGATATTTGCCTTTTGTATCAAATTTATGCCAGTGTTGACTGGTAGCTCAGCAGCGGAAGTCATGCAGAATTATTCCAAAATATAGATAAACTTGCAGTTGCCCTAAAGACAATATGTAGCAATCCTTTTACAGCGGTGTGTCAACAAAGGTCGGTCACGACAACAACTATGAGATCAAACAAAATTTCGTGCTAGTGGTTTTAGTGTTGTGGGTAATCTGCGTTACCAAGCAGCCCTTTCCCCAAAGGAATCAGCGATAGAGAAATACCCTAGTTGACAAGTTTTCTCGTTGGCATCGCAAAAAAATTAATTGTCTTTTAATATATTAAACAGCATTTTTGGTGTAATCTGCCGAATGGTCTTGAAAGTTTTATGACGAAGTTTTGCAGATGCTATACAGAACGTAATCCTATTTTACAAATATAACTCAAAAATGGGGTGTAGGGTGTGGGGTCTGGGGGAAGATAAAACAGCCCGTAAATGAAAAATGTCCGCACTCATCTACGACGTCCTTGCTTGAAACCCCTGGATTTATGGGGTTCCAGTTCGTCTCGGTATTGTCCAGTTCACGGATCTAGTCAAAGATCCAAGTGGACATGCTATGTTGCTAATTGCCGCATGATGATGCAAGTCTAATCATGTTTGCTACGAGTATCCAGGTACTCTGGCGAGGTTGGTTAAAATTACACAGCGTTATCCAAACAATTCTAGAAGTCACAAATTCAAGCAAGTAAAGTTACAAAAAAAGTTAAATGCGATCGGGTGCATCCCACTTTTTAAAATACCCAAAGAGAAAAACTATCTCAATAGCTTCTGGTGATATTTTATTCTAAAACAATAATAAAAACAGGGATGCACCCTTTTCAGTCCTATTCTGTTACCTGGGTTTTTGTCAAGGATTATTTATACAAAATAAGGATCTTTTATCCTAGTACACACAGGCTATAAAAATTGCAACCCTTTCAAAGTTGAGTTGTAGTCAGGGAGAAATCTAGAAATACGGTAATATTGCATTTGTGGAAATAAACTACCAAAATTAAATTCCAGATCTTTCACGTTGCTTAATGTGTAAATAGAATCTACCTACCATGAAAAAACTGATTTCATTTGTTCTGACAGCACTTTTGTGTGTCAGCAGTTTCCTGTTGACAACTGCTGATGTCTTGGCGAATACAATTGTTAATGTTCCGCCGACTTTTGCCAATGCTACTAGCTTTCCGGTCGGCACTTTTCCCTATTCTGTAGTGGCTGCGGATGTCAACGGCGACAGCAGACTTGACCTGGCTACGCCAAATCGCGACAGCAACAACGTCTCCGTCTTACTGGGAAATGGGGATGGCACTTTTCAATCTGCGACTAACTTCCCGGTCGGCAATGTTCCCCCGTCTATAGTGGTTGCGGATGTCAACAGCGACAGCAGGCTTGACCTAGCAACAGCAAATTACGGCAGCGGCAACGTCTCTGTCTTACTGCGAAAAGGGGATGGCACTTTTCAATCTGCGACTAACTTCCCGACCGGGGGCACTCATCCCATCTCTGTAGTGGCTGCGGATGTCAACGGCGACAGCAAGTTTGATCTGGCTGTGGCAAATGAGAGCAGCAACAACGTCTCCGTCTTACTGGGAAATGGGGATGGCACTTTTCAATCTGCGACTAACTTCCCGGTCGGCGCTAAACCCTTTTCTGTAGTGGCTGGGGATGTCAACGGCGACACCAGGCTTGACCTAGCTGTGGCAAATATCAACACCGACAACGTCTCCGTCTTACTGGGAAATGGGGATGGCACTTTTCAATCTACGACTAACTTCCCGGTCGGCGGTTATCCCCACTCTGTAGTGGCTGCGGATGTCAACGGTGACAGCAAGCTTGACTTGGCTACGGCAAATTTCCGCAGCAACAACGTCTCCGTCTTACTGGGAAATGGGGATGGCACTTTTCAATCTGCGATTCACTTCCCGGTCGGCACTAATCCCTATTCTGTAGTGGCTGCGGATGTCAACGGCGACAGCAGGCTTGACCTAGCTGTGGCAAATCCGGGCAGCAACAATGTCTCCGTCTTACTGGGAAATTGCAATGGCACTTTTCAATCTGCGATTAACTTCCTGACCAGCAGTAGTCCCAATTCTGTAGTGGCTGCGGATGTCAACGGCGACGGTAAGCTTGACCTAGCTACGGCAAATGCCAACAGCAACAACGTCTCCGTCTTGATCAACACGACGGATTTCCCCACTCCACCTGGAAAAGGATCTCAAAGTTACTTGATCAATGGCGACATCGTGACTGCAAACGGAATTTCTGGACGGCTTTTAAGGGAATGTGTTCCTCTCTACTCCTTCAAAAATCCTGGAAACTCTCTTTTCCAAAGCGCTAAAGGTCAGCCTGGTCGTTATCAAGCTACCATCCAAGAAGACGGAAACTTCGTAGTCTACTATGTTGATGAGAATGGTAAGCGAACTCCAAAGTTTGCGACCAACACTGGTGGAAAGGTCAATGATCCAAATTGGAAATTGGTGCCTCAATGTGATGGAAACCTTGTTCTTTACCGCACAGATTTAGGAGGAAACAACGGTGTGGCTATGTGGGCTTCAAATACAGCCGGAATTAACAACCTAGCGCCTGGTTTTTTTGGCTTGAGTCTGCAGGAAGATGGCAACTTGGTTCTCTATCGTTTCTATAACGGCGGAACTTGCGATCCAGTCTGGGCATCATACAGCAATTCACCAACTGGAGAGGTTGTCTGGAATCCTTACTACAACCGAGGGAATGCTTACTATGATCAGAAAGACTACGACCGCGCCATTGCTGAGTACAACCAAGCCCTGAAACTTAACCCTAACGACACTAATGCTTACATCTACCGAGGGTTAGCTTACTACAATAAAAAAGACTACGACAGCGCCATTGCTAACTACAACCAAGCAATCAAACTTGACCCTAAGAATGCTACAGCTTACTACAATCGAGGGAATGTTTACAACAAAAAAAATGACTACGACACCGCCATTGCTGACTACAACCAAGCCATCAAACTTGACCCTAACTACACTAATGCTTACTACAACCGAGGGAATGCTTACCTTAACAAAAAAGACTACGACACCGCCATTGCTGACTACAACCAAGCAATCAAACTTGACCCTAAGGATGCTACAACTTACTACTACCGGGGGTTAGCTTACTACAATAAAAAAGACTACGACACCGCCATTGCCGACTTCAACCAAGCAATCAAACTTGACTCTAACTACACTGATGCTTACTACTACCGGGGGTTAGCTTACTACAATAAAAAAGACTACGACACCGCCATTGCCAACTTCAACCAAGCCCTGAAACTTGACCCTAACTACACTAATGCTTACTACAACCGAGGGTTAGCTTACAACAAAAAAAATGACTACGACACCGCCATTGCTGACTTCAACCAAACAATCAAGCTTGACCCTAACTACACTAATGCTTACTACAACCGAGGGGTTGTTTACAACAACAAAAACGACTACGACCGCGCCATTTCTGACTACAACCAAGCCCTGAAACTTGACCCTAACTACACTAATGCTTACCTCGTCCGAGGGTTAACTTACTTCAACAAAAAAGACTACGACAGTGCCATTGATGGCTTCAACCAAGTCCTGAAACTTAACCCTAATAATGCGACAGCTTACTACTACCGAGGGTTTTCTTACTTCCGCAAAAAAGACGACTACCGCGCCAATGCTGACTACAAACAAGCCGTGAAACTTGACCCTAACTTAGCCAACAAAACTTACTAAGGGCGAGGAACTGCTTACTTACGAACTGGCTTAGTTTTCAAGAATCCCACCCCTAGAAGGGGTGGGAGTGTCAATTGCTACTCAAATTTGCCCAGCTAATCTCAAAAAGTCTAGTGGGGAAAGCCTTCTGTTTTAGTAGTTTAATTTCTCTCAGAAATAGCAACTAAAATTTGCCGCAACACCATTGCTACCCAATCTATATCAGCTTCAGTGGTATCGCGCCCCAGTGTCATCCGAATTGCTCCTAAGGCAGCTTTTTCGGAATACCCCATTGCTAGTAGTATTGGGCTAGGGCTAAGTTTACCACTATGACAGGCTGCTCCGGCACTGATACCAATACCAGCTAGGTTTAACTGGCGCACTAAGGTTTTGCCACTGAGTTTTTCGCCATCGGCGTGTTCTAGGCAGAAACTCACGTGGTGAGGTAGGCGGTGAAAGCGTTCACCTGTGGGAATTAAGCCGGGAATGTTAGTTAATTGGGCAAATAGGCGATCGCGTAATTTGATTAATCGGGGTGTTTCTGTTGGCATTTCTTGCTTGACTAATTCTGCTGCTATGCCAAATCCAGCGATCGCAGGTACTGCTTGGGTCCCAGAACGCAGTCGTCTTTCTTGTCCCCCACCACTAAGTAGGGGCATTAACTCTACACCAGGACGTACATACAGCGCCCCAGCACCTTGCGGTCCATAAAATTTGTGACTAGAAATTGTCAGTAAATCTACGTCAATAGTTGTCACATCTATGGGTAAACGTCCTGCTACTTGTACAGCATCTGTATGAAATAAGACATTGTGGAAGCGGGCAATATTTCCCAATTCCTCAATTGGTTGAATTGTACCGACTTCACTTTGACCGTAAATTACCGACACCAACACGGTGTTATCCTGCAGCGCTAACTTCAAATCCAAAGGACTAACTCTTCCTTTGTTATCCACTTGCAACTTCGTGACTTCCCAACCCCACAACTCCAGCAAATTCACTGGTTCAGCAACGGCTGAGTGTTCAACGCTGGAAATAATAATGTGTTGGGGTTTGGAGTATAAACGGGCGACTCCCATAATTGCCAGATTATTTGCTTCAGTGCCCCCAGAAGTGAAAATGATGGATTCGGGATCGGGTGCGTTCATTAAATAAGCAACTTGCATTCTCGCTTGTTCCACAACTGTTGCTGCCCGTTGTCCCCATTCATGCAAACTGGAAGGATTGCCCCACTGTTCGGTGAGGACTGCTTGCATGAGGGCGATCGCTTCTGGACGTGTGGGAGTGGTAGCGCTGTAATCTAGATAAATTTGCATATAATCTCTATTGATAACATAATGGGCAACTGGCTGCTCTAATTTCAGCATATACAGTTAAGCTGCCAAATTCTTGTAACTCTGTGGATACCTATAATTTGCCTTTGAGAGTATATTTGTTGCCTATTTTTACGCATATTTTTCTACTTAAGCTGATTGACAGGCAACAAATGTATCAGATATCACAAATATATTCTTGAGGAGACTTAGAGGATGTCGTGTATTAAACTTTTTGTTTGCTAAGAATCCCTAAAGATAGATAGATATGGGTTATAAGCAAAAGATCGGTTACGTTTATATCCTGTAATTTCTTCTAGAAGTCTATTGGTATCGACCATATTATTGATTCCATTAACAAGGAATAATTTTTCTATTTATATTATCAAATATAGTCATTTTCGTTAATAAAGGTTTTTTACGTGATTTTATGATATAATTCATTTTTTAAACAGACGGTTGAAAAAATAGCATTTCTTTAAATTAATTTCCGCAATAACCCTGTTGCTGTCACCCGTATTTCAAATAATACTGGTGAACAAAACAACTCAGTTAATCAGTACTCAGTAAACTTCATCTGATAACTGGGGTGCATCCTACATTGGAAAAAACCTAATTATATAGCCTGCAAAAACAAACTTTCTTTGTGTAGCTTCACCTTTTGAGAGTGAGGGCAGTTTGCGCTTTGTAGGGATGCTCCCAAGAATTATAAATGAAATTCCTCACAGATTTTATTAACTCTAAAGGGCGCAAGTTTTCGCGCTTTTCAAAAACAATCTTGATCTCACTGCTTTTTATTTGTGGGTTGGCGCTGGTGATTAGTCTCAAGCCTTCACCACAAGAAATTCTGCGACCTCTACCTCAAGATCCTGCGGTTCAAGTCTATTTTAACCAGGATCAAACGTCTTCTTATGAAGACCCGTATCGGCACTTCAACCGTAAAGGGGACAATCTAGAACAACAGATTCTTGATGCGATCAATCAAGCACACTCAACTGTGGATCTAGCAGTCATGCAGTTCAGGCTTCCCAAGATAGCTGAGGCACTGACCCTTGCCCAAAAGCGTGGAGTAAAAGTTAGGGTCTTGATTGATAACAAATATAACAAAACTATAACCGACTACACAACAGAAGAGATAGCACGGATGAATAAGCATGACAAGCAAGCTTATGAAGAACTGAAACGCTATCCTGGTGATGCTTTAGCTATGTTACGTCAAAGTGCAATTGAGATCAAAGACGATACATCTGGCGGAGTCACTAAAGGTAGTGGACTCATGCACCACAAGTTTGTAGTCGTAGATGGGAAGACCACCATTATATCCAGTGGGAACTTCACTATTTCCGATATGCATGGTCATTTCAATAACTTTGACAGTCGGGGCAATCCTAATAATATGGTTGTCATTCCCGATAATGCTCAACTTGCCAGAACTTTTACTGATGAATTTAACTATATGTGGCAAGGATTGTTCAAATCTCAGAAGCCTGAAAGAGATCCTATTACAATTCGGGTTGGATCTGGAACGATCGCAGTTCATTTTTCACCTGCTCATAAAAATGAGGATATCGCAATCACCAGTAATGGCATCATTTCCTCTTATCTGCAGCAAGCTAAAAAGAGTGTACATATGGCGCTGTTTGTGTATTCAGACCAGAAAATTAGCGACACTCTCAGTAGTGTACACGATCAAGGGGTAGAAGACATCAAGGTTTTGCTAGACCCAGATTTCTTCGCCAGACCTTACTCAAAAGCTTATGATGCTATGGGTGTATGTCCATCTCTCGGTAAAAGAAACAACTTAATTAAAGTTCATCCTTGGAAGCATCCAATCAATACAGTTGGTTTTCCGGGTTCCTCGACAGGCGATCGCGGAGTACATAGCAAGATGGCAATCTTAGACGGGACACTAGTGATTACTGGCAGTCACAACTGGTCTAATTCGGGAAATTACCTCAATGACGAGACTTTGATATTTATCCAGAATTCTATCGTCGCCCCACATTATGAACGAGAATTTAGTCGGCTTTATGAAACAGCAAAGGTGGGTCTAAAAACTTTACATCATACCCAAAAATGCAAAGACAATCTCCTTGATAATGCTGCTCAAAAAACTACAACTGCAACAGAAGTAGAAGCTTTACCTTCGGATAATTGACCGCCCTCCGGGCAAGGGTATGAGAAAGACCACCAGGATAACTGGCTGATGGCAATAGCTTCGGAGAAATCAGTACACTGAATATAAGTTCCCCTGCTGGGATTCACTACTTTATAGACTAATGACTCAACAACCTGCTAGAATCTGTATCCTTGGTGGAGGCTTTGGTGGTCTCTACACTGCACTACGCTTGAGCCAGTTACCTTGGGAGGCTAAGCAAAAACCTGAAATAGTTCTGGTAGATCAAAGCGATCGCTTCGTTTTCTCTCCTCTTCTCTACGAACTACTGACAGGCGAACTGCAAACCTGGGAAATCGCTCCTCCTTTTGAAGAAATTTTACAAAATAGTGGTGTTCGTTTTTGTCAAGGGGTGGTATCCGAAATTGACATAGATAATCAACGGATACACCTACAAAATGGACCAGAAATTCCCTATGACCAATTAGTTTTAGCACTAGGTGGCGAAACACCGCTCGACATAGTACCTGGAGGCACATCCTATGCCTATCCCTTCCGTAGTATTGCGGATGTTTATCGTTTGGAAGAACGCCTACGAGTATTGGAAGAATCGGATTCAGATAAAATCCGAGTGGCGATAGTCGGCGCTGGTTACAGCGGTGTGGAGTTGGCGTGTAAACTAGCAGACAGACTTAAAGAAAAAGGACGATTCCGGTTAATTGAACAGAGTGATCAAATTTTGCGAACATCTCCGGAATTTAACCGAGAATCAGCAAGCGAAGCCTTGGAAGCACGAGGTGTGTTTATTGACTTAGAAACTAAGGTAGAATCTATCGGGCAGGACAGCATCTCGTTGGAGTACAAGAATCAGGTAGATACGATTCCTGTAGATGTGGTAATTTGGACGGTGGGAACACGGGTAACACCTATAGTGCGCTCACTACCTCTGAAGCAAAACCAACGCGGTCAAATCACCACTAAACCGACTCTGCAAGTCCTTGATCATCCTGAAATCTTTGCCTTAGGAGACTTAGTAGATTGCCATGATGCTGAAGGTAAGCAAGTTCCAGCAAATGCACAAGCTGCTTTCCAGCAAGCTGATTATGTCGCTTGGAATATCTGGGCAACTCTGACCAACCGCCCTTTGCTTCCCTTCCGCTACCAATACCTAGGTGAAATGATGACGCTAGGATTAGATAATGCCACACTCGCTGGTTTAGGCATTAAACTCAATGGTCCTTTAGCGTACATCGCCCGTCGTCTTGCCTATCTCTATCGGCTGCCAACTTTAGATCATCAATTAAAAGTTGGTTTCAACTGGCTAGTCCGTCCTATTATAGATACACTGGTACAATAAAGTAAGAACGCCTTAACGCTGACTCACTAACATCGAACAACTAACAACTAAATCGATGGAACGACCGAAAGTTATTTATTTAGATGCTGTTGGCACACTCTTCGGCGTTAAAGGCAGTGTGGGTGAGGTTTATAGTCAGATAGCACAGGAATTTGGCGTTAAAATTTCAGCCGAAACTTTGAATAAGGCATTTATCCAAAGCTTTAAAGCTGCACCGCCGCCAATCTTTCGTTATATAGAACCACAAGATATTCCCCAACACGAGTTTGATTGGTGGCATAGCGTTGTTCTTAAGACCTTTGAACAAGCAGGCGTTCTCAAGAAATTTTCTGATTTTTCTACTTTTTTTAGTGAAGTCTATATTCACTTTGGTACTGCCGAACCATGGTTCGTTTATCCAGATGTCCTACAAGCTTTAGCAAATTGGCAGCGGATGGGAATTGAACTGGGGGTGTTGTCTAATTTCGATTCTCGGATCTATTCAGTGTTGCAATCTCTAGAACTGAGGGAATTTTTCAAGTCTATCACCATTTCCTCCCAAGCAGGCGCAGCGAAACCTGATCCGAAAATTTTTGCTATTGCTTTAGAAAAACACAACTGTTCACCTCAAGCAGCATGGCATATTGGTGATAGCTTCACTGAAGATTATCAAGGAGCTAAGGCTGCTGGACTGAGAGGTATTTGGATCAACCGTGACTCGAAGAGGGAGCAGGGAGCAGGGAGCAGGGAGCAGGGAGCAGGGAGTAGGGAATAGGGAGCAGGGAGCAGGGAGCAGGGAATAGGGAATAGGGAATAGGGAATAGGGAATAGGAGGAGTTTCTGTAATGAGTAATGGGTGGTGCACCGCCAGTGGGGTGCTCTTAAGAATTATGTTGACATTGAAGTGTCGCTTGCCTAGGGGTTTGAGGCATCGCTTGCGCCCCTGCTACTAGATGTACTGTTCCATCTGCACTAATTACGAATTCTTGAGCCTCGACAATTTGTTGTTGAGAGCTTTTGGGTTGATAATTGCTGCTTGTGGCTTTTTTATTGGTGATCTGATCTGATAAATCTCGCACGTCTGTCCAAACTGTCTGACCTCTAAGAGTCTGAGTCGGATTTTCTGGTAACCCCCCTCGTCCACTGACGACAAAACGATTCTGTTGAGTTGCAGCACAACCACTGGCAATTTGCCGAGTGCGATCAGTGAAATTTTCTGGTAGTTGCACTAATCCTTGAGATGGATCAACATCTGGTGTATTAAGTGTTACGGTACCGTTGAATGCCGGACCCAACTCAGAAGAGGCGGTAATGTCACTTTCTAGGGTAAAGATCCCTTTGGCATTCACAACGACTCTTCCCCCAAAGCCTTGTCGTGCATTAGCTGTGATGCTGCTATTTTCTGAGGCAAGTAGAGTATCTGTCGTGATAGTAATATCACCGCCATTACCACTGTTGCGGGCATTAGTACTAATTTGACTACCCTGACGTATCTGAAAGTTTTGCGATTGGATGGTAATGTTGCCTTCGTCACCAGCGTTGGTGTCAGCAGTAATTGTGCCTTGATTCTGAATCAGGAGAACAGGCGCGTTAATTTGAATATTACCTGCTGCGCCTGTTCCAGGGGCGACTCTGCCTTGGCTTTGAAAGTTGCTCACACTAATGGTTGCGCCATCGTGGATAGTTAACTGATGAGTGGTGACCATGATGTTTCCGCCATTACCGTCCTTTTGAAAAGCATTAGCAAACAAGCCGCTGCGACCCTCTTGATTGAAGCCTACCAGTTCTACTAAGTCAGCATTAACTTCCAAATTTCCAGCATTTCCTGAGCCAGTGGTGGTTGCAGCTAGTTGAGCACCATCGGTAACGCGCAAACTTCCCGTTTGAATCTTCAAATTCCCTCCGTTACCGACGCCAGCACCAAGAAAAGTGGCTATTGATTGGGGGATTGCTGAGATTCTAACGACTGTAGATCCCAGGAAACTCGGACCCATTTGTGTGCCACCGGTCACTTCTATATCCTGAGCGTTAATGTTCAGGTTTCCCCCATTTCCAAAACCAAAGGTAGTCGTAAATATCTGAGCGCCCTCAGTAACTTGCAAACTCCCAGTCTCAATAGTTAAATTGCCTCCATTTCCTGTTGCTCCCAAGGCAACAGGGGTAAATAATCCACTAGGTCCGAAGGGGGACATACCGCTCACTTGAACATTCGTTGCATTCACCCTTAATTCTCCAGCATTTCCTGCTCCAAACGTCCCACTGGATATTTGACCGCCATCAGTCATTTGCAAGTTTTTGGTTTGAATGACGACATTGCTACTATTTCCTGTTGCACCAGGTGCAACATCAGCCAATAAGCCACTGAAAACCTGATTATTTTGATTAAGAACAAAGCCGTTGACTGTGAGCAACTCAGATGCCGAGACATTCAATTGGCCGCCAGGACCGGTTCCCAGAGTGTCAGTAACAATGACTGAACCATCTTTGAGGGTTACGTTCCCACCTCGCACCTGAACACTGCCTCCACTGTTGCCACTCGTATCCACAGAAGCAGCATTGACTAGTTCAATATTACCGTAGTTGATTCCTTGTCCTGGTTCTAGTTGTAGTTGTCCATTGCGATAGACTAATGAAACCAAGCCATTATTGACCGACCATAATTCCACTCTTCCCTCTGGTAGAGTCACATTTCCTCCATCCAGCAAGACATGACCGCCGACAAGGGCTAAGGTTTGATCGTTTGGAGTTTCGTAGTGCAGTCCACTGGGACGGTTTGTGCGATTGAGGGAAGAATCATCATTGAGAATGAAATTATTTCCCAAACCGTTAACGCGAATGGTGCTGTTTGGATTTGCTCCAAATTGCAAGCCTAAGGGAACGCTAACAGTGAGGATAGGGTTAGCTGTGGGGTTTATGGAACTAAATTCTGTGCCGTCAGCAAATTTTACGCTATCTGCCGTACTACCGATAAATGAACCGCCAATATCTAATTTGGCATTTGCACCAAAGATTATGCCACTAGGATTAATGATAAACAAATTGGCATTACCTATATCTTTAGTGCCATTCATCAGTGTTTGAATAGTGCCGTTAATTTGGGAAGGTGACCCTCCCGTTACCCGCGTAATGATATTTTGAATGCCTTGATCATAGACAAAACGAGCAGTATCACCGAATTCTATCGAAAAATCTTTTAAGCTATGAAAAAGGTTGGCATTGTTATTAGGTCTAACGCCTCCAGTAATTTCATACACTCCTCCACCGATATTATTAACATTAGTGGGCAGGGTACCATCAGGATAAATACGGGTTTGAGCCAAGACTTTTAATGGTGCTTCTAATAGCAGAGAAATCGCAACAAACGAAACCAGAAATTTATTGATATTAATCATATATGATTATTCTTAAGCAATGAGAAGATAACACATTATCTTTTATAACTCAGTAAATTCAGATAATAAAGATTCTAGGTGCAGAGGGAAATCTTGAAACCTCCCTCTGCACCACCTTCAAGAAAGCGAATGACGCTGAAGCAGAGAACCGATGCCAAGCAAAGCCATCCCAATGAGCCCAATCATGGAAGAGGTTTCTTTGACAGATGTTGCTTGCTAGGAGGTTGGTTGATCTTCATTCAGTGTTTCGTCCGCAGCATTTTGCCAAAAGCCATTTGCCGATATGTGTGCAGTTTATGAATAGCTATTCGCAGACCACAATTGATGGATAAAGTCCAACAAGGTTGCTTGAATAACCTCTGATGTCGAGTTTCCAATCATATTTTTTGATAACGCATTTGTCGGCTCAATAAGGATGTTGTGGCTGCTCTCATGGGCAAGGTGTTTTGACCAATACTTCTCTGTCATCTCATGACCGATTATCTGATCTACGGTAGCTACAGGAGCATACATGAAATTGACACTTGCTGCCTTTACTGGAAGGATGCTGCCAATGACAGCGGTACAGGCAAGTGCTGCCGACCAATAAAACTTACTCAGACTAGTTGGTTGATTAGAATGTGTCATCTGACTATTACTGTGAGACTTTTGGAGATTCATAACTATCTTTTTTGACTGAGTGAACACTTGAATTAAAGATGTGTTGTAAGAATACATCCGTCAGAATTGTTGAGGAATCGGGAGATAACAGGATGTCTCAAGAGACTTAAGACAGATCCCAAAAGAAAAATAAATTCTGACTTCTGATTCCTGAATCCTCAATTATTACGATGTGTTCTGTCTGAAATTATAGAAAAAAAACAATTGAGCAATGTGAATAATACGTGAATTCTTATGGTCGAAAAATAATGATTTTCCTTGGAAGTTAATATGGTGTATCCTATGTATGTTTACTTATGAATTCATCTAATTATCAAAAACTTTATAAAGATGAAATCTCCTGAAAAAGCTAGTTCTATTCTAAATGATTCACTTTCCTCTGAATTTAATAGATATGAGCTTCATCTGTTCAAAGTATTAATACTGATACTTCTCAAACTCTTTCTAAAAAGTTATCAAGCTAAAATTAACTCATGTAATTCCTAATCAATAGTCAAGAACAGTAGCAACCTGATGGCAAAAAAGCAGAAATTCCCTTACCTAGTTGGTTCTAAGTGGACAGCACAACGAAAAGTAGATGGCTGGCGGCACTTCCAGGTCGTCAACCGTAAAAATCAGGGTAAGTGGGTGTATGCCGAAATGGTTGCAGCTTGTGACCCCAACGTCCGCTTCTGGATCAACGCCAAATTATTACAAGATGGCTTTCAATGGCAAGCAGGCTGGCAATCATTACAGGAAATACAAAAAATACAAGAACTAGAAGAGGATGTTTATTAACCAAGAACGGGGTGTGGGGGAAGATAAAACAACCGGAGTGTGTCACCGCTTCACGTCTACGGTTAAAAAAATTTAGAACATATTTGTAAATGTAATAATTTTTTACATTAAAAGCAGTAATCACTTTATTTTGAATTTTACTGGTAAGTACCAACTTTGATGAAGTCCCAGATGACATCGGTATTTCACCATGCATCTTGATGCTATGGACATCTGTAGAGGCGAACTGCTGGAGTCTCCTTGGAGTATTCCATCCCGTTCTAGCCTGTAATGAGCTACTTGAACATAAGTTTTTTCAAGAAAATCCTTAGAAAAATCGGGATTTGATCTTTTTGTGTTTTGTAACTAATTTTATATAAAAAGTATTGTAAAATACAATAAAAAAGATTTTGATAGCTTCAAAGCGATTTAAAGAAGATATATTTGTATTTGCAAATATATAATCTATATTTCTCCAATTAGCACCCTAATTCAGTAGGAAAGCTCCTTTATTTTCCGTGTGATTTGGACAATAATGACACTCGAAGACCTAACACATCTCGATCAAGAGGGGTGCTGGAAGTGTTGAAGCCAAGAGTTTGAGAAGAAACTATAAAGAGGCAAATAAAAGTGAAACTAGCAGTTTACGGAAAAGGTGGGATCGGGAAATCCACAACAAGCTGTAACATCTCCGTCGCCCTAGCTAAGCGTGGCAAGAAAGTGCTGCAAATTGGCTGCGACCCGAAACACGATAGCACCTTCACTCTGACTGGGTTCTTGATTCCAACGATTATTGATACCCTCCAAGAAAAGGACTACCACTACGAAGATGTGTGGCCAGAAGATGTGATCTACAAAGGCTATGGGGGAGTGGATTGTGTCGAAGCTGGTGGTCCACCAGCAGGGGCTGGATGCGGCGGCTACGTAGTTGGCGAAACCGTGAAATTACTGAAGGAACTTAACGCCTTTGATGAGTACGATATTATTTTGTTTGATGTTCTCGGTGACGTTGTTTGCGGTGGTTTTGCGGCTCCTCTAAATTATGCTGACTACTGTCTGATTGTGACTGACAATGGCTTTGATGCCTTGTTTGCTGCTAATCGCATTGCTGCTTCAGTACGAGAGAAAGCCCGGACTCACCCACTACGGCTTGCGGGATTAATTGGCAATCGCACCTCCAAGCGCGACTTAATTGAAAAATATGTAGAAGCGGTGCCAATGCCAGTTCTGGAAGTCTTGCCTTTGATTGAAGATATCAGGGTATCTCGTGTGAAGGGTAAGACTTTGTTTGAAATGGCAGAACAAGACCCCTCTCTTAACTACGTTTGCGATTACTACCTCAGCATCGCCGACCAAGTTTTAGCGCGTCCAGAAGGTGTGGTGCCAAACGATTCCCCAGACCGTGAATTGTTCTCATTATTGTCTGATTTCTATTTAAATCCGGGTAAGCCACAGGTGCCAAATCCGGAAGAGGAATTAGACTTGATGATGGTATAAATCGTCTATTCATCAGGATGGGGGGAAAAATGTCTTTCTTTAACAGCTTTACAGATTCTTTAAGACAAAAGTGGTTACAGTTTTTCCAGATAAATCGTGACTGGATCAATGTCCACATGAAGGTGGAATCAGTTTACACGCCTGATGGTGGCAAGCGGCCACCTTCTTACCTCATCCTGGGAGTCGTTAATGCGCTGGAACCCAAGCTAGCGCAATTGATGCTGCCCTTCTCCAGACTAAATCCTGACGCCGATACCCTCATTGAGGTACTGGATTTACATTTTGATCCAGACATGGCTCTTGGTAACCACGTCCTTCCCAAGGCAGATGAGTTGAACTATGGGGATTCAGCAGTTGATATAGACGAAAACCCCCAAGATCAAACCTTGGCTATTTCCCAGACAAATGGCTATGGGAATGAAGTAACGGCGAAGAAAATCCATAATGGCTCTGGTAATCAATACTCAAATGATGAGTTTCACCATAGCAAGAGTGTAAACGTAGTGGATGAATTTGGCGATATTACCTTTGATGGCTATCACGAAGTTGATGACACAATCTCCACAGCAAGATCATCTGATGAGAATGGGTTTGCTGAAATATTGTCGGATGTCTGGGGTAACGAAGCATTAACCCATAAAGGTGAGGCGGATCACAAAATGGTTTCCGGGGAAGACGAACTACCGTCTGGCGCTTTTGATGACTCAGAAATTGCCCGTCTCTTCCCCAATACGTAATGACTCAGTTAGGAGTGAGAAGTTAAAAGTGAGGAATAACAACTCCTAACTCCTCACTCCTAACTCCTAACTTTAAATAAAGGGGAGAAAATAGCAAAATGACTGCTGCTCAACCAGAAGCTTTAACTTTTGAGTGTGAAACTGGTAACTACCATACCTTTTGCCCAATCAGCTGTGTGGCTTGGCTGTACCAAAAAATTGAAGATAGCTTCTTTTTGGTAATTGGTACAAAGACTTGTGGCTACTTTTTGCAAAATGCAATGGGGGTGATGATTTTTGCTGAACCCCGTTATGCCATGGCAGAGTTGGAAGAGGGAGATATTTCCGCACAACTGAATGATTATGATGAGTTAAAGCGGCTGTGTTTGCAAATTAAGCGCGATCGCAATCCTAGTGTAATTGTATGGATTGGCACTTGCACTACCGAAATCATCAAAATGGATTTGGAAGGCTTGTCACCCAAGCTAGAAGCGGAAATTGGTATTCCCATTGTTGTTGCTCGTGCTAACGGTCTAGATTACGCCTTCACCCAAGGAGAAGACACTGTGTTAGCTGCAATGGCTGCACGTTGTCCTGATCAAAGTCCGATGGTAGAAGCTGAGAAAAACGAGCGTAATGCCATTCAAAAGCTCCTCAACTTCGGTAAGAAGAAAGAAGACGTTGTCCAAGAAGAATCTGAGTACGTGGATCACCCACCACTGGTTTTGTTTGGCTCACTTCCCGATCCGGTTGTCACTCAGTTAACCTTAGAACTGAAGAAGCAAGGGATTAAAGTTTCTGGTTGGCTACCCTCCAAGCGTTTTACAGAACTACCTGTAATTGAAGAAGGGTATTATGTTTCTGGGGTTAACCCCTTCCTAAGCCGCACTGCGACTACTTTGATGCGTCGTCGCAAATGCAAACTTATCGGCTCACCTTTCCCGATTGGACCTGATGGTACCCGTGCTTGGATTGAGAAAATCTGCTCTGTGTTCAATATTACCCCGAAAGGTTTAGAAGAGCGGGAAGCCCAAATTTGGGAAAGCGTAGAAGACTACGTAAAATTAATTCGCGGTAAGTCTGTGTTCTTTATGGGGGATAACTTGCTGGAAATCTCCATGGCGCGGTTCTTGGTGCGCTGTGGGATGACAGTTCAGGAAATCGGTATACCCTATATGGATAAGCGCTACCAAGCTGCTGAGTTGGCATTGCTGGAGAAGACTTGTCACGAAATGGGCGTACCCTTGCCGAAGATTGTAGAGAAGCCTGATAACTACAATCAATTGCAGCGAATTTATGAATTGAATTCTGATTTAGTCATCACTGGCATGGCTCATGCTAACCCCTTGGAAGCACGGGGTATCAATACAAAGTGGTCCGTGGAGTTCACTTTTGCTCAGATTCACGGCTTTACAAATACTCGTGACATTCTGGAGTTGGTAACTCGCCCACTGCGTCGGAATAACAGTCTCAAAGATTTAGGCTGGGATAAGTTGGTCAGGGAAGAGGCTAAGATTTAAAATCCAAAATAAGGAGTCAGGAGTCAGGAGTCAGGAGTCAGGAGTCAGGAGTCAGGAGTCAGGAGTGTTTGGCATCTGTCTTCACAGCTTTTGTTATCTCCCGATTCTTTAACAATTCTGACTCCTGTATTTTTACAAGGCCAGGAAACTAG
>CAIVAU010000045.1 GCA_903903925.1 uncultured cyanobacterium
GGTCCTAGAGCTATGGAGGGGGATTTATGATTAAATAGAACGCAGATTCAACCAAGAAATTACGTAGAATGCTTCATGCGTCGAGATTCGATATTTTACAAACTGTTTCAACAATCCCCCACACTGCTGTTTGAGCTATTGACAAATTGTGACTTAAACCATAGTGTGACCAAATTTTGAATCATACCGTGACCAAAAGTTAACGTAATTTCAAGGTTTTGAGCCAATCAACAACCTTAATTTTTAAATCAAATTATGGTTCTTGGCAGCTTTTGGTGATCTAGGTTGGGGTAAGGCAGCTATGCTGAGGGCAGAAGGAGGAAGAAGGAAGAAGGAAGAAGTAGAATTTCAATCTTTTAGTTTGTTTAAAGTAGCAACTAATATACTGTGCATTTCCTCAACTTCATTGAGGATGGGAGTGAAAAGCTCAATCTCTGCTAAATGAACTTCCTGATTCAATACTGCTCGGTTAAGACCTTTTTGAACAGGATAGACAACGGTATTTCAAGGGTTCCAGCTCTTTTGATTTCCTTAACCGAGCAGTATTGCCTTAGTCATATCTAAATAAAAAAAGCCGTACACGTACTAAGGCATACCTTGCCTGTCTCGCTCTAAGTTAGATGAGGGAATAAAAAGTTTCCCTCAAAGGAAAAGAATAGATGGATTGGAAGTAGTACGTTGTTAAGTTCTGAGCAAAAGCCTGAGCTAAGATTGTCTTTCAAAAACTAGTTGTAGTTGTAATGTATGATAGCCAAATACAAGCCACCGATCACCAAAGCTTGTGCGTGTCGCAATGTTGTACGCTGTCGGACTAGGGAAGCAGGCAGACTCTTTCTGTGGTTCCCCGTTCCAGAGACGCTGAAAAAAGTGACCTCCTACCTGCAGCAGTTGGACCTAGAGTATGAACTGATGCACGAACGACCAGGTCTGAGTTTAGAGTGTAGACCTGGACAGACCCAAGAAATTGCCCATAACATCTCTCAACTAATGACACCGAGAGAATTAACAGAAACGCAAGTCCTTTTCATTCGAGGCGCAATAGCGCCTCAACTCCAAGATTTTAGTGACATAGCCTCATTGCAGCGCTTCATTAAGTTCAGTCAGTCGGACTGGCTAGTTGAAATGTTGGCAACAGAACGATTCACTAGTCACTTCCAACCGATCGTCTCAATTAAGGATACATCCCAGATTTATGGATATGAACTGCTCTTGCGGGGGCTGGATGAACAAGGCAATTTAGTACTGCCAGGACCGATTCTGGAGTTAGCAACAGAAGCGGGACTCCTGCCGCAATTCGACCGAGTTGCTCGTCTGAGCGCAATCAATCAATTCAGCCGCCATCAAGTGAGCGGTCACATCTTCATCAATTTTGCACCCACAGCGCTTTATGACCCTGCTTTTTGCCTACGCAGTACGGTAGAGGCAATTAATCGCGCAGGTATTTCCCCTGAGCGCGTCATCTTTGAAGTTGTGGAGTCAGACAATCCTCAAGATTTAGCACACCTCAAAGCAGTGCTGCAATACTACCGGGATAGTGGGTTTTTAGTCGCCCTTGATGATCTTGGTTCTGGTTATTCCAACCTGAACTTGCTGCATCAGGTACGTCCAGACTTGATCAAGTTGGACATGGAGTTAATTCGAGATGTGCATCAAGATTTGTATAAAGCCTCGATTACTGAGAAACTTCTAGAAATCGCTCAAAAGTTAAACATCCAGACCGTCGCTGAAGGAATTGAGTGCATCGAAGAACTAAACTGGCTGCGAGAACGAGGCGCAACGTTTGCGCAAGGCTATTTGATTGCCAGACCTAATGCAATGCCTGCCACCACAACCCCTCGTTTTGATCCGATCATGTTAACTGTCCCATCCGCATATTCTCAACAGCTTGAGCAGGGTGTCCAATACCAAAAGAAGTCTGAGCAAATTGTCGTTGCTGTGACGCAGCGCATCAGACAATCGTTAGAGTTGAACGAGATTTTGCAAACCACAGCAGCCGAAGTGCGACAACTGTTTGAAGTAGACCGAGTAGTGATCTATCAGTTTAAGCCAGACTGGAGTGGGTTAGTTGCTGTAGAATCCCTAGCAGAAGGGTGTATGTCCATCCTGGGATTTCACGTCATGGATACGTGCTTTAAATCTACAGGTGCAACTTACTACAAACAAGGCCATACTAGATCGATTGAAGACGTTGAAACGGCAGGACTATCGCCGTGTCATCTTGACCTCCTGCGGAGTTTGCAAATCCGGGCAAACCTTGTCGTACCCATCTTGCAGCAAGAAAATTTGTGGGGGTTATTGATCGCTCACCAATGTCATCATCCCAGACATTGGCAGCAATCCGAAGTTAACTTGTTTAATCAGCTAGCAGGTCAAGCCGCGATCGCTATTCATCAATCGGAACTTTATCACAAATTACAACAAGCAAATCAGGAATTACAGCGTCTTGCCTCTTCAGATGGTCTGACCCAAGTGGCAAATCGACGTTGCTTTGATGACACGCTCAAAGTGGAGTGGCAAAGGTTGGCACGAGAGCAAGCCTCACTATCTTTGATTTTCTGTGATGTCGATTACTTTAAGCTTTACAACGATACCCATGGACATCTGGGAGGAGATGATGTACTCAAACACATTGCCAAGACAATGTCTCAAACAGTTAAATGCCCTACTGATTTAGTTGCTCGATATGGTGGAGAAGAGTTTGCAGTCATTTTGCCGAATACTGATGTCGAAGGGGCGATCATCGTTGCTAGAGAGATCCAGACTAATATTAGTGCATTACAATTGCCTCATCCAAATTCCCCAGTTAGTAAATTCATCACGCTCAGTCTTGGCGTGGCAACTATCATTCCTCATCACCAATCGTCTGCCGCCACCTTAATTGCTGCTGCTGACCAAGGACTCTACAAAGCAAAAGCACAAGGCAGAAATTGTCTGGTGCAGATTGACTGTGAAGATGGTGGTCCACATTCCTGTACTTTTACCCCTTGGATGACCAAATTTTGAATCATACCGTGACCAAAAGTTAACGTAATTTCAAGGTTTTGAGCAAATCTTCAACCTTAATTTTTGAATCAAATTATGTCCGCGTGTTTTACTTGTGTTCCATAATGCGACCAAAAGTTTTATTTTTGGACTTGGTAAAAAATGCAGAGCAAGACACACCAATTTAATCGAAAACTTTGAACAAGGGGGTCAAAATATGATTCAAAACGTCGATAATATGGTTCAAAAACATGTTTAGCCAAAAATGAGCGTGATTAAGCGATCGCCAAAAATTTGGTTTTAAAAGCTCTCGCTCTCTTTACACGTACAAATGAACTATAAAACCCACGTTGCTTCCTGGAACTAAGTTTTGAGGTTTTTGAACTCCATTTATACCGGGGGAAGTATATTTTGTCCTAGTGCAGAGTGAAGTATTTCGCAACCGGTTGGTCAAATTATCATTCAAATCACACAAATCCTCCGAAAAATGCAGATGCCTATCGATTTGATTCCATAGCTGTCAAAGAACCGACATTTGAGATTGATGGGGTATTTCTACCACCAGAAAACGAAGGTGCAGGAGTTGTCTATTTCTGTGAAGTACAATTCCAAAAAGATAAGCGCCTTTATGAAAGGCTATTGGGTGCATCTCATTTTTGAAAATTCGTAGTGCGAGCATCTTGCTCGCTTATAATACACGTGAGCTTTCCGGCTCACACTACTGATCGTCTTTCTGCAAAACTGGGATGCTCCCAAGGCTGTTTGCCGAGTCCTCGTTATATTTCTATTGCAACCGCGCCAGATTCAGTGACTGGCAAGCAGTAATCATTTACCCAACGCGCAGTATCGAACAAAGCGATGTTTATCCTCATCGAACACTACTCAATGGTAACCAAGTCCATCGCCCCACCACAAAAAGTCAATCTGCCATCCCACTCTAAATCATATACAAAATCATATACACCTGTTAAGAACTCATACACGTACTCATATACCCCCCTGTAAAAATCAAGTTAAAAGGTAAGAGGCAAAAGAACTCATTCTTTTTACCCTTTACCTCTTTCTTTTTACTTTTGACTTTTCATTTTTTACTTCAATCATGTTCACTATCGAACAGCTATTTGCAGCGTGGGCGCAAGTCCGCGTGGGAAGTCGTAATGCTGGTGTCGATGGAATTACCCTTGACTTGTTTGCGGCGTCTGCAAACTCGGAGTTACAGGTGATTCTAAGCCACCTGTTACAAGAATCTTACCGCGCTAGTCCGGCAAAAGGGTTTTATTTAGCGAAAAGCAGTGGCGGTAAGCGTTTGATTGGCATTCCCACTGTGCGGGACAGGATTGTGCAGCGTTTATTACTGGAGGAACTGTATTTTCCCTTAGAAGATACTTTCGTGAATTGCAGCTACGCCTATCGTCCTGGAAGGAATATTCAGCAAGCGGTACAACATTTATATTCCTACTACCAGTGTCAACCAAAGTGGATCATTAAAGCTGACATTGCGGAGTTTTTTGACAATCTTTGCTGGGCGTTGTTATTAACGGCGTTGGAGGAATTGCAGCTTGAACCAATTGTGGTGCGATTACTAGAGGGGCAAATTAAATCGGGAATTGTCATTGCAGGGAAACCAACTTACCCAGGTCAGGGAGTGTTGCAAGGTGGTGTACTTTCCGGGGCTTTAGCAAATTTATACCTGACTGATTTTGACAAAAAATGCCTCAGCCAGGGGATTAATTTGGTGCGATACGGAGATGATTTTGTGATTGCTTGTAGCAGTTGGTTGGAAGCAAACCAGATTTTAGACAGAATTACTGATTGGCTGGGAGAACTTTATTTACACCTCAATCCGGCGAAGACGCAAATTTATACACCACAAGAGGAGTTTACTTTTCTTGGTTATCGGTTTGTAGGAGGCGAGGTTTATGCACCACCACCACGACAAGTTCAACGGGAGGGGGAATGGGTAACAAATGAGTCTGGTTATCCTTATTTTCGCCCAAAGGAACGCAAACTCAAGTTTGAATCTCGTCCACCAAAGGCTTGTGATATCAGCAAGCCTAGTCATTTACCCAAAGCACCAATTTCTCATTTTTGGCAGGAGTTTATGTCTACATTATATGTGACTGACCAAGGCGCTTATTTGAGTGTAAAAAATCAGCAGTTCCAAGTTTATTATCAAGGAGAATTACGGATTAAGGTTCCAGCAAGCCGTGTCAGTAATATTGTTTTATTTGGGTGTTGTAATGTATCCCATGGTGCAGTTTCTTACGCATTACGGCGGCGGATTCCAATCATGTATCTATCACAGAAAGGAAGATATTTTGGTAGGTTGCAAGCTGAGGGTGATGCAAAAGTTCAATATTTAATGCAACAAGTGATATGTTCACAAAACCCAGAGTTTACTAGGAAGCAAGCAGAGAATATTGTCTCGGCAAAATTGCACAATTCCCGTGCTTTGCTGCTGAAATTAAACCGCCGTCGTCCTTCAAAAGTTGCAACTTCTGCTATTGATTTAATTGCTGATTTAATGGATAATTTATCCCAGGCTGACTCAATGGATGCGTTGCGGGGATATGAAGGAAAGGCTGCAACTTTGTATTTTCAAGCATTGGGTTCTTTATTTACAGGAGTGTTTACATTTGATAAGCGTACAAAGCGTCCACCGACTGATCCCATCAACAGCCTCATGAGTTTGGGGTATACATTATTGAGTCAAAATATTTTTTCATTTGTCCAAACTATGGGTTTACACACCCACTTTGGTAATCTCCACGTACCTCGTGACAACCATCCAGCTTTAGTGAGTGATTTGATGGAGGAATTTCGGGCACAATTAGTAGATTCGCTGGTGGCTTATTTGATTAATTCTAAGATTTTTACCCCGGAAGAGTTTACGTTACCTGATGAACATGGTGGGGTGTATCTTCAGCCGCATTCGCTCAAGAAGTTTCTCAAACATTGGGAGGAAAAGTTACAATCTGATGTAACCCATATCCATACAGGATATCAAGTCAATTTCCGGCGATGCTTGGAGTTGCAGGTTCGGGAGTATGTCGCTTGTTTAACGGGTGAAGTGGAGATGTATCGACCGATGATTTGGAAGTTATAACAGAATACAGGAGTCAGAATTCAGGAGTTAGAAGTAACAAGGGCTTTTTGTCTGGCTTTTCGTAAGTAGTGCTTACCGTATCCTATCCACTATATCCGGGTTTTGGTAGGCACTGCCGACATATGGGCGTATTTCAAAAATCAAATAAGAGTCCTATAGTCAGCAATTGATTAACTAATCTTATAGATAAACTGCGATTGATAAGCATCTGAGGGGGTCAGCCGATGGCTGAAAGCCTCATTCTTCCGTTGACCCCCTCAGATAACTCACTGAATAAGGAGTTGAGGGTTGTTGGTTGTGTGATTATTGAGAAGTCTTAGCAATAATTTGGGTGAAAACTTGACCCCCTCAGATTATAGGGTGTAGAATGCTCTCAGGGTAAGGCTTTCAAAAGTCTAGCCTTTAAACTTCTTCGGAAGTTGAACTAATGGAAACTAGTATTTTCTAAAAGGATACGCTTGGTTAAAAGGTATTTTCTTTAAACTTCTTCGGAAGTTGAACTAATGGAAACACGCCAGAGAGATCGCCACCACCATCAATACAACCACTTTAAACTTCTTCGGAAGTTGAACTAATGGAAACACTTTACTTATCCTCCAATCCAGTTTCGTTCTAAAAGCACTTTAAACTTCTTCGGAAGTTGAACTAATGGAAACTGATTACCTCCCCATGAAAGAAGGGAAAGCGGATCATCTTTAAACTTCTTCGGAAGTTGAACTAATGGAAACATAAATCCTTGAACATGACAATGCCCTCTTGTTGATCGCTTTAAACTTCTTCGGAAGTTGAACTAATGGAAACATTGCGCCGATTACAATATCACCCTGTTTTATCATACTTTAAACTTCTTCGGAAGTTGAACTAATGGAAACAGTTGTGCACTTGCTGCCTTAGGAAGGCTTATTAATCTTTAAACTTCTTCGGAAGTTGAACTAATGGAAACTAAAACTTGTAGATACAAAAGATAAATAAATCATCAAACTTTAAACTTCTTCGGAAGTTGAACTAATGGAAACTCATTTAGATCAATAATCGTACCTCCTCGTCTCATAAACTTTAAACTTCTTCGGAAGTTGAACTAATGGAAACACACCTCGGTCATTGTTCTTAAAAATTCGAACAATTTCTTTAAACTTCTTCGGAAGTTGAACTAATGGAAACCCTTGCCCACGATGTGGGGTAGGAGTTGGGGTAGGAGTTGGCTTTAAACTTCTTCGGAAGTTGAACTAATGGAAACTGCGAGCAGAATGAGCCCGACCAACAACCTGTGCTTCTTCTTTAAACTTCTTCGGAAGTTGAACTAATGGAAACCATTATTCTGATCCTGTTTTTGCTTTTCTGATTTGATTTGTTGCTTTAAACTTGTTCGGAAGTTGAACTAATGGAAACTCAACCAAGGGGTTGTCTAAAAAGGTTTATTTCCGGCGCTTTAAACTTCTTCGGAAGTTGAACTAATGGAAACTTGTAAACCCACCGCTCAATTTGCATGCGGATTATGACTTTAAACTTCTTCGGAAGTTGAACTAATGGAAACTCATTTTTGACTTTTTTGAGGAGACTCTTGAGTTAAGAATAGGACGGGAATGTGATGTAGCTGCAGAATCTTAATAATATCCTGTGGTAGATTGATATTACCAAAGATGATGATTTGGCTGACATGACGAATTGGAATTGAAAGATATTGCTCTTGTTGATGGAATACTTGTAAGTTTTGGCGTTGAGTTTTGAGCAATGCATCTTGTTCAGTTATGTAGATGTTGGGCATAAATTCACATCACATGAAGATTGGTTGAAGGAAGGAATTTTTTACTTTTCTTTCCCACAATTCCATTCTTTCAGGACGCTATATGAGTTCGTATTTGAATAGAGAGCAAATTTATATGAGTTGGTGTATGAGTTTTTTTCTGCAAAGAGCGATCGCCAAAACACTTAAATATTTTTGTATTTATTAATACTCAGTTTCGCCAAAAGTGAGGGGGTGGTGATAAATTGTGCGATCGGTACGTCCGATTCTAGTTGGGAGGGGCGGGGGATCATCTCCCCCTCAACCTCACGAAGATGCCAATTTATGTTTTGGCGTTACCTAAAATATAGAAATGGACTACTCGGATTGATTTGCTTGGAACCAAAAGAGTAAATCCTCCATCCCTGTAAAATCTAATAAGGCTTCGCCAAGTGCTTCTAACTGAGTTAGAGAAAGGGATTGGATGCGCGAATATACATCCAATGACAACTCTCCCACCCGTTTTTGTAGTAGCTTGAGAACGAGCGTTTGTTTGCCTTCTTGTAGTCCTTGCTGTAGTCCTTCAACCTGACCTTCGTGTTTTCCACGCTCATAGCCAATACGCTCACCTGTAGTTACGTAACTCATACTACGCTCCTGTTCAAACTGTTTGAACTGTTCCCAAAACTCTTCTGACAACTCTCTTGGCAATATCATAACCCAATCGATGAATCGATAGAGGTTGCGGATATCCTGTTCCTGCCAGCCTAAGTCATACAATCGCCGAATTAGGCTCAATTTCCACGTTTTGCGTTCTTCGGGTTGTTGGCTTGTTTGTTGTGTTTTTAAGTGCGCCATCACCACAGTTGCAAAGGGATTGTCACTTGCTTCTAGTTCCTCCCAACGGTTTTCGTAGTCTAACAGCTTCACGATGCCAAATTCAAACTTTAACTGCGTCTGAGGATAACTATAACTGTAGTGATTTGGTCGCCATTTACGGCTAGCATCACACAAAATTGGCCTTACTGATGGCATGTTGGTGAAATCGGTCAAAAATCCGGAAATTATATGTAAACATCCGTTCGGGAAACTTTTTTTCCGGTTGGGCTTGAATTTCTAC
>CAIVAU010000046.1 GCA_903903925.1 uncultured cyanobacterium
GGGCAGCCCTTCCAGCACGAGAGTTACGTCACTTCCGTTGCCTTTTCCCCCGATGGTCAGATGATTGTCAGTGGCAGTATTGACAGCACGTTGCGCTTGTGGGACTTGCAGGGCAATGCCATCGGGCAGCCCTTCCAGCACCAGCGTTGCGTCATGTCCGTTGCCTTTTCCCCCGATGGACAAATGATTGTCAGTGGCAGTAATGACAGCACGGTGCGCTTGTGGGACTTGCAGGGCAATGCCATCAGGCAGCCCTTCCAGCACAAGGATGAGGTCAATTCCGTTGCCTTTTCCCCCGATGGACAAATGATTGTCAGTGGCAGTATTGACAGCACGGTGCGCTTGTGGGACTTGCAGGGCAATGCCATCGGGCAGCCCTTCCAGCACGAGAGTTACGTCACTTCCGTTGCCTTTTCCCCCGATGGTCAGATGATTGTCAGTGGCAGTAGTGACAGCACGGTGCGCTTGTGGCAAAGCAGTTGGCGCGTTTGGTTACAGGTCTGCTGCGATCGCGTAAACAACCATTGGGAAGCAGACAAAACGGGCATGGCACGCAGAACTTGTCTGATCGAACGAGGGCATCAGTGTGCTGAAGCTGGAGACGCAGATGCAGCGATCCAACAGTTTACAGAGGCATTGCAAATTCCCATCGCAGATCAACCCCCTCCGGAGCCTACTGCCATAGAAGCTGAAGCCCAAAGGCGGGTCGAAGCAATTCTCGCAAAATTAAAGAACTCAAAGGCTTCACTGTCGTTGCCGTGAAATCTCCATCGCATTTATTC
This sequence comes from uncultured cyanobacterium, assembly GCA_903903925.1. GTDB lineage: Bacteria > Cyanobacteriota > Cyanobacteriia > Cyanobacteriales > Nostocaceae > Stigonema. The sequence continues at coordinate 783 of CAIVAU010000046.1, forward strand.
AGAATTCTGACTCTTGAACGGCAGTCGCTACCCTGCGGGAAGCCCTTCGGGTGACGCTCGAGTACTCGCTACCGCTGCGCTATCGCCAGTCGCCTGGGTCGGGAAACCCTCCTGCAGCGCTGTCTCACCGCCCTCCGGGCGTCTACAAGTCGGGCATTGCCCACCCAACGCGCTGCCTCCTCCTGACTCCTGATCTAGTTTTTCAAAATGTACTGACTAATTGAAAGATTTTTAACAAACGACATTCACCAAGTTCTGTCAGTTTGCGCTAAGTTGCGACCCACAGTTGATATTTCAGTTACGAGATGAGTAGGTTGGCGTAAATAAACGTCATGTACATACATAATAGCAATATTTACTTGCTCTCTAGTAGATTTAGAAATCTCAGACACTGTTATTCTTAGGGCAAATCCTCAAATGCTGGTACACGATATCCTCGCCAACGTAAAACTGACCATGCGTATGCTTTGCGTACCATTAGCTCATCAGCAATTGTTCGCAAGCTATTCATCTGCCTCAGTTCTTCAGTAGTAATAGATCCAGATTTATTTTTCTCTAGCAATGTCAAATGCTGTTGCTGTTGTTCTACTGGAACTTGAGAATGGGCAATTTCCCGCAGTTCAGCTATTGGGAGTGTCTGCATTTTCAACAATTCTGTTTGCATCTGCGCCGGAGCATTGTCAGCAGATGGTGGTAGATTGCTTGTGATACTTTGCGCGACTATCGTTTCCAACGATTGATTGGTCAACTTAGCAATACGAGCCAATTGTTGAAATACTGATTCAGGTAATTCTACCGTGAGTGTGTAGGTAGCCATTATTAATTAGAGCAAAAGTAGATATTTTTCTATTATCATAATTGTTCTTCCCTTGCTAAAGCGTCAAGAGAATACATGCGTCAGTCACCAGAAGTCAGTTGGGTGTTCTGTGCGAGTGGCTGATGAATAAATAGTTTAAAATCCCTACTGTCTACACGGTGTCTTCACTGTCGTTGCGGTGAAATATCCATCGCATTTATTCTGAATTCTGAATTCTGACTCCTGATCTAATTTTTCAGAATATACTGACTAATAATTTCTTTTAATTCTGGAGGTGCCTCCAGCGCGATCGCAGATCCCAAGTCAGGACGGACAACCCACCACCAAAGAAAGGTTTCCAACATGCTTGGGGGCTCGTCATTAGAACACCATTCTATCGAACCTTCGTTGACACCAACAATATTGGCGCAAACGTCATTGGCTACGGCAACACGTTCATTAAGTTGCTTAAATTGTACTATATCTTCCCAACGAACTTCATCAGGAATAGAGTTTAAAATTGTTTGTACGTCTAGGGTAAGCATTAAACTGTACCTCCAAAATGCTCTACTCTAATTGCATTCCTGTTCCAATGGCTCAAGATAAAGTTTTATTGCCTCGTGGATATTCCCTAATGCTTCTTTGATAGTTTCCCCTTTACTGATACTTCTGAATGTTATCATCAATCCTGTATTACTAGAGGTCAAACGCTAACTCAAAGGACAGATCAGCGGTTTCTCGTTTTGTAAATTTTTATAAAAAAAGCCTAATTTTAGGGGAATTCACACAGCAGATATGATCTTTCTAAAGACATCAGGGAAATATTGGGGAGCATCCCAGTTTTGCAAAAAGACCATCTGTAGTGTGAGCATCTTGCTCACGTGTAGTACAAGCGAGCAAGATGCTCGCACTACGAATTTACGAAAATGGGATGAACCCAAATATTGTTCCCGCAACTGCTTCAAAACTTAAAACGCGATCGCAATGGCAATGCCATCTTAGTCAAAGTTCAACCAAATCCCCACACTGACACAGGCTATGAGTTTGGTGAGATTTCACCTTAAGCGCGACCCAAAATAACGCTGAAAAATATGGCAAACCAACTATAAAAACTACTTGCTCGCAACCAATGCCTTACAGTAAATTCACTCTCAGTAAAGCTGTAGAAGATTTCCAACTCACAATCATTGAAGGGGATCGCTTCCTGCCAGAAATTCCCTCAGTCACTCCTACTACTTTACTCCAGGATATTCTTAAAGAAACGGTTCCTTGGGCGATCGCCGTAAGTAGCGAAAAAGCCCGTTCTGAGGGCATCATCAATCCTGTATTACTGGAAGTAAAACGCCAACTCAAAGGACAGATTAGCGTTTTCTCTGGCGAGGAATTTAATGTAGAACCGGAGGCTGAACTCACTGGCTATGTTGACTTTCTCATTTGTCGTTCCCCGGAACAGCTCTTTATCAAAGCCCCAGCAGTTATCCTGGTAGAAGCTAAGAAAGAAGACCTTAAACCAGGGCTAGGGCAATGTCTCGCGGAAATGGTTGCAGCTCAAAGATTTAACCAACAAAAGCAACAGCCGATCTCAACAATTTACGGAACGGTGACTAGTGGAACGGTTTGGCGGTTTCTTAAATTGGAAGGACAATGTGTATCCATTGACCTTACAGATTACCCCCTTCCTCCAGTTGAGCAAATCTTGGGCTTTCTCGTTTGGATGATGCAGGCGGACTAATGGGACTAAGCTATACTTCGCACGGTCATAAACTGAGTTTTCACGTAAATGAACAACACCCTTGCGCTCTTACACCGCTGAGCATGGGAGCATCCCAGTTTTGCAAAAAGACGATCAGTAGTGTGAGCATCTTGATCACGTGTAGTACAAGCGAGCATGATGCTCGCACTACGAATTTACGCTCATTGGGATGCACCCGCTGAGCATTTTATTTATTAGATCTCCCTAACGGGAGCAATGCGATCGCCCATAAGAGTAGCTACCAACTTGAGTTAATAGCACGAAATCTCTCTAAGAAAGTAATGGTTAATCAACATAATCTGTCGCTGAACAGCGCTAAAGAAAATTCATTCTCGCCTGCTTTTTTTTCATTGTTGTTAGGGATTTTCATTTCATCATTTGCCGCAATTTTTACTCGAATTATTGAAAATGAGCTTGGTCCAGCAGCCACTATTTTTAATCGCTATTACATAGCTACAATTGTGTTGTTTTTGTGGGATGGAATTCGTCAAGATAAAATTGATAATTTATCTCAACAACCTGAGGTTATTAATTTAAAAGATTGGGCAGTTTTCCTTTTATCATCAGTTCTAGGAACAACTAATTTTTTTCTTTGGGCTTTGTCACTAACTCAAACCAGTGTTGCCAATTCTAATTTGTTCCATAATCTAACCCCTATCTTTGCCACATTGGGTGGATGGCTATTTTTTCATCAACGCTTTGATTATAAATTTTTATTGGGATTGGTATTGGCAATCATTGGATCAGCTACTATCGCTTTTGGCGATTCTCTGGAAACGGTAAATTCTCTTATTGGTGATGCTTTAGCTCTATTGTCTGCTGTTTTCTATGCTCTTAATTATTTAATTAGAGAGCAGCTCCGTTCAAAATTTTCAGCAACCACAATACTGCTGTGGTCGGGCTTATTCTGTGGATGTTTTACTTTCGTACTTGCATTAACAACTGAAAGGCAATTATTTCCAACTGCTTGGCAGACTTGGCTTGCCGTTATCTGTCTGGCAGTGCTTTGTCACGTCATAGCACAGGGATTACTCATTCATAATCTTAAGCAATTTTCTTCAGGTTTTATCACTCTTTTAACACTCCTTGAACCCTTGCTAACAGCTTTATTTGCCTCAGTAATTTTCGCGGAGAAATTGACTGTTCTCAATGGGGTAGCATTTTTCTTGGTTTTAACTGGTATATACCTGGCAAAGCTAAGTAAAGGTTCACAAAAACTAGCAGGGGAAGAGGAGACATCAGCAGAAGTAGCGTAAAAGGTGTTGCTGATTTTGCCCAAATTGGAAGTTGACTTAGAGGCTGCTGGGGTGCATCCCATTTTCGTAAAGTCGTAGTGCGAGCATCTTGCTCGCTTGTAGTACACGTGAGCAAGATGCTCACACTACTGATCGTCTTTTTGCAAAACTGGGATGCTCCCAGGCTGCTGGGTCATGTGCAATCTTTCAGATGCTTGACCAAAGCGTACTTTTTTGTAAAAATATTATTAACTGGAGTTTAGAGTAAATGCAATTTTTGAGGCTACAACCCTTGTCTGGCATGTCTTTTAGGCTTTGGCAGCCACATAAGTCTATAAATTGTGAAAACCTATCTGAATAAGGGTTTGGCAGTTTGATAGGTAAAATTTAGTCTGGATTCCAATATTAACTTACAATTTAAACGCTAGGCGTTTTTATGTAAACCTCTTTAACTATTGTGATCATGGAATCAACTATAACTTTGAAAAATATTGACAATCTCTATGTCAGAAAAATTTATGACCAGCATGAATACTTTCATCGCGTTGTAGATATTTTTGATGAGTCAGAATCTGCCTTTAGACCTTCAAAAGACTTACTAAGTGTTGCTGGTCAAATTCTTCATGTATCTATGTTAATCGAATATTTTCTTTCGGGTATGTTTGGAAGTTATGAAGGTTTGACTCCTTTGTCTGACTCCGAGCTTGGGTTTATGGATATGAGTTGGACTAAAATAGCTGATGAAAAAGATTTACATCAGGTATTAGATCCCGCGAGATGGTCTAGACCATTTATGGCTTCAACTTCGGTTATTGAAGCACTCAAACTGTTTGATGATGTCACAGACAAAGCGGCAGAGTTGATCGGAGCAATGAGCTTACAAGATTTTGCCACAGCACAACCGCCGATAAATCCTGTTTTGCCGCCCGAAAAATTTCAATATCCTGACATTCTTGAGGTGATGAATGACCATACTGCTCATCATCGGGGTGCGCTGGTTGTTTATGCCCATCTACTTGAGAAAGATCCGAAAATGCCATATTTTGATCTTAAAAAAGTTACAGGCGAAAACTAAGCACAACGTAAACAAAATTGTATTCTGGAGGTAAGTCCCGAATTAATTTTTTGGCATAGCCGATAGTATGGCGCGAAGTGCATTGTTCACCGATTCCGATGTGGTAAAAACTTCAGCCACATCTGGATCTAAGGTAACTCTTAATGAACCCTGACCCGTTTGAGTTGTAAAACGATTAGGACGAGCTTTGCGATAATTAAAATTATATTCTGGAAGTAAGTCGTCTTCACCGTTTTTGTCGGAATCAGAAGCCCGTGTAATCTTCATAGTCTTGATTTTTTAAATTATTTTTTTAAATCAATTAACAAAACAAAGGCTCTTACTCCCTTCCCGGTCAAAAATTACCTAAATCTCTCTAACTCATATCTCTGTGTCCTCTGCGCCTCTGCGGTTAATTAGATGAAAAACTACTGCTCTGTGTCATTAATTTTGGTGGGTTCGTAGTTGCGATTAAGCGCTCTTGGGGTCAAGGACTAAAGTCCTTACTACGAACTTCTCAACCCGTGTGAGGAATTAGAAGTTAGAAATACAATTCCTAACTCCTAACTCCTCACTTAAATTAGGAAGCTGATTCTCTAGCTGAACCTGAACCTAACTTTTTCGGAGATGCAGAAGAAGATTCGCGACGTCCTCCACTCCGCAGTTTGGGTTTGGCAGAGCCGACTTTTTCGCCTTCGTTTGTACCGCCGTCAGATTTGTTCCAATTAGAACGATTTCTTTCACCAGTAAATTCGCGACGTCCTCCACCACTCCGTAGTTTCGGTTTGGGTGCAGAGGCTAGCATTTCCTCTTCCATGCTGTTGTCTGATTGCAACCAGGCTGGACGGGTTTGATCGTAAGCAATTTGCAATGCTGCAGCAGCGATCGCCTGAGCATCGTATTTTTCGGTCAATTCACTCACTATCGGCAAAAATGAAGCTAGACGCTCGCCTGCTAAGGCTTCCCGCACTTCAGCTTGCAGTTTTTCTAATTGACGTGCTTCAATTTGTGCCCGTGTCGGAATTGACATGACCTGCCAGTTTTGGCGGTTATGGCGTTCAAATGCCTGTTGCTTACGCCGTTCAAACGGTTGTACTAGAGAAATAGCAGTTCCTTCTTTACCAGCCCTTCCAGTACGACCAATCCGGTGAACGTAGGTTTCGACGCTATCGGGTAAGTCGAAGTTAATCACGTGAGACAACTGATCGACATCTAAACCTCGGGCTGCAATATCAGTTGCTACCACCCAGCGTACTTGGCGATTACGGAACCGTGTCAATAAACGCTCGCGTGCTTGTTGTGACAAGTCACCGTGATATTCATCAACACTGTGACCCGCAGCTTGTAACTGATTGGTGAGTTCCGCCGCTGTCCGTCTGGTACGGACAAAGATTAAAGCCGTTTCTGGGTCTTCCATTTCCAGGATAGGCTGTAAAGCTTTGGCTTTTGTCCAGTGGCGTGGTACGAGATAAGCGACCTGATTGATTTTGTTGGGAGCTGCTTTTGGCTGTTCGACGGTGATTGTGACTGGCGATCGCAAAAACCTTGTTACCAACATGCGAATCGATGACGGCATTGTTGCCGAGAATAAAGCTGTATGGCGCTCTTCTGGTGCTTGGGCGAGGATTTTTTCCACATCATCGATAAAGCCCATGCTCAACATTTCATCGGCTTCGTCCAATACCAACCACTTCACCCGATCCAGCTTCAAACAACCCCGATCCAGCAAGTCTATGACCCGTCCAGGTGTGCCTACGACGATGTGAACACCCCGTTTTAATTGTAAAATTTGGCGATCAATTGATTGACCACCGTAGATTGCCAAAGCCCGCAATCCTTGTTCACCAATAAACTCGGCGATCGCATCGTGGACTTGAATTGCCAGTTCACGAGTGGGCGTCAAAACTATAGCTTGTACGACCTTTTGACTCAAATCCAGCCGCTCTAAAATTGGTAGGGAAAATGCTGCCGTTTTACCCGTTCCGGTTTGTGATTGACCGACCACATCACGACCCGCTAGCAATTGCGGAATCGCTTGTGCTTGAATATTCGTCGGTGCGGTAAAGCCCATTCTTTCTAATTGCTCAACACGCTCTTGAGAAATTCCTAATTCTTGAAAAGAAAGATTCATCAATTCTCCTAAATGTTTTCTTTTGGTTAGTTGTTAGTGGTTAATTGTTAGCAGTTAGTTAACTACCAATTGACCATAGAGGTCATAATCATTAGCGTTTTGGATCACTACTGGCACTAGGGTTCCTAACTTTGCTTGACCATGAAGATACACCTGCCCATCCACTTCTGGGGCAAATCTGCCAGAACGACCGATCAATTCTCCTGTTTCGGGATTTTCTTGTTCAATCAGGACGTCAACGACTTTGCCCACTTCCTGTTGATTTTTCTTGAAAGAGATTGGCTGCTGGAGTTCCATTAATGCGTCCCGCCGCTCATCCATCAGTTCTTTTGGCAGTTGATTTGGTAAGTTGTAAGCGGGCGTTCCTTCTTCCGGGGAAAAAGTGAAAACACCAACATGGTCAAATTCATGACGCTTGACAAACTGCAACAGATGCTCAAAATGCTCTTCTGTTTCGCCTGGGAAGCCAACAATAAAGGTTGTCCGCAGCACTGCTTCTGGTAGTGCTTCCTTGATGCGTTCAATAATGCTATCGTTCACCCGCCCTTGCCACGGACGGTTCATAGCGCGGAGAATGTCTGGATGGGAATGTTGTAAGGGCAAATCTAAGTAAGGTAAGACATTCGGTGTTTCTTGAATTGCCGCGATCACATCTGGAGTGAGTCCTGTGGGATAAGTGTAGTGCATGCGGATCCACGGCACATCTACTTTTCCCAAAGCATGGAGCAACTCAGCTAACTTCGGCTTGCCGTAAATATCTATACCGTAATTAGTGGTAATTTGGGAAATCAGAATGATTTCCTGTACTCCTTGGCTTGCTAACTGCTTTGCTTCGGCGACAATCGATTCTATCGTCCGCGAGCGCTGGTTTCCCCTTAGATGGGGAATGATGCAAAATGCACAGCGATAGTCGCATCCCTCAGCAACCCGCAGGTAAGCAATACCAAGGGTTGTGGTGCGGTAGCGCGGTGTTGTTTCATCGGCAATGTAGGTTGGTTCTACACTGACCTGTTTAACACGCTCTCCCTGTTCTACCCGCTGAACTACATCTACAATTTTGTGATAGTCACCTGTTCCCACTATAGCCACTGCCTCGGGCAACTCTTCCAATAACTGCTCTTGGAAATGTTGCGCCATGCAGCCTGCGATCACGATTTTTTTATTGGCCTCTGCCAGTTCTACTAAAGTTCTAACAGATTCTTCCCGTGCTGCTTCTATAAAACTACATGTATTGACTATAACATAATCTGCTAACTCTTCGTTAGTATCTACGCCGTAGCCTGCTTCTACCAGCAGTCCTAGCATGTGTTCTGTATCAATTCGATTTTTTTCGCAGCCTAGGTGAGAAATTGCAATTATTGGCTTATCACCCATATTGTGAAAAATTTTCCTGGTTTTTCCTTGTCGTTCATCTAGTTTCTCGTTTTTGACACTTTAAGGAAGAGCGGAGGCGTCTTCCCACAATCCTCCTCAGTTATCTATACCCTGTACGAGGCATGACCACAACCGATTTAGAGATCATGCTATGATGTCTTTATCAACCTTTCTTCCATGGGAATAATAAGTAGTCATTGGGTAAATCTGACACTTATATTTTTTTTAATTGCCTGTAGGCATTTTACATTACCGCAGCGTTTGCTCGGTTAATTTACCCCTAGGAAGCAGCCTTCAGGATAACACTGGAGGAGACGTTCTGCGTCAGAACCAGGTTTCTCTGGCATGTTGCGAGAAGTTGCTACCAATACGGAAAATCAGAGCGTGGCTACGCTCCGGAGCGCGGTAATGCTACCCTTTTGCTCAGGCAAAGCCTGTAACTATGGCAGGTTATAAACCTACCTTATGGGAAGCTGCCTCGCCTATGATTGAGTGGCAAACTCCTCGTTAGATCCAGATTCTATCTTAACATATCTTAGTGGAAGGTAATAGCGCCAATTTCCATCTGAGGCAGTCACCCGGAACATAAAAGAGAACAAATTTGACTAATTAGTGGTTAGTGGGTAACAACCAACAACTAACAACCAACAACTCACAACTCACAAGCGCAGCGGCTTAAAGACGTGGACTTATATCAGCTATTTAAAACCCGAACTCCGATTATTGGTGTAGTTCACCTACTACCGCTACCTACCTCACCTCGTTGGGGAGGTAGCCTCAAAGCAGTGATTGACCGTGCCGAACAAGAAGCAACAGCACTCTCCAGTGGAGGTGTAGACGGCATTATTGTGGAAAATTTTTTTGATGCGCCGTTTACCAAAAACCAAGTTGATCCAGCAGTTGTCAGTGCCATGACTATGGTAGTACAAAGGATACAAAATTTGGTGACACTTCCTATTGGCATAAATGTTTTACGGAACGATGCAAAAAGTGCAATGGCGATCGCCACCTGCGTCAAGGCTCAATTCATCCGTGTCAACGTGCTAGTCGGCGTTATGGCAACTGACCAAGGATTAATTGAGGGAGACGCCCATCAACTACTACGCTATCGGCGGGAATTAGGCAGTGATGTCAAAATTCTCGCCGATGTGCTGGTGAAGCACGCCCGTCCCTTAAGTTCGGTAAATCTCACGACCGCAGTGCAAGATACAATTGAACGCGGTTTGGCTGATGCAGTGATTTTATCTGGCTGGGCTACTGGTAGTCCTCCTAACGTTGAAGATTTGGAACTAGCATCTTCCTCTGCAAAAGGTACACCAGTGTTCATCGGTAGTGGAGCAACCTGGGAAAATATTGCTACTCTGATGCCAGCAGTAGACGGTGTGATTGTTTCCAGTTCCCTAAAACGCCATGGTCACCGGGAACAACCAATTGATCCAATCCGGGTAAGTCAATTCGTAGAAGCCGCACGCCAAAGTTGTCACTCACATTTTATTGGATAGTGGTTAGTTGTTAAGGGATAGTTGTTATTGGCTAGTGGTTAGTTGATTGGTGTTTGATACCACCCAACACCCAACGCCCAACACCTAACACCCAACAACTAACGACTAATAACTAACAATTAACAACTAACACCCAACAACTTATGATTCGCCGTCGTTCTACTCCTTGGATTCATCGCTTTTCGCGGTTGCTAATTGCCGCGATCGCCGCATGTGGTGCTTTGACAACAGCATATCTCACTGTAGTTAAGTTGACACAAAGCTCTGCTGCTTGCCCTACCAAAAGCTGCGATCTCGTACTTTCAAGTAACTATGCCACGGTTTTTGGACTGCCTTTAGCCTTATTTGGGTTTCTTGCTTATACCAGTATGGCGACATTCGCCTTAATTCCTCTGGGAGTTAACCCAACACAAAAGAAAGATCTGCGGACGAAGCTGGAAAATGGGACTTGGTTACTGCTATTAGCTGGGGCGATCGCAATGTCTGTCTTCAGTGGTTACCTGATGTACCTACTGTTTTTCAAAATTCATGCCGTTTGTCTCTATTGCCTTGCCTCAGCTATATTTTCTCTCAGTCTTTTGACACTGACTATTATTGGTCGCACTTGGGAAGACCTAGGACAAATTTTCTTTACTGCCATTATCGTCGGTATGGTGACGCTGATTGGCACTTTAGGTGTCTATGCCAATGTGAATAAATCAGCTGCTATCGCCGACTCAAGTTCCGCACAACCTCTCAGTCCAAGCCCAATAGGAGAATATACACCTGGAGTTGGTTGGCCCATCCGATCTACCTCTGGTCCAGCAGAAATTGAGTTAGCGCGTCATCTGACCGAAATCGGTACTACGGAATATATAGCTTGGTGGTGTCCTCATTGTCATGAACAAAAGGAATTGTTTGGGAAGGAGGCATATTCAGAAATTAAACACATTGATTGTGATGCACAAGGCAAAGACAACCCCCGTCCAGATTTATGCAAAAAAGCTGGCATTCAAGGCTTTCCTACCTGGCAAATTAACGGGAAACTCTATCCTAACGTTCAACGACTAGAAAAATTGGCTCAACTTTCCGAATACAAAGGTCCGCGCAACTTTAAGAATTTCCCTAACGATTTTAAATAAGCAGGGAGCAGGGAGCAGGGAGCAGGGAGCAGGGAGCAGGGAGCAGGGAGCAGGGAGCAGGGAGCAGGGAGTAGGGAGCAGGGAGCAGGGAGCAGGGAGCAGGGAGCAGGGAGCAGGGA
>CAIVAU010000047.1 GCA_903903925.1 uncultured cyanobacterium
ACTCATAATTGTTTGAATTATGCGATTACTACATAATTTTAGCAGGAAAGACAGAGCCTCATACTCTACATTTAAAATAAAGTCGTTGTTATCTTTGGTCTGGCTACGCTGACGCCCCTCTACACTAGAATCACAGCCATACTACACCCATGAAATAAAAGAAGCTGACAACGCGTGCCGCATGAAGTGAGCCTCAGCAGCAGATCGAAGGGTGGAATTTGACTCTCGTGACAAGGGAAAGCTCTCTGTAGCGCTATCTATAAAGAAAATCCCGCCACTTGGACGAATGCCCTGTGAGCCGAACCACCAACCATCCATGCGTCCCATAGTACTTATCCCTTGCCCGACCATTCATTCTCCCCACACTCCCCACATCCTACCCTTTCCCCCCTGTAAAGGTAACGCCTTGGATAAAATACCTATTGAAAAAAGCGTAAATAGCTAATGCTGGCAGAGTGAATACCATAGAAGCTGCCATAATGTAGTTCCAATAGCTAATGTATTGACCTTTGAAGGTGTTTAGTCCGAGGGGTAAGGTAAACATTTCTGGGTCAAACAGGATCACCACTGGTAGCAAAAAATTATTCCAGCTCCCCATAAACACAAAAACAGCCTGTGCAGCTAATGCTGGTTTTGCGAGAGGTAGGACAATATACCGGAAAATACCAAGGGTATTCAATCCATCTAGTTGAGCCGCCTCCTCTAATTCTTTAGGAAAATTAACGAAAAACTGCCGCATCATAAAAATGAAGGTGGCATTGACCATGCTAGGGACGATCATCCCTTGATAAGAATTCAGCCAGCCGAGGGCTTTCAAAATCAAAAATGTGGGAATCAGGGTTACCTGTGCTGGAACTGCTAAAACTGCCAAAATTAGGAAAAACCAGAAGTTTTTACCAGTAAAGTGCAATCTTGCCAGAGCATAACCTGCCATTGAGTTGAACAGCAAATTTAAAATGGTGACGCTAATGGCAATAATCACGCTGTTGAACAGCCAGCGAAAAAATAAAGGTTCCTGGATGAAGAGTTGTTTATAGTTATCAACAGTAAAATGTTTTGGTAGAAAATCGGGTTCGCTGCTAACAATCTCAGATAAGGGCTTAAATGAAGCTGAAAGCGCCCACAGGAAGGGGATGAGAGTGATAATTGCATATAGTGTTAGTAGAACATACACTAGTATTTTCCAAGTTGAGAAAAGACGTTTCATTTTTGCTATTAAGTTTTTTCGCTTCCAAAGAACCGCCGCTGAATCAATGTAATAGTAATGATGATCGTGGCTAGCACAAAGGCGATCGCTGATCCATAGCCCATTTGCAAGTTACGAAATACGGACTGATATATTAATAAAACTACGGTCAGGGTGGCGTTATTTGGTCCACCATTGCCATTGGAAAAAATATAAGACTGGTCAAACAGTTGAAAAGTACCAATTATGCCTACCGTTATGATAAAGAAGGTAACGGGTTTAAGCAAGGGAACAGTGATGTAGATAAACCGCTGCCAACTATCAGCTCCATCTAAAGCAGCTGCTTCATAAAGTGTTTGGGGGATGTCCTGCAACGCCGCCAAGTAAATCACCATATAAAACGGCGCGGTTGACCAAATATTCATAATCATGATGCCTTTGAGCACCACGGCTGGATCTCCCAACCAGTTATAAGTGGGCAACCTTAAAAAAGCGAGAAAATCATTAAGTAGCCCATTGGTGTTGTAAATCCACATGAAAATCAGTGTCAGAACTGCAGAAGAAGTGACTGTCGGTAAGAAGTAAACGATGCGCCACCAGTTTTTTCCGCGAATACCAGAATTCAGAGTTACTGCTAGAACTAAAGCTAGGACAGTTTGTGTTGGTACTACAATTGCTACGTATTGTGCCGTATTTGAGAGAGCGATCCAAACCCGTTCATCTTCAAATAACCGTGAGAAGTTGCCGAAGCCAATAAACTTGTACTCAATGCCGCCTAAAAGGCGTACTTTATGCAGGGACAGAAAAATAGCATAGACAATAGGTAGTACAACAAAAGCCCCGATAACTAGAATGGTTGGTGCCATGAAGAAATACCCAGCCAGGTCTTCTGTTATGTTCCACCTAGCATATCTCCACCACTTTTTGACTTCCAACACAAACTGTACCTCCCAACAATCCTGCTTCCACCTAGCTGTAGCGATAGATGGGGCATAATTATATCGTACTCCTTTAAGCCGGGGAATGATCCCTAGTGAATAGAGTGAGCGTTTGGCCTGACAGGGTAACGAATCAGTACCAGCCCAGAAACCCAGCTTCAAGCTGGGGGAGATTTCCAAGAGTCGTCCTTGGTGATCCCAATCCCCAATTCTTGTCTGCTGTGCTTCAACTGTTCCCAGAGTACCTCAAGCTGGTTATAGGCTTTTTCCGGAGACAGTTTCCCGGCTGTTTCTAATGAGGCAATGTAGCCAACTTTTTGAGCAAATTCTTGGAGGTTCGCATTAAATACTAAGTTTTCGGGCTTGACTCGACCGTAGTAGCGACTGCGAGGGTACAGAAATCTTTCTTTGTCTCCTTGATTAGGCTGTTCCATCAGTTTCACCTTAGATTCTATTGAGCTGAACTTTTATATAGATGTCATTGAACTTAACTGATGCATTTGATGCCAGTGTGACCAAGAACGGGGTGTGGGGGAAGATAAAACAACTGCACCCTATTAGGGGTTCAAGCCCTTACATTTATCTATGAAATCAAAGAAAAATGTATTTTGAGACGCGTGGGCGATCGCAGAAGAGTTACAAACCTGTTTTTCCTGGGTTTCAAGATTATGGGCGATACTGGATTTGAACCAGTGACCCCGTCCGTGTGAAGGACGTGCGCTACCACTGTGCTAATCGCCCGAAAGTTTCAAAAGCTAACTAAATCAAGTTTTTTAGTGAAGTCTTAAATAACTTAGCTATATTTTCTCTGTAAATCATGATGTCAGATGATGTCAGGAATAGTCAAGGTAAAAGCACAACAGAATAATTAAGATATATTAAGCAGCCATTAATGATTTATATGAATATCAAGCCTTTGAGGTTTCGGAACAAAAATTAGATAATAAAGACAATTCCTTAGAAAAGGTCATAGGTCTTGTAAACGAATGGATGGCTGATGAATCAGGATATGATGAGAGAGAGTATCCAGAGATTGAGGCAGGACTGAAGCAGAATCGGCTGTCCTTGTAAAAAAGCGAGATGAATAGGGTCATATTGCTAGACACTCATCCTTTGAGTAAAGTAGCGCATCCAAAAATAGCCCCCGAAGTCCAGAAGTGGTTGCTGTCTTTACAAGAAAACGAAAGATTCGGATGCTTAAATAATAAATTGTGGTAGATGCCTGTTATTGCTACTCTCGATCAATCTCCCTGAGGATACTCATCCCACAAACTTGTCATCTCCCTTAAACTCTGGTGATTGCCATCGCCTAAAATCAGATGATCTAGTAGGGGAATACCCAGAAAGTTTGCTCCACCTAACAATTGGCGGGTTAATCCGATATCTTCGTTACTGGGTTCAACATTTCCTGAAGGATGGTTATGGGCTACTATGAGCCGCGTTGCTCCTTGACGAAGCACTTCTCGAAAAATTTCTCGGGGAGGTGCTAGGGTTTCGGTAGCTGTACCAATGGTAATCACTTGTGTACCCAGTAAGCGATTTTTCACATCCAACAACACCACGGCAAACCGTTCTTGATTTTGCCACATTAAGTCTTGACTGAGAGCAGCCGCCGCTGCTGCTGGGCTATCAATTACTGTACGTTCTCCTGGACGTGATAGAAATGCTCTTTTCCCCAATTCAATTGCTGCAAGAATTGTTGTCGCCTTCGCTGGACCAATACCAGGAATTTGCATTAACTCAGCAGCATTGACGTCTCGTAGAACAGCCAAGGGTTCGCGCTGGTGTTTACTCAGTTCTTGTAAGATGTATTGTCCCAAACCCACCGCAGACAGTTTTCCAGGTCCTTGACCAGTCCCAAGTAGAATTGCAATTAACTCGGCTGCTGCTAAAACTTTGGGACCATAGGTCAATAACCGCTCACGCGGACGTTCATTTATGGGTATATCAGCAATTCTGAGGCTGTATGTCATAGGCAAATAGAGGGAATCTGGATATAGGTGAACTTATTTCTAGTAATCCCCTGTAAAGGCTGAAAATTTTTGCCTATGTGATGGAATATTGAAGTTTTATTGAATTCTTACCAATTTTTCTGTTTCCCCTACTTGGCCTACTTGGTGGATTTGCGTAGCTTTAAGCATATGGTAAGTAATCAGAAGCTGGGTGAGGGCAAGGGGGTAACTCTGAAGTGTTTCTCCTGTTGTACCTGCAATTTTGCCCAATTCTGGGTTACTTTCGCGATCGCATATATTCTGTAAGTAAGGCATATCAGAACAAATAATATGTTCTACCTTATTCACCTGTTCTAAGGTAGCATGACCATCCACTTCTAGAACATCGACTGGTTTATTCATATCCCGGTCTAATCCCAAGCGGATTGCTGATGTGGAATTGCCATTTCCAGAGTTGATCACCTGGGTAAAATCTGGATGGGGAATCGTGGGGCGGAGTATTAGACGCACATTCAAGTGTCCATTGGTTTGCTCCGCATCATCACTGGAAGGGTAGAAACTCACAACTATATCTGACCATTGCCGTTGCGGACGGATAAACTGCTCCGAGTCTGGTTCGCGTTTTGCGAGTTCTGCTAAAACCTGTTCTTCTGTATACCCCCGCTTTTGGGTATCTCGATTGACCTTCCATTGAGCACGTAGGAATTCGGGGGGTGCAAGGTAAACTTTCACGTCGTAGGAATCGCGAGCACCGAGAGTTGAATAACCAAGTAATCCCTCAGCAATCACAAATTTATTTGGCTTGATGTATACTGGTGCCTCAAATGTGCCAGTTTTGTGGCTATAAACTGGCTTGAGAATTGGTTCTCCCAACCGTAGCAGCGACAAGTGCTGCTGCATGATATCTAAATAGTTGCAGTCAGGGTGGATAGCTGTGATGCCAATCTCGGCACGTTGTTTGCGGTCATAACGGTGATAATCGTCTGTGCAGATGACCGTAACGTTATCTGGTCCAAGTACCTGAGCAATCCCCCTAGTTAGTGTTGTTTTACCAGCAGCACTATCACCGACAATACCAAGAATGATTGGACGACCCATACTCCCCCCTGTCATACAGTAAAGTTCAATTTTAAATTGTATGCTAATTTACTAACTAACTATAAATAAATAAAATATAACTCAAGAAATAGATAGAATATCTATGGTTATCTACATTAGTAAACAATTGTTGACTTGGGTATACAAAATTAATTTTTTTTACTCTTTACAACAATTTTTATCGATTCTTATGAACCACTCCCACTCCTATAGAAATAACAAATAACTACTGAAAGATATTGAATATTCAAGTGAAATTACTGTTACTTAAGTGTGTAAGCATCAATGAAAGGAGCGATTCCCGTCGGGATAGCTTCGCTTCGCGCACCTGGTGGCAAATCAAATGCCGGGACTGGAAAAACACCTTCAGTCAACAAAACAGTAGCGGCAAGAAATGCCTTCTTGGTACTGAGGAGAGAGTTTATCAGCTTCAGAGATGGGATGCCCACAACTACGGCACCGATCATAAGTGGTTGGTTTTAAGCCATGACTTACAGCAATACGTTGATCAAAAACAAAACACTCCCCCTCCCACAAACTCTCAAAATCTGGCACTTCCTCCAAATACTTAAGAATCCCACCTTTGAGGTGATAAACCTCTTGAAACCCTTGGGACAACATGAAGGCAGAAGCTTTTTCACAGCGAATACCGCCCGTACAAAAAAGAGCAACCTTTTTGTGTTTAGTAGGGTCAAGGTGGTTGCGAACATAATCTGGAAATTGCCGGAAGGAAGACGTTTGAGGATTTTGCGCTCCTTGGAACGTACCGATATTCACCTCATAATCGTTACGGGTATCAATGACGGTGACTTCTGGATCACTAATCAGGGCGTTCCAGTCGTTAGGACTCACATAAGTCCCAACCTGTTCATTTGGGTCAGTTTCAGGCAATCCGATCGTGACAATTTCTTTTTTGCAGCGCACCTTCATCCGGTCAAAAGGCTGGGATTCAGCACAAGACTCTTTATGTTCCAGGTCTGCCAGACGAGGATCGGAGCGCAAAAATGATAGAACAGAGTCAATGCTGTGACGCGAACCCGCAATTGTACCGTTAATACCCTCCTCTGCGAGTAGTATTGTTCCCTTAACGCCTAGCGCGTCACAATAAGACAGCAGAGAGTGTTGTTTCTCAGCAAAGTCCGGCAACCTCACAAATTTATAGAATGCTGCAACAACTTGAGTCATTTTTTTCTTGAAACCCCTTTACAATGGAAAATTATAAGTTATAATAGCTAAGTCGGTGGCAAAAAACGGGGGTTTAGCTCAGTTGGTAGAGCGCCTGCTTTGCAAGCAGGATGTCAGCGGTTCGAGTCCGCTAACCTCCATTTAAGATAGTTACGAGCGCCCCACGGGCGGCGCACCACCCTCTATGAATGAAAGAAACTCCTCCTAGTCCCTATTCCCTATTCCCTATTCCCTATTCCCTATTCCCTATTCCCTATTCCCTATTCCCTGCTCCCTGCTCCCTGCTCCCTGCTCCCTGCTCCCTCTTGTTTCTTGAGATGGTTTTACAGGTTGTGAGTAATCAATTGCCAGGAAATGGATTACGCATAGGGCTGTCCACTATTCGTCAATCTTTCGCCTTCTGGAACCATTCTATCTCTCAATTCTTTGGAAATGGGTAGTACTGGACTCGAACCAGTGACATCCTGCTTGTAAGGCAGGCGCTCTACCAACTGAGCTAACCACCCGTTTACTGTCTACGAGAAATCATCATAGCACATAAATCCGCAGAACGCGCTAGTCTTTTGAAGAAAATTTTGCCGATGATCTCATTCAAAAATCAAAATGATAATGTAGAATCTGGCTTATACCTTCTACCCGCCAATGCGGTACTGATTCAGGGAATCCATTGGCTGATAACCTCTTGAGCTAATCTACGATACTGAATGCTCGCACGCGTCAACAATATAAGACATTACACTGTCTACAAGGAACTATCCGTGTATTGTCGGTTTTGTGAATTTAATTGATGATATTCTGGGCTTGATTTCGCTGATTTTGTAGTAGTTCTAAATCGTCAGAATCAAGTCCTTTTGGCAAAGGTTTATTAGAAAGTGTTGTGCCCATTCTAAGGGAAAACAACGACATCTATTCAAACACTTCTCCCCCTGTAGCTTCTTTCCCTGAATCAGGTCGTAAATATATCCACCAAGTGCTTTTGCAAGCAGCATGTTTCTCTATTTTACAGAGCTTTACCCAAATCTTCTCCAGCCTCAGTACCGAAAATATGGCTATCTGTGGGGCGCAATGTCTTGCGCCCCTCTTGGCGTGGGCTAGAGAGGGATTTTGGGTGTTGGGTATTTGGGGCGTGGGTTTTTTGACTGCTAGGTTAAATTACTTGCTTTCTCAACTGCTCCCTTTAACTCTTCAAAGGTAATACTACCGTCTTCGTCTGAATCATACCGTGCTAGTAACTCCTGTGGGCTACTGGTATTTGTTTCTGATGAGATGATTGCACTTAAGCCAGGACTGAAAAAAAGCTCATTAATGGAGACTTTGCCGTCTTGATCGAGATCTAAGGTATTAAAAAGAGATTGAAGTTCTTGCTCGGTTGCCATAAGTTTCTATCTGAATTAACCTTTCAATTTAATATCTCCAAATTAAACAAACTTATATCCTTAGACATAGAAACGGGTATTGCTGAGGCTGAGATTAGGTGTTCAGCAGGATCTGTGTGGCGTTAGCTATCTGATAATGAACTTTATCTAATGTTGATTTAGGTTATTTATGTCAAAAATCTTGTATAATTTAGTATCGCTACCGCTACGCCAATACCGACGTACTGCCTCGTCTTGAAGGTTCTTTTAAAAAAGTATTCTTCACAAATCAGAGAGCATTGCCGTAGCTCGGATTTTAAAACTAACAAACTGCAAAGACGCAGAGAACGCAAAGAAAAGAAAAAGCAAGTTTATCGGAAAATACTGAATTAATTCCAATATTCCTGAAAAAATAGATAGGGAGTAGAAGAAGTATTCAGAATCGTGCTCATCTACTTCTGCTCATGAATCAGTTTACAACAACATCTTTTAATGATGTCCGCACTACCTTTCAAAACATTTGGGGATATGAAGACTTTCGTCCGCCACAGGGAGAAATTATCCAAAATTTATTGGCAAAGAAAGACGCACTCATAATTATGCCCACTGGTGGAGGAAAGTCCATTTGCTTTCAACTTCCAGCACTGCTCCAAACTGGATTAACGTTAGTCGTTTCGCCTTTGGTAGCGTTGATGGAAAACCAAGTGCAGGAACTACGCAGTCTCAACCTATCAGCTGCTCTTTTGCATAGTGAATTGCCTTCCTTTAAGCGACGACAAACTTTGCTAGCTTTAGACCTGCAACAACTGAGATTACTGTATTTGTCGCCAGAAACATTATTAAGTGCGCCAGTGTGGAAAATATTGTGTCAGCCGCAACTTGTCATCAACGGTTTGATTTTAGATGAGGCACACTGTCTAGTGCAATGGGGGGAAACATTTAGACCGACTTATCGAAGATTGGGGGCGGTGCGACCAGCACTCCTCAAATCAAAACCTCCAGGAACGAAGATAGCACTAGCGGCTTTTACTGCTACTGCTGACCCTCCGGCCCAAAAAATCATTAAAGAAACTTTACAATTGCAGCAACCAGCAATTTTTCAGATGAATCCCTACCGTTCTAATCTTAACCTGAGTGTCCGGATAGCTTGGACACCAAGGGGTAGAAAGCAAAAGTTATTAAAATTTATTCAAGATAGACCAAAACAAACTGGGTTAGTTTACGTTCGCACAAGACGAGATAGCGAGAATTTGGCTGTATGGTTGCAAGAGGTTGGTCTTGGTACAGCTAGTTATCATGCGGGACTCTTAGCAGAGGAACGCCGTACTGTAGAGGCTGATTGGCTGAGTGGAAAAATTCCTTTTGTCGTTTGTACCTCTGCTTTTGGCATGGGGATAAATAAGTCAGACGTGCGTTGGGTAGTACATTTTCACGCACCGTTATTGCTCTCTGAGTATGTGCAGGAAATTGGACGCGCTGGACGAGATGGCAAACCATCTGACACCCTGACATTGATGAGTGAACCTACGGGATGGTTAGATCCAGAGGATCAGCAAAGACGACGGTTTTTTGAAAATCGGGTGCGATCGCTACAGATTGCTGCACAGCAACTCGTGAAAAAACTGCCACCACAAGGGGAAGTCAATGCAGTAGCACAGCAATTCCCTGATGGTGCGATCGCCCTTTCTCTACTGCATAGTGCTGGTCAATTAAACTGGCTTGATCCTTTTCATTACAGCATCGTCAAGAGTGTGCAAAATCAACCATTAAAGGAATTAGTTGCTGCCAAACAAATGATTCAGTATCTGACGACCAAGCAGTGTCGTTGGCAGTTTTTGTTAAATGCCTTTGGTTTCGACAAGGAAGGTGCAAACTTGCGTTGTGGGCATTGTGATAATTGTCGTAGGGTATAGGAGATTGGGAAGAGAGATTTTCATTCCCGCGCCCGACTGAACCTGAAAATATAAATTTTTAGTCAAGACAACTCTAGAGAAGTGCTAGTTTTTGCCTAGATAAATCTTCTAGCTACTTTCAGCATTATTTCGCATGATGATATTTCACTACCTAGTTTATAACAGTATTCAGTCAAAAGAGTTTTCACGGCAATTATGAATCTTAAAGTTATTGCTCTTGCTACAATCTTGGGTCTGTCTGCACCTGCTATTACAGATATTGCTATTGGTAACCACGCAGTTGCTAGCAGAGGATTTGATTATCCAACTGGTACATTTACTGATAGAGAATGGAGAGTGAGGTTGAGGTATAACGATGATGGTTATGACTACAAAGCTAGAAATTTAAATAATGGCTCGTCTCTTGCTTTGTCTCATGCAACAACATCAGGAGACAAGCAGCGCCAAGTTTACACTTGGCGTCATGGTGAATATTATTACCAAGTTGTGTGGCGTCCAAACGATCCTAATACTATTCGCTTGAAAGTATTTTCTCCCCATGGCAGGGAAATTTTGGATCGTCTACTATACTCTTCTGATGACTAACTGAAATGGTTAGCCTTGCGGGGAATTCAAAATCCCAACATTTTCAACTTCATAAATAAAGTTAGGGGCTTTCCGGTCGGAAAGCCCCTACTATCCTTAAATTAGGCTAATCCTAAGGTTTTTTAAAACTGCCGCAGAAACCGCAAGTCGCTGGTATACACGCGGCGAATATCATCTAGTTGGTGCAGCACCATGGCAAAGCGTTCCACACCGAATCCGGCGGCAAAGCCTGTATAAACTTCTGGGTCGTAACCTACCGATTTCAACACATTCGGATCGACCATCCCGCACCCCATAACTTCAAGCCAGCGCCCATTCCACTGCAAATCTACCTCAGCGGAGGGTTCCGTAAAGGGGAAGTAACTAGCACGGAAGCGAATAGGCACTTCGCCAAACATGGCCTCCAAAAACACTTTGACAGTTCCCTTGAGGTCAGTAAAAGTTAGCCCCTCGTCAACCGCTAAAAGTTCAATTTGATGGAAAACAGCTGCATGAGTTGCGTCTACATTGTCTCTTCGATAAACCCGCCCCGGAGCAACAATCCGAATTGGCGGTTCTTCTGTTTCCATGTAACGAATTTGCACCGACGAGGTATGAGTCCGCAACAGATTTCCATCTTGTAGGTAGAAGGTATCCTGCATATCACGGGCTGGGTGGTCAGGGGGGGTATTCAGCGCCTCGAAGTTATAGTAATCTGTTTCCATCTCTGGACCACTTGCCACTGTGTAGCCCAGCCCGACAAAGATATCCAGTGCGCGATCAATGATTCCATTGAGGGGATGGACGCGACCTTGTGGGCGATAAATTCCCGGCATTGTGACATCTAGAGTTTCAGCCTCTAGCTGTGCCTGAATTTCAGCAGCTTCTAGGGTGGTGCGTTGCTGGTCTAGGCGATTTTGTAGAGATTCCTTGACTGTATTGGCGATCGCTCCAATTTTTGGTCGTTCCTCTCCACTCAGTTGACCCATACTCCGCAACAGCACCCCCAGATGACCCTTCTTACCCAGGTAGCTGACTCTTAATTCCTCTAGATGTTCTAGCGTATCAGCGGCGGCGATCGCTTTTTCTCCTTCTTCTTGCAGTGCTAAAAGTTGAGCCTCTAAATTGCTAATCATTAGTCATTAATCATTAGTCATTGGTCATTAGTCGCTTGGACGTTTGGCTTTGCCGCAGGCGGCTGGGCTATCGACTTTTAACCAATCGTATAGTTAATATGCCATAGATAGAAGTCTAAGGCAGCGGTTGCAATTCAACCCCTTGTTTCCAGTTTAACGGAAAGAAGGCAGGAGGCAGGAGCCAGGAGCCAGGAGTCAGGAGTCAGGAGTCAGAATTGCTGCTATGGGAAATTCTGTGCAACTAGCAGATAAGTACAGGGATTAGAATCCCCCAACTCCTAACTCCTAACTTTTTATCCCACACCTGTGACAGCGGACACTGACAAATGACAAATCACTAGTGACTATGAAATTACTAATTAGCAATGATGATGGCATTTTTGCCTTAGGGATACGTACTCTGGCAAACACGTTAGCAGAAGCAGGTCATGATGTGACTGTAGTCTGCCCAGATCGGGAGCGTTCAGCAACCGGGCATGGACTGACACTGCACCAACCAATTCGCGCTGAAATGGTCGAGTCGGTTTTTCATCCTGCGGTCAAAGCTTGGGCGTGCGATGGCACTCCCTCAGATTGTGTAAAATTGGCGCTGTGGGCTCTGCTAGAGTCTCCCCCTGATTTAGTGCTTTCTGGTATTAATCAAGGTGCTAATTTGGGAACAGAAATTCTCTATTCTGGGACTGTTTCTGCGGCAATGGAGGGCTTAATTGAAGGTATTCCTAGCGTGGCACTTAGTCTTACCAGTTTCTCGTCTAAGGACTTTCAACCTGCTGCTCAGTTTGCCAACAATCTAGTGTCGCAACTGTTTCAAAAACCTCTATTAGACATCATGTTGCTTAACGTTAACATCCCAGCAGTCAAGTGGGAAGAAATTGTAGGAGTCGCTATCACTCGTCAAGGAGTGCGGCGCTATGTTGATGTGTTTGACAAGCGAGTTGATCCGCGTGGTAAAACATACTACTGGTTAACGGGAGAAGTTTTAGAAGATGCAGAACCACCAGCAAATTTAAATTTGCCTCCAAGCTTACCGCTTGACACACATGTTATCCGTAAAAACTACATCAGTATCACACCGTTACAATACAATCTCACTTATGCAGCTGGATTGGAGCAATTATCTAACTGGCAATTTAAATTTCCATAAAACGTTTGATCTCCAAGTAAGCGGATCATGAGCATTAAATGCATCACAGCAAAATTTAGGTTATAAAGTAAGGAGTACCCTTAAAAAAGCAGTATACAAAAGCAACAGAAAGCATGAGGTCAATTTCTTGGAGTGCCTCACTCATCGAAAAACAAAGCTAGCCTCAAAAAAAGTATGCTGTTTTACCAATCAATACCCACCTCTACTAAGATTGGTGAGACAGCATAGACCTAACAGAATAAGTCATCATTTTTTGATTGTTCGCCCACTCAGTCCAGCAAGCAACACCTATGTTTAGGTTAGAGAACCAATTTACCGTCCATTTTTGGGGCGTTCGCGGCAGCATACCTTGTCCGGGACCACACACCGTACGTTATGGCGGTAATACCCCTTGTGTTGAAATGCAAGTGGGCGGCAAACGCTTGATTTTTGATGGTGGCACGGGACTGCATGTTTTAGGACAATCTTTGTTGTCCAAAATGCCAGTAGAAGCCCATATATTCTTCACGCACTCCCACTGGGATCATATGCAAGGGTTTCCCTTCTTTACCCCAGGGTTTGTCAAGGGAAATGATTTTCATATTTACGGTGCGATCGCTCCCGATGGTTCCACAGTAGAGCAGCGTCTCAATGACCAGATGCTGCATCCGAATTTTCCTGTACCCTTGCAAATTATGCAAGCAAACTTAGATTTCTCTGACGTCAAGCCAGGGCAATCCATCTACATTGATGACATCACCGTCGAAACTGCACCGCTAAACCATCCAGGTGAAGCCGTAGGATATCGAGTTAACTGGCTTGGCGGCGCTGCTGCGTACATTACCGATACTGAACATTTTCCCGATAGACTGGATGAAAATGTCCTGTGGCTAGCTCGTAACGCCGATATTCTCATTTACGATTCTACTTATACTAATGAGGAATATCATTTACCAAGCAAGCCCAAAATCGGTTGGGGACATTCTACATGGCAAGAAGCTGTGAAGGTGGCTAAAGCAGCTTCAGTCAAAACTCTAGTGATTTTTCACCACGACCCATCCCACGACGATGACTTTTTGGATCTTGTTGGAGAACAAGTAGTGCAGGAATTTTCTGGTGCTATCATGGCACGCGAAGGAATGGTACTTCAAGTCCCCTTGAAAAAGAATTCAGAATACATCCGTCAGGAGTCAGAATCACTTTCTTTGGGAATTTAAAGGGGATTGGGCATTGGGCATTGGGGATTGGGCATTGGGGATTGGGCATTGGGCATTAAAATTGGTGATTATAGAGTGGTCAGCAACAGAAGCTGATAGCTTAACAAACCTCAAATCCCAGAATCGACGTGCTGCTAAATCTGTCTCAAAATGGGTGTTCTTTGTGGGTGGCTTCTTCGACCGAATTGGCGCTGACGCCAACTGTTGTTGCTCTTGGTAAATTTGACGGTTTACATCGTGGTCATCAGCAGGTAATTCAACCTATTCTCAAAGCAGGGGAAGTAGATCAGGGGAGGGGGAGACAAGGGGTCTACTCAACGGTTGTCACATTTAATCCCCATCCACAAGAGTTTTTTACCGGACAACCCCATTATTTGTTAACACCATTGGATGAAAAAATCCAACAGATGCGATCGCTTGGGGTAGAACAACTGGTACTATTACCCTTTGACAAACAATTATCTGCTTTGACTCCCGAACAGTTTGTCGAAAAGATCATAGTGCAACAACTGCAATGTCAAAGAATTAGTGTTGGGCAAGATTTTCGTTTTGGCAACAAGCGCAGTGGAACTGCAAGCGATTTACAATTGATCGCCGCCAAGTACGACATCCCGGTAACTATCGTTCCCTTACAAATTTGTACAGATGACTTGTCCTCAGACAGTCCATGTGAACGCATCAGCACTTCTGTGATCCGCCAACATCTTGATCGCGGCGATGTCCAACTGGCTAACAAACTGCTAGGACGTCCCTACACCCTCGTGGGGCCTGTCATCAAAGGTCAACAACTGGGTAGAACTATCGGTTTTCCCACCGCCAATCTGCAACTGCCAAAACAAAAGTTTTTGCCTCGGTTTGGTGTCTATGCTGTCCGCGTCAAGAGTTTGGGAGAGGTATCAGATACTACCGCTTTTGACTGCTGCGGAGTGATGAATATCGGTTGTCGTCCCACTGTAAATGGTATCCATACATCTGTAGAAGTACATTTACTAGATTGGTCTGGTGATTTATATTGCAAGAAGCTGACTGTGCAGCTAGAAAAATTTTTGCGTCCTGAACAAAAATTTCCTTCTTTAGACGCCCTGAAGACACAAATTCAACAAGATTGCGCTGCTGCTAGAGCTTTTTTTAATTCTGAGTGTTAGTAGTTTGGAAGTGTGAGGAATGTTAAATATTATTAACCGCAAGTTCCGTGAACGAAAACTCAGGCGCAAGCCGATAGGTTTGCTTTTGGTCATATTGGCTTGGAGTCTTGCTATAGGCTGGCTTTTAGCCTTGACAAATAACGTTCAAGGTGCTGTCCAATCGGAGGAAATCGGTACAGTTGACGTAGTTCCTGCACAGTACCAGATCGGGCAAGAACTTTATCTAGAAAAGTGCTCTAATTGTCATATTGCCTTACCACCATCTGTTTTGCCTACCCAAACTTGGAAAAATCTCCTAGAAGACTCACAGCATTACGGCGTACAACTCAAGCCTTTAATTGATCCGCCACGGGTTCTGGTGTGGAAGTATCTTTCAACTTTCTCCCGTCCCCTGCAAAAAGAAGAAGAAATACCCTATCGCGTCAGTAGCTCACGTTATTTTAAAGCTTTGCATCCCAGAGTCAAGTTCCCAAGTCCTGTGCAGATTGGTAGTTGTGTCAGTTGTCATCCCAGCGCCGCACAATTCAACTTCCGTCGCCTCACAAGTGAGTGGGAGGAGTCGGAGTAGAGGGAGCAGGGGGTAGGGAGCAGGGAGCAGGGGAGCAGGGAGCAGGGAGCAGGGAGCAGGGAGCAGGGAGCAGGGAGCAGGGAGCAGGGAGCAGGGGAGCAGGGGAGCAGGGGGAAAATTTCAACATTGCCCATTGCCTATTACTCATCGCCCCTCTGCCCCTCTACCCCTCTACCCCTCTACCCCTCTACCCCTCTACCCCTCT
>CAIVAU010000048.1 GCA_903903925.1 uncultured cyanobacterium
AGTAAACCTCCTCGAACCTTTGATAATCGGATTAGTGTTTATTCCCTGCTCCCTGCTCCCTCTTTATTCCCTACTCCCTGCTCCCTGCTCCCTCTTTATTCCCTACTCCCTGCTCCCTCTTTATTCCCTACTCCCTGCTCCCTCTTTATTCCCTACTCCCTGCTCCCTGCTCCCTGCTCCCTTTTTTGTAAACGCTGTCACCAAAGTTTTGACATTCTGTCGCATGGTGGTAATGTAATGTTGTGGTTGCAGAGCGTCCGATCCTCCGGTTTCCATCGGGTCAAACGTGCTAACTCGAACCTTCAAATCCTTTGCCAGCGCTGCAAATGCATCTTGTCCACCCAGAGGTTCCGCCAGAAGCGTTTTGAGATTGGTTACCTTAACGGTATTCATGACCCGCTTCACATCATCGGGGGATGGATTGTCTTCCGGCACATCCACCAGAAAGTTGGCTTTCAAGTTGTAGCTTTGAGCAAAGTAGGGTGCAAAGTCGTGAAAGGCAACAAAGGTTTTACCTGCAAAGGGTTGAAGCATTTTTGTAGTTTCCGCATCCAGTTTTTGCAACCGTTGTATATAAGCGGCTGCATTGTTGCTGTAAATCTCTTTCCCACCTGGGTCAGCAGCAATTAACCCATCCCGAATGTTTTCTACTTGGCGGATGGCTCGCTTGGGATCAAGCCAGATATGGGGATTTAACTCTTCTTGTCCCGCTTTATCTGGTTTTTCATGTCCCTTGATGACTTCGGTAGATATTGTGGGCACTCCTTTGCTGGAGTCAATAATTTTCAAGTTTGAATTGCCTGCATTTTTAACCAATTCATTGAGAAACACCTCCATTCCTAATCCGTTTTCTATGAGCACACCAGCTTGAGCCAGCTTCTGAGCATCCCCTGGTTTTGCCTGAAAGTCATGGGGACTCACATTGGTTGGCAGGAGTTGTGTTACTTGGGCGCGATCGCCTGCAACTGCCTTTGTAAAGTCTGTGATCGGAATGAAGGTTGTCACGACCTGTAATTCTTTTCGACCAGTAGCAGATTGAGCTTGAGGAGACCCATTCGAGGCACAGCTTCCTAAGCTGACTGCGATCGCAGTCACGACAACCACAGACAACTGACGGACAATCCCCCTGGATCGTTGTAACCCCATTTTTAGATTAACCATCTTATCCTCATGCAGTTAAAACAGAAGGTGAAAGAATACGGGTCAACATAGCTTCAATCTGAGGATTTGCCCATTCTGCTGCTATCTTTAAAAAATTGGGATCGTCGTTGACGCAATTTAGCCGCACATAAGTTACAGTTGGATACTGACGACGTAAGGATTGAATGACATCCTCCACATCGAGAATAGTTTCGTAATTCTCAGTTGCCCAACCAAGTGGCTTAAATAAAATAGCTTGCGCTCCTGCTTTAATCAAGCTTTTCGCAGCTTGTTTCAGGTTGGGTTGTGACCAATTAATGAATGGAGTGTCATGATTTACCCAGCCAATTGAGATTAACGGATATCGCTGTTGCAATTGCGATCGCACACCATCAGAAAGTGCTTGTCCGTCAATCACACCCGTCAACAATCCTTTTGCTTTGTCGGGGCCACCATGAACGGTGAGTATAATGCCAATTCGAGACGCAAAAAAGCCACTTGCCAACGTTTGAGTTAGCGTTTCTTCAAGTTGATGCACCATCAAATCAATGTAAGCAGATTCAGTTGCAAATGATGGAATGTATCGAACTGATTTAAATGGAGAATATTGAGGATTATTCTGAGGTGCTTTTGCTGCAATAACTTCATTGACTTGTTCGATAGCAATTGCTCCCGTAAAGGCAGAATCGACAACAAGCAAAGGATAGATGAGTAAGTTCTGAAAGCCCTGCTGATTAATGTCTGCCACGACCTGTTGCACAAAAGGTTGACAGAAATAAAATCCCTTGAACACTTGCACACGATTTCCCCATCGGTCTTGCAAGTGTTCCTCGATACCGAGGCGCTGTTTTTCAAAAATCTCATTTTCGGGTGAGATGAACTGATGATGCTTAACCCCAAAATTGTACAAATCTTGAAGGGCGAGAATTTTACCAGCCAAGGGGTAAAGCCAATCTGGAATTGGCACGAACTGAGATGCAATATACTTGCTTGCAGCTTGATTGTAACGACTCAGATCATGGTAAGATTCGACTTCACCATAACCTGCAAGCAAAACTGCAACGCGATCATGCACCGTCGGCTCTGCCGAATCGTCTGCTTGAATAACAATTGGCAATGTTAAATTAATTAATGTGTTAGACATTTTTTAGTTACCTAATAAGAAAGAAAAATACTAATTCATAACTCCAAAACAGGCATCTCCTGACGGCAGCCGCTACAACGCCAATACAAACCTCCCAAGCGGATGTGACGGAGTAAAATACATGAGCAACTAGGGCAAGTATGCCTGTTATTTATGAAGTGCTTGAACGTTGGTGTGAAAATAACCTGTTGGCTGCAATCTGGTTTTAGATACCTTGACCACAGTATTGGATTGCTTAATGAAGTATTCACTTAAAAACCTAGATTGATTTGATAACTATGTAGCCTCTTCCCGAAAAGCTTTTATGCTCTAATTTGTCTTCTAAAGAACAGCATAACGTTTTGCTATCCAAGATCGTGTTTAAATTAATGTATAAGTTATACAAAATCTAATAAAACATTCAAAAGTGGTAGATAAAATTGAACTTATTTACCTAGGAAGATATAAGAAGTATTTGATGCCTTATGTTTTAGTGAGATATTAGGAAACTAATCAGGAATTCTGCAGAGATCGAAAGTTAATCAACAGAAACTGATGAGTCAGAATTGCTCAAATTGTTTTCATCAGCCTTTTGTGATCGCTCAAGTGGCTTCCAGCTTGATCAACGTTTTTGTTCCGGCAGCATCTGTGATGCAAAGCGCTATCACCTGACCGACTTCGTTCTGTCCTGTTACAACGTCGGTGGGTGCATCGATTGTGTGAGCATACATCACCTCATCCTTACCCACTTCAATCACCAGATCATTACCCTTACCAGGGCGATCGTAAACCATTGCTAACAGTGGTGCATCCTGGATCAGTGTTTCATCACCCAGTTCGGTACTGATGCTTTCGATGGCAAGATGCCGTCCATGATTACCATTGGAGAACTGATCAAAAAATTCACCCCAGCGTTCACGGGGCACAGTTTTGCTTAAATTAATTTTGTTTACCATACAATTCCTTCTTGGTTGGGCATTAACATGAAGTCAATGGGGTTCGACTGCGCTCAACCCAGGGGAATTGAGGGTTGAGCGCAGCCAAAACCCGTCTGAACTACCGTAGATTCAGTGCAAATCGCCGAAAAACGATTTTAAAATCGGCGCATGTCCCGGAAAAACATAGGCAAGTCATTGCTAAAATATCGCCTGTTTACTTTCCTATAAAAACTATCCGAAGACATATATTTTTATGTTTACATTTTTGGGAATATTTGAATATTTTTCATAAAAATTATACAAAATATACGCTTATTCAAACACAATGATATTATCATAAATTCGGAGTTTATTTAACAAATAAACTAAAGATAAAAAGCACAAAAGGTTTTTATCTTTAGTTTTGCTAGCAAACAAAGATAAAAATATTGGTAATACCGTCCCAAAGAAAGATGTTTAATTATCACAAGCTTAGATAGAATAGAGTCAGTCAATGCTGCTTGTATCTAGTTTTTTCATATGTTTAATTCGGATTTTTTGCAACTTCCTGTATTAACAGGAGATAATTTTAATCAGACAAACCTAATAGCAGCCAAAGAGGTTTGGACAACGAATGAGATAATAAAACCACAAATTTTAATCAGACCCTATACACCACAGCCTGTTCCTTCTATTTGCTTAATCGTTGTTTTGGGGATAGCCATTTTTATTTTTCTACCAGGTGTCTGGAAATTTATACTCAATCACAAATTAACTAGCAACCGCCGCCTGCAACTTCCCTGTGGGAACTGTGAATATTTTCAACATAACCATTATCTTAATTGTGCGGTACATCCTTCTATTGTTTTAACCGAACAAGCACTTAATTGCTCTGACTACTACTCCAAGAAAATTCCACATAATGAAATACAAAAAAAATAAAGATGAGTGCTGGCCAAGTAACCTAACTATTTGTAAAGATGAATTGGCAGAGAGTTTTAAGTAAGCGTCAGGAATAAACATGAACAATAGCGTACTAACTGCAACCACTACCCCCAAAAAACTTTCGCTCGCAGACTGGCTGGCGATAGCCGAAACTCTCAACTATGAGCGGCTATGGGGATTCGATGCATTTATCAAACACTCATCACCGGAAACATACGACCTTACTGTACTTACCATAAAGGATTGGGAAGATTTAGCAGATCTACTCAGATGTGACAAGCAGTGGGCTAAGTGGAAACATATCGAGCACACTGAGGGACGCAAGTAAAGGTTTATAGTATGCCACCGACATATTGTATATCCATTGATGTTCCCTAGAAGAATAAGTATAACGTTTCGTGGTCAAAGATCATGTTTGAGTCAATGTTTCAGTTATGTATAAGTTATACAAATTCTGATAAAACATTCAAAAGTGGTAGATAAAATTGAGCTTATTTACCTATCAAGATATAAAAAGTATTTGATGGTTTATGCTTTAGTTGAGAAATCAGGAAACTAATTATGGAATCTTAACAGAGGTCGAAAGTTAATCAACAGAAACTGATGAGTCGGAATCGCTCAAATCGTTTATGCCTATCTGTAAGAGAATCGCATTTTAAATTCGCCGGATTTCACCTAACTATTGATGCTTCGGTATTGTCAAAGCAAAAATTTAGAGAGCAATGCCTTATGTCTAGCTACCTAGAATCAAAATCTCATCCTTCACAGAGGCAGCAAGCCGCTAGTTTACTGCGATCATTGGGGTGGAGTGGATTTTGGATACAGTTTGTTTTAACCATTGTTTCTGTACTGATTTTAGGGTTCGCTATTCTTGATCCGACTCTCAACCTTAATCTCAAATCAGGGATCGGGTTGCTGTCCGTGATTGGGGGAATTGCAGCTTTAGGCTTAAGCATTTACTGGTTCTTTCGCTACGTTCATCTTGGGCAACAATTGTCAGCCCCGGAACCAGCTTTACATCCTAGCCGCAAGGAAATAATTCAAGTTTTACAACTAGGAGTTCTCGTCAACTTGGCAGCAATGTTACTGACGTTAGTCGGTCTCGAAACAATTGTTGGAGGCTTGATTCTCAAAACACTATCAGTTCCGCAAGGAGCCGCTATCTATCGGACAGGGCAACTGGTTGAGCCGATTGATATTTTTGTTGTACAAGCAAATATCAGTATGATTGTAGCTCAATTTGTGGGAATTGGAATTCCATTTTGGCTTGCAAGTCGTGTAGAACACCATTAGAGAAAACTGCTTTTCATCTGGGGGAAATAATGCACATTGGGATCGCTGCGGACCACGGTGGGTTTGAGTTGAAAGCGCAACTGACGGCTGCTCTAAAGGACGCTGGCTACGAGGTTGAAGATTTTGGTGCTTATGAGTTGGTTAAAGGAGATGACTACCCGGATTTTGTTATACCACTAGCCCAGGCGGTGGCGAAGGGCACAATCATTCGCGGTTTAGCCATTTGCGGCAGCGGGGTAGGAGCTTGTGTTGCTGCCAACAAGGTAGCAGGAGTGCGGGCGGCGTTAATCGCGGATTCATTCTCCGCTCATCAGGGGGTGGAGGATGACGACATGAACGTGATGTGTCTGGGCGGACAAGTCACCGGATATGCCGAATCCTGGGAATTGGTTCAGACATTTCTGGGCGCTCATTTCCAGCGAGATGAACGTTTCAAGCGACGTCTTAAGAAAGTAGCGGCATTGGAATTGAAATAAAAAGGAACTCTTAACGGGTAACTATACGCCAGCAAAAAATATGAACTCAAACGTTGCCGAAATGATGATTGCACCTTCGCTTCTTGCCTGCAACCAGTCTTGCTTCGGAGAAGAAGCTGAACGTGCCGGACGTTCTGGTGCCGATTGGTTGCACCTCGATATCATGGATGGTCACTTCGTCCCAAACATTTCCTTCGGTCCGCAAGTTGTCAAAGCCATCCGCCCGCTCACCAAACTTTTCTTCGACGTTCACCTCATGTGCTCCAAGCCGGAAATTCTGCTCGAATCCTTTGCGAAAGCCGGCGCGGACGAAATGATCATTCACGTTGAACTTAGCGAACAAGTCCCATCCCTGATCCACAAAATCAAATCCCTCGGCAAAAAAGTCGGTCTTGCCATCAATCCACCCACTGCGATCGCTGCCGTCCAGCCGTTTCTCGAACAAATTGATCTGCTGCTCGTGATGACTGTCAATCCGGGATTCGGCGGACAGGAGTTTATCCCCAAATGCCTGCCCAAAATCCAGCAGGCCCAAGGGTGGCGGCGCGAAAAAAACCTGTCCTACCGTATCAGCGTAGACGGCGGCATCAATGACCAGACCGCCGCCGAATGCGCCCGTTCTGGAGCGGATACATTTGTGGCGGGCACGAGCTTGTTCGGTGCCCGCAGCTTGGAAGCCGCCGTCAAAAAAATGCGGGAGATTGTCAACGAAAACCAACCTGGCGCTGGCGGATTGGAAATGGAAGGGACGGGAGCATGAAAACAAGTGTATCATCTACCACCCTACGCCTTTACCTGATTCGGCACGGCGAAACCGAGTGGGCGCTCTCTGGCCGACACACCGGTCGCACGGAGATTCCGTTGACCCCGAACGGTGAGGACGAGGCACGGAACCTCGGCAAGCACCTCCGGGATATCCGGTTTTCCCATGTGCTGACCAGTCCACTCAAGCGTGCTCAGCAAACCTGTGCGTTGGTTGGGCTGGTTCAAGTCCCGGAAATCGAACCAGATCTGGTCGAATGGGACTATGGCGATTACGAAGGAAAGCAATCCGTGAATATCCGCAAGGAACAGCCGGATTGGACTATTTTTCGGGACGGTTGTCCCCACGGTGAAATGCCCACCCAAATTTCTGATCGTGCTGATCGACTCATCGCTCGTCTGCGCAGGCTTAGTGGAAACGTCGCGCTTTTTTCCCACGGTCAGTTCGGTGGCGTTCTGGCTGCACGCTGGATCGGGTTAGCGGTGATCGAAGCGCAGCATTTCCCGCTTGGCACGGCATCGATCAGTATTTTCACCTTCGACTCCCATCACCCCAAAGTGCCAGTCATTGCTTTGTGGAATGCTGCTGCTCACGAAATACTCAACTGCTAAAAGCTTTTGTAAACAACCAAGGGAACCTGCCATGGATCAGAAATTTGTTATTGGTAACTGGAAGATGAATACCATCGCCGCTGAAGCTAGACTTCTGTCCCAGGCGATCGCGGATGGCATGGGTATTGAGGACAGCGTTACCGTTGTAGTCTGTCCACCTTTTCCTTATCTGTCCCTAGTCGGGGAGATTCTCAAGGGTCACCGTGTTGCACTCGGCGCACAGAACCTCTATCCTGAGAAAAAAGGACCTTTCACCGGCGAGGTTAGCCCGACGATGCTCCTCGATCTTGGCTGCCAGTACGTGATCCTCGGACACAGCGATCGCCGACACAAACTGGGCGAATCCGATACATTCATCAACCAAAAGGTACGAGTTGCCCTGGCAGCGGGACTCAATGCGATCCTCTGCGTCGGCGAGACTCTAGAACAACGCAAGGCAGACCAGACCAAAAAAGTACTTGATCAGCAACTGTTTCAAGGCTTGGACGGACTGTCGCCAGCTACATTAACCCACCTGAGCATCGCCTACGAACCAGTCTGGGCTATCGGCAGTAGCGGACACCACGCCACCCCTCAGCAGGCTCAGGAAGCGCACGCGGTCATTCGGCACCGCTTCGGTCAGATGTTCGGGGAGCGATCAGCTCAGACACTTGTCATCCACTACGGCGGTAGCGTCAATCCGGAGAACGCCGACGCATTCCTGAGGCGACCGGGTGTGGACGGTATCCTCATTGGCGGCGACAGCCTGAATGCCGAGCAATTTTTAGCCATTGTTAAGGCTGGGATCGCTCAGGCGCAAAGCCTAGTGGAGGCAGCATGACAACAATCCTCCCTCTGAAAGGGCGCATGGCATGGCAAGCCCTCGAAGCCCATTACGCGAAAGTCCAAAAGTTGCATCTTCGGCAGTTCTTTGGAGACGATCCAATCCGTGGGGAGCGCATGACAACTGAGGCAGTAGGCATCTACTTCGACTATTCAAAGCACCGGATCACGGATGAGACACTCACCCTCTTGCTGCAATTGGCGGCAGAGTCTGGTCTGCGATCGCGCATTGATGCCATGTTTCGTGGAGACAAGATCAACGTTACAGAAAAGCGGGCAGTTCTGCACGTTGCCCTGCGTGCCCCGAAAGGGCAAGCTATCGTCGTGGACGGCGAGGACGTTGTGCCTGGGGTTCACGCCGTGCTGGATAAGATGGCTGACTTTTCCACTCAGGTACGCAATGGAGAGTGGAAGGGCTACACAGGTAAGCGTATCCGCAACATCGTCAATATCGGCATCGGTGGATCTGACCTAGGGCCAGTCATGGCCTATGAGGCATTGCGGCATTACAGCCAGCGCGACCTGACCTTCCGCTTCATCTCCAACATCGACGGCACCGACTTGATCGAAGCCACCCACGACCTCGATGCCGAGGAGACGCTGTTCATCATCGCGTCCAAGACGTTTACGACCCTGGAGACGATGACCAACGCCCACACTGCCCGCGACTGGCTTCTCAAGACATTGAACCATCCCGATGCGGTTGCTAGACATTTCGTCGCAGTCTCAACTAACGTCGAAGAGGTGGCTCAGTTCGGCATCGACACCGCCAATATGTTTGAGTTTTGGGATTGGGTTGGCGGGCGGTACTCAATGGACTCGGCGATAGGTCTCTCGACAATGATCGCCATTGGTTCCGAAGCCTTTCGCGCCATGCTGGACGGTTTCCACCAGATGGACGAGCATTTCCGCACAGCTCCTTTTGATCGCAACTTACCAGTACTCATGGGTCTCCTAGCTCTCTGGTACAACAATTTCTTTGATGTACAAACAATGGCGGTTCTTCCCTATGAGCAATACTTGAAGCGCTTTCCAGCTTATCTTCAGCAGTTGACAATGGAGAGCAATGGCAAGCACGTGACGCGGGATGGGACTGAGGTCGTCTACCAAACCGGGCCAATCTATTGGGGGGAGCCGGGTACCAATGGGCAGCATTCCTTCTACCAACTGATTCATCAGGGAACCAAGCTCATCCCCTGCGACTTCATCGGGTTTACTCAGCCGCTTAACCCTCTTGGCCACCACCATGACTTACTCTTAGCCAACATGTTTGCCCAGACAGAGGCGCTGGCTTTTGGCAAAACGCCCCAGGAGGTACAAGCCGAGAACATACCAGCATGGCTGGTGCCGCACCAAACCTTCGAGGGCAACCGTCCGTCCAGCACGATCCTCCTAGAACGGCTGACTCCGGCGGCGCTGGGGAAGCTCGTCGCACTGTACGAACACAGTGTCTTCACTCAAGGTGCTATTTGGGATATTGACTCCTTTGACCAATGGGGGGTCGAATTGGGGAAGGTCCTTGCTGCACGCATCATTCCTGAACTTGAGACTGAAGGGAAGTATCCACTCAAGCACGATAGTTCAACCAATACCCTGATTCGGCGCTACAGGCAATCCAAATTTCGGTAGTGCTAGAGACGACTGGATGACGAGATCAGGAAAGCCCACCCTTCTACGAACTTAATTTTTGATCAATACCTAGACAGTGGAGCATTAAAATGATGACTGGTCACCACAGCAAGACTGATTCCTCATTGCACCCCTTTCCCATCAAAAAACTTGACGATTTGATTCGTCCCTTTATTGTTCCACCAGGGCATAAAATTTCCCTTGCCAAAGACCATGACCCAGCTTACAAAGCCCATTATCTGAAGAAGTCGGAAGCTGAAAGCGAATTACAGGAAGGTATTGAGGCTTTAGCAAAATATCAGGATATGCTTTATGCCCAAAATACCTATGCATTACTCATTATTTTTCAGGCAATGGATGCTGCTGGTAAAGACAGTACCATCAAACACGTGATGTCGGGTATCAATCCTCAAGGCTGTCAGGTGCATAGTTTCAAAGTTCCTGCTGGAGAAGAGTTAGATCATGACTATTTATGGCGATGTTCTAAAGCTTTACCAGAACGAGGACAGATTGGCATTTTTAATCGCTCTTTTTATGAGGAAGTCCTGGTAACACGAGTCCATCCAGACATTTTGGAGCAGAGACAACTACCGCCTGGTTTAATAAACAAGCACATTTGGGCACACCGCTTTGAGGAAATCAACAACTTTGAAAAATATCTGACCAGCAATGGGACTATCATCCTCAAGTTTTTCCTGAATGTGTCTAAAGAAGAGCAGAAAAAACGCTTTCTAGAACGGATTGATCTTCCTGAGAAAAACTGGAAGTTCTCAGTTAATGATGCTAAGGAGCGCATGCTTTGGCATGACTATATGGTTGCCTATGAAGAAATGTTTAATCACACCAGTACAGAATGGGCACCCTGGTACGTGATCCCAGCAGATCACAAATGGTTTACTCGCCTTGTGGTGGCAGACATCATTTATTCCCGATTGAAGGAACTCAATCTCAGCTATCCCAAGGTCAGCGAAGCAAAACACGAGGAACTTTTGCAAGCAAAGGTAATACTTGAGATCCCAAAATAGGAACTACGATTTCAAACTTTGAGGAGAGCATTATGAAAATCAGTCCCCTGGCTGGAAAGCCTGCGCCACTGGAAATATTGGTTGATGTGCCACGGCTCATCACCGCCTACTACACTGAGACTCCCGACCCATCAGTACCGGAACAGCGAGTTGCCTTTGGTACATCGGGTCATCGTGGCTCGTCATTCAAACGGGCTTTCAATGAATGGCATATCCTGGCAATGACTCAGGCGATTTGCCTCTATCGCAGGCAACAAAAAATCACTGGACCGCTGTATCTCGGTATGGATACCCATGCGCTTTCTGTTCCGGCTGGCGCTACTGCACTTGAGGTGCTGACAGCAAATGAAGTCGAAGTGATGATAGCCGTTGGGGACGAATATACCCCAACCCCAGTCATTTCTCATGCGATTCTGACTTACAATCGGGGGCGTTCAAGCGGACTCGCTGACGGGATTGTGATCACACCCTCCCACAATCCGCCCCATGACGGTGGCTTCAAATATAACCCGCCGGCGGGTGGACCAGCCGACAAGATGATCACTGGTTGGATTGAGGCGACGGCGAATACCCTACTCGAAGCCCGACTCCAAGGAGTGAAACGAATTCCCTACGAGCAGGCTTTGCACAGCGCTACGACCCATCGGCACGACTATCTGACTGCCTACGTCAACGACCTGGGCAATGTGATCGACCTGGATATCATTCGCCATAAGAAGATATGTCTTGGCGTTGATCCCCTTGGCGGTGCTGGTGTGCATTATTGGGGGCGGATCGCGGAGCGACATGGTTTAAATCTGACCATTATCAATGAGACGGTCGATCCCACCTTTCGTTTCATGACGGTGGATTGGGATGGACAGATTCGGATGGACCCGTCTTCCCCCTATGCGATGCAACCACTGATCAAGATGAAGGATCGCTTTGATCTTTCCTTCGCCTGCGACACCGACTACGACCGACATGGCATTGTCACCAAAAGTGAAGGATTGCTACCGCCTAATCATGACCTCTGCACGGCAATTTTCTATCTTTTTCAAAACAGACCGAAGTGGCACAAGGAAGCGGCGATCGGCAAAACGGTAGTGAGCAGTCAGATGATTGACCGGATCACTGCCAAACTTGGACGGCAGCTTTTCGAGGTGCCGGTTGGTTTCAAGTGGTTTGTGGGAGGATTGCTAGATGGTTCACTGGGATTTGCGGGAGAAGAGAGCGCGGGTTCGGTGTTCGCTCGTCTGGATGGTAACGTCTGGACAACCGACAAGGACGGATTCGTCCCCTGTTTGCTGGCAGCGGAAATCACAGCGAGGACAGACCACGATCTCGGCGAAATCTACCACAAACTCACGCAGGAATTCGGTGAGCCTTTCTATGAGCGCGTTCAGACACCCGCAACTCCACAGCAAAAGGAACGGTTGGCAAACCTCTCACCGCAACAGGTGACGCTCACCGAACTGGCAGGCGAAAAAATCCAGAGGGTACTCACCCATGCACCAAGCAACGGTGCTGCCATCGGTGGGTTGAAAGTAGTGACCGAAAGCGGATGGTTCGCGGCACGTCCGTCAGGAACCGAGAACATCTACAAGATTTATGCAGAGAGCTTTCAAGGAACAGAGCATCTGCATCACATCCTTGAAGAAGCACAGACGATAGTCAACGCTGCTTTGGGGATTGTTTCTGAGCCAAACCTCAAGGATAACCCATGAGCCACCAAACTTTGAACACGTCTAACAACCGTTTTTTACCGACAGATGTCAAGGGATTCGATTCCCTTGCCGAACTAGCCTTGGATCTGCGTTGGTCGTGGAATCATGCTACCGATGAAGTGTGGCGGCAGCTTGATCCTATACTTTGGGAGTTGACTCAAAACCCTTGGGTGGTCTTACAGACTGTCTCAAGGGACAAACTTCAGGGGGCGCTAGCCAATCCAGCTTTCTGTAAGAATGTAGATGACCTGTTGGAAACTAGGCGTCAGGAGGCAATCACACCAGCCTGGTTTCAGCAACAGTATCCCCAGTCTCCATTGAAATGTGTCGCCTATTTCAGCATGGAATTCATGTTGAGTGAAGCGCTGCCCATTTACTCAGGTGGACTCGGCAATGTAGCCGGAGATCAGCTCAAAGCCGCCAGCGACCTGGGCGTACCGGTGGTTGGTGTGGGATTGCTCTACCAACAGGGCTATTTTCGTCAGGTGATTGACAAGGACGGCGCACAGCAAGCCCTTTATCCCTACAACGATCCTGGACAGTTACCGATCGCACCCTTGCGCCACCCAAACGGCGAGTGGTTGCGGTTGGAGATCGTCTTGCCCGGTTACTCAGTTTGGCTACGCGCCTGGCAGGTACAAGTTGGCCGCGTGAAGCTTTACCTGCTAGACAGCAATGATGCAGCGAACTTTCCTGCCCATCGAGGCATTACCAGCGAACTGTATGGCGGCGGACCAGAGTTACGCCTCAAGCAAGAAATGCTGCTCGGTATTGGCGGCTGGCGACTGCTGGATGCCCTCGGCATTCAGCCAGAAGTTTGCCATCTCAATGAAGGACACGCGGCATTCGCCATTTTGGAACGAGCCCGAACTTTCATGAACGAGACCGGGCAGCCTTTTGAAGTCGCACTGGCGGTCACGCGAGCAGGGAACCTTTTCACCACCCACACGGCGGTGACTGCTGGCTTTGACCGCTTTGCTCCGGATCTCATCAAGGAATACCTTGGTCGGTATGCCCAAGACAAGCTTGGCATTACAGTCCACGATTTGCTGGCTCTGGGCCGCCAGAATCCAAATGACTCGTCAGAAAGTTTCAATATGGCCTATTTGGCAATTCGTGGGAGCGGGGCGGTGAATGGGGTAAGTCGCTTGCACGGTCAGGTGAGCCGACGCATTTTCACGCCGCTCTTTTCACACTGGCCGGAGGACGAAGTGCCGATCGCACATGTAACCAACGGAGTCCACATGCCAACCTGGGACTCTGCTCCCGCCGATGATCTGTGGACGGGAGCCTGTGGAAAGGAGCGCTGGCTGGGTACGACGGAAAACCTGGGGCAGGAAATTCGCCGCGTCTCCGACACCATGCTCTGGCAGTTTCGGACAGCCGCCAGCAAGTCTCTGGTTGAATATGCCCGCCAACGCTTGTCCAAGCAACTGATCGCCTCCGACGACACGCAGTCGGCGATGAATGAGGCGAACCATCTGTTTAGTCCCAACGCATTAACCTTAGGCTTTGCACGTCGCTTTGCTACCTACAAAAGACCAAACTTGCTCCTGCACGACCGCGATCGCCTGCTTCGTCTCTTGAGCAATCCGCAGTGTCCGGTGCAACTCATCATTGCTGGCAAGGCACACCCGGCAGACCACGGGGGGCAAGCCCTGATTCAGGAATGGGTACGTTTCATCCGGCAACCTGAGATCCGCCCCCATGTGATCTTTCTCAGTGACTATGACATGCTTCTGACCGAACACCTGGTGCAGGGAGTAGATGTTTGGATCAACACGCCACGGCGACCCTGGGAAGCTTGTGGTACGAGCGGCATGAAGGTGCTTGTTAATGGCGGCATCAATGTATCCGAGTTGGATGGCTGGTGGGCGGAAGCCTACAGTCCTGAAGTGGGGTGGGCCTTGGGAGACGGTCAAGAGCATGGCGACGATCCAGCTTGGGACGCGGTAGAAGCCAACGCCCTCTACGACCTGCTAGAGCAGGAAGTGATCCCAGAGTTTTATACTCGAGACCAGAGAGGCATCCCTACCGCATGGGTCAAGCGGATGCGAGAAAGCATGGCGCAGTTGACACCGCGCTTTTCCGCCAGCCACACAGTGCGGGAATACACCGAGCAACACTATCTTCCGGCTGCAACTACCTACCGCGATCGCGCTGCGAACAACGGCGAAGTGGGCAGGCAAATCATCGATTGGCAGCATACTCTCCAAGATAAATGGATGACGTTGCACTTCGGCGAAATCAAGATTGTGAGTGACGCAGAAGGACACACATTTACAGTTGAAGTCTCTTTCGGCGGTATTGATCCAAAAAGTGTACGGGTAGAACTATACGCCAACGGAGTGAACGGCGGCGACA
Source organism: uncultured cyanobacterium (assembly GCA_903903925.1). Classification (GTDB taxonomy): domain Bacteria; phylum Cyanobacteriota; class Cyanobacteriia; order Cyanobacteriales; family Nostocaceae; genus Stigonema. The sequence goes on from CAIVAU010000048.1 coordinate 14,815, forward strand.
GGTCGCGACAGGAAATGACACGCGGTCAGCCATTGACCACTGGAAACGGTTACATCTTTAATACGCATGTACCTGCAACACGCCCAGCCACAGACTATACAGCACGGATTATACCACACTGCGACGGCGTTACAATTCCACTGGAAGAGACACGAATCCTTTGGAATTATGAATTATGAATGCTGAATTATGAATGCTGAACTCTTTTTCATAATTCATAATTTATAATTCATAATTTTTGTATCGTACTCAATCAATTCATTCAGGAAATAAAACAACCGTTTATCACACTAGTAGTGAGAAGAAGAGTTGTTAACTCGTTTCACGTAAGCAAAGGACTAAATTTTCATCTAAAAGGAAGAGGCAAATATTATGTTGAATCTCATTTGGGCTGGCGTTGTTGTGCTTTTCGTCCTCTGGTTGTTAGGATTCTCAATTCACATTGGTGGCAGCTTAATCCACCTGCTTTTGATTTTGGCACTGATTGGCATTGTCTACAACTTGTTTGTGGGACGTAATAGTTTCTAATAACTATTGTGGATTGGCTTGCAAGCATGAAGCCGTACTTCTTAGATTGTAGGTAAGAATACAGGAGTCAGAATTGTTACACAATCGGGAGATAACAGGATGGGTGCATCCCATTTTCGTAAAGTCGTAGTGCGAGCATCTTGCTCGCTTGTAGTACATGTGAGCAAGATGCTCACACTACTGATCGTGTTTTTGCAAAACTGGGATGCTCCCTAACTCATAGAGGTAATTGAAATGAAAACAATCGGATTTTATTCATTATTGGGCTATCAACTAAAAGCTGGAAAGCTTATAAGTAGTACGTCCCAACACACGCAAGATTCATCTTTATTTATGGAAAACTCCGTCCCGCATTACACTACTAGCTCATTATTTCTTCTAGTCTTAATTCTTGGTGTTGGAGGTTTGTTAGCTTTAACTTTTTCGAGCGCTATTAAGGTGGCGAATGAGTGGGAAAGATTGGTAGTATTGCGGTTAGGAAAATTCCTCGGTGTCAAAGGACCGGGACTCGTTTTCATTATTCCAATCATCGACACGATACCTTACTGGATTGACACTCGCGTGCTCACGGCTTCTTTCCAGGCGGAGAAGACTCTAACTAAGGATACGGTGCCGGTTGACGTAGATGCAGTTTTGTTTTGGAAGGTTATAGATCCGAAGAAAGCAGCCCTGGATGTCGCCGACTATAAAAGTGCTATTAGTTGGGCTTCCCAAACGGCTCTGCGAGATGTTATCGGTAAGACCATGCTATCGGACATGCTGGAAGGTAGAGAGAAAATCAGTCAGGATTTGCAGAAAATCATTGATGAGCGCACCGAGTCATGGGGCATCAATGTGATCTCGGTGGAAGTTAAGGATGTACTGATTCCCTCGGCTTTGGAGGATGCGATGTCGATGCAGGCTCAAGCGGAAAGAGAACGTCAGGCACGGGTGATTCTCGGAGATTCGGAACGACAGGTAGCAGAGAAGTTTGGGGAAGCAGCCAAGACCTATATCAACAATCCTGTTGCTCTGCATTTGCGGGCTATGAATATGCTTTATGAGGGTTTGAAAGAGAATGCCACCATCGTCATTGTACCCAGCACAGCCGTAGAAAGCATGGAACTAGGGGGTCTTGCCGGGATGACAGCCTTGACTATGGGATTGGGGCAGGAGAACGGGCACCAGGATAAGAAAAGCGAGATCGGAAAACAAGAAAGTATTCAATTAATGAGGGATGGTGTAGAGCCGAATGGCACTAAATTAATCGCCAACCCTTAAATGGTTCGCTTTTGGGTGTAGGGGAATATTGATCAAGAATTAAATTGCTGCCTTTCTTGCTCAGGGGTTGTCAATCAGACTCAAATCCTTTCTCCTGTAGCATGATTGGCTCTTTCTTCTTGCCTTTTCCCAACTATTAATACTACTTGGGTAGACGGCGAGAGGTAGAGTCGAGGGAAGTGTTGCCACTCCACCCCTCTCGAACGTAACTTTGCTTGCGATTATTCACCGCACACGGCTACGTGGCGGTGCAGTCCTATTGTCATGTTTCGGACTTCTGACTACCATTTTTTAGAATGAGCTACAAAGCGGGTGTTTTTGATTGGTGGCGTGATTGTACCGCTTACTTTAGCCGCCAACAAGACCGATAATTTCTTCTGAACCTTGGCTCGCTTGTCGGTGATCGGCGATCGGCTACCTAAAGAGTGAAATAGTTGGGTACCCAAACATTTAAACAGACAGAATGAGATCAAAAGTGAAGCCATTACGGGGTCACCGAGTTGGTTCAGGAAAATGATACGCGCTTGAAGAGTGTCAAGTTAGAGTACACCCTATCCTTACACTCCCCACCATTGCTCCAGCATGTCAGAATAGGGTGGTTTTTTGAATTTATTGACACATGTCTTGCCATGTCCTTAGCGGGTGACAAGACAACTCTAAGCTATACGGGACAAAACTTTGAGACAATGGTGAGGACAAAAAATAGGGAGCATTTTTGTGGCTCCCCTCTAAGAATCTCAGAATATGTTCCCTGAACGATCAGACGGCGCTTGGATTGGGCGTACCTACTACGTGAAGCGCGAAAAAGATTTAGATGTAGAGGAAGAGTTGCTCAAGCGGAGGAGACAAGGCATAGAAGTTGATAAAAGTGAATTGGTGGATTTGCTAATGGCAGCTTGGGTGAAACGGCAGCAAGGCGAAAATATAGATTTACTGCTTGACGAAATTACGCCAAGGCGAAATTCTCAAAACGAAGGAAAATAACTTTGAGGTTGAGCTGAGATAGCTGCAATGAGTGGAGATTAAAGCTAAAAAGGTTTACCCTGCTATAGTTTGATAATTTGCTACTGTTCCAACTTTTGATAAATCCCTATCAACTCTGACAAAGAATAAGCCCCCATCATCTGTTATGTGCCTGGGAAGTGTGCTGAAGGTAGGACAATACCAGTAGTGGTCTTTTACAATTTGATAGTCTCCGACATCACAATATCCCGTTAAGCAATACCCTTCTTCGTTGTATGATTGTATCATTTGATATTTATTGTCAAAATGTGGCAAAATAACGAGTAACCATACTCCACCTCCGTTACTATCTTTCCTGAGCCACTTTTTACTTGCCTGGACAAATTGAACTGTATCTGTCTTACCCCACGGTAGTAATTTGCTATCCAATACTGGAATATAGTCACGAATATTGGCATCTGGATGATTATCTGATCCGTTTTTATACTTAAGAAAACCGTTCTCCATCCAAAGAATTTCAACTTCTTGATTGCCTAGTACTTTCACTGGTCCAACTCTAACACCTGCCGGGATAAATGAGTAACTATGCTTGCTTAATTGCCATTCACCTAGTTGAATTGCACCCTTAAGCACAAAAATTTCCAAATCGGCGCTAAAGAAGCCAGAAGGTGCCTCAAACTGAGAGGGCAACATGACTCTAGAAGTTGATGCGCCACAATCATGCCAACTCAGCAATCGGCGTTTTCCATGCACTACTTCCTTTGGCATTCCATTAGGCAACCACTTGCACTCTTCTAACACAGTATTTGTGTCAAAAAATTGATATTGGCGAGGTAAGTATTCTTTAGAAATAGCAGTGCTTCTTCCTGAAAGATTCATGCCACCTCTACCATCTCCACCCCAATCCTCTTTTACAGGCTCTGACTGGAAAAAATCATCGACTTTGTCTTGTTGCACAGAATTCAAATGTTTATTTTCTTCACCCACGATTCCACATTCTCCTGTTTATATGCCTCTTCTTAACGCAGTGAAACCCTATATAACTTCAGTTGAATTTTTCTCTAGAAATTCAATTACTACTTTTGATATTTGTTCAGGCATCTGGTTCATCATGCAGATTGTTCCGCCTTGAATATCAATCATCTTTGCCTGAGGAATAGCTTTGAAAACTAAATGCCTATTTTCTGCCCTAGCCAATCCCATTTTCTCAAACTGTTTCATATCTACTGCTCCCCAAATAATTAAGGTGGAACACTTAATTTGAGAAAATCGCTGTTCCATAGTTAAACAATAATTTGCTACAGCCCAAACAGCATATAAAGGATACCCAAAACACTTTAAATCATCTAAAACTAATCTGTGATTTAATTCTGCTGAATCTACATACTGTATACGAGCAGCCCATCTTTCTGTAAGATGAGAACCATCTGCCTTTATTTGAAAACCTTGGTCAAATCTTCTTAATAAAGCTGCTTTTCCTTCTTCTCCAAACACAACTGGATTCGATAATATCAATTGTTTAACTCTTTGAGGATAAGCTGCTGCTACTTCTCCTCCAACAAAAGCACCTGTATGATTACCTAAAATACTGACTCTCTCAATTCCTAATTCATCTAACAAGAGGATAACTGTCTGAACGTAATCTTCAATTTTATACATTCTTGGGGGCTTATCTGAATCACCAAAACCCAGCAAGTCCATTGCTATTACATGATAATTCTTTGCCAAAAGTGGCATCATCTCTAGATATTCATTACTACTTTGTTGGTTTTGATGTAGTAACAGCAGAGGTTTTCCTTCACCACTTATTCTGTAGTGTATCTGTCCATCTTCGGTATCCAAAAAAGCCCGCTTGATTTTTTTATTCATATTACCCTGATCAATTTCGGATTTACGTCAGTCTTCTTTTAACCTGTGATTATTTAATTCTGTGAATCCGAATATTTTTTGACGGACTCTCATTTATTATCGCGGCTCTGCCCCTTGGGAGGCTCTGCCTTCTATAGGCATTCCAAGCTAGAAATTCCGAACTAGGCACACCTGATCTATCTTATATTGGTAGCTTACACGTTAAACGGGTAACTCAAACCATTAGAGCACAAGGATTTTTGGGTATTGAGAAACGTTTCTCCTAACTTCATCATTCAGAGTAGAATTTGTTTCCCGGCTGATTCCACGAAACTGCACTATTCCGGCGTGGGGGGCTCAAAGGGTAGGTTTGCCGATGCTTGGGATTTGGCGGTACAATACTTTGAGTGGGTTTTAAACACCGTGCTAAAAGTTCTGCCAAATATGGTAAAAAAATTGGGGGAGAAAAAAGCGATTTCATTTCTGAAGTCCTTATCCCGTAAAGATTTTAGTCTTGGCATGGCAGCAAATTCTTTCTTCGCTACTTTTACCCCATCAAGTGAAATTGGGGCAGTTGAGGCATTAGAGCAGATCAAAAACCTGGGTATACAGATGGATGAGTAGTTGGGTTGTGGGGTAGGCGATCGCAAAAGTGAATTCCCGGCGGATTCCAACATAGGTCGATAAGTTGTAATGGATGGGTCAAAGTATTAATATACCGTGAAAGGCTGTTGCCAAATACCGCCGATTTATTTCTGCTTATATCTCCCACCAGTGATACTCTACGGCAGAATCAGGCCTCTGGGCAAAATGAATCAGGTTTCCTTATTCCTATCACTGCGATCACCAAGATCGTTTATAATTTTAACCCTTGAACACAACAATGTCCTAGCTATGAAATATTAAAAATAAGCTAGAACTATGTGTTTTTTCCGCATTTCTCACAAACAGATAAAGTGGCGGTGTTCAGAGATTGACCATCAAGACTGAGCGTCAAAGGTAGGTATGGCATTCGATCAACCATGCCAAGGTTGCTATCAATGATTTTGTAGGGAAATTTTTGAGTGTCAACCATTCTTCTCTTGCTGCTTTGTCGCCAGAAGATTCATCAAGACATTGGCAGCCTCAGAACAATTGTACGGCGACCAGACTGGATACTCCCGGTTCGCAACAAAGAAGTTTGTGTCTTCTTCCTTGACCAGTTCTGTGGCAAGGAACTGCATTAGCCGAAGCTTGTCAATTTTTGGAAGTTCCTGGATTTGTGACATGAGTTCAGCTAGTGGCATTTGAGAATCTCCTCGTCTGAAGGCTGCTGAAAGGAAGCGATCGCTCTCTCATTTTAGCCTCGCGATCAGAACTTGGGAGGATTTGATTTTGCCAGACGCGCAGAAATGAGCAACTAGCGCAAGTATGCCTGCTGTTTATGAGGTGCTTGAACTTTGGTGTGAAAACAACCTGTTGGCTGCAATCTGGTTTTAGATACCTTGACCACAGTATTGGATTACTTAATGAAGTATTCACTTAAAAACCTAGATTGATTTGGTAACTATGTAGCCTCTTCCCGAAAAGCTTTTATAGCTTGCTCTAATTTGTCTTCTACAGAACAGCATAACAACCAGATGTTTGAAATCGAGTATTTCCAAGAGTTTGATTTAGATAACAGCATTTTGATCTCGCCGTAGACGGAAACTGATCCTCGCGCTGGAAAGAAGCCCTGGTGGGTCTAAGGATTAAGTCCATGCGATTCAACTACTAGAAGCGAAGGGTTTAGGTGTTTTAATAAATGTTTTAGTTGATGTATAATTTGTACAAAATCTAATAAAACATTCAAAAGTGGTAGATAAAATTGAACTTATTTACCTAGCAAGATATGAGAAGTATTTGATGGTTTATGCTTTAATAGGGCAACAGGAAACTAATTAGACATCTCCGAAAATGATGTAAGGGCGCAATGCCTTGCGCCCCTACCAAGGCTTTCGGGCAACGCATAATTAATTTTTGGAGATGTCTATTAGGAATCGCACAGAGGTCTAAAGTTAATCAACAAAAACTGATGAGTCAGAATTGCTCAAATCTTTGTGCCTATCTGTAAGAGAATCGCAATGTCCATTCAACTGAAGGAAGAAAATGGAACTCTTAACGGGCAACAGGGAGAAACTTTCAGGGGAAACAGTAGGGGATATTGGTCAAGAATTCAATTGGAAATCAAGAGATTCATTGGAATTATGAATGCTGAACTCTTTTTCATAATTCATAATTTTATTCCATGAGTGCTAATTTCCCATCTCTGGGTAGACTACAAATGAAAGATCCCTCACATGATTCGCACGATTATAACTCGGAGATATCCGAACGCGCTGAGGTGCGTGCAGGCTATCCTTTGCCTTTTGGAACCCAGGAAACTGGAGGAGGAGTGAATTTCGCCATTTTCAGCCGTGATGCCAGCCACGTTCGACTAGAGTTGTTTGACCATCCCAAAGACGCAGTGCCTGCCCGGTCTATCGATTTAGATTCTGCGTGCTATCGTACCGGCGATGTCTGGCACGTGTGGGTGGAGGGGATCGTTTCCGGCCAATTCTATGCTTACCGTATGGATGGACCTTACGAACCAAGTCTTGGCCATCGGTTCAATTTCAACAGGCTTCTCCTCGATCCCTGTGCTATTGCAGTTTCGCAACTGCCTCCGTGGGATTTCGCAGCGGCACGTGGCTATGACCCGTTGGCATCAGAGCAAGACCTCTCTTTCTCAAAGATGGACAATGCCGGATCGATGCCAAAATGTGTCTTTCTCAACGAGTCCTTCGAGTGGGATGGAGACTGTCCACCCCGGCATCCGTGGTCGAAGACCGTTATTTACGAAATGCATATTCGAGGCTTTACCATTCATCCCACGTCGGGTGTGGATCATCCGGGCACTTACCGCAGTCTGATGGAAAAGATTCCCTATCTCAAAACCCTGGGGGTGACTGCTGTGGAACTCATGCCCATCCAGGAGTTCAATGATACTCCTATGCTGCGCCGGAATCCGCAAACTAATCAACTGCTCAGGAATTACTGGGGCTATGATCCGGTGGTTTTCTTTGCGCCCAAAGCGTCTTACAGTAGCAGTGGCGGTTTAGGCCAGCAGAAGCTAGAGTTCAAGGAAATGGTTCGGGCTTTACACAAGGCCAATATTGAAGTGATCCTGGATGTAGTGTTCAATCATACGGCAGAGGGTAACGAACTGGGTCCAACGCTCTGTTTTCGAGGGATAGCTAACGCGATCGCCTACACACTAGCGGGGGATAAACGCTACTATAAGAACTACACGGGCACAGGCAACACGGTCAACGCTAATCATCCCGTAGTGCGAGACCACATCTTGGCCGCGCTTCGTTATTGGATGATTGAGATGCATGTGGATGGATTCCGGTTTGACTTGGCATCGGTTCTCGGCCGGGACAGTACCGGTAAGTTGTTAGCTAATGCCCCCCTGCTCGAACGGATTGCCCAGGACCCGATCTTAAGAGACGTGAAAATCATTGCCGAGGCGTGGGATGCCGGTGGTGCGTATGAAGTAGGTAGCTTTTCAGAGCGGCGCTGGGCAGAGTGGAACGGGCGGTACCGAGACGATGTTCGGCGTTTCTGGCGTGGCGATCAGGGGATGCTCGGTTTGTTTGCCAGTCGGATCTGTGGCAGTGCCGACATCTATACTAAGTCCGGCAAAGGACCCGAAGGCAGCATCAATTTCGTCACCTGTCACGACGGCTTCACTCTAAACGACCTCGTGAGCTATCGCCATAAGCATAATGAAGCGAACGGAGAGAACAACCAGGATGGGACTGATGCCAACTTTAGCGATCACTACGGTTCTGAAGGCGAGACGACGGATGCCGCGATCGCGTCCATCAGAAAACGCCAGATCAAGAATTTTCTGCTGACCCTGCTGATCTCACGCGGTGTGCCGATGCTGCTTGGTGGGGATGAATTTCGTCGCACACAAGGCGGCAACAACAATGCCTACTGCCAGGACAACGCAACGAGTTGGTATGACTGGAGTTGTCTGGAACAGCACCAGGAGATTTTTCGTTTCACCTGTGGCATGATCGCCTTTCGGTCTGCCCATCCCATTCTGAGTCAGGAGCAATTCTATACGGATGCTGAGATCCAGTGGTTTGGCCCGCAAGGAGGCTTACCCAACTGGACTGACCCGCAAGCAAAGCAGTTTGCCTGTCTGATCCATGAAGATGAGCAGCACGCACTTTGTCTGTTGTTCAATGCCACTGTCGATGCGATCGATTTCCGGTTACCTTCTTTACTGCCAAAGGCTCAGTGGCATCTAGCTATCGATACCGCTGGTGAAGCGCCACAAGACCTGTTCGCCGCAGGTGAGGAACCTCGTTGGGAAAATCCACACACTTACCATATGAGACCGCGATCAAGCGTCATTCTCCTGGCTCGATGCACGCAAGATCAAGGTTCGTAGACACCATTCATGGAGGTCAAATGAAACCAGCTAACCCACACACGCTTGGTATGCCGCACCCTTGTAACGCCCCTACCTGAAAAAACGAAAAAATGAAAAGGAATACCCATGACAAAACCCGTTGTCGATCAGCCCAAATCTTCCAAATCGCAGCCCGATGCGAAAGACAATCTGAAAACTTTGCCACTGCCAGAGGTGCAAAAAAAACTAGAGTCGTCGCCAGACGGACTCAGCCAAGCACAGGCGAAAAAGCGCCTGACTAAATATGGTCCTAACGAGATTGAGGAAAAGAAGACCAATCCATTGCTGAAATTCCTCACCTATTTCTGGGGACCGATCCCGTGGATGATCGAGGTGGCGGTGATTCTTTCGGGGGTGGTTCGGCACTGGCCGGATTTCTTCATCATCCTGCTTCTGCTAGTTACCAACGCCGTGGTGGGATTCTGGGAAGAAAGTGCTGCAGGCAACGCTATTTCTGCCCTGAAGGAGAAGCTTGCGACCAAGACTCGGGTGAAACGCGATGGGAAGTGGATCAACCCGCCAGCGCGTGAACTGGTGCCAGGGGATGTCATTCAACTGCGGCTTGGCGACATCGTGCCAGCGGATGCTCGCTTATTGGACGGCGATCCGATGTCGGTGGATCAGTCGGCGCTAACGGGTGAATCCCTGCCTGCCACACGTAACCCTGGCGACGCAGTGTTTTCTGGCTCGATCATTCGCCGGGGTGAGAGCAGTGCAATGGTCTATGGCACGGGTGCAAACACCTACTTCGGCAAGACGGCGCAACTGGTGGAGAAGGCGCAAACTGTCAGCCATTTTCAACGGGCGGTTTTAAAGATCGGCAACTACCTGATCCTCCTAGCACTGGCTCTGGTGACGTTGATTGTTACCGTCGCGATCTCTCGGGGCGACGCGATCCTCACCACATTGCAGTTCGCTCTGGTGCTGACTGTGGCCGCGATTCCCGTGGCGATGCCAACAGTGCTGTCGGTAACGATGGCGGTTGGCGCACGCCTGCTCTCTAAGAAAAAAGCGATAGTGAGCCGATTGGTTGCGATTGAGGAACTGGCTGGTGTGGACGTGCTATGTGCCGACAAGACTGGTACCCTGACCCAGAACAAGCTGACACTGGGTGATCCGTTCAGCGTGAATAAGATTCCGGCAGATCAAGTCATCCTCAACGGGGCACTGGCCTCGCGCTCGGACAACAACGACACCATTGATCTGGCCGTTATAGACGGACTGAAAGACAAGGATTCGTTAAAGGCTTACGAGGTCGTTCACTTCACACCGTTCGACCCGGTACACAAACGCACGGAAGCTACCGTTAAAGCCAAAGACGGAAAAACGTTCAAAGTGACCAAGGGTGCGCCGCAAGTGATTCTAGCATTGTCAACCAATGCTGGGCAGGTGAAGTCTGCTGTGGAAAAAGCAGTCAACGAATTTGCGACCCGTGGCTTTCGTTCCTTGGGGGTGGCACGAGCTGAGGGCGACGGGAAATGGCAGTTTCTTGGTGTGTTGCCGCTGTTCGATCCGCCACGGGAAGATGCCAAGACAACCATTGCGAGCGCAGCCAAGATGGGCATACAGATCAAGATGGTGACCGGCGATGCATTGGCGATCGCTCAAGAAACCGCCAAAAAGTTGGACATGGGCACAAATATCCTCGATGCCGGGAGCTTGGGCGACTCAGAAAAGCAAGAGACGACAGCAGTGTCCGATTCCATTGAGAATGCCGACGGTTTTGCCCAGGTATTCCCCGAACACAAGTTCCACATTATAGATGTCCTGCAAAAACACGGACATATTGTCGGCATGACGGGTGACGGGGTGAATGATGCCCCCGCGCTGAAGAAAGCTGACTGCGGCATCGCCGTTTCAGGTGCAACAGACGCGGCACGGGCGGCGGCTTCCATCGTGCTGACAACGCCCGGACTGTCGGTGATTATTGACGCGATTAAGGAGAGCCGCCGCATTTTCCAGCGGATGCAAAGTTACGCGATCTACCGCATTGCCGAGACGTTGCGTGTGCTGTTGTTCATGACCTTGTCGATCCTGTTCTTTAACTTTTACCCGATGACCGCAGTGATGATTGTGATGATTGCGCTGCTCAACGACGGTGCCATCCTGTCCATCGCCTATGACAATGTTCATTACCGAGATAAGCCTGAGGTATGGAATATGCGCTTGGTGCTGGGGATCGCCACAGTGCTGGGCATTGTCGGTCCCATCGCTGCATTTGGTCTATTCTATCTCGCTGACCAGGTTTTCCACCTTACTCGTCCGCATATTCAGACGCTGATGTATCTTATGCTCTCCGTGGCAGGACATCTGACGATCTTTCAGGCGCGTACACGTGGTGCGTTCTGGTCTGTCCGTCCGGCAAGGATTCTGTGGGTCGCGGTAGTCGGCACCCAGACGCTAGCAACATTAATTGCGGTTTATGGGCTTTTTATGACACCGCTTGGTTGGGGCTGGGCGCTGTTCGTCTGGGGCTATGCCGTGGTCTGGTTTCTGGTGACTGACCGCGTGAAACTGCTTGCTTATCGGCTTTTGGTCCCGCCACGGTCAAAACGAAAAAGTCCTCCAATGATTCACCAAACCTAGTACTTTGTCAAGATAGTTTTGAGGGTCAGGCAATACTCATAACAAGCTTTTACCCTTTCATATTGGTTTTTACGAGTCGTGATGATTTTTCTATGGAAGAATCCTTGCCCATTACCATTTTGATCAGTGCAACAGTTGCTGCTGGTATTGCTGCTCAAGTTTTAGCTGGTTATTTTCACATTTCCAGCATTGTCTTGCTACTTCTATTTGGGATTCTTCTAGGACGAGATGGTTTCGGTTTTTTAGATCCATCTTTACTGGGGATTGGTTTAGAAGTTGTGGTTTCGCTATCAGTGGCACTGATTTTATTCGAGGGGGGTTTAAATCTACAGTTAGGAGAGTTAAAAGAGGTTTTTAGTAGTCTTCGCAATCTTGTCACTTTGGGAGTGCTGATTACCTTAACTGGCGCTGGAATAGCTGCACACTGGCTGAGTGAATTTCCCTGGTCAATTGCTTTTCTTTATGCCTCTTTAGTAGTTGTGACAGGACCAACAGTGATTAATCCACTCCTCAAACAAATTGGTGTAGAAAAAAAAATCTCAACACTTTTAGAAGGGGAAGGTGTTTTTATCGATCCTGTTGGTGCAATTTTGGCTGTGATTGTGCTTCACTTTGTTTTGAGTGGAAATGTGGAGCCGCTCATTTTAATTAAGGGTCTGGTTTGGCGTTTGGGTATAGGCGTAGTTATTGGTATAGCTGGAGGCTGTTTACTATCGCAAATTATCAAACAGGATCAATTTTTATCCCAAGAGTTAAAAAATCTAGTCGTTTTAGCTAGTGTCTGGGGTTTATTTAGTTTTGCACAGGTGTTACGCAGTGAATCTGGTCTAGTCGTTGCTGTATTTATGGGGATAGTTTTAAGAGCTAATAACCTGCCTTCGGAGGCTTTGCTACGTCGATTTAACCAACAGTTGAGCATTTTAGCTAATTCGGTTTTGTTCATTCTGTTAGCAGCAGATTTATCAATTGCCAGTGTTTTCGCTTTAGGTTGGGGTAGTGTTCTGACAGTTCTAGTGCTGATGCTGATAGTGCGTCCTATTAACATTTTCGTATCTACCTGGAATCAAGATTTAAACTGGCAAGAGCAGTTATTTTTATCTTGGGTTGCTCCTCGTGGAATTGTAGCTGCTTCTTTAGCTTCTGTGTTTGCAGTCTCACTTACAAAACAGGGTATCAATGGCGGTGATTCAATTAAAGCCTTAGTATTTTTGACAATAATAATGACAGTTTTTTTCCAAGGATTGACGGCTGGTTGGGTCGCCAGTCTGCTTGATTTACGTTTAGTAGATCAAATAGATCAAGATTGTTTGCAAGCAACTAATGATGATGATGATGTCAATAGCCAAAAAGATGTAACCAAAAACAGCTTTACTTCTGAGTTGATTGAGTCGTAGCTAAATTTTTTTACAAAGATTGATTCTTGCGTAATAGCAAGAATCTATTTTCGCGTTTCCAAACCGTTTCCATTAGTTCAACTTCCGAAGAAGTTTAAAGATTAACATCGGTGACGTTGTTCAAAGCTCAGTCGGAACGTTTCCATTAATGAATTAAAATGGTTCTATGCAAAAGTTCGCTATTGAGATTATTTTTCTCTTTGGGTATTTAAAAAAAATGGGATGCTCCCGAATCAATTCGGATGCATGTATCCTAGTCTTCAACATCTCGGTTTATTCTTTAAAAGTGGAAAAAGCAGGGAGAAATTGGGGCTAAATCCAAGACTCTGTATCACAAGCAACGCAAAATTATTTATGACTCGTTTGGGGTAGTGAGTTTTGAAGCTTTTTGAGGTGATTTAAAGCATCTTGGTAATTATCTTGCTCTCCTTGAGATTGAAAAATATCCACGGCTTTTTTCAAATCTGCAATTGCTCCATTTTTGTCTCCTAGTTTACTACGAACTTCCCCTCGATTGTAATAGGCAGCAGCATTGTGAGGATTGAGTTGCAGAGCTTGGGTATAAGCTGTCATTGCTTCTACGTAATTTCCCCCCCCGAAATACGAATTGCCCAGACTTAAGAAGAAAAGCGATAGGTCTGGTTGAGGAGAAATGACTTGAGTTTTCTGTTCATTGACTCCGTTCAATTCATCAAAACGTGCCCGATCTCTGATAGTTTTTGGTATTTGGGCATGAACAAGAAAGGTGATTGCGCTTAATGGAGTAGCGATGACAAGGCTCGTAATAGCTCTAAAGATGAATTTCATGGCTTTGATCCTCAAAAAGTTATGGAATGGAAAGTTGGAGATGAATAGTTTTACTTAAAGAAGAATTTAGGAGTCAGAATAAAGGAGCCACAATCAATGAGTCAATTCGTTGAGTATCACCAAATTTATAATTTGTGAAGGTGTTAAACTACATTTATCCGCTTCAAGAAAATTTGATGGTTTTCTCCAACACACTCTCACCGGATATTATTGCTGCTGGCTTCCATGCCCTGTCTGACCCACTGCGGATTCAAGTCATAGATTTGTTGCGTTCTCAAGAACTGTGCGTGTGTGACTTATGCGGACACTTGGGAACCACCCAGTCTAAACTATCTTTTCACCTCAAGACCCTAAAGTCAGCAGGTTTACTTCGCTCTCGACAGGATGGGCGCTGGATTTACTACAGTCTCAATCTACCTCAGTTTGTCGCTTTAGAACAGTACTTAGCAGAGTTTCGCCGCTTTAGTCCGATATTGCCTGCTCCTCCCTGTCAAGACGCTTAATGATTTGTCAGCAACCCTCAGATTGAATCCGGAATCTGGCGTTACCGTCCGTCAGCTTCTACTTGACAAATCAATTTTTTTTGAAATAATAGAAATATATCAACTTTTTTTGAAATAACTGCTCTTTTTTTGCCAACCGAGTATCTTTATACATAGTTCAAACAAAAAACGTGTAAGTATTGCGAAATTTCACTACCTAATGAGCGTAATCCATTGATAGCAAGAGCCCGTGGTAAGCGGAATAAGTCATGAAGACAAAAACTATCTCCAAACAACTTTCTTTTCTGGATCGCTACCTGACTTTGTGGATTTTTCTAGCAATGGCTATCGGGGTTGGGCTGGGCTACTTTCTTCCGGGAACAGAAAGGTTTATCAACCAGTTTCAGGTGGGAACGACAAATATACCAATAGCCATTGGCTTGATTTTGATGATGTACCCACCCCTTGCCAAGGTGCGATACGAAGAGTTAGGGGATGTGTTTCGTAACGGCAAGATTCTTAGTCTATCGCTACTTCAGAATTGGATTATTGGACCAATTCTGATGTTTGTGCTAGCAATTACCTTGCTGCGTGACTACCCAGAATATATGGTGGGGTTGATCTTAATTGGATTAGCTCGGTGTATTGCAATGGTTGTCGTGTGGAGTGACCTAGCGCGGGGGAACAGTGAATATACGGCTGGGTTGGTTGCCTTCAACAGCATCTTCCAAGTCATCTTTTACAGTCCCTATGCCTGGTTCTTCATCAGCGTTTTACCGCCGTTGTTTGGTTTGAAAGCAAGTGTCGTCAATGTCAGCATTGCGGAGATTGCCAAAAGTGTTTTCATCTATCTTGGTATTCCCTTTTTAGCTGGCTATTTCACTCGCTTCTTTCTAGTAAAAGCGAAGAGCAAACGCTGGTATCATGAGGAATTTGTCCCGAAAATTAGCCCCATCACGCTGATTGCCTTGTTGTTTACGATCATCGTGATGTTCAGCTTGAAAGGGAATTTGATTGTTCAGATTCCCTTGGATGTGGTTCGGATTGCCATCCCACTGATCATCTACTTTATGGTGATGTTTTTGGTCAGCTTCTATATGGCGTGGCGCATCAAGGCAGACTATTCCATAGCAGCAAGTGTAGCATTTACTGCCGCAGGCAATAATTTTGAGTTGGCGATCGCTGTTGCGGTTGCTGTGTTCGGCATTAATTCCGGTGCAGCATTTGCTGCTGTCGTTGGTCCCCTGGTAGAAGTACCAGTCTTGATTAGCTTAGTGAATGTTGCCTTTTGGTTAGAGAGACGCTATTTCCCAGCGTCCAAATCAGAAGCGTTGTAGTGAAGTAAAACATCAATAAAGGATCTAAACCATGAAACGTGTGATGTTTGTCTGCAAAAAGAATTCTGCTCGTTCTCAAATGGCAGAAGGCTTTGCCAAAACACTTGGCTTAGACTTACTTTTAGTAACAAGTTCGGGATTAGAAGCAAGCCAAGTAAATCCAGGCGCGATTGCCGCCATGCAAGCGGTTGGCATTGACATTAGTCATCAGACTTCAAAAGCCCTGGCAGATTTTAAGCCGGAGGATTTTGATATTGTTATTTCCTTATGTGGTTGCGGCGTAAATCTTCCGCCGGAGTGGGTAACTCGTGAGGTATTTGAAGACTGGCAGTTAGATGATCCAGCCGAACAGCCAGAAATCTTTCCCAGAGTGCGCGATGAGGTTAAAGAGCGAGTCAATCGGCTGATTGAGTCTCTCCAGCTAGAATTTGTTAAATTTAGCTATCGTTCTTGTCAGTGCTAAAAAGATTTAGATGTATCTAAACGAATTCACTAAAAGTATAGGAATAAATATATAAACGGCGATAACGCTACATATTGTGAGGCGGGACTCTGGGTATGGGAGCGGGGCAGTAATCAGAGCAAGTAAGTGCTTGTTTGGTTAAAACAATAGAAGGATTTACCGCACAATTAAGATAATGGTTATGTTGAAAATATCTACAGTTTCTACAGGGAACTTGCGGGCGACAGTTGTAAGTTAATTTGCGATTGAGTATAAATTTCCAGACACGTGGTAGAAAAATAAAAACGGCTATTGCCCAAACAATTATTAAGGAAACAGAAGCAACAGCCTGTGGTGCATGGAGTCTAATTCCAAGTTGTGGTTGTGTTGTCTCATTCGTTCTCAGAACAACTTTAGCTGTTATTAGGGATTTTGGTTGAAATGTTGTCATCATGAACCTTAAAAGTTTAAGTCCTCCACCAAAATCTTGATTTGGTGGTTCTCGTAAGAATTGGGTTTTAGTCCCCATCTAAACGAAATATAAGTGCATTCTTCGATGGTTACAAATTCTGCGTAATCTAACCTCTGCCTTTTGAATGTTTTAATAAAAACTATACAATCCACACACAATTTTCGTCCTCTAAAAAAAATAATTTTTCTGACGAAAAATTCCTATTTATTGCTATTGTCAAGATTTTCAAAGCCAAACTCAGACAATTATATTGCAGTATTTTATTCCCAGATACAACTGTAATTATCGAACAATTTGACTGAATGCTTTGCGAATAATCCTAAATTTAATCCTTAGCCAAAAAGATTTAGATGTATCTAAACGAATTCACTATTTTGGATAAGAAAAAATCAGCCTTTTGGACGATAAAGAAATCGGCCACTGAGGTGATGCAAGTGCAGTTATTTTAGACTATTATTGAAAAATAAATTCAGAAGCAAAAAATTTAGCGTACCCATTCGCTCAACTCCTTGAGTGGTTTAATCTGCTCAATGGTGCTGAAAATCAAATCAACAATTATTTAACTGACTTAATCCCAGATAGTTGAACAAAGGAAAATTAGTTATGAAACGAATACTTGCAGGTCTATTAGTTACTTTCCCACTGTTGATTGCTGCCATGCCAGAACAGGCATCAGCATTAGTAATCGATATTGGTGGTAGACATCATCGTCATCATCATCATCATCATAGGTGGATTCGTGGTCATCATGAACGTTGATGAACAAGAGAGGGAAGGGGAACCTTCCGCTACTCTAAACCTGGGCAAACTTAAGGATTCAATCCTTAAGGTCAGGGGAACCATTCTTCGCAGCGTTTTTAACGTTGTGCCGAGAATCACCCAGGTTTTTCTTATTGCTAGATTACCCGATCGCTTTGACGACGGTCACAGGTCCGTGATTGTCGCAGTGGTCGCCGTGCGGGTGGTGCAGGTGACCATCGACCAGATAGTCGATATGATCGCCGTGGGGCACCGCCTCGTGTCCACAACCATCTCCATGCACATGTTTCGCGTCATGCCCTTCGCAACGGTGATCGGGCGTACAGTTGTCCGGGTTGTTAGCATTCACAGGCAGGACATGGTTTTCAATCTTCCCACCGTTCTGGTAGTGTAGTTGTCCATCATGCAAGTAATCAACGTGATCTTCGTGGTGGATGGCTGTATGCCCGCAATTGGGACTGTGCTGATGAGAATGGCCTTCTATGTCGCTTGTTGCTTCGTTAGGGGATTTGGGTTGAAATGTTGTCATCATGAACCTCCAGAAGAATATTAAGGTTAACTAACCGCAATCTTATTTGTCTTTTGTGTTAGGGATTCAGTCTTCCGGGGACTGAGTTACTGCACACATCATGGAAAAAAGTGTTTCATAGCTGCCTCTCATAACGCGATTAGGGTGAAAACTGTCAAGAAACATGAGGAGTGGGGAGGGGGCCCAGAGTTCCCTACTCCCCATTTTTCTTAAGAGTGCACAAAGCCCAAGTTCAGTATTTCTTGGGGAGACGCTAGCAAGTCAATTGCCACAAAGAAAATCTTGGCTTGAGAATCGAGCAAGAACCGCCATGCTAGGTTGATGCCTACACTGTCACTAAACCAGGGAGTTTGCACTTTACCCATCACTTTAATCTGGGTAAACCCTCCTTCTTTTGGCTCAGATACTCCCCGTTCAGGTATTAACTTGAGCCCGTAGCATTCTTCACGCATATAGGCGAGGATGGATTCGTGACCGACTATCGGTTCTTTCCAAGGGGGTTGCAGGGCACCGTCTTCGGCAAATAAAGCTACAGCTGCTTGGAAGTCAAAGGCGTTCATATTCTCCATGTAGCTCTCTACCGTCAAGTTGTTGATGCCCTCAATGCTAATCCTAGTTCGGGGTGTGAGATTTTGAGGTGGAACTACAGGTTCTTTGACCTTTTGAGTGCTAACGGCTGAGGTATACCCCATATTGATGACAATATCCTGTAAGACAGCGAGTTGCTGACCCCCTTCAAGTTGACGGATAGCTT
Source organism: uncultured cyanobacterium (assembly GCA_903903925.1). Lineage (GTDB taxonomy): Bacteria > Cyanobacteriota > Cyanobacteriia > Cyanobacteriales > Nostocaceae > Stigonema. The sequence goes on from CAIVAU010000048.1 coordinate 33,462, forward strand.
CAAGCACACTTGATGCCTTCGCAGACAGTTGATAGCCGGGTGGAATGGGAGCAACGATTCCCTCCTTCATCCACTCGCTTAGCTGATACCAGAAGCCCAACTTGACATTCGTGCCGAAATACGAATAGGTACGGCAGATATCTGTGTCAGTATGGTTAACCAGATCGCACATCACTTGCGTTTGCTCCACAGCAGGCATCTGCTTGATCTGAGTCAGAGTTTTTTCTGCAAAGATGATGTTGACTACCTGCATAGCAGCAGGAGTGATTGTAACTCCTATGGAGGTATAGGCAAACCAAAGTAAAGCCAACTGATCCTCAGCACTGAGTTGATGGAATGACTCAACGGTAGTGGGAACCGCACTCGCAACTTGAGTGTCAGGGAAAATGGAGCGTGCAGAGTCTATAGTATATGACATTTTTTGTTCATCTCCGGAACGTGTAGGACATTAATTTGTGAGTAGAGTTTCAAAAACGGTGATGTTTATTTACTAGGAAATGTGGCAGATAACTGCTTTTCAAGGCTGAGTTCTCCATGTTTGGAGGCATGACCCAAAATGCTTTGAGCGATCGCATAGGAGGACTGTCGGCAAATTGCTAAACAGGTAAGCACACCAATAAACTCATCAAGATCCAGGGGTTTGGTAAACCACAGATCAAACCCTGCCCCAAGACCACGTAAACGCATCTTTTCACTGACATAGCCTGTTACAGCAATGGCTAGCACGACCTCCCCTCCCTCTCCCGCGTTGGTTCTCAGTTGGTGAATCAGGGAATAGCCATCCTCGTTTGGCAAAGCAATGTCACTCACCAGGACATCAGGTTGCCATTGCACAAAGATTTCTAGACCTTTCTGGACAGAGGATGCTGCTTGCACCTCCACACCATAGGTAGCAGCAGCGTGATCAAATAGCTGAAATCGACATTATCGTCTACAACGAGTACTCGCAGACCTTGGAGGGATTGAAGATTCGTAGCAAAAGGAAATCTATTACTTAAACACATCTTAGCCCCAATCGTGAGATCACGTAAAATAGTGGGAAAAGAGGGTTAACCAAGTACAAGGGGGGTAACCGACGTTTTCTTGATTTCCTTACAGCATGACAGGGTGCTGTTTCATTTATCGGGTTATTTGGTTGACTACGATATAAAAATTTAAAAAAAAGATAGATATTTCTTGGTTATTAACAGCAGCGCCAACTGAATCTCATCGTTGCCGGGGCGATCAACGTCTTAGAAATCGAGGCGACCACCAATTCCATTGACCCATTAAGTGCATTGTAGCTGGTACGAGAATCGTTCGGATTAATGTAGCATCGATCATGATTGCGATCGCACTTCCAAATCCTAATGCTTTGACAAAGATAATGCTGCTCGACACAAACGCACTCGTGACTATGATCATTAATAACGCAGCACTGGTAATAATACTTCCGGCATTCCTTAATCCTTCCATGATACTAAGTGAGTTTTGACCAGAGCGATCATAAGCTTCTTTAATACGTGTAAGTAAAAAAACTTCATAATCCATACTAAGCCCAAACAAAACACAGAATAATACAACAGGCAGCAAAATATCTAAATAGCCAACGGGGGTAAAGTGTAACCAAGTTTGTCCGTGTCCCTGCTGAAAAATAAATACAAGCGAGCCAAATGTTGCACCGATTGACAACAGATTCATCACAATAGCTTTTAACGGCAGAATGACTGAACTCAGAAGAAAGCACAGCACTATAAATGTCGCAATCATCATGATTGTGAGTACGCTGGGGAAGCGTTGATATATAACTTTGATTGTATCTAGATCACTTGCCGTTTGACCCGCAACTTGAACTTGCAGCCCATCTAAATTAAGTGTGCGGAGATCTTGAACCAAGCTTCGTGATGCTGCATCATTACTAACGGTGCGGCTCTTGATCACAATCAGCGTTGTTGAATTGCTACTGAATTGCTTAACTGCAACCGCAATGTTTGGCTCTAAAATGAGTGTTGGTTGGCGGTAAAGTTGCTGATAATTCTCCAGGGTCAATTGGGAATTAAGGTTCACTAGACTATGAACACTGGCAATTCGTACATCTGCCTTTAATTGGGTGACTAAATTATAGAGCGTCGCGATATGGTGTTCTGAGAGAATGCGCGAGCCAGGAGTTCGCGTTCGGATAGCTAGAAAAATTGGGGTCGGCTCTCCTGGTGTAAACGCTTGCTGCAACACCTCAACTCCTTGGCGTGCAGACACTGACTGAGGCAAAATATCGGCATTACCCAGTCCAAACCGAGCGGCTAGAAACGGCGAGGTGAGTCCCATAACTATCATCAGCACAACTATGACTGCAACTAAGCTGTGACAAGTGACCATGCGGGCGATCGCTGCCCAGACGCGAGGCGCTTCAGCAAATCGAAGTAGTGATTGGTCTCGAGCAATTCGATGCCCAACGCATCCCAGTAAAGCAGGTAGTAGCGTCAAAGCAGCCGCAACAGAAAGTAACACAACCACTGCTCCAGCGATCCCAAAAGACTGGAGTAGCAAGATGGGAAATAGCATTAAGCAGACTAGCCCGATGCATACAGTTATGCCAGAGAAAAAAACAGATCGTCCTGCGGTATCTAAAGTTTGTGCTAGAGCCTGTTCAACACTGCCTGATTGCAGTTCTTCGCGAAAACGACTGACAATCAGCAAGGAGTAGTCAATTCCTAACCCTAACCCCAACATCGTCGTGAGGTTGAGCGCAAAAATTGATACACTTAGCTTCAGGGTAATCAAATAAAGAATTCCAAAAGTCACTGAAACCGTTGCTACGCCCATTGCTACAGGCATTGAGGCTGTCACAAGGGAACCAAATACAAATAAGAGCGCAAAGAGCGTTAAGGGTAAGATCCATAATTCAACCCGCCCCAAATCAGCTTTACTAATACGTTGCACTTCAAGATCGACAACGGGTTTTCCGCTCAGAAATGTCTTCAAGTTCTGAGGAGTCTCTTGAGTCAAAATCTGCTTGATTTGGTCGATCGCCGAATCCATGGAATGACCCTTAACGCGTAACTGAATCACACTGTACTGAGTTTGTCCATTTGCGCTGCGGTAGTCTGGATGCTCTGCTGCACTCACAACCGAACTCACCAATGGTAAATTGCGGATCAGGCTGAGGAGTTGTTCCACTTCAGCCTGATTAATCTCTGATTTCGGGGTTCGCTGACTTTGAAACACCAAGATCAGAGCATCGGGTATCACTTTTAGTTCTTGCTGTAAAAGTTGCTCGGTGCGGTAAGCTTGTCCCGCCTCGTAGACAGCACCCGTCTCTTTCAAGGCACTTTCTAAAGCAGGAGTGAACGCCAAGCTCACCAATATTAGAAGTCCCCAAAGAATGATCACCCAAGTTCGGTAGTTGTAGACCAAACGCCCCAACCCAGCAAATCGCGATCGTCGAGCAGGGTTATGCAAGTTAGTTTTTCCGATTTCTGAATTATTGTACATCTTTTATTCTACAGGATGACAGGGTGCTGTTTCATTTATCGGGTTATTTGGTTGACTACGATATAAAAATATAAAAATTAAAAAAAAATATTTTCAGAGATGTCTAGGGGTAATGGGGAGTGGAGATGATTCATACTCAAGAAGATTGACGACTTTTGAAAAACTGAGGTAGGCAAACAACTAAATTATGTCTAACGCAAAATATTACGAATCATTTTTGCATAAATCCTGACTGATACGTTGATAACTAGAGTGTAAAGATTTGAAAATTTCTTGGACAATATATACAACTTATACGTTAATCAACCGCTTTGTTAGACACGGTTTCTAATATTAGTATGTCATACTAGATTTTGTCAGCAACTTGATCAAAATTCAGTTAAATACGGGGACGCGCATTCCCGCTAGAGTGCAAGCCCCATGTCTGAATCCAGGGGCTTGCGCTCTAAAAGTTTCCGGTCAAAAAATTAATCGGTCATCTACTTTTAGATTGACTTAAAAATATGCCTTATTTGCTTTCTCTTTTAGGGACTGAATCATCTGTTGAAGGATCTGAAAACCTCTTATGCTATTACATCAATGACGCTGCCAACATTCAAATTATTCGGTTGATGGATGGGGCAATGTGCCTTTCTGAACACATTACTTTCTCGGGAGAGGGCATTTTATTTACAGCATTACCAGAATCTTACTTAGAAATATATTCACCTCGAATCAATAGGACAAAGGTAAGCATAATTAGCTGTAACCGATTGCGCATTAATGAAGTATCTAATCTAACAAAATCTTCTGCACGTAAATATAGTAATCCTAAAGGTTTTACCTGCCCAAGCCAAAGTTTTTCGTAATGGTGAATTGTCTTCACTACCCACAAGGAAGTTAGTCACAGGAGATGTCATTCAATTAGAAGAGGGAGACAAAATCTCCGCTGATGGACGATTGGTTGAAAGCCAGTCTTTTTATGTGGACGTCTCCATTCTGACAGGCGAGTCGCTACCTGTATCTCGGTCTGCGGAACCTGTTGCAGAAAATATCCGCGCATCGGATGCCGCAAACTTAATATTTGCAGGTTCTACAGTTGCCGCAGGTCGGGGAGTGGCTGTAGTTTTCGCTACGGGTACCCACACAGAATTTGGTCAAGTTGCACCTTTGGATGTATTGCAACATTCATTAATTTGGTTAGGAATTGCAGTTGAATGGGTGTTAATGTTATCGATTATTTACTCTCCGACTTTACGGAAAATATTTACCACCGCATCATTACAACCTTGGCAGTATTTAGCTTTGCTAGCATGTCCACCCCTGGTTTTGATGGCTGATGAATTGCGCAAGCGCTTTTTGAAATTGCAAAAAGTGGCGTAAAAACACTTTAAAGTTTATTCATCCACCAGTCTCACAGAATTCTGACTCCTGACTCCTGACTGATGTATTCTTTCCTGTTTAAAATATTAATTATATATAGCAATTTTCAATCGTTTGTGAGTTATAATAGATATATAAACAGGCGATGACGCTACACATTGTGAGGCAACCCATATGGATGCCAATGAAGTTTTAAGACGATATGCAGACGGAGAAAGAAACTTTAGACAGGCAGACTGGAGAGGGATAAGTTTAGTTAAAGCAAATTTGAGTGGAGTAGATTTAACTGGGGCACATTTGAGCAACGCAGATTTAAGAAATTCAGATCTAAGCGGGGCTAATTTAAACTGGGCTGGACTTAAAGGAGCCAATTTTAGCGGGGCTAATCTGAGGGATGTAAAAATGCCTAATGGGGCAATGCATAATGATCTATTAGAGTCTGCCAACGATTTTTCGTGAACTACCTATGCTGACTTGTACTCAGGTCAGCGCGTAAGTTTGTAAGGGCGCAAGGCTTTGCGCCCCTACGAAAGCATTTGCGACACAACCTGCTTTCTTATAAGAGGACACACATATGGTCATCGCAACAGTCAATCCTTTTACCAACAAAACAGTCAAGAACTTTGCCGAAGACACGCCGGAGAAGATCGAGAAGGCGCTGACGACGGCTAATGCTGAGTTCACACACTGGAGCCACACGAGCTATGAGGAACGAGCCAATCTGCTACATAAAGTAGCAGCGATCATCCGTCAGAGGAAAGACGAACTCGCTCACCTTATTACGACCGAGATGGGCAAGCTCATTGCTGAGAGCATCGGTGAAGTTGAGCTAAGCGCCGATATCTTCGACTACTACGCCGACAACGGAGAGCGATTTCTCGCCGACAAGCCTGTGAAGACGGAGCGGGGTGAGGCGATGATCCGTCACAGCCCGATAGGTGTGGTGCTGGGTGTGGAGCCGTGGAACTTCCCATTTTATCAGGTCGCTCGCTTCGCAGCACCCAACATCATGATTGGCAACGTGGTAGTGATCAAGCACGCCTCCATCGTCCCACAGTGCGCGATCGCGATCGAGAATATCTTCCGTGAGGCTGGCGGGCACGCCGGTGTCTATACTAACCTTCTGATTCCTGGCCGCCACGTCTCCAAACTGCTATCCGACCACCGAATCAAGGCGGCGTCACTCACCGGGAGTGAAGAGGCAGGCGCAAACCTTGCAGCAGCCGCTGGGAAAAACCTCAAGAAATCCGTCCTCGAACTCGGCGGTAGCGACGCCTTCATCGTCCTTGATGATGCGGACATCGACAAAGCTGTAGAATGGGCGTACTTTGGACGTATGAACAATACTGGACAGTGCTGTATTGCATCTAAGCGGTTCATTGTTGTGGATGCGGTGGCAGAGGAATTCACCAAGAAGTTTGTCCTCAGGATGAGCAATTTAAAGGTCGGTGACCCCCAGGACTTGGACACGCAGCTCGGCCCACTCAGTTCTGAAGAGGCTGTGGTTCACCTCGAAGACCAGGTGCGTCGCGCCGTCAAGGATGGTGCTAAAGTGCTGCTCGGCGGTAAGAGGATCGACCGAGAGGGGGCGTTCATTGAGGCAACGGTGCTGACGGAAGTCAAACCTGGCTCGCCTATCTCCTATGAAGAGATGTTCGGTCCCGTTGCTGTGATCTATAGCGTTAAAGACGAGCAGGCGGCGATCGCACTTGCCAACGATTCGCCTTTTGGTTTAGGCGGCTCGGTGTTCACGCGTGATATCGAACGCGGTAAGCGCGTCGCCGATCAGATCAACACGGGCATGGTGTTCATCAATCACCCGACTTGGACTGCGCCGGAGCTTCCATTTGGTGGCGTGAAACGCTCTGGCTATGGACGGGAACTGTCTAGTCTCGGCGTCGAGGAGTTCGTTAACAAGAAGCTCATCCGCGTGAGCGACGTCAACGACCCGTTATAGCGCGGCTGATATTACCCAAACAGGAGACAAGCATGATTCACGGTTATGCAGCTAAAACAGCAGGCGGAACATTGGAGCCATTTGAATATGATCTAGGTACGCTGAAAGACGAAGAAGTAGAAATCAATGTCGAGTATTGCGGGATTTGCCATAGCGACCTAAGTATGTTAAAGAATGAGTGGGGCATTAGCCAATACCCCCTCGTGCCAGGTCATGAGGTCGTCGGAAGCATTACCGCAGTAGGCGATCGCGTGACTACCGTTGAAATAGGTCAGCGAGTCGGACTAGGATGGTTTTCTCATTCTTGTATGCACTGCGAGTGGTGCATGTCCGGCAATCACAACTTGTGTCTCACAGCAGAGCAAACTATCGTCGGTCGGTACGGCGGCTTTGCTGACAAGGTGCGGGCCCATGAAGAATGGGTAACTCCTCTGCCAGAAGGAATTGATCCAGCTAAGGTCGGGCCATTGTTCTGTGGTGGCATTACCGTGTTTAATCCCATTGTTCAGTTTGATGTGAAACCAACTGACCGAGTTGCTGTGATTGGCATTGGTGGTCTTGGACATCTGGCAATACAATTTCTGCGAGCTTGGGGATGTGATGTTACTGCTTTTTCAACGCATCCTGACAAAGAATTTGAGGCTCGTGAATTAGGAGCTACCCACTTTGTTAACTCTCGTGATGCTAAAGCGATAGAGGCACTTGCCAACTCGTTTGATTTTATTCTCTCGACCGTAAATGCGGATCTCGATTGGGGAATGTACATCAACGCGCTACGTCCCAAAGGACGATTACACTTTGTTGGAGTCGTGCCGAATGCAATTCAAGCCAATGTTTTCTCCTTAATCTTTGGGCAAAAATCCTTATCTGGCTCTCCACTTGGTAGTCCGACAACAACCTCTACAATGCTAGATTTCGCGGCTCGTCATAGTATTGAGCCTATCATAGAAACCTTTGCTTTCAGTCAAGTGAATGAAGCAATGGCGCATTTGGCAGCAGGAAAAGCTCGATATCGGATTGTGTTGAAACATTCTTAACGGGATGTCACTATGTTTCCGTCGTTGAAACCATGGAGAGTGCTAAAGGTGAACCGATGAGTTGAGCAACTCGAAAGGCTGACGCGATCGCCCCTTCATGCAAGCCATCTCCTAGATAAGCTCCTGCATGGTAAGTATTGTTCTCTCCATTAGTGGCAACGACTTCATCTCGGGATCGAAAAGATTTAGTGGTATACAACGGAGTGTGATGTTCTTGAGTGTGAATGATGCGATCGGGAGCAATCAATCCTTCTAGTCGAAACGATAAAAAATAATGCTGTGGCGATGAGATGCCGCAAAGCTGATTTAAATAACTGTTATATCCCCATCGGTTGTCTGTCTGGAAGAAATCAAATTCCGAGGGGTGCTGAATGCCATGATTATCATACATGGAAGTATCCGCATGAACTGTAGTTATTACATAGTTGCCTTTCCAATCTGAGAAGCGTTTAATTTCAGCATCGGTTGGATCAGCTAACAGTACCATCACTTGGTCGGGTGGCGTGGCAAACACGACTTGATCAAACTCCAGGATTTCACCCTGCGATAGCTCAATTTTCACACCATCTGGGCTTCTAGAAATATTGGCAATCTCCACATTTAGCAAGATTTTACCTTGAAATAGCTTCAGAATTTTTTCAATATAGGAATATACACCGCCTTTAATCCTGAGCCATTTGACTGCGAGGTAGTCGCGTAACATCGGAATTGCCAGTTCTGCGGGAAAGTTGTCAATGAGTTCAAACGGCATTGAGTAGCTATACATCGTCAGCAACTTTAGCCAGGTATTGCTCATACTTTGGTTATCCAAATATTGAGACAGTGGCTGATCGTAAAAATCTTCGATCTCAGCAAATCGCGTTTCCAACCATAATCCAACAGAACGGGTATGGAGGAAATCGAACCGCAGATGTTCAATCAGGCGGTGGATGCCTGTGTAGTTGTTCTCAATAGTGACCCCCGATAAAAAGTGACTGCCATCTTTGGGGAATAAAGCTGAACCGACGCTGACGGGTTCTAGTTCTACTCCTAGCTCTTGCATGAGAGCCAAAAAGTTGTGAAATACAGTAGGAAATTCCAGCACTCCACTTTCCAACATTTCGTTGCAATTGGATTGGTTAGGTAACACATTCTTGTTGAGTGTCCGAATATGCCCTCCCAACATGGGTTGCCGCTCAAACACGGTGATATGATGCCCTTGTTTATCCAGCAGATAAGCTGTAGCCATACCACTGGCTCCACCACCGATAACTGCAATTTTCATAGCTGACCTCTCAGTTATTGAACATAAATAAAAACCCTACTCCCTACTCCCTACTCCCTACTCCCTACTCCCTACTCCCTGCTCCCTACTCCCTACTCCCTACTCCCTGCTCCCTGCTCCCTGCTCCCTACTCCCTACTCCCTACTCCCTACTCCCTATTCCCTGCTCCCTATTCCCTGCTCCCTATTCCCTGCTCCCTATTCCCTGCTCCCTGCTCCCTGCTCCCTGCTCCCTCTTATTTCTTCAAAGCACGTTGCCAGATAATCTTTGATATAGTAGTGCCCCAGTCCAGAATGTGGGAGCAAAGCCTGGATAGCCCGATGAAGCATTGCAGAAATAGAAATGGTCGAGTGAGGTTTCGTGATTCAAGCGTCCCAGACCCATGTTGCGCGGTGTAAGACTGGAGCCGTAGGAATTCCCGTTGGGGCACCAGCAAAAACGTTCATTGGTGGTGGGGCTGCCGGTGATCTGAAAGACTAGATGTTTTCTAAAATTTGGCACATAGTGTTTTTCCACAACATCCAGAATAGAGTCGAAGATTTCTTGCTTTTTCTGGTTGTAGGCTTTGCGATCGCTCTGTCGCAATTGCTTGAAGTAGTCGTAATTAGCAACAGTCAGGAATTCGACAATCTGGCAGTCTTCTGGACAATCTCCACTTGCTTCTGTCAATAAAGTGGGCGTTGTCATGGCAAAGCTGGGATTGGAAAAGTCATTGTGTTCATACATCTGAGCAAAAGCTTTATTCAGATCATCATGACCTGTGTGAAAGAGATTCCACTTGCCAAATCCATAGTTTCGGAGGTCGAGGTCTTTGACAACGCAATAAGCCATGTAGTTAGATGCAGAATACTCATAGTTGAGTTTTCGGCGCACAGTTTTAGAAAACTTTGACTCACCAATCATGTTAGCAGCTTTTTTTGGGTCAATGTTGCAAATCACAGTGTTGCCTGTAAATTCATGAGTTTGATGGGTCGTTAAATCCATCGCCTCAACTCCCGTGATTGTTCGGTCTGTCAGTCTAAAATTCGTGACTTCATGGTTGAGCAGTACCTGCCCTCCGTAGGATTCAATCACTTTGACTAACGAATTGATGACATGCGCAAAATGCTGGGTTGGGTAAAATGCACCGGCTTGATAGCCCTTGAACAAAACGACCCAGGCATAAAACGAGAGTTGATTCGGAGGTAGTAAAAAATCAAGCCATTGCAGAGCTAATAGGGTTTGAGCGGCTTGGGGTAGCTGAAACTTGTCGAATACATCCTGAAGTGTGCTGTTGAGATACTGGACAGCACAAACCACTTCACCTGCATGTTTGAGCAGTTCAATTGGCTTAACTGGAGGAGCGAGTCTTTTTAAGCCTGCGCCAGTTTTTTCCACTTCGTTAATAAATTGGCTAATGCGATCGCTGTGTGCAGGAAACAGCATGAATAATCGCTCTTTCAGTTCCTCAGGTTCCGAAGGAATATCTAACGCATATCCCGGCATTCGCATATGGTCAAAGCCTTCTGGGTCGTACCGCTCAAAGGTCACTTCCTGATCCAAGCCCAGTTTCTTAAGTACCTGATTGACCGTTTGTCCTTCACCGCAATCCCAAACATAGTGGAATTGGGCATTAAACGTGTATTTTTTAGCCATTGTAAACGTGTGACCAAAGCCGCCTGGATGCTCATGGGCTTCGAGAATTTGCACAGTTTTGCCAGAGTTGGCCATCAAAGCGCCAAAGACCAATGCGGATAAACCACTGCCGACAATCAGGTAATCTGGTTTCATAGGAATTCAAAATGGAAATATTTAACATCACCGAACAAGGCAAAAGTTTTTTTGTCTTTCCCTACACCCCATTTTTTATACCGCTCTCCGTCCAGCATAGATAAGTTTGACCACCCATACACCGAGACAGCCTAAGAGCGAATACACGAAGATAGCAATTAGAATATTGACATCAAAAATGTTCGATCCGCCACCAAAAATGGGACTGATAAATAAAGTGGAAAAAGGCGCAATGAAGGGAAGAGAAAAAGTGTCAATAAAATGGGCAAATACATTTTTCGTATTTGCTCCGAAAAAACGCAATAAGAAGCGTAACGTCAGCAGAATTTCAAGCGATCCAACTAGAAAGTAAATGCTATTGATAATCCAGGTAAAAGTAGCGCTGCGTCTGCCAGTTTCAAGCCGTCTCTCTTCCTTTTGAAGTCGAAAAACTTCTTCATCCTGAAGCTCTTGCCTACGCTCAGAATCGCTTTGTTCATGAGGATTTCTATTCATCTTCTCTATCTCCAAATGGTACGGCTTGCAGGTCGCCACCATTGCCGATGGGAGGGTAAATGGTAAAGCGATCCACTAAAGTCGGTTTTATGACTCGGTTGCGGCGTAGAACGCCCGTGCCTGTGCCAGCAACTGGTTTTCGCTCATGTGTTGTTCGTTGACGATGACCGTACCGACAACCCGCTGGGCGATATCCGGATGATGTGCTTTGAGATCGTCTAGCAAATTTTCCATTGCGCTGCTTGCTCCGGTTGAGCTACCAAAAATCAGAATCTTTTCTGCGCTCGTCAGTGTGCGTGCTACTGCCTCGTAGAAGGATTTGAGTTCTGGCTGGCGCTGACCGTTAGAATCATCTTCTACGTAGTGCAAGTGCCGATGTAAGCCGTGTGGATCGTAAGGTGTGATTCGCTCCGGTACTGAGCCGTGTAATTCGGTACTATAGATCCGGGCTTCACGATGATCAATTACAACTAGCAGGTGTTCACCCTCGGCAACTGTCGCCTGGACGGGTACAGAGGATCGCTCAAGGAAGTGGCGAATCTGCATCAGTTCGTGAATGTCAGATAAATCTTTGTGCTTTGAGGGGTGAACTGTCAGAGTCTCGCCATTCCGCGTAAATTTCAGATTGCCGTTATGCTCCTCCGTCACGTCGGTCAGTGCATTTAGCATCGATCGCACATCATGCCACTGAAGGTTCCTGGCTACCGGGTGCTGAAAGAGAGCATTATAAGTGGTTTGATGAATCCGGGACATCTGTGTTTCCATTAATTTCTCCTTGATCTAGCAAGGTCAGTTATCTTTTTCCTTTCAACTCAGAACTTAACTTAAGGTAAATTCATCCTCAAAAATAGTTAAGTCTAAAGGTTTGCACCAATCAATTCGCAAAGTGATTCCTTCGGCTCGTTCCTGTAATAAATCCTCAATATAGCCAGATTGAGCTAGTTTAGCTTCGTTAACACTGGTAAAAGGACCAAAGTAATAGGTACAGCAAGGCACTTCAGTGGTAATTTCTATCCACCAGGCAAATTCCAACGGCTGTCGGATAATTTGTACCAACTTCATTAAGAGTTCTCGAAAAATGTTCATTATGGGAGCAAAATAGTATAACTGTTGATCTCTGAGGCTTCTGTGCTGTTGGTTTCAACTCATTGGTACTACTTTCAGACAACTAGTTCAGTAAGAAATCTGGGAGGGTACAGCGGTTGCGGGTTTTGGTGTAGATAAATTATCGTCCGATCCTATCGATTCTCTCTGACTGCTGATTCCATCAGTGGTTCGTCCACTCATCTCACTCGGATAGATACGATAGACCTCCATGACCTCCGCACGACCCCAGGCATCAATCCAGGTTCGATTAATAGCGGGCGAAAGCGTTGGATTTTGTGTTTTGACAAATTGCATCACACGATCAATGTCTTGCTGCTGTGTGATGTGTTCGGCTCGACCCGTCACAGTAACGCTGCGCCAATGCTTTAGATTCTCGACATCTTCAACTTGCAAACAAACTTCTGGATTCGCGTCCATGTACTTGGTCTTCATCCCAAGCGTGGTGAAGATGTAAATGTTTGGTTCTTCAAAATAATACTGCATAGGCACAACATAGGGATGTCCTTCAAGCGCACAACCTAAGTGCCCATGCCCTACTTTCTGTAGGAGATCATGCATCTGTTTTGTACTCATTTCGTCGATATCTAACATAGTCATTCTCCAGAATCAAGATTTAATTAATTGAGTTGAAAATGTGTTATTGACATTATGCCGACTTACTGTCAAATTTAACTTTAATCTCTGTAATAAAGTTTTCGTTACATAGCTATAAATTTTCCTGATCACCTACTTAGCATGACACCTCAATGTTTGAAATCAGGTTTTAGCAAGTGTTTGAAAACATATGATTTGTATAAGTTCTACTAAAACATTCTAAAGGTAGAGCAAGGATATTGATTTGTTGGCTTGATATGTTAGAATTAGGCAATATTTGGTAGGTACTGTCGATTAACAAGTTGAAAATTTGGCGGCGAAACAAAGGTCATACAGGACGAGCATTTGACTAAGGTTTACCGATGGTTTTCTGGGGTTATAGTGAACCGACACTACCCAATCATTAATCTGGGTTTTTGCCTTCAGAGGCATTTTCAAGAACCTTTCCAGTCTTCGCATCGACACCAACTTCGTAGGTCTTTGCTCCCTGCTTAATATCGAATGAATAGCGCAAGCCACTCCCGCCACTTTCATTTTCCAGTTCTTCATCCACAATTTTTCCCGGATGCGCCTTGAGAGCAATCTTACGAGCCTCAAATAAACTCACCTTTGCATGTTTTGCTAACTCTTCGCCAGTATAAGCATATATACTGTTTGCCTTATTTCCCTGTGCAGTTTCTGCTGTTTGTTGAGCTTGGCTGGGAGAGATTTTGGCTAGTGATTGGAGTTGAGCTAATTCGTTAGCTTTATTAGTGCGTGATTCTACTTTTTGCTGGGCAACGGCCATTAACACAGAGACCACTTATTGGCTGGCTGTCGTGTTCTCCAACAGTTTGGGAACGGCTTTTGGTGACTTTCTGACAAGCAACTTGGGACTGAGCTATATCCAGGGCGCATTCGTGACAGCTAGCGTTATTGGTGTTGTCATCGCCCTTCACTACATAACAAAGTTGAGCGATATTCTCCTATTCTGGCTGGCGTTCATCTTCACGCGACCCTTCGGAGCCACCTTCGGAGATTTTCTTACCAAACCAATCAAAGATGGCGGTCTATCACTACCAAGGGGCTATGCTTCAGCGATCGCCTTTATCCTGCTGGCAATTGTCCTATTTTTTTCCGTGCGAAACCAGAAAAAGGTGCGTCACCAAATTGAATGATACGTTTAAGCAGATAACTCACCCCATAATAGGAACAGATCTCATCCTTGGAATCGTAAGGTTGCTAAATTTTCCCTTTCTGGTTTTTGGCATAGCATCAAAGATATGAGAATTTTAATGATCGTATTGCTAAACCCTTAGCCGAAGATTTAAAGCACCAGCATCATGCTGTTGATATTGCTTGTGATGGGATTGAAGGTTGGGAATATGTCGAAGCAGGTAATTATGATTTAATTTTATTAAATTTAATGTTGCCGCGCTTAGATGGAATTACTCTATGTAAACGCTTACGTGCCGTTAAATGTAACGCTTTTATTTTAATGTTGACAGCACGAGATACAACACCAGATAAAATAATAGGACTTGATGCTGGTGGGGATGATTATTTAGTTAAACCATTTGAACTAGAAGAATTAGCAGCACGAATTAGAGCTTTATCTTCTGGTGGTTCTGGTTTGGGATTGGCTATTGCCCAAGCTATTGATGAGAATCACGGTGGATTAATTACTGTCACAAGTCAATTGGGAATTGGTAGTTGTTTTACTGTGTATTTATCAGTAGGCATATGATACAACCACCGTGTACTGCGTTTAACCTGAAACCCACTCCTAGAAGGAGTGGGAGTGGTTCATAGATAGACTAAAGGATAGCTCGTATCAGTTCCGAACGCAACTTTAACCAATCTATCGTAGCTTGAGGGTGAGAAATAGTTGCTTTGTGCAAGAGAACCACCCCATCTTGCACACCAAGAATTCGGTACTTTTGTTGAGCGATCAGTTGATCAATCAAAGATACAAGAGCTTGAAGCCTATTGCGCTCAAGCTTCATGACTACTTGATACCGTTGCAGATGCCATAAATCAGCTAAAATATAATCGACTGCGATCGCCTCTGCCTTGTCGTTGCGTAGCATCAGAGATGGCAAACGCTCATTTGCCAGTTCTATAATCTCTCGCCGATTTGAAAGATGCGGAATCAAAAAAGCAGTTGCTGAAACGCTAGCCTGTGGTGGAATTAAGTTGATTAACGCCTGAATATGTCTTGCGTGTTCCCACTGGCGACTGAGAGAAACAGACAGTACAGGATGACCGAAGTCTGGAATCAAAAAGTAGAAAGCTCCCTGTCCATTTGTCATAATTGCTAGGAGAATCGACAAGGTGATACATCCACTCCAAAATCGACGAAAACGCGGGTTAAATTTCTGTTTATGTTTTGACCACCACACAATTGCACCGTAAAATAATCCAGGAACTACACTCAAGGCATAACGAATATTGATGGCAAGAGCTTTATCGCTTTTTTGGAGCAACAGTTCTAATAATGGAAAACCTGTAAGTGTCCAAGCTTCAGGAGATATCGCGGAGACAAATGCCAAAGGCAGCCATTGAAGTAAAAGGTACATAACCCGCCTGTCAAAGGGAGTCAATAAACTCACTATAAGTTCTTTAGGGTGAGTGATGATGCCCCAGAGAAGTTGGAGAGTACTAGGAGCATCTCCTTGAACATATTGGTGAAAGAAAGTTTTCACATACAGCCGGGAATTATCATTAGAAAACAACGGCATAATTAAGTTTGTTACTAGAGCAACATAACTAAAACTTAATAGACATAAAGCCAAACCTAAACAGAGATAGCGACGGAACACAATCAAATAAACACCAATACTAAAGGTGATAAACCCCGTGTCCTCTCGAATTCCTAATGTCAGAGCAACAAAGAGCCAAAACAGTAGCCATCTACGCTTTGCTAAAGCTAGTAGTAAACTGAATCCGAATAATGGAATCTGGCAATGTTCATAAAAATTACCAAATATCGGTGCCATCACTGCGATAGAACCATAAAAACTAGCAGTCATTAAAACAGCTATTGAAAAAGGGAGATAATGGCGAGATAGAACGAACAAAACAATTCCCGCCGCCGTAATTAATGTAATTTGTAAAACAACTAAGGTGGCACCGTAAGGGAATAGAGCATATACAGGTAGCCAAAGTAAAAAGTCAAGGACAAAGTGTTGCCCCAAATGGTAGTAGGATACCGTATTTATCTGACTATCGTCTAGGACAGTGCTCGATTGACCAGAAGAAAGAGAACCTTGAAACAAGTGTCCATGGATGCTGTTCCAAAATAACTGGTTAAAAAGTCCTTGATCGTAGGATGAGTAAAAACTATAGTAGCGGTTGAGGGAAAAAACTAACATAAAAATAAAAAAGATTGCCGCTAGTGTCAATATTATTCTCAGGTTTGAGTCTCTTTTTATAAATGAAATGGTTGCGATCGACGAGAAGAACTTTGGCATTAGTTTATTTGGCACGATTTGGTATTTTATTGACTTTTTCCTAACTTGATTAGATGCATTTCGTTACATAGGTTGATTTTTTAACGCTGACTTACTTACATAAGAAATAGTTATCATACTTTCCACTGGTTCAAAATATCACATACTGAAAGCAGTGTATCGTAATATTGTAACGATTTAAATATTTTTAGTACAAGATAGACAAGTTATACGCTATTCAAACACTTGCTCAAACATGATTTCTAACAATAGTGTGTCATACTCACTCTTGTTCACATTTCCTCACAACTTGCTCATATTTTTTTCGTATTTTCTACTTATTATGTATTCAAGAACGATGAAATTGGGGTCACCGTGCCAATCAGGAAAAGAGGAAAAATGATGTATGTCATTGTTTTGTCAGAAGGCGATAGAGTTCCTGCCGATGCAGTGGTGGTGTGGTCTACGCATTTGAGTGTTGATGAATCTCTGTTAACAGGTGAATCTTTACCTGTACGCAAGCAATCAGTCAAAGATAACACGGATTTAGAAAACACCACGAGAACTGCAACACAGCACCGTCCTGGTGGTGACGATTTTCCTTTTGTCTATTCGGGAACGCTGATAGTGCAAGGTCAGGGTATTGCCCAAGTGTATGCCACTGGTATGCTGACAGAAATGGGCAAGATTGGTAAAGCTTTGCAGACTGTGGAACCAGAAGACACGGTTCTACAAACTGGTAGGCATGGCTGATCCAGTGCGCCCGACTGTAGCGCCAGCGATTACTGAGTGTTATACGGGAGCAACGCGATTTTGTGAGGTGGCAAAGCTGGGGAGGCTGGGGAAGAGAAATAAATCAAGTATATTTAGTCTATTTTTAGTAGCAAAAAATACTAACCTTTCTCTTTTCTCCCCCAGCTACCCCCGCTTCCCCTGCTCATTTCACGACAATCTCACTTTTGAAAACAATGAAAACACTACTGAAAAGATCCGCGTTACTCCTTGCTCTGCCAATGAGTGTCTTAGTTAATTTTTCCTTACCTGCTACTGCTGATTCTACTGCTGGCATCATCCTGAGTACAAAATGCCAAGGCGGTTACAACATCAATATTTGGCAGAATCATACGAACGGTGAACTGCTCTATCGTGCGACCAATCCCAACGGTAATTTAAGTTTGGGCAAAGGAACTAAGCAAGCGACAGAAGGTGTTCGAGTGTATAAGTTTCGGAATAGAAATTATGAATATTGGGTGTGGGATGGCACGTTAGATAACCCACAGTCTGGAACTTTAGAGGTGTATAAAAACAACCGGATCTTGATGCGGCAAACTTGTAAGAAAAGTTGAATCTTCAGTACTCTTTCTCATAGAGGTTTATTAAACATGTTCGATCTTGACCAAACTATCAAAGATCGGCACTCAACCCGAAAATTCTTATCCAAACCCGTGCCGCGAAATTTACTGGATGAGGCTCTTGCTCTAGCACAGCTCGAGCCGTCGAATTCCAATACCCTTTAAATCCCACTGCCCATTAAATCTGCTGGCTCGAAAATACTCTAGTTCTACCGAGGACAATTTTGATATTTATCTTCCCAGAAGGCTTGCCAAATATACGAAGTTAATCTACACCACTATTTTCGCGATTATTACAATGATCACCATCTATCAAATGTTGAATTAAAAAATACCAAAACACTGGAGGCAGTGATGCCCAAACAAATTTCTCTGAATACGCTATGGAATTCAGCCCCATCTCAGGATCGTATATTCCGCTTAGATGACTTCACTCACCTGCCAGAAGTCGCCAGACGATATCTTGAACATGCGATCGCGCCTGGAACAAAGCTCGCTTCTGCGGTTCGCTTGCAGATGCACGGTGAAATCAAATTGAAGAATTGGATTCCATTTAAAGCAGAGCAAGTCATTTGCTCTTAACATGGACTGATTTGGAGTGCTACAGCATGGATGAATAGCTTCTTGCCAATTGTGGGATCAGACCGCATCATCGACGGCATTGGTGCGATGCAGTGGAAGCTTTTAGGATTATTCCCTGTGATGACGGCGAGTGGTTCTGATATTACGCGGTCTGCTGTTGGTCGCCTCCAAGCAGAGTCAGTGTGGTTACCGTCTGTATTCTGTAGCAATGGCGTTTCATGGACAAGTACAGATTCATCGCCTCTAAACTTCAGTTTGCATTCCAGTTTTGTCGTGCAAGGCGAGCGAGCCGAACTAGATTTCACCCTTGATCAAATGGGTCGTCTCAAGACCTGCAAGCTACCACGCTGGGGCAATCCAGAAAGTGCTGATTTTGATTATGTGGACTTCGGTGGAATCTATGAATTTATGCAATTTTTACTAAGCTCTACGATTATTACATAACGATGCTTGAAATGATGTCTATGCAGATGTTTTAATTGCATGATTTGTATGAAAAGTTTACCATCAAATATGGTTACATAAATCTAGCGATGAAAGTCTAGCTAAGACGCTTAAGAGGAATTTCCTGGTAAGAGAATTACGTTTTAATAAGGTTTGAATTGCGTGTGAGTCGTATAAGTTCTGCTAAAACATTCAAAAGGTAGAGGTTATATTAGGCAAATTTTGTGAACATTCAACAAATTGACGGCAAAAGAAACCTAAGCTCAATTTTATATACACCTTCACTTGCCAAACTGAATGAAAAATATGACACAAAATAGTGAGATAATAAAACTAGATAACGACGCCAAAAATATACAAAGTAAATTACTTTTTGATGTCGAAGGTATTAAGGTTTATTACAATGGATTGATGGCACTCCAGTCAGTCTATATGAAGATTCCTGACAAACAAATAATTTCCTTGATTGGACCTTCTGGTTGTGGCAAAAGTACTATACTGCGTTGCTTCAACCGGATGAATGACTTAATCCCTGAAGCTAAAGTTGAAGGGATACTGAATTACCATAATCGAAATATTTATGATAAGAGCGTTAATTCGGTTAAACTGCGACGTCAGGTGGGAATGGTTTTCCAAAGACCAAATCCTTTTTCAAAATCAATTTATGAGAATATTGCTTTTGCACCGCGTACCAACGGTTATAAAGGGAATCTGGATGAACTGGTAGAGCAATCTCTCAAACGAGCAGCAATTTGGGATGAAGTGAAGGACAAACTCCCATCGACGGCTACAGCTTTATCGGGAGGACAACAGCAACGGCTTTGTATTGCAAGAGCGATCGCCATGAAGCCAGATGTCTTGCTAATGGATGAACCCTGTTCTTCTTTAGACCCAATTTCAACTCGTCAAGTTGAGGAATTTTGCCTTGAATTCAAGGAGCAATACAGTATCATTATGGTGACTCATAACATGCAACAAGCTTTGCGGATAGCAGATTGGACTGCTTTTTTCAACACAGAGACAGACGACTCAGGTAAACATTCGGGGAAATTAGTCGAGTTTAGTCCTACTGAGCAACTGTTCGGCTCTCCTGTTATTAAGGCAACCAATGACTATATCCATGGACGTTTTGGTTGAACAGTGTATCTAAGTTTTCTTTGCGCCAGCTTAATAATAAAGGACGGGCAAGATGCCCATCCTACAAGATTGGATAACTTATGTTTTGGTATTCCTTAAACTTTAGAAGCGGGATTATCCATGTTAGTCGATCAATTGTGGGGTGGGAACTTGTGCATCAATATCTGCTTGAGATAAGGCAGGGAGTAACCAGTCGCTTTTAGCGGCATTGAAGACTTTAGCAGGTTGAACATTCAATTCGATCGCACCAGTTGCTGGATTAGTTCTAGCAACCGACTGTGTACCGTCAACAAACTTAACGGCAGTTGGTTCAGTTAGTTCTTGTGCTGGAGTATTCGGACTGAGAACTAGCTGAGTACCTGCGGGCAAGTAGATACCATCGCAATCCCAATCATCATCCGTGATTTTTCCTGCTCCCAAGAAGTAGAGTTGGGTTGGAGATTTTTTTGGTTTATTCGCATAGACAGCTAATGTCCTTCCAGTTTCATTACGGCACTGCGCCCGCTTCTTAGCGGTTTCTATGATATTCTTCTCAAACTGCAATTGTGCTAGCCGCTGCTGAAATTCCTCAGGTGTATAGCCACCTTGCTCAGGTGTATCCTTGACCGTTAAAAGTTGATTCAGTGCCTGAGTTACCTCAGCATAGTCAGCCCCTTTCGTAAAATTCTTGCCTGCCCAAGAAGGCTGAGCAATCATCAAATTTACGATAAACATGAGAGCGACAAGAACAATTTTGAAAATCTGCATATTTCCCCCCTTTCTTTATTTGAGAATAGTGTTGATTTTGACAAAAAATGTCATTCTTAAGGTAGATCTTTTTTACATTTTTAGCAAGTTAATTAAAAAGAGATCATTAAAAGGTGTTAAATAGTTTGGTGATTTATTCAAGTTTTTTGCTCAATTACAAACTTACAAATTTTAGTTTTGTAGTTTGAATTGTTTTTATAATTCCCATTAGAATTATGCAAGTAACTGTCAATGCGATTGGAGTTAATGAGGCACTGTCTAGGATAATAAAGACACCTAAGCCGATCAAGACAAAGGGAACACAATTATCGCCATAGCGGGTTAGCAGATTGGCGATCGCACTTTGACAAGTTAGCTTGTATGCTACGTAGCACCAAACCCCAACTAATAGCAGAAATACTCCAATAATGACTAGCAACTCAGAGAATACAGTGTTAGCAAACAATGGCATATATATCCCAACATTATCACTGCCATTAGCTATAGTAATAGCCGCCACACTATAAGTTTGAGGAGACATAAAACTAGTAAAGGCAGAAGCGTAAGAAGACTCGGTTTCTAACTCCGTTGGAGATGAGGAATCGCTGTTTAAATTCAGTAACCCATTTAGCCCAATAGTGATAGGAACTAAACCCAGAAGCCCCATCCAATGGGATGGTAATACTAAGCCTCCGAAAAAACCGACTAGGCTGGCAATGACCAGAGTACAGAAGCCCAGATACTGGCCAATCACGATGTGTCGGTGACGGAAAGTTGAATTCACCTGGGAGAATAGTAATGTCAGGATGACTAAATCATCTAGGTTGGTGGCTAGAAAAGCTGTGATTCCAGTAGGAATTGCACGAAGGAGGTCATGCATGTCTATTTATCCTCAATTCTTTGGTCTGCTGGAAAAGGTTTATTACTGGAACCTTCCTGAGGAAATTTTCTGTTAGTTTCAATGTGCAGCCTTTGTTTGCGTTATTTGTGTTTGACTTGAATAATTTTCATTCTACGCTTCTCGAATAATAAAAACAAATACTCTTTCTTTGGAAACCGATAAATAAAAGTGATTAAACATCTCTGAAATAGTCACCCCTGATCAATTAGCCATACTTCCCACGGGTATCAATTGCGCTTTTCAAACTACTTAGGGGCGCAAGGCATTGCGCCCTTACAAAAGAAGGGAGCAGGGAGCAGGGAATAAACACTCAGCTTATGACCGTGCAAAGTATAACAACATTAATAAGTCCAGTTTTGCTTAGTCTGCAAGCTATAAGTTCCATCTTTCACATTCACCCGCTCAGGAATCAGATTTAGATCTCTAAACGTATTTGCCTGGCGCTGTAGGGCAGTGAGTGATTGGTCGTCAATCGGGATGATGGCGCGTTCAGCACTGTGTTTCTGTAAAGTTTCTATGATGGATGGATCGATTTCATGCTGTGCTGCCAATCGTTGAGCAACTTCTAATTCCTGTCTCTTAGCCGAAGTTCCAGCTTCGTTTACCTCTTCTAAAATCACCTTCAGCAGGTCGGGATAGTCGCGCACGATCTCTGGAATCGCGTAGTAATAGGTCGGAACTTCTAAAGAGGCTTTGTCATCAAATATGCTTTCTAGGTCTGCTATCGAGCGCCCTGGGTAAGCGCTTCGGGCTTGAGTCACCCTGTAGGGAACCCAAATCACCCAGGCATCGACCTCACCTCGGCGGAATGCGGGCAGTGCCTCCGGCTGTGTGAGATAAACTGGCTGAATGTCGCTAAACTCCAGGCCGACTTTTGCCAGTGCTCGCACAAGCACATAATGTGAGCTTGAGCCTTTGTCAAAAGCTATTTTTTTACCCTTCAGGTCGGCAAGGGTCTGAATTGCTGAATCTTCTGGTACCAAAATCGCCTGACCTTTGGGAGAGGTATATTTTTCTTTAGCTACCCGCACAAACACATGATCTGCAGCTTGAGAGAAGATACTGGCCGTACCGCCGCCGCCGCAGAAGTCTATCGTTCCATTGCTTAGAGCCTCTATCAAAGAAGAGGCTGATAAAAAGCTTGACCAGGTGACACTCAGCCCCAATGGTCGCAACCGTGTTTCGAGCAAGCCTTGATCGCGGAGAACTTCCAGATTTGTCATCCCCTCTGGATACCCTATTTTGAGTTGCTTGAGCCGCCGCGCTTGCTCAGCTAAGGGTGTGTTACCAGATCGAGCAGAACGGTTAGAAAACCAACGATCCAAAGCTACACAGAAAATTATGCCTCCTATAAACAATCCCACGGTTTCTAGTAACTGAATTGTTGAGCTTTTGGGTAGTTTGAATTGATCCATTAGAGAGGAGAGCGTATTGCCAGATTCAGCAGCGGCAACAGCACGACCGTCAAAAACAAGACTCAAGACCAAAATCGAGGCAAGGCTGATGCAAAATCGAACTGCAAACTTGCAAGCAGCCGATCTACGAGTGACTGATCTGAGCGATCGTAAGACGTTTTGACCTGTGCGTCTAGGCAGACGGTCAATCAAACGGCTAATCATACTGACTCTTTTGATGAACATTGCCGGATGAATTGGATATAGGGGATAAAGTCAACGCAACGCTTGATAAACTCTCACAAACTATGAACTGCTAGATTCGCTTAGCTCCAAGTATAAAGCTGTTCTGAACAAAGCGGGAAGTTGTAAGAAGCTTGATCGTCGAAGTCATTTGAGAAAAATAATTTATGTTCGAGATCAAATTGTTCGTTATACATATAATATATGAGAATGCGGACAGAGTGTTATCTTTCCTGGGGCTATTTGTAATTAAAAGTTGAAAAAATAAGGATTAGAGTTACACCCGATGCGCGAAACTCGTGTTCTCATATGAGTATTTCTGGTTAATATTTCCCGATATTGTGGAGCTGATGGCAAAAATTGAGCGATCAGTAGTTTCGTTCATCAGATAGACGTTAAGTGAGGGATCATGATGAATTGGTTAATTGCAACAATTAAGATCGGGCTAGCAGCTGCTGTCGCAACAACATTTGACGATAACATTTATCTGACGGCCTTCTTCAGCGGGGTTAATCGTACTTTTCGTCCTAAGCATGTTGTGGTTGGTGAGCTTCTAGGATTCACGGCATTAGTGATAGTAAGTTTGCTTGGTTTCCTAGTGGGGCTAGCGATTCCATCAACTTGGACTGGTCTACTGGGGATTCTGCCGATACTCATTGGCTTAAACAATTTGTTCAACCTTAATAAGGATGACTCAGCCGAAGATAAATCAGCCAATCTGAAAATAAACTCTAAATTTAGAGGATTTGATTCTCGAAAGCGATCTTACTGGGATGTCATCCGCGATCCCCAAACCTATCGCGTTTCTGCAGTCACAATTGCCAACGGCGGTAACAATCTTGGGATCTATGTTCCCCTCTTTGCCACTAGCTCAATCCAAAATCTGGCTGTGATCATACCAGTTTGCTATTTCATTGTTTTCTGCTGGCTGTTTATGTCTTATACTCTAACTCATCAACCCGGTATCGCTTTAATACTCAGCCGTTATGCTCGCAAAATTTTCCCCTTCGTGCTGATGTGGCTGGGTTTCAGAATTTTGTTAGACAGCAAATCCTATACTCTTTTTCTACCGAATTCTTGAGAGCGTCAGAAGCATCAATCTGTGTAACGATTTAAATGTTTTTAATACAACATATACAAGTTATACGCTATTCAAACACTGGCTCAAACATGATTTCTAACAACAGTGTGTCATACTCACTCTTGGTCAGAAGCCCCCTTCCCCTACTCAAAAATTCACGAGGAAAAACAATGCAACTTGGTGTCATTGGTCTAGGTCGTATGGGCGCAAATATCGTCCGGCGGTTACTGCAAAACAAGCATGAGTGTGTTGTGTTCAACCGCACGCCTGACAAAGTAAAACAGCTTACCTCCGAAGGGGCGAAAGGAGCCTATGACCTAGATGATTTTGTGCAAAAGCTCAATCAGCCCCGTGCCATCTGGTTAATGATACCCGCTGGAGATCCCACTGAGCACATGGTCAAGGAACTGGCAGAAAAACTAGATTCAGGTGACATCTTGATTGATGGTGGCAACTCCTACTACATCGACGATATTCGACGGGCGCATGATCTGGCACAAAAGGGCATTCATTACCTGGATGTGGGTACCAGTGGCGGAGTCTGGGGACTAGAGCGTGGTTACTGCATGATGATTGGTGGACCCCTGGTTGCAGTTCAGTCTCTTGACCCCATTTTTAAGTCGCTGGCTCCCGGACAAGGGGATATTCCGCGTACCCCTGGACGAGAAAAGGTGGGTGGTACGGTGGAATTCGGCTATTTGCACTGTGGTTCTAATGGGGCTGGGCACTTCGTCAAGATGGTGCATAACGGGATTGAATATGGGTTGATGGCAGCCTACGCAGAGGGACTCAATATTCTGCATCATGCCAATATTGGCAACCAAAATCGTGCCACCAATGCCGAAACTAGCCCACTCCGCAATCCTGAATACTATCAGTACGACTTGAACCTGCCGGATATTGTCGAAGTTTGGCGGCGAGGTAGTGTAGTTGCCTCGTGGTTGCTGGATCTGACCGCGATCGCATTACTGGAACAACCCGATTTAGCAACATTTGCCGGTCGTGTATCGGATTCGGGCGAAGGCCGCTGGACGATTACAGCCGCAATTGATCAAGGAACCCCCGTTCCGGTTCTCAGCGCCGCCCTGTATCAGCGGTTTAGCTCACGTGGTGAAGATGATTTTGCTGACAAGCTCCTTTCTGCGATGCGCTTCCAGTTTGGTGGACATGTTGAGCAACACACAGAGTAACACTCAACCAAAACAAGCTGAATTGAAACTCTAAAATCTCATGTATGGCAGTAAATGGTATAATATTTGTACCATTATCATCCAAAAGAGTGAAAACCATGCCACGCCTAGATTTAGGTAATCCCTATGATTACTATGTCCAGGTATTAATTGATAGTGGACTTTACAGCACCTACACGGAAGTTGTGAAGGATGCGTTGCGCCAGCACATGGATTCCCACACCGAAAGCAAACGTATAGCATTATTCCATGCTGCCATTGCTGAAGGAGAAGCCGACATCCAGGCAGGACGCGTTGTGCCTTACAGCCCAGCATTGATTGACCGTTTGACCGCAGAAGTGCTTGAAGGTAAATAAGGATCAGACGGTCTATGTGGTGACCATTCTACACAGCAGAATGGATTTCTCACGCCATCTGGAAGAATAGTAAGGCTGTATAGCCTCTACCAAACGTTGTTTGTTATTTGTTTATAGATTCATCATTTTTCACAACCAGAACAGAGCAAGTCGCGTGATGAACCACATGATTACTAACGCTGCCTGTGAAAAACTCTGCGATCGCGCCTTGGTCATGCCGACCTAGGATGATCAGTGAGGCATCCCATTGTTTTGCAGTATCGCAAATCGTTACGCCTGGATCGCCAAACTGATGCTGATATTCAGTTGGAATGTTCAGTGCAATTGCTTGTTGATAGCGGGTTTGTAGCCAGTCTGTTGCCTGTTGGGTTTGGGTCTGAAGCGTTTCGCCGCCGAATTGAGAAAATCCAGGATAGGTTGGATAGAGTCCGAACATAGTTCCCGATTCAATAGGGAACTCAAGCCCAGCTATATTGACAAGGCAGTATAGGATCATCAAATTAGCCTGTTCCTTTTGCGCCAAATTGAGTGCTTGCTCGAACACTGTGGACGTTAGGGGAGAAGGATTAATGGCAACCAAAATTCGTTTAAAGTTCATGGCTTTGTTCGTCTGCATAAATTTATTGCTGAACCCAATCACAATCAAATCGAGTCGCGGTAATTTCTGAGCTTTGCTCAATACTCGTCGAATTCAAGAAACTTCGCTTCTAGCTTTGTCTGAACCAAGAGCTATGGTTTTTTTCGTCGTCAATTGAATGTTCACAAAAGTTACCGAATATAACCTCTACCTTTTGAAGGTTTTAGTAGAACTTATACGCTTGCGGCTGAAATGCTTGTAGGACATTTGACACTTTTGTTAATTTTTATATTGTAGTTAAACAAATAACCCCAGAAATGAAACATCACTCTGTCATGCTGTAGGAAAACCAATAAGATATCATATCAAACATGACTATTCAAATTAAAGTTGAAGGCAAGAACACTCCGTTCACGCTGAATTGGGAAGATCGGCGCTGGCAGTCTTTGGAGGAACAGAAGGAGAGTGATTTTCCGTTGATCGTAGTTGTCGATAGCAAGCGCTATGAGCTGTATTCAGATGGAACCTTCGCCGAAGTGGAGAGGTAAGAATCAAAGCAAGGGTCATGATGGCAGAACCATTGTGCCCCCTTTGACAATGGGTACATCCCAGTTTTGCAAAAAAATGATCAGGCTACAAGCGAGCAAGATGCTCGCACTACAAATTTACGAAAATGGGATGCACCCTTTAAGAATTTAGTTGAATTTTAAATTCAAAAAATTAGCTGCGCCTGGAAGATTTAGCAAATGATTTCCAATCATCTCTAAAGAATAAATTTCTGGTAATGCTGCCGGATAGAGGACGTTGGCGTCAAACAGTGCAGTGAATGTAGTTTGCACGGCTAGTAAAGACCGAGCTTTTGATCGAGTTCCACCATTGCATCAATTGTTTCTCGTCGCTTAGCCCGATTCCGCTCCTTGTACTCCATAAGGTCTTGAAATGGTATACGCCGATGCGTTCCTACCTTTCTGCACGGAAGAACATTCTTGTCGAGAAGTTCGTCGATCAGGAATTTCCGCGAGACGTTAAGCAAATCGGCAGCTTCCTGGGTGGTAAGCTCGGCGTGGACTGGGACGAGGGTCACCGCGTTCCCCGCTGCCATATGCGTGAGTACATCAATTAAGAGTCGAACTGATGACTTCGGTAACTCCACGTCAATGCCCTTGTCCGGAATCTGCACCTTCAGACTTCCCTCGACATTCTGCCATACGGTCGCAAGCGAGCGGCTAGACTCCTTGGCTAATCGAATCTCGTCCCTGGATGGTAGGGTGGGTTCGGTGGGGGGAAGTGAAGAGTAAGGCATGGAAGGCTCTATGTTGCGAGTTTATCATCATCATAAGCCATAAACGATATAAACGCAATAATTGATATAAATGATTCTTTCTGGCGTGTCCCGCCAGTTCTTGCACAGGACGCAAAGAAGACCAGCCCAAGTGGGAGACAATTGCTTGTTGTAGGCGGGGGGGGAAACGTGCAAAGGCAGAAGACATAGTTAGATTTTGGATGTTAAAATTCCACTGTACCTCTCAAAAGTGCGTTACACCCGCCATAGAACAACAATGCTACGAACCATTGAAGGAATTTACAAAAACGGCAAAATCGAACTTACCGAAACACCAATTGACATTACTGAAAGCCGAGTTTTTGTAACTTTCTTAGAAACCAAACCAACCACTTGGTCGGAAATTATTATGCAACATCGAGGTATACCTCACTGTGACAGTGGTAGCGTGTAGCAATTTTACAGCTTGCGGATTTTAGTATGAATAAGTGTGAATATGTGATACTTTTGCTAAAAGCAAAGGAGAACATAGCATGACACAAATTGAACGTATGACGGTTGCACTGCCTATGGAAATGGCAGTAGTTATCAGAGAAGCCGTGGAATCAGGAGATTACGCTTCTAGTAGTGAAGTATTCCGTGATGCTATCCGAGATTGGAAGCACAAACGCCAGCTACAACGTCAGGAAGTAGCCCATATTTTATCAGGAGTACAACAGGGGCTTGCTGATCTACAAGCAGGACGTGTCAAGCCAGCAGAGGAAGTATTGAGTCGCCTTGAAGAAAAATACCAAGGAATGTTGTAATTTTCATGTCCTGCATTTTTACCGCACGTAGTGAAGAAGACCTTGAACAAATTGCAGACTATATTGCTATAGACAACCCTATGCGTGCGATCTCCTTTGTGCAGGAGATTAGAAAGCGTTGCGAACGGATTGCTGATGTGCCACGAGGCTATGCACTTGCACCAGAATATGGCGATGATATTCGCAAGGTTTCATTTGGTAATTATCTCATTTTATACATCGTTCAGGAAGAAGATGTCATCATGGGGTTCCGCCGGGATACGCGCAAAACAGGACACGTTGTAAATTTTTGTTGCGGAACGTGTTTTATTGATTTACTAACTTGCCCATAAATGGTAATAGCAATCAAAGTTTTGCACGCTAAAATCAACTCTTCACCCCTTTCAATGCCTCAAGCTTGCTCATAAACAATCATTTTGGGTGATGTTTTCATATTCAGCCAACATCAAAGCCACGACTTGAAACGACGGCAAATCAATGGTTATGACTCTTTTTTATTACAAAACTTTACAACGTGTCTCAATTTGCACGTATCCCGGCTTATCCCCCTATTCATCTTCATCTCCTGATGGTCGTTCGCTCTCGCTTTGTTGGGCGTTCCATTCCAAAACAATACGCTCTAACATTTCAGTCTGGGTACAGTTATTTACAGCAGCGTATTGTTCAATTAGCTCTATGACTTTAGGACTAATGAGGCGTATATCTAGTAGGTTATTTCTTGCCATTTCCATAATCTTTTACCCTTACTTCCTTCCTGGTCAAAAATTACCTAAATCTCTCTAACTCAAATCTCCCTTTCCTCTGCGCCTCTGCGGTTAATTAGATAGATAATCTAAAGGGCGGAAAGGGAGTAATTTCCTTTATTGCAACGGTATTTCAGCATCCGCAGGCATTCCCGGTTTTGCTAGTCTGTCCGGGTTCTCCAGGTTCAGTTTCAGACCAAACACCTGTTGAACTCGATCGCTCTGAAAATAAACGTTCTCTGGGGTAAACGATGCTTTTGAATCTATAGCAGCAACACTCGCCTTGAAAGAATGTTGGTGTTTGGGATCGTTATCTAAATAAACACGAGCAAGTTGTCCGACGCGAACTTGAACAATTTGCCCATCCGGAATAAAGCCCCGCATGTAAACTTGCTTCAAGTCTACAACTCTCAGCAACGGACGGGATGGCAGAACCACTGTACCTGGTTCAACACTCCGTGTCGTGATCACACCATCGATCGGGCTTTTCACTATCAGATCGTTCAACCGACTCTGAATCAGTTGTTGATTCGCTTGGGCAGTTTTCACGTCAGATTGCGCGGCTGCTAGTGTGTTACCTGCCTGTTCTCGTTGCGTCTGCAATCGACTGACATTACTTTCTTGTCTCCCTGGATTGAGGGCTGTGGTTTGTGCTTGCGTCAATTTTGCCTGAGCAATGTTAACGGCTTTTTGTGAAGCTTCAACAGCAGCTAAACGGCTTTGCAGAACAGCCTTTGCAGTATTGTAAACAGTTTGCGCCACGTCATAGCGCTGTTGGGTTTCGGCTCCTTCGAGAGCAAGATGGGCATAGCGATCGCGATCTACCCGCCCCTGTTCAAGTAATGCTCGCGCTTCTTGGACTCGTGCTTGTTCTTGTTTCACGACAGCCTGTGCGGTTGAGACGAGGGCTTCACCTTCAGCAACTTTGCCTTGGGTATCGCCCTTGGACTGCTGTAAGTTCAGATTCCCATCTACCAGTTGCTCTTCGAGAACAGAGATTTGCAACCGGGCATTGGCTTCTCGTTGTTTTGCAGCACTCACCTGTGCTATTGCAGCTCTCAGTTCAGATTGCACTTCTTCATCACTCAGACGCACTAAGAGTTGTCCTTTTTTCACTGTGTCTCCTTCGCGCACAGTGATTTCTTCAACGCGACCTGTGCCCTTGGTACTGACATCGGTTTCATAGCCTTCAATCCGCCCATTAAATTGAATTAGATTTGCAGGTTTGGGGCGAAAAAACAAGTACCAGACCCCTGTTCCGACAGCTATAATTATAACAGTTCCCCCCAAAATCCACAGCCACCGACGGGGTTTTTTTGGAGTTGGCAATTTTGGCTCGTCTGACGTTTTTATAGCTGTAATAGGTTTTGAGGCATTGATTGTCTGTGACATAAAATACTACCCTGAGCTAACTTAATTGACTACGGTAACGATTCGCACTGACCAGGAGTGTCACCACTGCAAACAGAATCATGGCGATCGCATTTACTCCCCAAACCTCGAGACCTGCGCCTTTGAGAAGAATACTGCGGAGAATGATCAAGTAATGATAGAGCGGATTAATTTGTGCAATCCAGCGAAATACAAGCGGCATACTATTGACCGCAGTCACTGCACCGCCTAACAAGATAATAGGAATATTGAGAAATATCCCAATCAGAATTGTTTGCAATTTGTTCTTTGAAAATGTTGAAATTGCCAGTCCAATCGCAACACCAATCTGGATGTAAAGAAGTGAAAATAGCAGTAATAAAAATAAATTTCCTCGGAAAGGTAATTGAAAAACCCAGTGAGCAACGACGAAACAAATGAGCAGTGTTCCTGTGAGTAAAGCAGAGATCGGCACAATTTTAGAAATCAGAATGGACGTTGATGCAACCGGAGTCATCAGCAACTGTTCTAGTGTTCCTTGATCTTTTTCTCGAACCGCTTCAACAGCCGCAGCAAGAATGGCACTCAAAGTCATGATTGTGCCAATCACGCCAGGAACAAAGAACCAGCTATCGAGTGTTCCGGGATTGTAGCGAAACGTAATTTCAGCTTGAACTGGGACTTCTAGCCCGGTTGACAGAGGTTGATAGCGTTTGAGTAAATCTAAGTTAAATCGAGTCGTAATCTGGCTGACATAGCCCCTTGCAAGTCCAGAACTGTAGGCATTGATTCCATCTACCACGACCTGAACTTCTGATTTCCCGGTTTGCAGCAGATCCCGCTCAAAGCTGGGTGGAATAATTAATCCAGCATCTACTTCACCCCGCTCGACTTGTTGGGTTAAAGTTTGTTGACTGTTGGTGTGACGATCAGCAAGAAATATATGATTTGCAGTAAACGCATCAACAAAATCTCGACTGATGGCGACCTGATTTTGATCCAGAATACTCAGCCTTAAGTTCGTCACATTGGAATTCATCACATAACCAAAAATCACCATTGAAATGACAGGAGCGATCGTCAGGAAAATAACTAGTTGCCGATTACGCAGCAGCTCAGTGCTTTCCTTAATTAACAGAGCAAATAGGCGGCGATTCATCATCAGCATTAACTCTTTAGTTGCATCTTTCGCATTCCCCACCAGGCGATCGCAAACTCCGCAATGCCCAAAAGCAGCAAAGCAACGATGAGATGCCAAGTGCTAAACCACCCTGATCCCCGAACAAACACATCCCGACACAGTTCGATGTAATAACGCACGGGAACTAAATAGGAAGCTATCGAAAATGGAAACGGAACTGTATTGAGGGGAAACAGAAATCCTGCTAGCAAAAAGGCGGTAAGGACTTTAATAGTTCCTATCGCTTGTACAGCAGCGCTTTGGGTTGTGGTGAAGATGCCAATGATTAATCCGAGTTGTACACTTACCCAGATGAAGACTGGAGTACCGATGATTAAGGGGGTTGGATCTCCAATAAAGTGAACTTGAAACAATAAAAAACCAACAATAAACAGAATCAAAGCTTCTCCCAATCCCACGATAGTATATGCCAAGGATTTACCTAGCAATAGTTCAGAGGCGCTGAGGCTAGAGGCGTAAAGCTGTAGGATAGTCCCTTGTTCTTTTTCTCGGACTAATGCTATCGCAATCAACAACGGCGGAAAGATTGCCAAAATCACCCCGTAACTTCCAGGTACAATGAACAATGATTCTTGTCGTCCTGGATTAAACCAGAGTCGCACTTGGGAAATGACACCTAGCGAGTCAGCGAGGTTGCCGAGTTGGGCTTGTAGGACTGATAAAGTTGTTCCCTCGATCGCAAGTCGTGTCACCCGTGCATTGATCGTATCAGTTCCATCAATCACGACTTGAATATTCCCAGTTCTCCCTGCTTGTACCTCTCTAGCAAAGTCAGGTGGAATGGTGACTTGCACTTGAGCCGTTCCCTGATCGATCGCATCGGGAAAGTGATCTCCCTTCCATTTTGCTGGAACAAACAAATTGGTTGCGTACAGTCGTTCAATATAGCTACGGCTTAGGGTTGTCTGATCGAGATCCCGCACCACAAGTGTAATGTTTTTCGCTTCGAGCCGAATCGCAAACCCAATGATGAGCAGCGCAATCACAGGTAAAATGAATGCGAGTCCAACGCCTAAGCGATCGCGCACAAACTGCTCTAATTCTTTAAACAACTGATTACGAATACGGCGAATCATCATAGCGGCGCACCTCCAGCCCGTTGCACTTCACCAATAAACGCATCTTCTAACGAAAATGAAATCGGTTGAATATCAGAAACAGACAAATTTGCAGATTGTAGATAAGAGCGCACTTGGGGTAGTTCTTCCTTGGCATGATCCAGAACCACGTGAAGCCGATCGCCAAAGATTGAGACGCGCCAAGGTTCGAGAAATTGCCGTAAGCGATCGTAACTCGCTTGCAGTTGTGGAATTTTCAACTCAAACAATTGACCGGGTTGTGCTGCTTTAATCTCACGTGCAGACCCTTCGGCAACTTTCCGACCCGCAACCATAAAACACATCCGGCTACATTGTTCTGCTTCGTTCATGTAATGGGTCGTCACTAAAATTGCAGTCCCATGACGAGCAAAATCGTTAATTAATTGCCAAAATTGCTGTCGTGCTAAAACATCTGCACCAGAAGTCGGTTCATCTAGAAACAAAATTTCTGGTTCATGCATCACCGATGCTCCAAAGGCAACACGCTGCTTCCATCCACCGGGGAGTTGTCGTGTTAGTAAATGGTCTTGTCCTTCTAATCCAGAAATAGATAGTACCCAGCTAATTTTTCCTTGCTGCTGACGGGGTGGAATACCGTAAACTCCACTATAGAACTGCAAATTTTCTAGGATGGTTAAATCATCGTAGAGTGTGAACTTCTGACTCATGTAACCGATTCGTTGCCGCAATTTTGCACTCCGGAGATTGCCCGTTTCTCCACCTAGTGATATTTCCCCAGAACTAATTGGCAACAGTCCACACAGCATTTTGATGGTAGTTGTTTTTCCGGCTCCATTCGCGCCCAGAAGTCCATAAACATCACCATAGTGGATATCAAGATTTAGATCAGTAACGGCGTGAAAGGAACCGAAAACTCGATAGAGATTTCGTGCAGAAATTGCAATTTTAGCATTTGAGGGATCACCGTTTCCACAAGATGCAAAGTTTTTTACTCGCGGAAATGGAATAGATTTTTGAACAGAACCTTTCTGCTGTAATAGTGTGATGAACACGTTCTCTAATGTTGGTTCTTCGGGTTGAATTTGATCGAATTGCACATTGTTTTGAGTCAAGCGATCGCGCACAAAAGCAATTCCTAATTTAATGTCTCTTACCAAAACTTCAATGCGATCGCCTAGTGTAGAAACCTCTGTCATTTGACCCGTTAAATCAGTTTCTCGAATGAGTGCTTGTTCTGCCTTAATGAGTTCCTTCGTGCGGATAATTAACCGATTCAACCCTAAATTCGCCTTAAGTTCTTTTGGAGAACCCATTTGCTGAATTTGTCCGTTGTAGATTAATGCTACGCGATCGCAGCGTTCTGCTTCATCCAGATCGGGAGTCGCAACGAGCACGGTAATACCTTGTGCCGTCAGTCCTGCCAGAATGTCCCAAAACTCGCGACGGGCAATGGTATCTACTCCAGTCGTTGGTTCATCGAGTAACAACACTTGCGGTTCGGCAATCAATGCACAGCACAATGCTAACTTTTGCCTCATCCCACCGGAAAGACGACCTGCAAGGCGGTCTCGAAATGAATCGAGTTGCATCAACTTGAGGTACTTGCTGCGTCGCACATTAAGTTGATCTTCAGGGACAAGTCGTAGTCCTGCACTATAATAAATATTTTGATCCACACTGAGATCAGGATAAAGAGAAAATTGTTGAGTTAGATATCCAGCATAATTTCGAGCATCGCGGGCAGGCAATCCGAGAATTTTTGCATTGCCTGCACTTGCCTCCATGACGCCACCCAAAATATTGAATGTGGTTGTTTTGCCTGCGCCATCAGGGCCAATCAATCCAAACAATTCGCCACGGCGGATTTGGAGATCGATGCCGCGAATTGCAATTGTTTTACCATAGTATTTGTATAGTCTCTGAACGTCGATAGTGACATCATTTAGGTTTAGAGAAGAAGCAGGAATTAATTCAGCAGAAACCTTCATATGTTAAAACCTTTTTATCTCAATAGTGAAGATACTCAGCAGAATTGTTGAGATGGGGAAGGCGAGAGACCAGATCCCTAATCCGACCAAGATCAGGTTTTTCTACAGTCTCACTACGACCTCGTTTTTGCCGTTTGCTTTAACAGTTCAAACCAAAGTAGGCTAATCAGCCCACCGCCCAAGCAAATGGCAATGTCGATCGGATGCAGAAACGAGAAGCTAAACAATTGACGTAAGAACGGCACGTAAAGCACGATCACTAGAAAGAACAGTCCTCCACTGATCACCCATTTAAGGGCAGCATTGGGGGATTGCAGGATTTTGAGGCTGAGGCGCGATGACGAACTTTCGCTCAAAATGAGTCCTAAATTTGCCAGAATTAACGTGGTAAACGTGAGCGCACGGGCATCCAATTCACCTTGACCGCGATACAGGGTAATCACAAAGATGGCGAGCACAATCACTAGGATGCCACTCCCCTGTAAGACGGCTAAACCCAACGTTTTCCTGCCAAACAGGGGTTCCTTGGGGTTACGGGGCAGGCGCTGCATGACCGTTGCCTCGGCGGGTTCGGCTTCCAACACGATCGAGCACGCGGGATCAATAATCAAATGGAGAAAAGCCACATGAATGGGCAGTAAGACCAATGGCAATTTAAATAGCACTGGAATTAACGACATCCCCGCGATCGGAATGTGAATTGCCAGCAGATAGGACATCGCTTTGCGGAGATTATCAAAAATGCGTCGTCCCAGCTTGACCACTTGCACGATCGACGAAAAATCATCATCCAGTAGCACCAACGCCGCCGACTCACGGGCGACATCCGTGCCGCGCTGCCCCATGGCGATGCCGATTTGTGCCGCTTTCAGCGCAGGGGCATCATTCACCCCATCGCCCGTCATGGCAACCACTTCACCCTTCGCTTTCAATGCATTCACCAGGCGCAATTTTTGCTCAGGCACAGCGCGTGCAAAGATATTTGTACTTTGAATCCGCTCCTGGAGTGTAGCGTCACTCATGTGATCCAATTCGGCTCCGGTCATGATGGCTCCCATTTGCAGCAAGCCAATCTGACGCGCAATGGCTTGCGCTGTGCCGGGATAATCGCCCGTAATCATCACCACTCGAATACCAGCGGTATAGCATTCTTGAACCGCCGCCGCCACGGTTGGACGTACGGGATCAGATAGCCCCACTAAGCCAAGAAATTGAAAGGGAAAGTCATGCTGTTGATCGGGTAAATGATCGGGAGTAAAGGATGGGTGAGGCGGCAAAAAGGGCGGCGGCGCATCGAGCAGCGATGCTTTGGCAACGCCTAACACCCGTAAGCCCTGCGCTGCCATGCCGCTCACTTGCTTTGCCAAGGTTTGTTGCTGTAGAGGCGTGAAATGACAGAGATCGGCGATCGCTTCGGGTGCGCCTTTCGCAGCAATCTCATACTGCTTCCCATCCGCTGATTGCCAGACGTGAGACATTGCCAGTAGATGCGGTGAAAGCGGATATTCTCGCAGCAGTTGCCAATCGTTGTGCAAATGTTTGGTATGGGCGAGATAGTGATCGCCCAATTGCTTAAACGCTTTTTCCATCGGGTCAAAGGGATCGCGCTGACTCGCCAGAATGCAGAACTCGACTAAGGTATGCACGGTTTCAGGGAGTGGCTCGCGTGTATGCAGGCTCAAATCATAGGGGTGAGCGCTGTCTGCCTGGTTATCTGGATCTTCATAGGCGCATAGCTGTTGCACCGCCATTTGATTCAGGGTCAATGTCCCGGTTTTATCCACACAGAGAACAGTAGCAGCACCGATGGTTTCAACGGCAGCGGTGCGACGCGCTAAAACATGATGCTGAGAAATGCGCCACGCACCCAACGCTAAGAAGATTGTTACGACGACGGGAAATTCATTGGGCAAGATGGCCATCGCCAGCGTAATGCCTGCCAGCACTCCTTTGAGCCAATCACCTCGTGTGAGTCCATACACCACCACGATCGTCACACACAGCGCTAAGGCAATGCCAAACAAGCGGCTCACCAACCGATTCATTTCCCGTTGCAAGGGGGTCGGCTCCGGTTTCACGCTTTGTATGGCGTTGCCAATCTTGCCCATCTCGGTGTGAGCGCCGATCAACCGCACTTGAGCCACGCCCTGACCCTGCACCACCAGCGTCCCGGAATACACAAATGGCAAATCATCACCACCCGGACGCGCCATCTGAGGGCTGTCCTTCGTGTCGATCGCAGCGGCAACTTTGCGAACAGGGAGTGATTCTCCGGTTAAGAGCGATTCATCGGTGGAAAGATTAGAGCAAGATAATACGATCGCATCCGCAGGCACGCGATCGCCTTCTGCCAGCACGACTATGTCACCCTGAACAACTTCTCGTCCCGCAATCCGTTTGCGCTGCCCATCGCGCACCACCAGCGCACGCGGACTGGACAGATCGCGCAAGGCTTCCAGGGCGTGTTCGGTCTTGCCTTCCTGGTAGAGACCAATGCCCATAATGAAAAAGACAAACCCCAGCAAAATCAAAGCTTCCTGGAGGTCGCCCAAAACCCAATAGATGATGCTCCCACCGACTAATAAGAGAAAGATGGGATCTTGAATACTGTCCCAGGCGATCCCTAACAGACTGCGTGCTTGACTTGATGGAAGTTCGTTGTAACCGTCGCGTTTAAGCCGAGCGATTGCTGTCGCAGACGGCAAGCCGTTCACGTCTTGTTCAGATAAACCAGCCACAATATTGAAATTGACAGATGAAACCATAATCTCGTTTTTCCAATGTCAGCTATGTCGTTCATCCTGGAGTGACAATAGTCAGCATAATATCCTGCTGTTGAAGGAGAGGTTTTTGATGTCGGGGTTCTGGTAGGAGTCAAAAATAGAACTTACACAGCTATTGCCAAGGTAGATAGCAAACTGGTTTTCCTTGGTGCGAGAGAATTTCTCTTTGCCGTTCAGGAAACACCCATGTTTGCAGTAGAGGTGATGAAAAGTTACTCACAGCGTCTGAGTCGCTTGCAGCATATGGTTTAAGCTTGACAAATTGGTAAACGGGCAAGTACAGTAAGGAAATCATCAAAATTCAGAGGTTTGGTGAACCACAAGTTAAACCCAGCCGAGAGAGCACGTTGTCGCGTGTTGTCAGTTACATAAGCCGTCACAGCAATGGCTAGCGCCTCTTTCCCTTGCTCTCGCGTAAGTTTTCTCACTTGACGAATCAGGGCGAAACCATCCTCATGAGGTAAGGCAATCTCACTTACGAGGACATCTGGTTGCCATTGCATAAATATTTTGAGAGCTTGCTGAGCTAAAAATGCTGTTTTCACCTCTACATCATAAGATTGCAGTATTGCCGTCATCAAATCGCAGGAATTGATATTGTTATCTACAACAAGTATTCGTAGCCCTTGGAGGGATGGAAGATTAGTAGGAAATCGATTATTTAGATACATAGGAAGATCCAATTGGGATTTCTGTAACGACTACGAAAAAATCTGCTAGTACATTCTGAAATTATTTGGTTAATAAGGAACCAGCTTTCACAGCAGTATCGACAATATCAGTCATGTATTGACTTAGTGAGCGTAAAATCTGTTAGCAAGAGTGAGTATGACATACGACTGTTAGAAAACATGTTTAACCAAGCGTTTGATTAGTGTATAAGTTGTATAAGTTGTATAAGTTTTACTAAATACCCGTGAATGAAATCGATCACCAATAACCAGGTTACAAACTGAGGAGTCCTGTAGGAACGTAGCCATTCAATGAAGAAAAAAACAGTGCTACTATCGCTACTATTTATAGTGATAGTGGTAATAATAGCGCTCCTACGTCTGGTTTAATGCCTCGAAGGCCGCCACGATGTCTAGGAGTTCATCGGTAATAGAACTCTGACGCTGATGTTGAAATTGAGCAGTGAGTTCTTCTAGGCGCTCTTCAATATTCCTTTGGGCGACTTGCATCGAGCTCAGACGGCTGGCATTCTCACATGCCAAAGACTCAGCGACAGCGCGGTACAGGGTAATAAAGAAATATTGCTGGAGCAATGATGAAAACAGCCGACTCCAATCCATAGTAAAGGTGGGCAGAACATGGGATGACCACTTTTTCTGCTTTAAGTTTTGCAGCCACTGTTGATCTACAGGCAATAGATGCAGACTATGAGGACGATGGGAGTTATTTGAGAATGGTTCGTTGTAAAACAGAAAGACTTGGTCAATTTGCTGCTCTTCGCGCCATACATCTATGTGCAGCAATAGTTCCTGCACCACTGGTGTGATGCCAGTAATAGACTTAGGCATTGCAAAGTACTTTTCGACTTTCTGTCCTGCTGCTTCTAGGGAAGCAATGACGCGTGTCCCCACAGCTAATACCTTCCGGTCTTCTGGCTGGTTATGCCCCTGATTCAACAGCGCCATCGCATAATTGGCAATCTGCTCATTAAATTGACCACACATACCCTGGTCAGAGCCAAAAACTATTGCGCCTAGGCGGTTGTTCTTGCTTGGTTCTGCCACTATCAATGCTTCACGCGCACCCAGAACAACTTGCAGCCCCATTTCAATTGTTCGATTATACTGACTCAGAGACTCCACCGCCGTTTCGTACTGCTTAATACTAGCAGCCGCGATCGCCTTCATACTCTTGACAACAGATTGAAGTTCTTGGGCAGTTTGTACTTTTCGTTTGATTGACTCAGTTGTTGGCACTTTGATTTTTGCTTGAAGTTAAAGCATCTCTGGTCACTTTCAACAGGGCATCATGATCGCCATCATTCAGTATTTTCCCGTCCTGAATACTTTTGCACACATCAGGTAATTGCTCCGTCAAAGCCTTGCAGACAGTTTTTTGAGCTACAGCAATCTCTTCAATATTAACATCATCAAAGACACCCGTAGTCACAGCTAGTAGGACGGCGATCTGTTCTGCCACAGTCATAGGTTCATACTGAGGCTGTTTGAGGACTTCACGAACACGGCGTCCTCGTTCAAGGGTTTGCCGAGTTGCTTCGTCCAGTCGTGTACCAAAGCGGGAGAAAACTTCCAATTCTTCAAACTGGGAGTAGGAAAGCCGCAAATTGCCAGCGACGGCGCGATAGGTCGGCAACTGAGTTTTTCCACCCACCCGTGACACAGATTTTCCCACATCCACTGCGGGCAAGACTCCCTTTTGAAAAAGGTCGGGTGAAAGATAAATCTGACCATCTGTGATGGAAATCAGGTTTGTGGGAATGTAAGCGGACATATCTTGAGCTTCCGTCTCGATCACTGGTAGTGCGGTCAAAGAACCACCACCACGTGCAGCATTCAGGTGGGTAGAACGCTCCAGCAACCGTGAATGTATATAGAAGATATCACCTGGGAAAGCTTCTCTGCTAGGAGGACGGCGCAGCAACAGAGACAGTTCTCGATAAGTCCGCGCATGGTGGGTCAAGTCATCGTAAACGATTAAGACATCCCGTCCCTGTTCCATGAAGTATTCTGCCATAGTCGTTGCCGCATAGGGGGCAAGAAACTGTAACCCTGGTGGTTCTTCACCAGATGCGACCACCACCAAGCAATATTCCATCGCTTGGTATTTGTGCAAATCTGCGATCAGCCTAGCTACCGCTGAACTGCGCTGTCCAATGGCACAGTAGACGCACAGAACATCTTGATCCTTTTGGTTGATGATTGTGTCTAGCGCTAGAGCAGTTTTACCAGAAGAGCGATCGCCAAGGATCAGTTCCCGCTGACCTCGACCAATAGGAATCAAAGCATCGACCACCTTAAGTCCTGTCTGTAATGGTACAGTCACAGGAGCGCGATCCATAATCGCAGGGGCTTCTCGCTCCGCCGGACGGCGTTCCGATAGACGCACCGCACCCAGACCATCCAGTGGACGACCCATTGGGTCTACAACCCGACCCAGCAGGGCATTACCCACAGGTACATCCAAAACCCTTCCGATCCCACGCACCTCGTTACCCGCTTTAAGATGCTCACTTTTATCCAGCAAGATGATCCCGACTTCTTCAGCATCTAGGTTAAAAACCCTTCCCAGCGCGTTACCCGGAAAGCGAACCCCCTCCTCCGATTTCACCCCCGGTAAGCCTAGCACACGAGCAATACCTTGACCCACAAACTTCACAGTACCCACTTCTTCAATCTTTAGTTCAGCCTTATAGTCTGCCAACACCCGCTTAAAGACTGCAATAGTATCATTTACAACACCCTCGAGCACCTTTTCCATACTATATTCATTTTAAATTGTGGACTTTAAACTAAACATCTTCTCCCCTGCCCCCCTGCTCCCCTGCTCCCCTGCCCCCAAACTCTCTTCCAAGGTTGCCAAATAACTCTCCAGACTCCAGGAAAGCTTGTAGCTATCAACTTTCAACTCTATACCGCAAATCGGTTCTGACGCTGTTTCAAACCGCAGATTTATATCATTAACTATTTGTCCCACAGCTTTGTCAATTCTTTGACGCGCTGCTTCTGGAATGTCAAAGGCACTGTACACAACGACCTCACTTGACTGGGTGAAAGAACGACAGAATAATTCCCGCTGATCTGCATCCAGCTTTTGAATGCGATCAATGAAGACCTCGATGATGCTATGCTCTAAGTCAGCATTAGCCAGATCCACCAAGACGCGGCGCAGAGTCGTCAAAATCTGCTGACCAACTTCTTGGTGCAGCGATCGCACAAAGGAATCTTTCTCCTGCTTAAGATCTGTATACCATTTAGCCTGAGTCGCATCCACCTCAGCGCGGGCAGCTTTCATTAAATCGAGTCGCATTTTTTCAACTTCTGCTTTCGCCTGGGTTGACATTGCTTCCCGTTGGTCTTTCAGTTCCTGTTGCTTTTGACGATAGAGATCTGCTTCTTTTTGCGCCGCTTGAGTTTTTTCTGTTGCCTCAAGCAAGCTAGCAGCAATTTTTTGCTCCCGCCGATCCATTGCCTTGATAATTGGACCATACAAAAAGCGTTTGAGCAACATCATCAATACCAAGAAGTTGATGAGTTC
The DNA here is from genome assembly GCA_903903925.1 of uncultured cyanobacterium. Classification (GTDB taxonomy): domain Bacteria; phylum Cyanobacteriota; class Cyanobacteriia; order Cyanobacteriales; family Nostocaceae; genus Stigonema. The sequence continues at coordinate 75,395 of CAIVAU010000048.1, forward strand.
TGCAATGAAGGTAAACCAGTCAATTTGCACTGTTCACCCTCCCGCTTTGGTTATGACGTAATTCCAGAATGGATTGGCAAAAATTAAAATCAGCGCCACAACAAAACAGTAAATGGCAATGGATTCTATAAAGGCTAAACCAACAAATAACGTACGGGTTATCGTATTAGCTTCATCTGGTTGTTGAGCAATGGACGAAAGCGCCTGTGCAACTGCCCGTCCTTCTCCTAGTGCTGGCGTAATAGAACCGATAGCGATCGTCAGTCCTGAAGCCATAATGGATGCCATTGCTGTGAGACTAACGTTATCCATGTGATGTATCTCTCTGCTGAGGTTGTTTGATATCTTGTGCTTCTATCGCCGATGCGATATATACGATCGCCAGAACGGCAAAAATATATGCCTGAATCAGTCCGGTTAACAGTCCCAATGCCTCCATGATAATGGGAAAGAACAGCGGGGCAATAGATAACAGAATCGCGACAATCATCGTGTCACTCATCACGTTACCGAAGAGACGGACTGCCAATGACAGGGTGCGGGACAACTCCCCGATAATCTGAAACGGCAACATGAACGGGTAAGGCTGAATATAATGCTTGAGGTAACCCCACAGCCCTTGTTGCCAAATGCCATAAACAGGAACTGCAACGAATACACAGATGGCAAGTGCCGCTGTGGTAGAAAGAGAACCTGTAGGTGGATGATAGCCAGGGACAATGCTGAGCAAATTGGAGACAGCAATAAAGATAAATAAGGTGCCGGCAAAGGGTAAAAAAGGATCTGGGTTCTGACCCATGATTTCTCGAACCTGATCTCTGATTCCTAGCACCAAAACTTCTAGCAAGTTCTGTCCAGGAGACAATTGCATCCCCCCCGACAGTTGTCGCGTCACCAAATATGAAACTAATACTATTAGTGTCGTCACCAGCAAGGTAAATAGGATGGTGGCATTCAGGGTGATCGGGCCCCATTGCCAGATCTTAATCTGATCAGGACTTATATGCATTTCACGAAGCCCCTCCTGACCTTCACTTGATTGGCATCGTACTGCAATCGCTGCATTAGGAGGTTTCGCGTCCAGATGAAGGTCAGCAAACAAGCAATCAGTCGTTCCCAATGACTGCCCATGACAAGATAAAAACTGACGAGGGTAATACCAAAACGCCCAAAGAAACTGCCGAAGGTCAGAAGTGCTGGGTTCAGGCTTTTGGGAATTTGCCGTACCGTCAACCACAAACTGCCGAAGTAAAATAGTCCTAGCCCGATACCAGCTAATGGTGCTAGTGCCAATAGAAAAAGCTCTCTCATTTTTCGACTCCTATTTTTGGTTCCTTCGTTGTGCGCTGAATCTTTTGTTGTTCTCTGCTCACCCACTGCCAAGCATTCAGACAGCCAAGGGTTAAACCCATAAACAGGAGCATCAAAGTCCAAGAAAAGCGGCTGGGCCATTGCGTATCAATCCAAATTCCCAAAGCAACTCCCATCAATGTGGGAGTGACTACGGACCATCCAACTAGACCAAACAAACTCACCCCGAACCAAATACTCTGATTCCTTTGACGTTGCGCCAGCAGCTTCCGCCTTGCTTTTTCTCCCACTGTGTGGTTAAATACTTCCCAGCTTTGGCGTTTTGTTTTCTCTAATTCCTTTTTACCCATTTTTCACAGTTCGACGAATCGCCGAACAATATTGGCTTCAAGTTTAGCTAAAGCAGAACGGGTTTTCTGTTCTCGCTCATCTAAGGAAAGAAACTGTTTTTCAACTGTTTGTTGCAACACGTTAAGGTCAGTACTCCTGATGGCGTATCTGGTTGAAACTAGAACATCGTTGCCACATTTCACCAAGATTCCCTCATCAACAGCGAGGAATTCTTCCTCACCTTGATCTGATTTAAAAGATAAAATTCCTGGAACCAACACGGTAACAAAATCAATGTGGCGCGGTAATAGGCAAAAACAACCGTTTTCCGCCTCAGCAATCACCTTGGTGACTTCTTCATCTAAGAAAATAGTCGTGGGGAGCAGGACTTTGAGTTTCATTCTTTTTTCGCTTCCTCTATTGTCCCAATCATGTAAAAAGACTTTTCTGGATAATCAGAGAACTGATCATGGAGAATGCGATCGCACCCATCCAGTGCTGCTGACAGTTCCACAATTTTTCCCTGCTGACCCGTAAATTGTTCTGTGGAGAAGAACGGTTGGGTTAAAAACCGCTCTAGTTGTCGCGCTCTTTTGACAATCTGTTGGTCATTTTGGGATAGTTCTTCTAATCCCAGCATGGCAATAATATCTTTGAGTTCTTCGTAGTTTGCCAATGTCTGTCGAATCTCCTGTGCTATGTGGTAGTGCCGAGCTCCAACAATCTGGGGCATCAACATTTTTGAGCTAGATTGGAGTAAATCAACTGCTGGATAAAACCCTTGGCTTGCTCGCTTACGGGAGAGGACTATGGTTGCTGACAAATGGGAAAAAGTCTCGACTGCTGACGGATCGGTAAAATCATCTGCTGGTACGTACACTGCTTGAATCGAGGTAATGGCACCCCTCGCGGTATTACAGATGCGCTCCTCAATTTCGGCTAATTCTGTACTGAGAGTTGCTTGATAGCCCACACGAGACGGAAGCCGCCCCATGAGTCCAGAAACCTCTGCCCCAGCCTGGATAAACCGGAAGATATTGTCAATGAGCAGTAAAACGTCTTTCTTGGCGTGATCTCGGAAGTACTCAGCCATCGTCAAGGCTGCATACCCCACCCTAAATCTGGCCCCAGGCGATTCGTTCATCTGACCAAAGACCATGACTGTGTTAGCCAAGACCCCCGTTGCTTGCATCTCGCGGTAGAGTTCCTCTGCCTCGCGACATCGTTCTCCAATACCGCAGAAGAGGCTAACTCCCTCATGCTGACTCGCCATATTATGGATCATTTCAGTAATCAGGACAGTCTTGCCAACCCCTGCACCTCCCAAAAGTCCAGCTTTTCCGCCTCGTTCCAGTGGGGCGAGGATATCAATGACTTTAACTCCGGTTTTGAGGATCTCTGATTTCGTGGCTTGCTGGTCTAAGGGAACTGGGTCAGCATGAATAGATCGCCACTCCCCCCCGCTTACCTTTTCTTTCCCGTCGATAGTATCCCCAAAGACATTAAACATTCTGCCCAGCAACCGATCTCCCACTGGAACTTGCAGGGGATGACCCGTGTCCCTCACAATGGAGCCCCGAGCTAATCCTGCTGTTGGCGTTAGGGCAATCCCTCGTACCATCTCAGAGTTGAGATGGGTTACCACTTCGATCACCACACTATTGTCATCACCAGTTTTTAGCTCGTGATAAAGTTCAGGGATGTCATGGGGAAAATGAACATCGATCACGCTCCCCCGTACTGCAACTATTGTGCCCTGGCTGACTCCTGCCTCCTGATCTATCACAGCTTATCATCAGCAGAGTCTCCCTCAAAGGGTTGAACTCCTGTTTTTGGATAGTCGTCATCACTAGGTGCAAAAATTCTGGCAGCTGCACCTGATATATAGCTGATGACTTGCTGAGTCACTTCTCGAATTGCTTGAAAAATTGCCTTCAACATAATCTTGTATCCTTATTATTATCAAATGTTTGAGAGAACAAAAATCTGAAAGGTGCTTATGTCACAGTTCATTTCTCCATTTCCTTTGAAATGTCCTTTTTTTATTGTGGCAAGGTGTTGTTTGATTTCTGAGTTGAGTTGATTGAATACGATACAAAATTCAACAAAAATATTTTTTGCAACACATTCTTATATAGCCGCGACCACATCCTCGTGCCGAAGCGTTTGATTTGTGTATAAATTGTACTAAATAAATTTAACTCGTTACAAAAAATAAACAATGAAATTGCATCACCCAAAAATCCTCAATTTTAGGCTAAAACTTATATTTTTGCCTCAATTAATAAGGTAATTAAAGCCATTAGTAATCTACAGCAATAAACTATATTTTTCCCCAGTCAATAGTTGTTTAAACAGTTTACAATATATGTATGAAATTTATACGAGGGCATACACCTATGCGCAACACTGATAAAGAAGGAAAAACCCTCAATCTTGATGAACATCCTCCTAGTGATGGCAGTGAGCTAATCCCCGCTCAAGTCCAAGCTAATAAACGTCGTGATGGCGGTAAATTGCTTGATATCCCCCTCGCTCCTGAATTCTGACTACTGACTCATCATTTAGCCTTTTCAATTTCTCTGACTCCTAGCTTGCAAGCTTTTATCGCTATCAAACTCGTGTTGAAACTACACAATTTATGTTCACTAAGATCGGAGATACTCATCAAACTGATACTGTTTTAAGAACAGAGGATCTAAACGTTTACTATGGCAATTTTTTGGCGTTACATGATGTTTCGCTAGATCTGCCAAAACATCTGGTAACAGCCTTTATTGGTCCGTCTGGATGTGGCAAAAGTACGTTACTACGGTGTTTCAATCGCCTTAACGATCTCATTCAATCATTCCGGTTAGAAGGTAAGGTTTATTACTATGAGAAAAATCTCTATGCACCGAATATGAATCCTGTAGAGGTGCGTCGCCTGATTGGGATGGTGTTTCAAACACCGAACCCTTTTCCCAAATCAATTTATGACAATATTGCCTATGGACCGAGAATTAATGGCTTCAAGGGAAATTTGGATGAATTGGTAGAGCGATCGCTTAAGCAAGCTGCTTTGTGGGATGAAGTAAAAGACAAACTGCGTCAAAGTGGTTTGTCTCTGTCTGGTGGACAACAACAGCGGCTGTGTATTGCTCGTGCGATCGCCACCCAACCTGACGTTATTTTAATGGATGAGCCTTGCTCAGCCCTTGACCCAATCTCTACTCTCGCGGTTGAAGATCTACTACACGAACTCAAAAAGCAGTACACAATCTTGATCGTCACGCACAACATGCAACAAGCATTGCGGGTCTCTGATATGACTGCCTTTTTTAATGTCGAGACTTCAGAAGTAGGAGGTCGCGCTGGTTACTTGGTAGAGTATGATCGCACAGAAAATATTTTCCAAAATCCCCAGCAGCAAGCTACTAAAGAATACGTCAGTGGTAAGTTTGGTTAAATATATTCTATACTTTTGGAGTTTTTGAATGTCGGTGATAAGTAATAGACATGATTTCACTTGCTATACCTTTGGAATGTTTTAGTAGAACTTATACAAATTATAGATTTTCAACCGCTTATTCAAACATGATTTCTAGCAGCGGGGTGTCATGCTAACAAATAAGAGGTTAGACAGAACATAAGGAACGTGATGCGATGAATCAATTGCTTGAAGGCACTGAATCCCACAACGTTAACGTTGACTCTCTCTTAAACACTGCGAAACTGGCGGGAGAACTCCAACAGTGGTTTATTCATCCCCGACCACTGCTGATCAGTGTGTTCCGCTTCATTGAAGAGAATTATCAAGATTCGATTAGCCTTCGGAACGTGGCTGAGGTGGTTAGTCGCTCCCCGGCTTACCTCACTGATCTTGTGCGGCGAGAGACTGGAAAAACAGTGCTAGGTTGGATTGTTGAACGCCGCATGGCAGAGGCACGCCGCTTGCTCCTCGAAACTAGCCAGCCTATCGAACAGATTACTGAAGCGGTGGGCTATTTCGATAGGCGCCATTTCAGCCGCCAGTTTCTCCGGCTGCATGGGACAAACCCGCAAGCGTGGCGAAAGAAACACCAGATCTGGAACATCCCTCTAACGCAGATAGACTCACAGAAGGCAATATCAAACCAGTTAATCGAGCAGAGAGCCACCACCATGACTGTTGCTGAAGCGCAAAGGCTACAAGTTTGTGTACAAGAAATTACTGGGATTCTTTACAAAAATACTGTCACTAATGATCTGATTGGCGCGGGAGCGATCGCTCCCACAAGTCCCTGACCAAAACCTGATTTTTTCGTCAGAGCTATCGTCATTACATATTATGGTATTTGCAAAATCAACTTGATAAATCACTCTTTTTGGCGATGGTTTATATTAATCAATAATCTCATCCTTTATCGCAATAATTAATCATCGTTTCTCCATTTATGTTGGCAGCTTTGTAACAAAAAAAGCTCTCTCCACAGTACTTTTGGGTTTGTAGATTTGCTGTGGTTTATTGATTTCATTCACGGATATTGAGCTTAAAATGATTATACAATAAGCGATTCAGGTTTTCTTAGTGCCATTCTAGTAGAGTACTAAGTCCTCTGAACGATGACGACACCAATGAGTAACAAAATTGCTCCAATAATTCGCCAAAGGCTGAGTGAATGCACAGGAAAACCTACTAAGCCAAAATGATCCAAGGCGATCGCTGCCAACATTTGTCCGGTGATAATCAGTCCAATCATCGTTGCCGCACCCAACAAGGGAGCCAAGATGATGGTTGCAGTGAGATAGATCACACCCAGCAGCCCGCCCAGCCATAAATACCAGGGAATATGAACTAATCGTGCGACGGTCGGCACTGGAAGATTTGACAGGATTGTAAACAACGCCAATGCTAGCGTTCCCAGTGAAAAAGATCCCGTTGCTGCCAGCAATGGATGCCCAAGCTGTTTGGCTAACTGAGCATTAATTCCAGCTTGCATCGGCAGCAGCATCCCTGCCAGCAAAGCAAAGGCGAAAAAAAGCAAGCCCATGGTTTCAATTTCCGTTACTCAGTTGATTCAAACCTGCGTTTTTCGCACTAACTTGCGCTAACGCTGCCCAATCAATGTCACCTTGCCCATGAGCGATCGCCGTCAGAAAATGATCGCGAACCAGGCTGGCTAGCGGTAACGGCATCGCCATCGACTCTGCGGCACTCAAAACCAATTGCACATCTTTCAACCCCAGATGCAGCTTAAAGCCAGCAGGCTCATACCGTTCCTGCACAATCAAACTACCGTAATTCTGGTATAGCGGTGACTTGAACAAAGCCGTATTCACAATCTCTAAAAATTGCTCTGGAGCAACTCCGGATTTTTGCATCAAAGCAAACGCTTCTCCCATTGTTTCCAACACCGCTGCGATCATAAAATTTCCGGTAAGTTTCACTAAATTTGCCATCCAAGCCTCTGTACCAACATGAAACACCCCCTGTCCCATCGCTTCCAACACTGGACGACAACGTTCAACCTGCTGAAGGTTCCCTGCTGTCACGATCCAAAGGGCTCCTTGGGCTGCCACTTCCGACCGTCCAAACACTGGCGCTGCTAAATAACCTTGCCCTGCCGTCGTGTGACTCTGTGCCAGTCGCTTGGATAACGCCACACTGATTGTACTCATTGACAGGTGAATCGCATTAGGAGCAAGCGCCTTCAATGCCCCTTCCGAGCCAAACACAACGGCTTCCACAGCAGCATCATCTGCCAGCATTGTGATCAAAATTTCTGCGTCTTTTACCGCTTGTGCGGGAGATTGCGCCACGAGCGCACCTTGCTGACCAAACACTTCAGCCACCTGTGGAGTGCGGTTGTAAACCGTTAACTGATACCCTGCTTGCAAGAGATGATGTGCCATTGGCTGTCCCATACTTCCCAATCCAATGAATCCGATCTTCATGGCTCACTTCCAGTAGTTAAACAACTATTTGATTAATTTGATTGTGGCAGCGTCTTTTCTTTCATTGCCACGTACTTTTTGGCATCCTCCATGAGTTTTTTCGCTACATGGGGAGTAACGAGTCCTGGCTTAGAGTAATCATCTGCCAAATCTTTATAGTAATTGGTTCGCGTTTTCATCCGAGTAAACGTAAAGTGTACAACGGGAGATGCTAGGCAATTTTTTTTAGTCTTTGACGATGATTTTAGGGAGACTGAAACACGATCACAAGGGTGGATATTTCGGAGAAAGTTTGCATTGTTTCGGTTCTACTGGTCTACTTGATGCTGAGCTAGTTTTATCTGGCAATAGATTGCGATCATTGAACCCATAATTAATTTTCACGACGATGTCTATTAGATGAAGGTCTTGTCGATATAGCACCAGCCCCAATCCTCACCCAACTCGAAGGACTTTATAAGCAGAAGTTTTGAAACCGTTGTCACATAGGAATTTCGGGGATTTTCCTTCTTTCTTTTTTTCCTTCTGCCCTCAGCATAGCTGCCTAACCTCAACCTGGATCACCAAAAGTTACCAAGAACCCATATAATTTTTCACTGTACAGCCTTCTAAGAGGTTTTGGTTCATGAAACGGTTGTTTGCTTTTATGATTGCTTTTCTCTGCTTTGATTTCGATCATCTTGTGAACGCATCAGGATCAATCTCAGAACTTTCAGATAATAGTTGTACTTTAAGGGTGTTGAAAAAAGGAGAGGGTTGTTTCCTTTACAAGGTTGAAGCTGGCGATTTCTCTATTCCTGTCTACTACTACCTACCTAATCACTTGGATGCAAATACTAAAGTGGTATTTGCCATGCATGGCGAACAACGGAATGCTGAAGATTATAGAAATGACTGGAGAAATATCTACTATCGCAAGGGCAGCAACAATCCAAATTTTATCCTGCTTGCTCCCCAGTTTAAGCAAAAGCGGTTTCCAAAAACGACAGGGTATAATCTTGGCAATATGTTTACAGAAGATTTGAGTACTTTAAATCCTCAAAACCAATGGGCGTTTACTCAAATTGAAAATATTTTTGATTTTGTGAAAAGAAGCACCAAAGTCAATGCAACTAATTACTATCTCTATGGTCACTCTGCGGGCGCACAGTTCGTACATCGAATGGTCATCTTTATGCCCCATGCACATATTAAAAAGGCGATCGCCGCAGAGGCTGGTTCGTACACAATACCCGATAAGCATACGGAATATCCCTGCGGTTTCAAGAAAGAAACTGGAGATCAACTGCCATCTGTGGACTTGAAAACAACCTTCAGCACACCAATGACAATAATTTTAGGCACAAAAGATAATAAACCTTTATCGGCTCAGCATGACACCTATAAGTGCGATACACAACAAGGTTCTAATCGTTTGGCTCGTGGCGAATATTTTTACACTCAAGTACAAATCATTGCTAATAAAAAGAAAGAAGATTTTCAATGGACTCTCAAAAAAGTTACTGCTGCTCACATTGTTGCAAAAACGAATCCCCCTATTGAAGATCCTATGTTAGTCTCTTGTGCTGCAAAGGAGTTTTTTCCAGAATTAACGGGGGTTGACTGCAATTAGGGGAGTAGTATCTCCGGAAATGATGTAAGGGCGCAATGCCTTGTGCCCCTACCAAGAATTTCAACGAAGGCATCATTAATTTTCACGTGTATCCATATTTCTTGATGAACCAAGTTTTCACAAATTGAGTCAATACGCAATAGCAAGTTAGGATTAAAGCTAACCAGAGAAAATAAACAGCTGGTAAAGGAACAAATCCTAAACCGGCTGCTATTGGAGAAAATGGCAAATACATTCCGACTGTCATCACAGTGGCGGTGATGAGCAGCATGGGTAAAGAAGCCCAACTTTGGAAAAAAGGAACCTTAGCCGTGCGAATAACATGGACAATCAGCGTTTGAGTCATCAGACTTTCCACAAACCAACCTGTTTGGAACAAAGCTTGATTGTCTAGAGAAGTCGCCCCAAAAACAAACCACATCAGCGCGTAGGTGCAATAGTCGAAAATGGAGCTAATCGGACCGATGAATATCATAAATCGCCGGATATTCTCAATTTGCCACTTCGGCGGCTTGACTAGATCTTCTTGATCGACTTGATCAAATGGGATGCCTGTTTGCGAAAAGTCGTAGAGGAGATTATTTATCAAAATCTGTACTGGCTGCATCGGTAAAAATGGCAGAATTGCACTCGCACCCAAGACGCTAAACATATTACCAAAGTTAGAGCTCGTGCCCATTCTAATGTATTTATTTATATTGGCAAAAGTCTTGCGACCTTCGATGACCCCAGATTCTAAGATTAACAAATTTTTTTCTAACAAAATGATGTCTGCCGACTCTTTGGCAATATCGACTGCCGTATCAACTGAGATCCCCACATCTGCCTCCCGCAAAGCGGCTGCATCATTGATGCCATCTCCCATGTATCCCACAGTATTGCCTTTTTTTCGCAGCACCTGAATAACTTTGGCTTTTTGGGTTGGAGAGAATTTGGCAAAAATGGTTGTGGTTGGAGTCACTTTAGCTAATTCATCATCCGATAAAGATTCAATATCGCTACCTAATAAGACGTTTTGGACAGGCAATCCAACATCTTTGCAGATTTTACGAGTAATGATTTCATTATCCCCAGTTATAATTTTCACATCGACTCCATGACCCTTGAGGGCTTTAACCGCTTGGGCAGCGGAATCTTTGGGCGGATCGAGAAACGCAATGTTGCCCAACAGAACCAAATCACTCTCATCGGTAATGGCGTAATGTGCTTGATCCGTTGGCGTTACTTTATATGCCACTGCGATTACCCGTAACCCGTCAGAGTTTAGTTTTTGTTGTAAATCGGTAACCTTGGCGCGGACTGACTCATCCATTGGCAAAACTTTGCCATTGACTTTCAGTTGGGTGCAGACTTTGAGGATTTCTTCAACTGCACCTTTGCAAATCAGCACATGTTGTTTTCCCATTTCTTCGACGACAACAGACATGCGACGACGCACAAAGTCAAAAGGAATTTCATCAAATTTCTGGTAGTTTTGCTCAATGTCTAAAGATTCAAGTTCTTGATTGCGATCCAGAACGGCGACATCCAATAAATTTTTTAAGCCAGTCTGGTAAAAGCTATTGAGATAGGCATATTTTAGGACATCTGTACTTTCTTCACCGTAGGGATCTAAGTGCATTTGCAAGACGATTTTGTCCTGGGTCAGGGTGCCTGTTTTGTCAGTACACAGAATATTCATGGAGCCAAAGTCTTGAATCGCATCAATATTTTTGACAATCACCTTTTTGTCAGACATAGTGATCGCCCCCTTGGCTAAATTTGCTGTGACAATCACAGGCAACATTTCTGGAGCCAGTCCCACAGCAACAGATAAACCGAATGTGAATGCCTCGACCCAATTGCCTTTCAGCACTCCATTGATCAGAAAAACGAGTGGAGCCATGATCAACATAAAGCGCAACAGCAGCACGGTCACGCCATTCACACCTTTGTCAAAGCTCGTTCGTGGTTTGCGTCCGCTGACAGTTTTAGCCAGTGATGCTAGATAAGTATGACTACCAGTTTCTGCGACAACGGCTGTTCCAGAACCACTGACTACTGTGGTACCCATGAAACAGAGATTGATTAGCTCCAGTGGGTTTTTCTCCTTTTGATCAGGGAGTTCTGCGTGTTTTTCAGTGGGTAGAGACTCCCCGGTGAGGGTTGACTGACTAAGGAATAAATCCTTCGTCGCAATCAGCCTGATATCTGCCGGAATCATATCTCCGGCGGAAAGAAATATGATATCACCAGGCACTAAGAGCTTCACCGCAATTTCTTTTCCTGCCGTTATTCCCTTTTGTTTTTTCGGTGCAACATCTTTAATGGCATCCTTGCGACTCACTGTTGCCGTTGCGCTCACCATTGCCCGCAACTTTTCGGCGGCTTTATTTGACTGAAATTCTTGTGAAAAGCGCAGCAACCCACCGAAAATCACCATCATAAAAATGATCAAGGCTGCTGTCGGACTCCCAGTTAACAGTGAAATCGTCGCCAGAACAATCAGTAAAAGCGAGAGGGGATTCGTCACCGTTAGCACCAGTTGGACATACCACCTGATCGGTTTTTCGCGGGCGATCTCATTCAGCCCAGATTTTTCTAACCGCCTCTTCGCTTCCGTTTCACTCAGCCCATCGACAGAAGTGTCAAATAAGTGCAGAACTCCATCCACATCACGCTGAGCGATATCGATGAGTGCTTTAGATGAATCTACAGACGGGCTAGATCCCGTTTTAGGCTTTTTGGATAAATTGGCAGTCTGGCTTAACTTTTTCATAAAATAATTTCTTTATTTTCTAGCTTATTTTTAATGTCCTGCAAGCAAAGAAAGCCAGTACAAAAACAACCCCTTTAGGGAATTCAAAAGTCAAAAGTTGTTGTCAAATTTTTGCCACACAGTCTTAGCGATAATCCTGCTCGATTGAGCATATTTTTAATACCTTTGAAGAGTTGACTTCAGGTGAGCAATGATTAAACATATACCTTTAACAATAGGTTACTTTGCCCTCAATTTTTATCTATCCCAAGTATGATGATGCGAGGTATCTGTCTTCAGGGTGGGAGGGGTGTATCCCGATGAGCGTAAATTTGTAGTGCGAGCATCTTGCTCGCTTGTAGCCTACGTGAGCAAGATGCTACTAATCTAATTGATTCTTATTCCTAAATTCTTTTTATTAAGTTTTATATCGTAGTCAATCAATTCAATTAAGAAATCAAACAACACCTTGTCACAGTAAAGGAAGAAAATGTATAAGGAAAAAACCATGAGATTCACTGACCCAGACATTAACAATCAAGTGCAGGTTAATCCTGCTTGGGGAATTGGCATTGGGATTTTGATAATTGTTTTGGGTGTGATTGCAATTGCAAGACCGTTGTTTGCTTCAATCGCATCCACTTTAGTATTTGGTTGGATATTTATCATTGCTGGCATTATTCAGATGATCTATGCCCTTCAGTCCCGTAGAGACGGTCATATTGCCTGGAAACTCATTATCAGTGTCCTCTATGTGCTGGCAGGCATTTTGATTGTTGCCAATCCACTTCAAGGAGTTCTTACATTGACGCTGGTGCTTGGCATTACGATCTTTCTGCAAAGTGCGCTCCAGGTGATTATGGCATTTCGGATGCGCCCTTCACAAAACTGGGGTTGGGTGTTGTTGAGTGGAATTATAGGCATTATTTTAGGAATTTTTATTTGGTCTACATGGCCCTTTAATGCAGATTGGATTATTGGAACTTGGGTTGGCGTTAATCTTTCATTTGATGGAATTTGGATATTAGCGTTATCTTCTGGATCTAGACCTGCGGTTAAATTGATATGAAAGGATTTTTGTATGTATGATTCTTGTGTTTTCCGAAGCTACACACTAACAAACAATAGTTTCAGTCAGACAACAGTCAACGAGACAGAAGTGATTTTTCCAACTGGAAATACCACCAAACCTCATTTCCATGATATTCCTTACTTATCATTGTTGTTGCCTGCCATGTTCTTGATAATTATTTGGAAAATTACCGATTATATTGTTCCATTAAATGTGCAAAAGTTTATCCAAGATTGTCAAGTAAGTAGCAACTCTGTCGAGCAAGTTCCCTGCCTGAAATGTCAGTTTTTTGATAGGAACGATTATCTTAATTGTGCTGTATGTCCCTCTATTGTGTTAACCAAACAAGCGTTCGATTGCTCTGACTACTTGCCTAAAAGTAGTACGAACGCGGTGATAAGAACGGCACAGAAGCGGGAGAGGTAGGCAGTTAGAGTTTCTGCCACAATTTGGTCAAGAACGCAACGCTTTGATCTGTGCCCGTAACTGAGCAATTTCTTGAGCCAGATCGATTACCATTGCTGCTCCCACAAGATTTAGCCCTAAGTCCTGACGCAAGCGTTGGATTTGAGCAATTCGCGCAATTTCTCGTGAGCGCAGCATTGAGCCTTTCGGTTCAATCAACCCTAGTTCCACAAATCGCTCAATGATGATCGTTGAGGTTTGAGTCACCAAAGCTGCATATTCAAACGTATAAAGGCGATCGCCTTCTTGGGAAATAACTGTAGTGGAAAGTCTAAACTCGCTCAAAGTGTCACCTCTTTTATTCCAGAACGGGGGTTAAAACTGCTATTAAACTGAATCTTTTGATAGCAATCCTGCTCAATTTCGCTCAAATCCTTCGGAGACACGATCTGAAGTTTGACAATGAGATCAGTCCGATTTCCTTTCGGTAATATCCAACCTTTGCCTCGTAGTCGTAGCGATCGCCCGGAATTTACTCCTTTCGGAACAGTCATCATCACGTGACCGTCTGGCGTTGGCACGTCAATTTCAGCACCTAAAACAGCTTCATCGGGACGAATCGGAACTTCACAGGTCAGGTTATCACCCGAAAACTGAAAAAATGGATGGGGAAAGAGTTCAATCGTGAGATACAAATCGCCTTGCTGTTGAGAAAAAGGACTGAGGCGACCTTTTCCTTTAATCCGAATCCGACTCCCTGATGTCGCACCTGGGGGAATGCGAACGTTAATGGTTTCATCGTCCAACTGCAACCGTTTTTGGACACCATGAAATGCTTCTGAAAAAGAAAGCCGGATCGCGGCTTCAGTATCGGGTGCCGGTGCTTGGCTACGAAATCCTCCAAAATCCTCAGGCTGCTGAGTCGAGGTGCGGTAATAACTCCGTCCTGCTTTTGTCCTACCGCCTAAACCACCAAGCAAATCGTTGATAAAGTCATCAAAGTTGCTATATTGGTCAAATCCTGCTGCATTTGCGCCTTCGTCTCTAGGAGGAACTCCACCGGCTGCTGCTTGCTTCCAGTATTGCCCAAACTCGTCATACTTTTCGCGTGTTTCTGGATTCGATAAAACCTCGTTGGCTTCGTTGATGGCTTTGAATTGTTCTTCTGCTGCTGGATTACCAGGATTGACATCAGGATGATGTTTGCGGGCAAGTTTGCGGTAAGCTCGCTTGATTTCTTCAGCAGTTGCAGTTTTGCTGACTCCTAAAAGGGCGTAGTAATCTTTGAAGTCGGTTGCAGTGGGCATGATTTAATAGTTGATAGGGAGCAGGGAGCAGGGAGCAGGGGAGCAGGGGGGCAGGGGAGTGTAAGCGCATGACTAATGACTAATGACTAATGACTCTCGTGTTTCTTAAGATTTCCCTCTAACTTCTCAACAATCACTCCATCCTGCATTCTTATCACTCGCTTTGTCTGATCTGCTACCGTCGCATCATGGGTGACAAGCACGACGGTGGTGCCCTGTTGATTTAATTGCGTCAGCAGATTCATAATCTCGTGAGAAGTTTTGGAATCTAATGCTCCTGTTGGTTCATCTGCCAAAACTAAAGCAGGATGATTCACTAAGGCACGAGCGATCGCCACTCGCTGTTGTTGTCCTCCTGAAAGTTGGTTAGGACGGTTTGTGAGGCGATCGCCCAACCCAATCTGTCTTAGGGCTGCGGTGGCGGATTTCAGTCGTTGCGATCGAGATACATTCGCATAAATCATCGGCAGCATGACATTTTCTAGTGCCGTCAACCGTGGCAACAAATTGAATTGTTGAAACACAAAGCCAATATACTGATTGCGGATATCCGCGAGTCCATCATCATCCAGGGTCGTCAGGTCTCTACCGTCTAAGAGATACAACCCACTCGTAGGACGATCCAGACACCCAATGATGTTCATCAGTGTCGATTTCCCTGAACCCGAAGCCCCCATAATCGCGAGGTATTCGCCGTCTTCGATCGATAAATCAATGTGCTTAAGAACCGGTACATCCAATTCTCCCAAATGATAGGTCTTCGTGATGCCCTCTATCCAGATCATTGTTGCCATCTCGCTTCGCTCCAAGTCAAAAGTCAAAAGTCAAAAGTCAAAAGTGAAGGTAACAAGTCATTACTCATTATGTAGTGCTGAAATCGGATCTAATTTGGCAGCATTACGGGCGGGGATGCCGCCTGCCAGAATACCGACGATGAACGAAAGTCCAAACCCTACTCCTATTGACCACAACGGCACAATAAACGGAAATTTGAACACAGTTGCAGCACCAAAGGCGAAGGTAATTCCCAATCCCACGCCAATCGCACCGCCGACTGTTGAAATCACGATCGCTTCCGTTAAAAACTGGCTCAAAATGTCTGTGCTGGTTGCGCCTACGGCTTTGCGAATGCCGATTTCTCGCGTTCGTTCCATCACCGAAACCAACATGATGTTGGCAATCCCAATGCCGCCGACGACGAGGGAAATGCCCGCGATCGCACCCACCATCAAAGTCAATGACCCCACCACATTGGTGAAAGCGTTGATAATATCAACTTGATTGATGATCCGAAAATCATCAGGAGCTGGCGGATGAATGTGATGCAATAGACGCAGAATATTCGTCACCTGAAATTGCGCCGAGTTTAGCTGATTTGCATCGCTCGCTTCTACCCAGAAGCCATTAATCGCTACACCCGTCAAAGCATTGTTACCCACAATTTGGGCAGACATATTGGTCAGTGGGATATAAATTTGATCATCCAGATCCTGGTTACCCACCGATCCCTTCGCTGCCGCCACCCCTACTACAGTGTAGCGATTGCCCCGAATCCGCAAATCAGAGCCAATCACGGTTTCGTCTGGGTTAAACAACTCATCGCGCACCTTAGAGCCAAGCACCGCCACCGGTCGGGCAGCATCCAAATCCTCTTGATTAAAAAAGAGTCCCGCTTGAGTCGGAACGTTTTTCACACTTGGGTAGTTCAAATCCGTGCCGAGAAGGGTCGTCTGGGTGTTGTTATCGCCATGGACAATCTGAATTTGACCCTTTTGTAAAAATGCCGTCACCGCTTTAGCCGCTGGGACTTCCTTGGCGATCGCCTGAGACTCTTCCCAGGTCAGGGTACTGGCTGAACCCCCTCCTTGGCTAATACCGCCTGTTCTTGCCGCCCCTGCCAAGACTAGCATCACGTTCGTTCCCAACGCTTGAAGCTGTAACTCCGTTGACTTTTGCACACCCTGCCCCACACCAGTAATTGCAATCACCGAAGAGATGCCAATAATCACACCCAACATAGTCAAGCCTGTCCGCAGTTTATTACTCCACAGAGTTTCCGCTGACATAATCAGAACTTCAACGAAAGCAACCCCGCGCTTTCGCGGACGGCGAGATCGAGTGGTTGGTTGTGGTAAGCCGAGCTTTTTCATAGTACCAAAGAAGGGAGCAGGGAAGAGGGAAGAGGGAAGAGGGAGCAGGGAGCAGGGAGCAGGGAGCAGGGGAGCAGGGGAGCAGGGGAGCAGGGGAGCAGGGAGCAGGGAGCAGGGGAGCAGGGGAGCAGGGAGCAGGGAGCAGGGAGCAGGGAGCAGGGAAGAGGGAAGAGGGAAGAGGGAAGAGGGAAGAGGGAGCAGGGAGCAGGGAGCAGGGAAGAGGGAAGAGGGAATAAAGAATCAGAAAAAATGAGCGTTGTGGGAGTAGCGCCCACTTTAAAAAAAAGATGTCTTGCGAGACGCGCCCTTAAGGGAGAAACATTCGTCAGAAAAGTTCCAATCCCACGGATGGGTGTCGTGGGATTCCCTGCTCCCCTGCTCCCCTGCTCCCCTGCTCCCCTGCTCCCCTGCTCCCCTGCTCCCTGCTCCCTGCTCCCCTGCTCCCTGCTCCCTGCTCCCTGCTCCCTCTTAATGTGTTCTTACACTAGGGAGAATCGACGAGGAACCACCAGAAACCTGACGGGTTCCGGGTGGAAAGCTGAGTAAGACGTGTTCATTTCCGGTTAAACCAGACCGTACCTGGGTTTTGTCATTCATCGTTGTGCCGACTGCAATCCGCACAAAGACTGGATCGCCTTTGTCCTTTGCCACAAACACGCCCTGAGCATTGGTTTGTTGAACGATCGCCGCAGTTGGCACGAGTAGTACATTTTTTAACTCTCCGGCTTTGAACGCCACATTCACATTCATCCCTGATCGCAGCAGGTGCTGGGGATCGGATACTGATGTCTTCACCTCAAAAGTCGTCACGTTTAAGACAACATCCGACTGGGGGGCAATTTCCGTCACCTGTCCAGTAAAGGTTTTCCCCGGATAGGCATCTGCCTGAATGGTTCCAACTAGACCCATGTGAATTTGGGCAATATTCGCTTCTGCGACTTGGGCAACAATCTGGTTCGTGGATGCGAGAGATAAGATCGAAGACGAGGTTGCCGAGGTAACCGCACTGCCTGCCGTGGTGGGTGTTACAAAGGAGCCAGGATCGGCAAATTTCCGGGCAATAATCCCACTAAAGGCGGCACGAATCACCGTATCGTTGAGATCCGTCTGGATAGTTTGCACCGCCCCTTGAGCCGCCACCACCAGGGCACGATCTTGCTCAATGTCTTCCGGGCGACTGCCAACCTTCTGCAAATCCAGAGCTTGCTGTGATTTCCGTACCTGAGCAGCAGCCTGAACCCGTGCAGCACGAGATGTGATCAGGTCTCGCTTAGCCAGTGCTCCATTGGTATATAAATACTGATTTTGCTGGAAGGTTGACTTTGCTGACCTCAAAGCCGCCTTGTCGTTCATCTGTTGCGCTGCTGCCTGAGCAATGTCTTGTGGACGGTTACCGGCGATCGCCCGTTGCAAGTTCGCCTCCGCAGCAGAGAGATTCCCCTGAGCCTGACGTAATTGCCCCTGAAGATTCGAGGCATCCATGTAGGCAAGCACCTGCCCTTTTTGCACAGAATCGCCTTCCTTCACCAGCAATTGCTTCAGAACCCCTGCCGTTTTGGGACTCACATTCACTAATACAAACGGTTGCACCGTCCCATTCGTAGAAACCGTGATCGGGAGATTGCCCCGCTCGACCAAAGCCGTTTGAACGTTACGCTTTGCCTGCTCTTGTTGCCCTATAACGAATTGGCGATAAGCGAGATAGCCAATGCCAATAATGGGGATTAATATGAGTAAGCCAAGTAGCCATTTATTCTGTCTGATCTGACTAAAGTTCTTCAATTTTAGGGAGATGTTCATAGGTGATACCTGTGACTGGGGCAGGGGGGCAGGGGAGCAGGGGAGCAGGGGAGAATTCCTACTCACTCCTAACTCCTAACTCCTAACTCCTAACTCCTGACTCCTAGCTCCTGCCTCCTGCCCTCTGCCTCCTGCCTCCTTAAACAGCAACGGGTTGATTAACTTCGTGATTTGCGTTTTTCAGAATTTCCTCTGCTTGATTAATTTCCTCGTCCACACCTGAAACAATCACTACAAACTTTCCTGCTTTGATTTCTGTTTCGTACTTCAGTGCTTTCTCCTTGGGAATTCCCAGCCCTACGAGGGCACCCACTAACCCGCCAGCAACAGCAGCACCAACCCCACCCACAATCATGCCTTCAATCCAACCTGCCAACACTCCAACCAGATGTCCAGCAACAATCACTGGCCCGACTCCAGGGAT
This sequence comes from uncultured cyanobacterium, assembly GCA_903903925.1. GTDB lineage: Bacteria > Cyanobacteriota > Cyanobacteriia > Cyanobacteriales > Nostocaceae > Stigonema. The sequence goes on from CAIVAU010000048.1 coordinate 94,459, forward strand.
AAACAGTAAGCCAACTCCACTGAGGATGCCAAACAGTCCGCCAAAAAAACTGCCCCAGTAGCCTGCTTGTCCCGCCCCGACCTTGGCAGTATCCTTCCAGGTCAGAAATCCCCGTACATGCTCAGTCGTTTGATAATCTTGACCGATGATCGAAATCTTCTTCATATCGAAGCCTGCTTTTTGCAGTTCCAACACTGCTGCTTCTGCCTCAACATGGCTTGGGAAAGTATTTACAACTTTGTGCTGATCTAACATAATTTTGTCTCCTGAGTAATGTGTAATTTAGAAAGAATTCAGGAGTCAGGAGTCAGAATTCCTGCTGAATTCTGTGCGACTGGTGGATGAATAAACGAGTTTAAGTATTCCCCCACTCCCCCGCTCCCCTGCTCCCCGACTCTCCACTCCCCACTGTATTCACAACGACGCGCCTCCCAATTGCATTGAGCTCGATGCAATAGAGCCTGTTGTGCCGCTAACACGTTGGCGTCGTTGCCTTGCCAAATCTCCAAAGCTGGTTGCTGGATGGCGCGGGCAAAGGAAAACGCCAGTGCCCAAGGCAATCGTGACTTGAATCTAAGATTCATGGCATTCAAACGTGCCGAGGCAAGTTGACCGGATTGACCGCCGGATAAGAAGGCAATCCCTGGAACGGCGGCGGGAACAGATCGCAACAGACACGTCACTGTAGCATCAGCCACCTCGTCCACTGTTTCTTGCTTGGGGTAGGTCAATCCCGGAAGCACCATGTTGGGCTTCAAGATCATGCCTTCCAGCATCACTCGTTGTGAGTCAAGGTGGTTGAAAACTGTTCGTAGGACTGACTCTGTTACCTCGTAGCACTGATCCAGGCTATGGTCGCCGTCCATGAGGACTTCGGGCTCGACGACGGGTACTAGTCCGGCTTCCTGGCACAAGGCGGCATAGCGAGCCAAGGCTTGGGCATTGGACTCGATGCAACCCCGGCTGGGGATACCATTGCCTATGGCAATCACCGCACGCCACTTGGCAAAACGAGCGCCCATTTGAAAATATTCCTTGAGGCGATCGCGCAATCCGTCCAGACCTTCGGTGATCTTCTCTCCGGGATAACCTGCCATTTCCTTTGCACCGATGTCAACTTTGATGCCGGGAATGATTCCCCCATTGGTGATGGTTTTAAGGAAGGAAGTGCCATCTTGCTGCTGTTGGTGGATTGTCTCGTCGTAGAGGATCACGCCACTAATGTACTCACCAAGACCGGGTGTGGTAAGAATCAACTCCCGATAGGCACGCCGTAATTCCTTGGTCTGGGGAATGCCCAGCAGCGCGAATCGCTTGTTGCAGGTTGGATTGCTCTCATCCATTGCCAGCAGACCCTTGTTGCCAGCGACAAGCATCTTTGCGGTGTCTATCAGGGTTTGTGCATTTATTTGGGGTTGCATTATTTCCCCCCTACGCCAACAAGGGGTTTGTTGATTGGTGTTTTACCGGAACTCCATTTCCAGTTGCGGATTTCCGGCAAGTCTTCACCGTGCTGATCAATATAATGCTTGTGTTCAATGAGCTTGTCTTGCATCATTTGCTTCAGGTAAGAACCCTTAGCACCTAAATGCGGCAGGCGATCGACCACATCTTGCACCAGATGAAAGCGATCTAGGTCATTTTGCACCCTCATGTCAAAGGCTGTGGTGATCGTGCCCTCTTCATTGTAACCTCGGACATGTAGGTTGCGGTTGGTGCGGCGGTAGGTGAGTCGGTGGACTAGGGTTGGGTATCCATGGAAGCCAAAAATGATGTGCTTGTCTAGAGTGAACAGCGAGTCGTAATCTCTTTCGCTCAGTCCGTGGGGATGTTCGCTCTCCGATTGCAGCTTCATCAGATCGACAACATTGATTACCCGAATTTTCAGATCGGGGAGATGTTCGCGAAGAATGGAGACTGCGGCTAAGATCTCTAGGGTCGGTGTATCTCCACAGCAAGCCATCACCACGTCTGGTTCGGCATCCTGATCGTTGCTAGCCCATTGCCAGATGCCGATCCCTTCCGTGCAATGCACGATCGCCGCATCCATGGTCAGCCATTGGGGGAGCGCGTGTTTGCCAGCTACCACGACGTTGACGTAGTGTCGGCTACGTAGGCAGTGATCAAACACCGACAGCAGACAATTGGCATCGGGCGGTAGATAAACACGCACGATATCAGCCTTCTTGTTGATCACGTGGTCGAGGAAACCGGGATCTTGGTGGGTGAAGCCATTGTGATCCTGCTGCCAGACGTGAGAGGCAAGGAGGTAGTTCAGCGACGCGATCTTCCTCCGCCAGGGCAGTTCCAAAGTCACCTTGAGCCACTTGGCGTGCTGGCTGAACATTGAGTCTACGATGCGAATGAAAGCCTCATAGCTATTGAATAGCCCGTGCCGCCCAGTCAGCAGATAGCCTTCCAACCAACCCTCACACTGGTGCTCACTCAGCATCGAGTCCACTACCCGTCCGGCTGGTGCGAGGAATTCATCATTTTTTTCTTCCAGAGCCTCCCACTGACGGCTGGTGACTTCAAACACTGCACCTAGAAGATTCGAGAGGGTTTCATCGGGACCAAAGATCCGGAAATTACGCTCTCGCTGATTCAGCTTGACCACATCCTCGAGGAATTTACCTAGCACGAGGGTATCCTGTGCATCAACTGCCCCAGGGGAAGGCACATCCACTGCGTGGTCGCGGAAGTCGGGCATACAAAGGTCACGTAGGAGTATGCCGCCATTGGCGTGGGGGTTCGCGCCCATTCTGGAATTGCCCTTCGGTGCTAAATCAGCTAATTCCGGGATAAGTCTGCCATCTTCATCGAAAAGTTCTTCTGCCTTGTAGCTTTTCATCCAGGTTTCCAACTGCTGGACATGATCGGGATATTCAGAGTTCACCAGCAGGGGTACTTGGTGCGCCCGGAAGGTGCCTTCGATTTGCAAACCATCGACAATTTTCGGTCCCGTCCAGCCCTTGGGTGATTTGAGGACGATCATGGGCCAACGTGGTCGAGTGGTGTCATTATTGTGGCGTGCATTGCTTTGGATTTGCTGGATGTCCTCGATGGCAGTTTCCAGGATGCCGGACATGAGTTGATGCATCTTTTCGGGATCGTCACCTTCCACAAAGTAGGGCTTCCAGCCGCAGCCTTGGAAAAATTGCTCCAATTCCTCATGCTCGATGCGGGCTAGGATGGTCGGATTGCTGATCTTGTAGCCATTGAGGTGTAGGATTGGCAGCACAGCACCGTCGGTAATCGGGTTGAGCAACTTGTTAGACTGCCAAGCAGTCGCTAAGGGGCCCGTTTCCGCCTCGCCATCCCCGACAACGCAGGCGACGATCAGTGAGGGATTGTCGAAGGCGGCACCGAAGGCATGGCTGAGTGAGTACCCCAGTTCGCCTCCTTCATGAATTGACCCAGGTGTTGTCGGCGCAACATGACTGGAAATCCCACCGGGAAAGGAGAATTGCTTGAACAGCTTTAAGAGTCCAGCTTCGTCTTGGCTGATGTTAGGATAAATTTCGCTATAGCTGCCTTCGAGGTATGTATTGCCGACCAGCGCTGGGCCGCCGTGACCGGGTCCAGCGATGTAGAACATATTCAGATCGTACTTTTTGATCACCCGGTTTAAATGCACATAGATGAAATTTTGCCCCGGCGTCGTGCCCCAGTGTCCTACTACAAGCGGCTTTACGTGAGACAGTTTCAGCGGTTGCTTCAGCAGCGGATTATCGTAAAGATAAATTTGGCCGACCGATAAGTAGTTGGCAGCACGCCAGTAGGCATCGATCTTGTGGAGTAGTTCTGGGGAAAGCGTATTTGTCTTCATAATTATCCTGTTTTCAGCCAAGTTCAAGTTTTCATATTAAGAGGGAGCAGGGAGCAGGGAGCAGGAGGAATCCCCATCATTAAAATTAGGGAATTTGTACTCTTGACGCATTTTTTAAGAGCGCCCCTCTCGTAGAGAAGGGGTATAGTCAAACTAACTTCTAAGGGCAAGCTTGCTTTAAGGAGGCAGTTCCAATGAAACAAGTTTCACAAGCCTTGCATGAAAATGTTTTTCTCCCCCTGCTCCCTGCTCCCTGCTCCCTGCTCCCTCTTTTTGTGTTTTATTTCTCCGTAGTTTCCGTAGCAGTTTCAGCGTCTAGTCTGGCAGCGATCGCTTCCAAAGTTGCTTTTTCAGCTTCTTCCATTGTTGCCATTGCTAAGAAGACCACCGTAGTTGCATGGTTTTCAGCTCTATCTGCCCGATGTTCGAGTTTCTTGACTTTGCGACTTGTTTTCCATTCCTCGACTTTCGACTTCACCTCAGATTCTTTTTCCTCGAATTGAGTTTTGAGGTTTGCCCGATACTCATGGAATTCTTGTTTCTTTGCATCTAGTTTTACCTTCACTTCATCAAGTTGAGATTCAATCTCAGCCTGAGTTTTTTTGGGTACAGATTGAATGCTTTTCTTGATGGATTTTACCCGATCTTCAACCGCTTCTAAATTGTCATGAAGTTTTTTAGTGAAGTTGTCAATGGTAGTACTCATGATGCTTCTTATAGTAAGTTGAATCTGTCGAGTTTCAATTGAATCTCAACTAGAGTTTTTTCGTCCCTATTCCGACAGTTACAAATTTCACCCAATATAACCTCTACCTTTTGAACGTTTTAGTAGAATTTATACAACTTATACATGATTTGAATCATTGTTAGAAAATATGACTGCTTGGGAATTCTAAAAGTGTAACCATTATGGAATAGCTCCACTTCTGTATTATGCGTACAGTAATCAACTTGAAATTGGTAAGGAATGCTGTAGGTTAAATGATCTCCATCATCTACTCCGAGAAATTCCTTCAACATGAAACAGGGTATATGCATCCTGAGCAGCCAGAACGACTGACGGCAATTCTGGATAGGTTAAAAAGCTCAACAGTAGCAGACCAAATCCAATGGTTAAATCCTGACACTTCCAGAAATGTAATCAAAGAGATTGAACGAGTTCATTCCACCAAGTACATTGAATCAGTTCGCTCCTATTCTGCACGAGGTTGGGGTTGTTTTGAGTCAACACAGATTTCTCCCGCAAGCTTTGAGGTTGCCTGCCTTGCTGTAAATGCTTGGTTGGATGGGGTTGATACTGTTTGGCAGGTAGACAGACCGAGCTTTGTTCTAGCCAGACCACCAGGACACCATGCACTAGCAGATGAAGGGATGGGATTTTGCATTTTCTGTAATGCCGCAATTGCTGCCCTTTACGCTTTGGCAGCAGGACAAATCAAGCGAGTTGGAATTCTTGATTGGGATGTACATCACGGTAATGGAACGCAGACTGCCGTGGAAAATGTTTCCAACATTGCTTTTTGTTCAATTCATCAATCTCCAGGCTATCCACACACAGGAAAATCCAACGAGCATGGCAAGTTCAACAACGTATTAAATCTTCCAATTGCTCCAGGTAGTTCAATACAAGATTACTCTAAATTATTTGAGCAGAGGGTTGTACCATTTTTTCAACATTTCCACCCAGATATCTTGATTGTTAGTGCAGGATATGATGCCAACCAGGCGGATTTGCTTTCTAAGATCAACTTACAGCCCCACGATTACGCCATCCTGACTGATTATTGCCTAGAGATTACGCCGCGAATCGTTTTTGGTTTAGAAGGCGGTTATGAATTAGAGAGTCTTTCTCTATCTGTGCTTGAGACAATCAAACAGTGTTTAAATGTATTGGTAGTTCAACAACGTTGGTCTACTCATCCCAAATAAGAACAGCCCAAGCGGGAGACAATTGCCTACTGTAGGCGGGCAGGAAAACATGTTGACACTCCCATCGCCTAAAGACGATGGGAGTGTCAAAAATTAAGATTGAGTCAATACAACCGAGCCGCAAATGGCACGCATTGTGGGACCAACATGGGCAGGGTTCAGCTTTATGGCGTTTGGGAGTTCCAGCCCTTTTCTAAGTGGAGCTTTAGTCATGCTGGGGGCTTTGACACTAAGTCGGCGAGTGACTAAAAGTTGCTGAAGTTAAACTCCAGACAATAAGAATGTCTACTAGATATAGGGGTGAAAATTAATTATGCGTCCGTTGAAATCCTTGGTAGGGGCGTATTGCAATACGCCCCTACTTAGTCTGAAAGATATTTTGTACCATTTTTTTGTCTGCATTTGCAGCCGCTTGATCCAACTCTGCAATCTCGTTGGAGTCTAGTTGCCAACCCAAAGCACCAATGTTCTCTCTTGCCTGTTCCACAGTTTTTGCTCCAGGGATGGGAATGGTTCCTTTACAGATGCACCAGTTGATCGCTACCTGGGACATGGTCTTGTTTCTTGATTGTGCTACCTCTTGCAAACATGCCAAAAGCGATCGCACTCCTGGTAATAGTTGCCTGAACAGCAGACCTCTGATCCCCTTTGGGAAAGGACCGTTTTCAGAATATTTTCCTGTTAACAAACCCAAAGCAAGAGGGCTATAGGCAATGAGTTTTATTCCCAGATCATCACAAACGTCTTTGATTCCGAGTTCGGTAACTGGATAGGTGGACAACAGTGAGTACTGAACTTGCAAGGTAGTCATAGGAACTCCCCTCTCAGCGAATTGTTGATACACGCGCTTGAGCCGTAATGATCCATAATTGGATAGCCCTACTCCCTTGACCAGTCCTTGCTTATAAAGATCGGCAAGACCATTCAAGAGTGGTCTCTCCTGCCAGGGGGCGTAGTTTGCTGTAGACCAGTGCATCTGTACCAAATCCACGTTTCTTCCCAAGCGCTTGGCAGATGACTTGCAAGCCGACACCATTGACTGTCGTGTCAATCTCCAGGGATAAGCAGCAAGCTTGGTTGCAATACAAATATCTTCCTTACCTAGACCCGAATATTCTCTGGAAAATCGTCCTAAGAGGAGCTCACTTCGCCCATTTAATTTCCCTGTTCCATAAGAATCGCCCGTATCAAATAAAGTCACGCCGCTACTGACACAAAGATTAAAGACTCCTTGCAACTGGTCATCCATGCTTTCATCATATCCCCAGAGCAGTCGGTTACCCCATGCCCAAGTTCCACAGCCCATGATTGGGAGGGAGAGTTGTTGGCGAGTCTGCATATTCATCATTTAAGAAGCATTGGGCATTGGGCAATGTCCGTGTGTAGGGGCTTTCTTCTTCCCGCCCTGACAATAGTGGTGTTTGTTTCTTTGATTCATAACGGGTGGTGTGCCGCCAGTAGGTCGCTATTAAGCATCATAGCGCGGAAGGGACACATCATAGAACAGCAATATTGGGCACTTTTGACGAACTTGGTACGTCAACTATAGAGATGTGGATTTTTTGCTTCAGTTTCTTTGAAGCAACAGCTTGACATGGCGTGTTGAATGAACATCTACCAACTAACCACTTCTTGAGACAGCATAAACACTGATAAACTATATGATGCGTATACTCCATCATAAAAATATACGATGGCGCTCGTGGGTAGCTAATGTATCATTCAAACCGATGAAATCACTTTTCATTCCTCAATGTTGGCAATTGCCGCGTAGAGTAATGCGTTACAAGACATTGCTCAAGTCTCTTTTCCCACTTCTCGTTCTCATATCATTCGTTACAGTACTGCTCGTGAATAGCCCCGTACCTGCGATCGCGCAGTTCACTCGTCAGGAGATTCGCGGGGTTTGGATGACAACCAATGATTTTAACACCCTCAAGAATCGCGATAAAGTGCAGGATGCGGTGAACCAACTGCGACGGCTAAACTTCAACACCATCTATCCTGTGGTGTGGAATTCTGGGTATGTGATGTATCCTAGTGCCGTGGCGCGACATGCAGGTATCCAGCCCTTTGTCTTACGAGGTTCAGATGGACATGATATTCTCACAGACCTCACTACCCAAGCCCATCGCCAAAACTTGCTTGTGATTCCCTGGTTTGAGTTTGGCTTTATGGCTCCCCCAAGCTCAGAATTAGCATTGAATCATCCAGAGTGGCTCACACAAACGCGGGATGGTAGCCAAATTTCTATGAGCACAGCTGGTGAAGTTGCGTGGCTTAATCCCTTCCATCCACAAGTTCAGCAATTTATCACCAATCTCGTCCTAGAAATCGTCACTCAATATGATGTCGATGGCATTCAGTTTGACGATCATATGTGTTTGCCCTCTGAATTTGGCTACGATAAATACACAGTGGCGTTGTACACTAAGGAAACCAAAAAAAGTCCCCCGGCAAATTCTCAAGATCCGGAATGGATGCTCTGGCGGGCAAATAAAATTACAGCGTTCATGATGCAACTCAATCAAGCTGTGAAAGCGAGAAAACATAATGCGATTTTCTCCGTTTCTCCCAATTATTACGACTTTGCCTACAAGTTTCACTTACAAGATTGGCTTACCTGGGTACGGCTGAATATTGTGGACGAGCTGATTGTGCAAGTTTATCGTCCCAATCTGCAAAGTTTTCTCGAAAATATTTCCCGTCCAGAAATTAAACAAGCACAACAAATAATTCCTACGGGAATTGGGATCATGGCAGGGTTGAGGAATAGCCCAGTTCCAATCCAACAAATCCAGTCTCAGGTACGGGCTGCTCAAGAGCGTGGTTTGGGTGTTGCCTTCTTCTACTACGAAAGTCTCTGGGATTATGGTTCGGAACCAGTTGCACAGCGACAGGCTGGATTTCAAACCCTCTTTTCTACTCCTGCACTTCGCGCCAAAATTGGGCAGTTTTGAACTGTATCAGGGAGCAGGGAGCAGGGAATAGGGAATAGGAGGAGTTTCTAATTTAGGGAAAAGGTTACTGGAAGTTCCTGTGGTATTTATGGAGTATCGCAGTAGCAACTAGAGATAATTATGGTAAACAATATACCTCAACCAGAACAACAAGCGCCCCTATTTTCAGCGCCGGATCAAGATGGTCATCTAGTCAATCTGGCTGATTTCAACGGTCAGTGGCTGGTTCTCTATTTCTATCCCAAAGACGATACCCCAGGTTGTACGGTTGAAGCTAAAGATTTTACTGAACTTAGTGAAGATTTCAGTAACCTAGGAGCTAAAGTCTTAGGTATTAGTCCAGATTCGGAAAAGTCCCACTGTAAATTTATCAACAAACATAACTTGTCAATTAAGCTATTGAGTGATCCAGAGCATCATGTGGCTGAAGCTTATGGAGCATGGCGATTAAAAAAGTTTATGGGCAAGGAGTATATGGGTGTAGAGCGTTCCACTTTCTTGATCGCGCCTAACCAAACTATCGCTTATACTTGGCCAAAAGTGCAAGCTAAGGGTCACGGAGTAGCGGTACTAACCAAATTGCGGGAGTTGAAGATAGTTGATTAATCTTTAATCACAAAAAGTAGGTAGGCAAAAAAATTCATCTCACCTCATACAAACATCCAATAGCAACCGTGCCATTTGGATGTTTGTATGACACAGTTACAGTTAACTCGTAAATTCAATTAACTTGAAGCCCCAAGGTTTCATAGCCTCGATCACTATTTCTCGATCTACACCTTCATAAGCCTCCCATTCGGATTCGGGATCTTTAGGATGTCCGTCGCCTACATGACCTGCAACTTTTATCACCGGAATACCCGCTAGGCGATCGCGCTCCATCCCTTTTGGTAAGGCTAATTGGAGTTTGTGACCTACGAACTTTGATGCACTTGAATTAGCTACAGATTCACGGACTAAACAGATATCACCAGCAGTCCCCCAAGTAGTTGGATAGATGTGGAGGAACGATATATAGATTTCTGGTTTGATGGCTCGTTTGAGGACTTGCATTATCTGTAATCCTTACTCATCGTTCTTGGGTCAATAATTTTATTCATACACTAGCCTATCTTTTACTCTCCTTTAATTCTCATTTTAACTCTAACCCTAACTCTGGCTCTAACTTCTGACAAATGTAATGTTTTTTGCGGGGAGCAAGCAGTGATGGTATTCATATTTATTTTTGGAGGAGAATATTTTTCGTAATTTTACTCAGATTCATCTTGGGTTTTCTCTGGTTCTGCAATCAGTTCATCCAAACTATCTGGAAATGTCCCCCGTTCCACCATCTTGGTAAACGCTTGATAACAATCGTTCTTCGCTCCCTCCTTACGGGGAAATCCCAACCACAAAATTACAATAGCCTTTAACTCTGGAGTATCAAATGCTCGAAAAAATAGGCGATATCTTTCGGGTAAACCCATTTTCTTCACTCGTCCGTAGCGTTTTAAAGCCCCCGTCAAAGCAAAGTGACTGGCGCAAGGATTGGAGGGAATTTTTGTTTCAAGTGCAACAGTAATTGCAGCAAATAACTTCACCGTTGCATGGGTTTTAAACTCGCTCTGCGGTAACTTCTCCTGTAAATCAGAAACGCGATTAAAAAGTTCTTGATACTGAGTTCCAAATAGCTGTGGGTGAAAATAAATCTCCCAACCATTACTGACAAACTTAGCCATCGTTCAACGACTCGTCTTCTAGTTCCACACCTTCAATTAACTTATGTGCAGCTTCGGATATCTCGGCTGTGTAAGGTTGCAGGGTATTATTTTTCAATGCTTCTGTCACGGCAAAATCGAGAAACAACCGCATCATTAGGGACTCTTCCTCATCCTCTTCATCAACCGATGGGGGAATAATTTTGATGATCGCAGTATCGGCAGATAATACTTCTATCCAACCTGAAGCATTAGCAAACTGGGGATGTTCGCGGTAAAACTCCGCAGGTAAGCGAAGTCCAGCGCTGTTACCTATTTTGGTGCTACGAATTTTGTAGGAGTTGCTCATGATTGTATATACGTGATGTACTTACATGATAGCGCTTGAAAACCCTGATTTCAGGCATGGGGTGTAATATTTGTATCGGCGCAAGGGAACCCCAGTAACACTTACGTTATTATTAGTGCCGTTGACCCTTTTTCAATAGATAATAAGTACCCACATGATTTTCATATATTTTTAAGTAGTGGTCATTAAGATAACTATCTAGATAGCCTCGAATAGTTTTAGATTTACATAGTAGAGCCTGCTCTGGATGATAATTGTCGAAAACTGAAAGAAGTTGTTCACGTGTTATAGTTTTTGACTCTATTCTTATATGGGAAAGAACAGCAATTTCTGGTGGGACAGGTAAGCCAGAATAAAATGCATAAATTGGGCAGTCTGTAAAAACCCAATGAGTCGATTTTTTATGTTCTAACATCAGGTTGACAAATGGAACATTGTCCTTACTTTGCTCTATATATCTATGATTCTCAAGTTGGATAATTCCTAGCTTAATAGGAGCAACAAAAATTGAGAAAATTAAGCACCCTGCTGCAAATCTCGATAAGGTTAATCTCTGAGTCTGATTTTGTTTTAAATTAGAGTACCAATTTTTCTGCCGAAAAAAGTCGAATGATAATGTAGCTCCATAAGTAGCTAGCCAAGTTAGAGGAATAGAGATTAAAAGGTAGTGATGATACCAAACTGGTCGATGATTAAACAGAAGAATAATAACAATAAGTAGCCAAACAAGAGGAAAAGATTTTTCCCATTGTCTCTTCTGAAAGATGGTTATAATTGCTGGAATTGCTAAAAGTAAATAATCGAAGTCCTGAAGAAAAAACGATAGTGTTAACTTCAGACTATTTTCTTGATTAAAGGCTGTTTTTACACTGCTATCTAAATGAGATTGCAGTAGTTGTTCGTAAGTGAGCGAGTGACATAAAAGACCAGTAAGAATAAAAACAATAAATAAAGAAGCTAGCCATAAAATTATATTAAAAAATAGATTCTGCTTTGATTGTCGTTGAGGATGTTTCGTAAATTTCAGTTGTACAAGCTCGAATAGAATTAAAGGAATTACAAATGCCGTAAATAATTTTATTTGTAAAGATAGGGCTAGCAAGCTACCTGAAATAATAATTAGAATGGGAGAATAACTTTTTTTATAGAGAGTTAATAGATAAATTGAGAGCATAGCCAATGCTAAAGCTGGCAAGCCGATCATCACAGAAACACTCAATCTGAGAAAATTGCAAGAAATAACTAGCAATACAGTGCCAATAATTGCTGGTAAGTTTCCTAAATAGGTACGTAAAATCTGGCAGAAAGACCATATGAGCAGTGTTGAAAAGCTCAGCGTTAAAAGCCGCGCTGCAAAGATTGATTTGCCAAACCAACTGAGCCAAGATGATAAAATGATAGTTGAAAGAGGTGGTTGGTCGTTCCAAATTTGTGTGTACAGAGCAAACCCTTCTAAGTTAAGCGAGGCTTTGATCAATTCAATCCCTTCATCGCTTGTATCGAATTGAAAGACTTGCTCAATAGGCATAAAGTAAATGGCAAAAATAAAAAAAGTAGTAGGTATAAAGAGGTTAAATAATATAAATTTTTTCAATTGACTTGATGAGATGTGATTCATGGAGTTATAAAATTCTCAAGATCTCTTGCCGTATTATGACCATTTTGGTTCAGCAAGTCTATGTTTTGCTCACACACATAAGGCGATCGCCAACCTTACTTAGCATAATCTGCACTAAGTACTTCTAAGTATTTTCTGGGGGGCTGATGATATTTTTTACAACGATTTATCAAATTTATTGAAAGAGTCTCCTTCAATCCCACAATTAGTGCTATAAACTGTAACGTCTTCCTGCAGCGATTCGTCTAAGACTAGAAAAGGATCACTGTCGTGGTGAGCCAAGCGACGCCTACCACGTTCCTTAATCGCTTGCGATGCATGAAAATGGATCACAATATTTATGTCCGTACGTCAACTCTATCAAACTTCCCTTCTGACGCTTTGTGTCTTAAGTCTAAGCCTAATGACGATTGGTTGTTCATCCACACAACCAAGCCTCAGTAATAAGACGGATAGTAAACCACCTAATAACCAACCACTCATTGCAGATGATAAGGCAGTTCCCAAGTACGAACACATTTTTGTGATTATTGAGGAAAACAAAGCGTACGACCAAATCATTGGTAGCCCCAATACTCCCATCATCAATCAATTGGCAAAAACCTATGGCTTAGCTACTAACTTTTACGGCGAAGTCCATCCCAGCGAAGCCAACTATATTTCGATGCTTGGTGGTAGCACCTTTGGTATCCATGACGATGATGCTTTCTATTGTAAACCGGGTATTTCAGATCGATTTTGTAGCAATTCCAAGAAGGCGGACTATGTTAACCACACGATTTCTAGCAAAAGCTTGCTTGATCAACTAGAAGAGAAAGGTCTGACTTGGAAGGGGTATTTTGAAAGCATCCCCACTCCTGGCTCAAAGGAGGTCGTCCATCCTAACGTGATCAGAGCCCTATATGCTTCTAAGCACAATGGCTTTATTAGCTTTAAGAAGGTGCAGGACGATCCCAACCAATTGAAGAAGATTGTATCACTAGACCAACTTACATCTGATCTTAAAAGTGGCAATGTCCCAAACTACAGCCACATAATATTTAACCAGTGTCATGAAATGCACGGTCTTCCAGAGTGTCCTAAGACACCAGAGTTACTCAAAGTAGGTGATTCATGGATTGGTAGGATTGTCAATGAAATCAAAAGTTCAAGCCTGTGGGCTGCACCAGGCAACAGCGCTATCGTCATCACATGGGACGAAGACAACAATCCGTCACCCAAAAAAGGCACCCAAGGATGCTGTGGCTTCGACCCGAACAGTCACGCTAACTTTGGTGGTGGACACATCCCGACGATAGTCATTACCAATCATGGACCTCATGGTGTGGTAGATAATACCCCTTACAATCACTACTCGTTGTTGCGAACTACCGAAGACGCTTTTGGAATTAACGAATATTTAAACGAAGCGAGTGATACAGACAAAGGAGTTAAGCCGATGACGGCTCTTTTTAAAGTTGGGAGTTAGGAGTGGAGAAATCGGGGCTCCCTCTGGGGATTAGGGGCAATGGGGAGTTGAGGTGTTTCTTCCATTTGCAGGGGGTGGTTTGCCGCCTGTGGGGTCTTCCTAACTCCTAACTCCTAACTCCTAACTCCTAACTCCATTACGCAAACGCTGCAGTTCTCACATCGTTGTTTGCTAGTAGTTCTTGTAACTCTTCAGCGTCAACGGTTTCTTTTTCCACCAGCATTTCTGCAAGTTGATCGAGAATGTGGCGGTTATTCACCAGCACATCTTTGGCTCGTTGATAAGCTCTATCTACTAGCTTGCGGACTTCCTCATCAATTGAAGCAGCGGTTTCTTCAGAGAAGTCGCGTTCTGCCATAATGTCCCGACCGAGGAACATATTACCTTGTTGACGACCGAGGGCGACTGGCCCTAAGCGATCGCTCATGCCAAAGCGTGTGACCATCTGACGGGCTACGCGGGCTACTTGTTGCAAGTCATTAGAAGCACCGGTGGTGACTTCTTCTTCACCAAAGATGATTTCTTCAGCAAGACGACCGCCTAAAGCCACTGCCATCTGATTTTCTAGATAAGCGCGGCTGTACAAACCGGTATCCATCCGGTCTTCACTGGGGGTAAACCAAGTTAAACCACCAGCCCGACCGCGAGGAATAATGCTAATCTTCTGTACGGGGTCGTAGTCTGGCATCAGGGCACCAATGAGGGCGTGACCCGCTTCGTGATAAGCTACCAAGGTTTTACGCTTTTCGCTCATCACCCGGTCTTTCTTCTCTGGTCCAGCCAGCACGCGATCAATGGCGTCGTTGATTTCATCCATTGAAATTTCGGTTAAGTTCCGCCGTGCGGCAAGAATTGCGGCTTCGTTCAGCAGGTTGGAAAGGTCTGCGCCTGTAAATCCAGGGGTACGACGGGCAATTCTTTCCAAGTCCACGTCTTTCGCCAAGGTTTTACCACGGGCATGAACCTTGAGAATTTCTACTCGTCCAGCATAATCAGGACGATCAACAACGACTTGACGGTCAAAGCGACCAGGACGCAGTAATGCTGCATCTAGAACGTCAGGACGGTTAGTAGCGGCAATAATGATAATTCCAGTATTACCTTCAAAGCCGTCCATTTCCGTGAGCAACTGGTTGAGGGTTTGCTCTCGTTCATCGTTACCGCCACCTAAACCTGCACCCCGTTGACGACCGACAGCATCAATTTCATCAATGAAGACGATACAAGGAGCATTGGTTTTTGCTTGCTCAAATAAGTCACGGACGCGGGATGCACCGACACCTACGAACATTTCAACGAACTCAGAACCAGAGATGGAGAAGAAGGGAACACCTGCTTCGCCTGCAACAGCACGCGCTAGCAAGGTTTTACCTGTTCCCGGAGGACCGACTAGCAACACACCTTTGGGGATTTTTGCCCCAACAGCGGTGAAACGATCAGCGTTTTTTAGAAAATCTACGACTTCATTGAGTTCTAATTTGGCTTGGTCAATGCCAGCAACATCCCCAAAGGTGACTTGGGTTTGTGGTTCCATTTGCACTCTGGCTCTAGACTTACCAAAGTTCATTGCTTGGCTTCCTGGCCCATTTTGAGCGCGGCGCAGTAGGAAGAACAAACCAACTAAAAGCAATACTGGGAAAAATAAGCTGCTTGCTGCCTTAAACCAAAATCCATCATCAGTTTGAGGCAAAACACTAATATCAACGCCTTTAGCAGTGAGAGTGTTGATTAAGTCTGGGTCGTTGACCAAGGTCACAAGCTTCTTCGTGGGGTCGTACTTGGGCGTCACAAGAGCTGTAGACCGATCAGCACTGATACTAACTTTCTCTACTCTGCCTTTTTGAACTTCTTGAATAAATTGGCTGTATCGCCATGACTCTCTGTTTTGTGGTTGCTTGTCAAAAAACGCTGTCCCAAGCGCTATGACAACAATAAATAGCAGCGCATACAGCCCCGCATTTCTCCATCTTTTATTGTTCACGCCCAGTCAATCCTCCTATCTTGTGCGTTCGCGTAGCGTCTCTCTAAATAGAGGGCTTTTTTAAGAATTATGTTAACTTATCTTAATGTATAACAAAGAAAGCTCCTAAAGTGCTATAAAAAATTTTCGCAGTTGCTGAAGACTTGAGTGGTAGGGATCATATTCTAGCTGTCCTATCGGCAGAATGACCGTATGAATGGGGACAATTTCGACCACGCTGTTGGTGTAGGCGATCGCTTCAAATCCCTCGACCAATTCCGGTGTCCAAGGTTCCTCCCTCACCTGTTGCTGCTGCACTCGAAGCCAGTTGACAAGCTGCGATCGCACCACTCCTGGCAAAATTCCCGCAATCATTGGCGGCGTCCACCAACTCCCATCTCGCCACCCCCACAGATTGCCCGTGCTAGTTTCTAGCCAATTTCCTGCTGCATCCACTAAAATCGCTTCTTGAGCATCTAACTTTTGGGCGTTAGCCTTTGCCAGCCAAGCACTCAGGTAGTTTCCCGTTTTGTGACTAGGTAGACACCGAGAAAGGTCTGATGTTGTGAGGCTAGCACTTATACCATAATTCTGTCTTTCAGTCAAATCTTTTGGCATCAGCCTACCAGTTATCCATTCCCGTCCATCAGGAAAAATGGTGATTCTCAGTACTGGGAAGTGTGCCATGATGATCTCAGATCCTTGACGCCATCGATCTTCGTCTATTTGTTGCCAACCAAAGGTTTGCAAACTAAATTTCAGGCGATCGCAGTGTGCCTGCCAGTTAGTCAAACGGCTATCTAGGGAGTTACCATATACCCGCAGCGTTGTAAAAACAGTCGCCCCATAAAGTAACCCCGGATCGTCAATTGGTAATTCCAGAGTTTGGGAATGAATTAATTTGCCGTTATACCAAAAAATAGCAACTAACTCTCTTTTGGAAGTTTAATTTTTCTAGTACCATCAGGATTAGTGATTACCTTTCCTCCCAAAGCTTCAATTGCCCGTATTGCTCTTTTACGAGTTTTGTCATCTACGCTATTATTTAAAACCATTGTCCAAGCTGCAATTTGAGCAAGTTTACTGTTAGGATTATGACTTAGAAAATCAGCGGTTTTTTGCGAAAAGAGTGCGACTTGTTGACTCTCTGTGTCAGAATGCTTACTAGCCCAGTTTGCTCCTGTTGCAAATGATTGCTGAGCTGCAGTAGAATTCCCTAAAAATAATAGCTCATCAATTCCTTTATAACGCCAGACATAATAGGATTTTTGTGGAACCAAAGGAGATAGTGATTTTAAACCCTTCTCGATCAATTGTACCGAGCGTTCTGGCATACCAGCATACATAGAAGTACTAACAGAAAGACCAAGATAAGCAGCCATAAATCGCGGATCGTTTCCAAGAATAACTTCAAAATACTCCGGACTCAGACTGTAACCTGTTTTTTCACGAACGTCATCGTCACCAAAGTATTCCAAAAAATTAAGATATACCCAGTCTGCCATGAAGTTATTATAACCAAAACTTGGCAGTTTTTTCAATAAATTGAGATGCAGTTTTTCAGAGTTTATTTCTTTTTCTAAAGTTTGTAGTGAGGCAGTTTTGTGACTATTAAGTAATTTTTGCATTCGTGGGAATTGGAGCAACCCAATACCTGATATACACAAACAGACTACAAAAGATGTAGTGACAGCTTGACGAGATAGAGCGAACATAATGGTTGACTGATAGATTTCTTCGGACTACCAGGTACATAGTTCCCTCAAAGCCTGCCAAAGTAACACGGGGTATTGGGGACTGGCGATTGGTGATTGGCGATTGGGAAGAGATACCCAGTCACCAGTCCCCAGTCACCGTTGATTTTGCGATCGCTCCTAGTTGCAAATTCGGTGGATAAGTACCTTCCTGTTTAATTTGCTTAATTTCAGCATCGGTTATCTGCAAATTCAATTTTTGTGCTAAGGCTCGCACAATGTCTCCTCGGTCAATTATACCAGCTACAGTGCCAGCAGGAGAAAGCACGGTGACGCGGGGTAACTGGTCATTTTCCAGCTTGTTAATCACCGCAGCCAGAGAATTTGACTCAGCAACCGTGGGAATTTCTGTCAGAGGATGTACAATACTTTGCAGGGTTTGGGTTTCCCATTGACTCCGTTCCACCAACCGTAAATCCACTAAGTCAACTATGCCTCGGTAACGTCCATCAGATTCGGCAAAATAAACCTGTGGGGTAGTAGACTCTAGTAAATATAGGTCAGCAAAGGAACGTAAACTCTGGTCAGCATCAATCACACGGAAGTCGCGGGTCATAGCATCTGCGGCAACCAGCAGCAGTAAGCTTTCTTGTAAAGTCGTCAAGCGATCATAGCTGGTAGCGTTGCGGGCACCAAACCAACCTAACAGAGCAATCCACAAACCAGTGACTAATTCGCCTGTCACATAATCTACCACCATTCCCAAGGCTATCGCCGCGTAACCCAAAACTTGCCCCACCTTGGCTGCCAACCGTATAGCTTTAAAGCGGTTACCTGTTGTTTTCCAAAGTGCTGCTTTTAAGACTTGTCCCCCATCTAGAGGTAAGCCAGGAATCAGGTTAAAGAGTGCTAACACCAAATTTATTTTTGCTAAATCGCCGACCATCATACTCGCTAGACTGGTCTCAGGAAAAATACTAGTCAGCATTTTCAGCAGGACAAACAGTATGATACTGACTGCAGGACCTGCGATCGCAACCTGAAAGGCTTTGCCTGGAGTCTTTGATTCTTCTTCAATTGCAGCAATCCCGCCAAACAGAAACAGGGTGATCGAGTTCACTCTAATACCTTGCGATCTCGCTACTAAGCTATGACCCAACTCGTGCAGCAACACCGAACCAAATAGCAGCAGTGCCATGACGACCCCAGCACCCCAAGATAGAACAGTCCCCCAAATTTGGTAAGATACACCAAAGTTGAGGGTTGCCAACCCCAAAATTACAAACCACAAAGGATCTAAAAACAGCGGAATTCCAAATAAAGACCCAATTCTCCAATTTGTTTGCATTACGTTAACCTAAAACTCAATATTTATTGTAAGAATTCAGGAGTCAGAATTCAGAATTCAGAATTTATCTTTCTTTTAGTATCTGTCTTGGTGGCTCTTGACTATTGCACTTCTGGGCAGTATTTTGAGAATTAATCAAAAAAAATATTTTGATAACGCAGTTCAGGGCTTCTACCGTTAATCCCCCTGCTCCCCTGCCTCCCCACTCCCCCTTCATAAGCCCACACTGTACCCAGAGGGTCAGTGTGTGGAGTGTTACCAGTCTTCTTAAATAGCGCCGATGTTGGTCAATCCTAAAACGATGCCAACGCCGATCACATGACCAAAAGCCATGGCAGCGATGAATGCCGGAATACTGATGGGAAGTATAGGCACTTGGGGACCAACTAGGGGCTTCTCAATCTTGAAAGTTAGCAAAAGAGCTACTAAAGAACTTACGCTGATGATTATCCCCACTGTGGAATTCCACTCAGGTGTTGGTGGAACAGTGGCTTGAACTGCCAATAGCATTGATGAAATCAAGCTGATGTCTCCTAAATCGAAAAAATTGATGTAGACCACAGAATTATAGAATTCTCACGGAAAAAACACCAATTTGTTTAAATAATTTACACTGACTTCTAGTACTGCTGAAGATCTATGAATTTTCCATGCGGATTAAGATTTGCGGAATCACTCAACCACAACAGGGGAAAGCGATCGCCTCTTTTGGTGCTACAGCATTAGGATTTATTTGTGTCCCCACCTCACCTCGCTATGTCACGGTAGCACAAATTCAGGCGGTGGTGGAACATCTGCCGGAAGGAATCGACAAAATTGGAGTTTTTGCCAACGCTCCCACGGAGGAAATCATTCAGACAGTGGCTGACGCTGGGTTGACTGGAGTTCAGTTGCACGGAGATGAAGAGAGCGAATTTTGCCAGATATTGCGCCAATCTCTACCCAACGCAGAAATTCTTAAAGCTCTGAGGATACGCAGTTTTGAGGATCTTAACAAAGCTTCTTCTTATACGTTTTGCGTAGATACGTTGCTGCTTGATGCATACCATCCACAGCAACTGGGTGGTACGGGCAAAACTTTAGATTGGAAGATGCTAAAGCGATTTAACCCCAGCTACCCTTGGTTTTTGGCTGGAGGACTCACGCCGGATAATATTGTGGAAGCTCTGAGTCAGGTTAACCCCAGTGGGATTGATTTATCTAGTGGTGTGGAACGTGGTCCTGGAGATAAGGATTTAGACAAGGTGGCTCAGTTGTTCGAGAGGCTAGTACCGCTGGGCGTTGGTCAAAAGTCAAAAGTCAAAAGTCAAAAGTAATATATATCAAGGCTTTTGCCTGTTTGAAATGGTGGCTTTATTTCCGCCGCGTTGTACTAGTACAACAAGGTAAAAAGTAAAAAAAAGAACATTTCAACACTTATGTGATCACGAATACAATCAAACTTAATCTAAGTTCTGACTTTTGGGATACAATTCAGGGGACTTCCTATCTGTCATAATGAATACGTGTACCTAGGGTAAGAAAGTTCAACTGATAACAGTGGAGGTAAATAGTTTTGACTATAAATAAGAAATGGGCGTGTAAGAGAATTACAATCAACCTGGCATCAAGTGAAGCTGAAAAGTTGGACTTGTATTGTAACCAAACAGGCAGACCAGCAACGGATGTGATTCGAGAACTGATTCGAGGGCTGTCGGTGAGTTCGTCACTGAATTATACAAGGAATGGAAAGCCTCCAATTGGCGAACAGGAAGAATCTCCTAGCTCGCAGACATTGGTAGCTAGGATATAGGCTTTATTTGGTGGGACCGGGTGCTGATCAACAATCATACCACCACCAAAAAGGGCCTTATGAGCATATGCTTCGCGTTTATTGTTAGACATAACGGTAGCCTACAGCAAGCTACTGTGCATCTACGTTAAAAAACAATTTTCACAACTTAAAAAAACCCTGCTTGGTGGCGAATTAAATTAAAGAATTCTTCACGAGTTTTTTGATCTTCATGGAATATACCCCGCATTGCACTGGTGACAGTCCAAGAGCCTGGTTTTTGGACACCCCGCATCACCATACACATATGAGTGGCTTCCATCACAACTGCAACTCCCTGTGGTTCTAGAATCGTCTGAACTGCTTCGGCGATTTGGCGGGTTAGCCTTTCCTGGACCTGCAAGCGGCGGGAATACATCTCCACAATCCGCGCCAGCTTACTGAGTCCCACAACTTTTTGGTTAGGAATGTATGCAACGTGAGCTTTGCCCATAAACGGCAACATGTGGTGTTCGCATAAACTGAAGAAATTGATATCTCTGACTAACACCATTTCGTTATGACCCTCATTAAAGATGGCATCGTTAACAATTTCTTCTAATGACTGGTTGTAGCCACTGGTAAGAAAGCGCATTGCCTCAACGACCCGCTGGGGTGTTTTCTGGAGTCCTTCTCGTTCCGGGTCTTCCCCGATACCCACTAGTAGTGTCCACACGGCATCGATCATCTCCTCCGTATGCTCTCCTGTTGGCGGGTGCAAATCAGGTTGTTGTCCGTTATTAGTGTTGCGATCTGGTCTTGTGTTGATGGCTTCCGCCAAGTCGGAAATCAGAGGAGATTGAGAGCAATTGGAACCGCTGGAACGAGCAATAGTCATGATGTTTTGAATTATGAATTATGAATTATGAATTTCTACTCATGTAGGACTCATATTTGATTTTTGAAAAACCAAGCTGGCTAGAAGCTTGTCCTAGAAAGGTTTACTTCTCAGTAACCTGAGCAAGATTCAAGTATGATTCCTATAGCTCATAATTCATAATTCATAATTCATAATTCCTCACGGGCAAGTTCAGTGAAAACGCCAATTTTGCGGAATTTTTCATAGCGTAGTTGGCGTCGTTCCTGAGCCGTTAAGCTGTTAAGTTCCTCCAAGTTATCCAACAGAGCTTGCTTGAGAGTGGTCGCCGCTTTGAGAGGGTCGGAATGAGTACCCCCAATAGGTTCAGGTAATATCTGGTCGATAATCCCTAAGTTTTTTAGGTCGTGTGAAATGATTTTGAGGGCAACGGCTGCTTGGGGAGCCTTGCCAGCATCTTTCCATAAGATAGCAGCACAGGCTTCAGGAGTAGCAACTGTATAAACGGCATGTTCAAACATCAAGAGGCGATCGCCCACACCAATACCAAGAGCTCCGCCAGAACCGCCCTCACCGATAACTGTGGAAATAATGGGTACGTCCAGACAGAACATCTCCCGCAAATTATAGGCGATCGCTTCTCCTGCACCTTTATCAGCTTCCACCGTAGCTAAAGCTCCAGGCGTATCGATAAAAGTTAGAATTGGCATGCCAAACTTGTTGGCGTGTTCCATTAATCGTAGCGCTTTACGGTAGCCACTAGGGGCTGCCATACCAAAGTTACGGGCGATATTATCTTTGGTGTCACGCCCTTTTTGATGACCCAATATAACCACCGGTTGCCCACCCAAGCGACCCACACCACCGATTAAAGCTCTATCATCAGATCCACAGCGATCGCCATGCAACTCCATCCATTCATCACTAATTGCCTGAATGTAATCCAGAGTACTAGGTCGGCGAGGATGACGAGCGACTTGCAGACGCTGGGACGGTGATAGACTACCAAAAATCTCCTCTCGAAGTTGCATAGCGCGTGCTTCTAGTTTACGAATTTCACTAGAAACATCGACGCCATTTTCTTCTGCTAGGTGTCGAATCTGATCAATTCTGTTTGCGAGTTCTGCTAGTGGCTTTTCAAAATCCAACAATAGCGGTTTACGCTCAGTAGTAGCCATTTTCCAGAGTTGTTAGTAGTTAGTGGTTAGTGGTTAGTCGTTAGTCGTTAGTGGTTAGTGGTTAGCGGTGGTATTTTTTAGCAAATAACAACTAACAACTAACCACTAACTAAACCAGCAACGGTCGAAATCCGTGTTTTACCGATACCTGACCAATCTGCTCCATTTTTTCTACAGTAATCTGATTGCGCCCCCAGGAAAAGTTCGTATATAACTTCTCAAATTCCAGCAGCATTGATTCAGCGAAACAAGCAAACAACTGGCGTCCTGGAACGTCCATGTTGACAATGCTCATAATTTTCCAGTCAATGTCTAGAGAGTGTTCCACAATGCCACCATTGAGCACGTATAAACCAGGACGCTGAATTTTGGTCGCTAGGTTTTTCGGATAACCACCATCAATCAGCAAACAGGGTTGCTTTAACACAGCGGGTTCAATTTCTACACCTTTAGCCATACTGGCAACCCAAACCACAATATCAGCTTCTGGCAGAGCTGCTTCTAAATCCATGATTTTGCCACGCCCCAGTTGAGCTTGTAACTCTTGGAGGCGTTCTTGATTACGAGCTATTAGCAGGAGTTCCTTAACATCTGTTTTAGTATCTAACCACCGACAGATAGCACTGCCAATATCACCCGTTGCACCGCATACAGCAACAGTCGCTTTTGATAGTTCAATGCCTACTTGCTTCGACGCTTGTTCTATCTGCCGACAAATAATATAGGCAGTATGAGTATTGCCTGTGGTGAAGCGTTCAAACTCTAGTTTGATGTTACGGACTTGCCTAAATTGCTCTAAGTTAAAGTTTTCAAAAATAATCGAGGAAAACCCACCTAAAGCCGTGATATTTATGCCATGCTTTTGAGCATGAGCCATGGCATTGAGGATTTTGCGTGTTGCTGCCTTGATGCGACGAGCCGCCAGCATTTCTGGCAAAAAGCAAGATTCTACATATCGCCCTTCAATTTTCTGCCCGGTAACACTGGTAACAGTAATGTTATCGACAATTTGGGGCGGTGCGCTGCACCAAAAGTCTAGCCCTTGATCAGCATATTCTGGGTATCCCAATTCTCTGGCTACTGCTTGCGCGTGTTCTAAACTTGTAAGATGTCCAATTAGACCAAACATGAACTATTTTATTAGGCTTATCCTTTTTTGGCCGAAAGTGAAGTAATCAGTTTTAAGCGGCTTTGATTCCGTGGGCTGACAGGCGCATAATGTCACGAGTTATGAAACCGATGTTACTCAGTGCTTCTCCGTACTGAATCATAAAGTCTTCCACCAAAGCCTCTTTTTCCATCATCATAGTCCGAGCATCGCCCTCGACTTGGTTGAGCATTTTCCACACAATTGGGAGGTTTTGGCTGTTAGCCTCTTCTAATTCAGCTTTGGATTCATCAAAATGCGCTTTCAACCACTCTTCGCCAAACTTCAGATGGGTATACTCATCTTTTACCACTCCTTCAGTAATTTTACGAGCAAAATCATCAGCGACTGGAATGTAAATGTGATAGGCGGCGATCGCAAAACATTCAATAATCAAGGACTGAATCAGCAAGCAAGTAACAACTTTGCCCTCAGTTGCCGCGCTTTGAAAATTTTGGTGTAACTGAGCAAAAAAGTCTTTGGCAAATTGCATATTCGGTGTCACTTCAAGATTGCGCCCACAAGCTTCAAACCCTTTTTTGTGACGACTTTCCATCTTGGATAGGCCAATCAGTTCATCTTCATGTTTTGGCAGCAATTTAGCAAGTTGGAGGTAATTCTCATAGGCTTCTTGTTCACCTTCAATCACAATCGCATTAATGCGGCTATAGGCGTCCTTGTATTTTTCACTCTTGTAATCGATTTCTGACTTGGTTGGAAGCTGCTGCATCTCTAGTGGCTTGCTGTCAATGATTTGCTCTCTCTTGTAATCGATTTCTGACTTGGTTGGAAGCTGCTGCATAGTATGCTCATTCCTCTAATGTGAATCATTTGATACAAAATTAGACTCACCCTGTATATTCAGGGTAATGGTAACTGTGGTTTAATTTAACTTAACAAGTCACTATGTTATAGATTAGCTTTTGCTGAGGGAATTAGCGCAAGCTAATTAGTAAAACAAACAGATGGCTGGGATGAGAGCTAACTACCGCGATGCTTAGCAGCGAGGTAGGCTTTTGCTGGCTTTTGCTAATTCTAGCTTGGTTACGCTGGCTGTTACCGCCTTTTGTGGTAATTTCCGCATTATTGGCAGGTTACAAAGGGAGTATGGGGAGTGGGGGGGATGGGAAAAGTGATCATGGAATTACGTTTAAAACCTGGTTAATAGCAACTACCTCCCACACTCTCCACGCTCCCACACTTCTCTCTTGTGAGAAATGCAGGGCTACCAAATTTACCTAATTGTAATCGTCATGGCGTCTCTCTTCAATACAATTTGGTATACCTAGCACTGAGCAGGGGAAGTGAGAACCTAATTTTTGAACAAGAGGGTGGTCAGCAGAGTTACAGCCTAGAACGAGTAGAGACGTGGCTTCTGCTTCTACAACTTTTGTGAGTTCTGTAGCAACGCTACCAAACCGTAGATGAGCTTTGAAAGAACTCTTCCATTCCTCAGCGAGACAAATTGCTTGTCGCAAAATACACTCGGCTTGTGTTAAGTGATCTACCGTTGTTATTTTTTTTGATGTTGCCTTTGCTTGCATTTTTATTTGAGTTAGAACACGTGTGCCAAAACTTCTTGATTTCGAGTTCGCAGGAAAGTCTAATGGCATCGGATAGGTTAATATGTTGCTAGCAACTTCCTCGATTAGCAAATGATCTTTATCATCACATTTATGATGATCTTCTAACACATAGACAATTTGAACTGTGACGTGTGCCTTTGTCGCTAAACTTGTTTGGTGGGCAATTAACAAGGTAAGGTCCAATGCAGTGTGACTTCTCGGTGAACTGTTATAACCAACGATTAAGTTGACTGATTTTTCTGATTGAGCTTGTTCAGAAAAAGGTGTTGTTGGCGCTAAGTGCAACACCATTTGCTCAGTTAAGTCATCTCTACCTATTGCGTTTTGTAAACGCACTAAAATTGGCTTGATGTTCACAGCTTTTACTTCTCTGTTGGTAAATGAATGGCAAAGGAGAAGCGGGTCAACCAATTTTGTCCAGTTTCATTAGTCCTTTGTCATTTGTCCATGGTTCTTGACTAATGACTAAAATCGGTAAAGGAAACCCCAAGAACAACTGCTATTAAGGCGTAAAAATACAGAAGTCAGGAGTCAGGAGTCAGGAGTCAGGAGGAGGCAGCGCCTTGGGTGGACAATGCCCGACTTGTAGACGCCCGGAGGGCGGTGAGATAGCGCTGCAGGAGGGTTGCCCTCCACAGGCGACTAGCGAACCCGAAGGGCTTCCCACAGGGTAGCGACTGCCGTTCAAAAGTCAGTATCTATAGGGGTTTAGTATTTGTCATTCTGACTCCTGACTCCTGACTCCTGTATTCTGAAAAATGTATTCTTACATTAAAGCCAAAGTTTTGGGGGTTCCTTCCATTGCCTGCGGAGTTAGCTGACGGGCGAAGACTGGAAGGTGTCTCTCTTACTAGAGTTAGGAGTCATACGTTATGAGTATTTATTCTTAACTCCTCACCCCTAACGTGATTAAGATTAGCCCCAGAGATTGGTTCCTCCGCTCCAAATCCCAAAAGATTGGGAATTTGAATTAGGCTACCCACTTAAATGTAGTTGCTAGTTGTTAATTATTTTACTAATAACTAACTACTAACACTCAGGTTTCCATTCTAAATGGAAGGATTAGATGATGGGCTTGATTGCGCTGTAGCTATATTTTACTCGTCTTCAGTAAAATTAGGGCGTAGTTGCGAAGTTGATAATATTCTTTTGGGTGTCCTATGTCAGCATGATCACATGGATGAAGAAATGGTGTTTTGAA